>CAMYMI010000015.1 GCA_947259415.1 uncultured Ectothiorhodospiraceae bacterium | reverse complement strand
ATATCAACCCATCACCTGATCCAGCCTCGCCACCAGATCCTCCGCCCGCAAGTGGGTGTAGCGCTTCAACATCTGCATGGACTTATGACCGGAGATGGCGGCGACCTCCTGGTCACCGAGGCCGGCCTCGACCAGGCGCGAGACCGCTTCGTGGCGCAGGTCATGGAAGCGCAGGCCCTTGATGCCGGCATCTTTCAGGGTGCGGTGCCAGGCGGGGCGGAATTCATACGGCCGGCGCACCTTGTCACGGCCGGGCTCGCCGAAGAAGATCAGATCGGTGTCGAAGGGGCGCACCGGATTGCTTAGCGCCATGCGAAAAATATTTTCAGCTTTTTTGGTCAAAGGGACGGTTCTGGGGGAGCCGTTCTTTGTTTCACTGAGGTTGATCTCGCCGGCGCGCATGCCGGTGTAGAGCGCAATGCGGGCAATCCAGCCGAGCATGGGATTGGAATGCTTGTCGCAGGCCTTGAACAGGGCCTTCTCCTCGTCCGCGCTCAGGCGGCGGTCACGGCCCTTGGCCGGTGCCGGCTTGCGGATGTTGGCCACTGGGTTATAGAACAGCCCCACGCGCCATTCCTTGATGGCGATGGTGAACAGGTGCGAGAGCAGGGAGAGTTCGAGGCGCACCGTGCTGGCGGACTTGCCGGCGGCCAGCCGCTCGTCGCGGTATTCGGCCACCAGGTCCGGGGTGATGGCGGCCAGGCTGTAGGCACCGAACTTCTTCTTCAGTGCCTTCGCCTTGTGGCTCTCCGCGTAAGCCGTGCTCTCCCGCTTGCTGGCGGAGACTTCGGCTAGGTAGCGGTCCAGTGCCTTCTCCAGCAACAGCTTCTCGGCGCCGGCGCGGTTGATGTAGACACCACGCACCATTTCGTCCTCGGTGCCGCGCGCCCAGTCCTCAGCATCGCGTTTGGTGCGGAACGTCTTGATCGTCGTCGGCCAGCCGCGCTTGCGGATGATCGCCTTCCAGGTGTTCGAGGGTGTTTTGGTGATCGCTGCCACATCGTCTTCCGTACGGGTGTACCGAAAGTGTACCGAGTGACACGGGGATTAACAGAAGAAAACTTTTATCTCGTTGATAAATATGGTGGCCAGGGACAGAATCGAACTGCCGACACGGGGATTTTCAGTCCCCTGCTCTACCAACTGAGCTACCTGGCCGGGGCTGTGTATTAAACCGGCAGACCTCCGGCGAGTCAAGCGGTGGACGTGATTATCACCTGATTTTCAACAGAATTAACGTCTAATCGGCTGGTTGGCCGTACTGTTGCTCATAATAGTGCTGGTATTCCCCGCTGCGTACCCGGTCACACCATTCGCGGTGCTCCAAATACCAGCGAATAGTCCGTTCGATTCCGGATGCAAAATCATGCGCCGGCGTCCAGCCCAGCTCATCGCGCATCTTTCCTGAATCGATCGCATAACGCCGATCGTGGCCAGGCCGGTCCTTGACGAAGGTGATCTGGTCCCGGTACGGAGCCGTACCCGGCTGCAGTTCATCGAGCCGGTTGCAAATCAGCTTGACGATATCGATGTTATACCACTCGTTTTCACCACCAATGTTATACACCTGACCGGTTATGCCATCGTTGATGACGACTTCGATGCCGCGGCAGTGGTCTTCGACATACAGCCAGTCACGCACGTTCATGCCATCACCGTACACCGGAATCGGCTTGCCCTCGAGTGCGTTCAGGAGCACCAGCGGGATCAGTTTCTCGGGAAACTGATAGGGGCCGTAGTTGTTCGAGCAGTTGGTGGTCACTACCGGCATGCCATAGGTCTGGTGGTAGGCGCGCACCAGGTGGTCCGAGGCCGCCTTCGAGGCCGAGTAAGGACTGTTGGGCGCGTAGCCGTGCGTTTCGGTGAACGGTGCCTCATCGGGCGCCAGGCTGCCATAGACCTCATCGGTGGATACGTGCAGGAAACGCTGTGCCGCTGAGAAATCCTTCCACACTGACCTCGTCGCCTCGAGCAGCGTGAAGGTGCCCTGCACATTGGTCCTGATAAAGGCATCGGGCCCCAGAATGGAACGGTCAACGTGGGATTCAGCCGCGAAATTGACCACGGTATCGATCTCCTCTTCTTCCAGCAGGCCTCGAACTGTGACACGGTCGGTGATATCTCCGCGCACAAAGCGATAGCCTGCTTCCGATTCGATATCGCTCAGGTTTTCGAGATTACCGGCATAGGTCAGGGCATCGAGGTTGACGACCCGGTCATCCGGATACCGGCTTACCCAGTAGCGAATAAAATTTGAACCGATGAAACCGGCACCACCTGTTACCAGCAATCTGCGCATGCCTGTAACTCCTTCAGCATCTTGATGAGGCTATCACGCCACGGCGGGATGGGTGATGCCAGATAAGGTTGGATCTTGCGGGTATCTAGCACGGAATAGTGCGGCCTCGTTGCCGGCAGGGGGTACTCGGACGTCGGTATTGCCTCGACCGACCGGGTCTTTATCTCAAAACCGAGCTGTATCGCTTCCGCCAGAATAGCGCGCGCAAATCCGCACCATGAGGTCTCACCCGCACTGGTGTAATGAAACAACCCGGATGCATCGGCTTCAACCAGCGCCACCATCGCCTGCACGATGTCGGCCGTCCAGGTAGGCGTACCGATCTGGTCATCCACCACCCGCAGCGGTTTACCTTCTCCAGCGAGTCGTAACATGGTTTTGACAAAGTTTTGGCCGTATACACCGTACACCCAGGCCGTGCGCAGGATAATGGCCGCCGGCAAGGCGGCCAGCACGGCCTTGTCGCCTTCCCATTTGCTGTGCCCGTAGACACTCAGTGGAGCGGGTTCGTCATCCTCACGGTACGGCCGGGACTGCTTCCCGTCAAAAACGAAATCGGTCGATACATGCAATAGGCGGCCACCGGTTTCTGCCGCAACTGAGGCCAAACTGCCGGCACTGTCACGGTTGATGGTAAAGGCTTGTTCGGGTTCGCTCTCGGCACGGTCCACGTGGGTGTAGGCGGCACAATTCACCACCCAGTCGACCTGCAGGGTAGTTGCCTTGGCTGCAAGGGTGTCTGGATCGAGAAAATCCAGCTCCTCGGGAAGCGGCGCCAGGACCTCGTGGCCGAGACGGTTAAATTCCCTGACGACCTCGGTACCCAGCTGGCCGTTTCCACCGGTCACCAGTACCCGCATCAGTCGACCCGGTATTGCGGCAGATGCGCACCCGCTTCGCTCAGCACCGGGTTGCACAGATCCCTCTCGGATAATGCATACTCCAGTGCCGGCCACTGGATACCGATCGCCGGATCATCCCAGGCAATACCGTATTCATCGTTCGGCGCATAAAAGTCGGTGCACTTGTAGAGGAAGTCGGCCTGTTCACTCAGGGTACAGAAGCCATGGGCAAAACCCGGAGGGATGTACATCCGCAGCTGGTTCTCTTCCGACAGCACCGCCCCGGTCCACTGACCGAAAAACGGGGAGCCCCTGCGAATGTCCACAGCCACATCGAAGACCTCACCGGTCACCACCCACACCAGTTTCCCCTGTGGATGTTCGAGCTGGTAATGCAGCCCACGCAACACCCCTCGGCTTGAACGCGAGTGGTTATCCTGAACAAAGGTCTCGGGCAGGCCCTGCGCCCGGTACTTTGCTGCATGAAACGATTCCATGAAGAAGCCGCGTGCATCCGGGAAGACATCCGGCTCGATGATCAGCACCTCCGGATGGTCCGAGGGAATAACTTTCATTAGCGTGATAAATCTTCGTCGAGGAGGTCCAGCAGGTACTGGCCATAGCCACTGCTGCTCAACGGTTTGGCCAGCTGTTTGAGCTGGGCAGCCGAGATATAACCCATACGGTAGGCGATTTCCTCCACGCATGACACCTTCAGTCCCTGGCGCTGCTCGATGGCCTCGATATAGTTCGAGGCCTGCAATAGTGACTCGTGTGTGCCGGTATCCAGCCACGCGGCACCTCGCCCGAGCACTTCGACGTTCAGGGTATTCTGTTCGAGATAGGCCCGGTTGACATCGGTTATTTCGAGTTCACCGCGCGCGGATGGTGTCAGGCCGGCTGCGATATCAACCACCTGCGGGTCGTAGAAATACAGGCCAGTGATAGCGTATTTCGACCGCGGACGGGCCGGTTTCTCCTCAATGCTCAACACCTGGCCATCCGGGTTGAACTCCACCACCCCATAGCGCTCCGGCTCGCGCACCCGGTAGGCGAACACCGTTGCACCCCGGGTCAGTGCAGCCGCCTGCTGCAGCAACCTGGCCAGACCGTGACCATAGAAGATGTTGTCACCCAGGATCAGGCAGGACGGCTGGCCACCGATGAATTCTCGGCCAATGATGAAGGCCTCGGCAAGCCCGCCCGGTGTAGCCTGTTCTGCATAGTGCAGATCCAGACCGAACTGGCTGCCGTCACCCAGCAGATGGCGGAAATTGGGCAGGTCCTGGGGCGTCGAAATGACCAGTATTTCCCGAATGCCTGCCAGCATCAGGGTGGACAAGGGGTAATAGATCAGCGGCTTGTCATACACCGGCATAAGCTGCTTGCTGACCGCGAGCGTCAGTGGATAAAGACGCGTACCGCTGCCGCCGGCGAGGATAATACCTTTCATTTAAACCGCCTGCTGTAGGAAAGTTAAAACAACATTGTTTTTCAAAATGGTCAAACAACAAGCGACCAGGCTTGCAATGGGTCCGGGCACTGGAATCACATGGCAGGAAAGATCAGCTCCCTAAATGCCCTGGGATGCCTAATCATCTTACAGAGAAAGGAATCTCTCCTCTATAGCTAGGACTTGTCCGGCGCAACAAATCCACCGGGGAGTTCCGAGCCGCCACCGAAAAAGAATTTCTCCATTTCCTCTTCGAGGAACTTGCGCGCCTTGGGATCGATCGGTGAGATCCGGTGCTCGTTGATAAGCATGGTCTGGTGGCGCAGCCACTGCTGCCAGGCCTCCTTGGAGACGTTTTCGAAAATCCGCTGCCCCAGTTCACCGGGATAGGTCGGCGCATCCAGCCCCTCGGCCTGTTTACCCAGCTTCACGCACTGCACCATTCGAGTCATACCACTTCCTCATTCATTGTAATTCATTGATACGTCGCAGCAGGCGTTCCACCGGTGCTGCGAAACCCAGTTCATCCGGGGAATCCGGTTTATACCAGAGCCGGTCGCCTCCTTCCATGACCGCGTCGGGATGCTCATCGGTGATCGCCAGCACTGGTGTGATCTGCAGCCTGAAATGGCTGAAGGTGTGCCTGATGACGCCCCATTCATCGACCAGCCGTACATGGCACCCCAGCCGCTCCAGGCAACCGTTCTCTTGTACCTCGTCGGGCGACAGCTCGGGAAAGCTCCACAGGCCACCCCAGATCCCGGCCGGGGGACGCCTCTCCAGCAGAACCTCGCCGGCCGCATTACGTAGCAGCAGCATGCGGGTCTTGCGCAGCGGCAGCTGTTTGCGCGGGCGCGGTGAAGGATAGTCGCCCTGGCGTTTGTTGGACCGCGCCCTGCAATCCAACTGCAGTGGGCACAGGCCGCAGGACGGGTTTGCACGGGTGCAAACGGTGGCGCCCAGGTCCATCATGGCCTGTGTATAGGCCGTCACCTGCGTGCTTGGTGTGTACTGCTCCGCCAATGTCCACAGGGTCCTTTGCACCGCGGCCTGCCCCGGCCAACCCTCAAGCGCGTGGTAGCGTGCCAGCACGCGCTTGACGTTACCATCGAGAATGGAATGCCGCTGCCCGGCCGCGAGCGCCAGGATGGCACCGGCGGTGGAACGACCAATGCCGGGCAGGGTCAGCAAGGCCTCGAAGTCGTCAGGGAACCGACCCTCATGCCGGTCGCAGATGACCTGCGCGGCGGCGTGCAGATTACGGGCACGGGCGTAATAGCCCAGGCCTGACCAGTGGTGCAACACCTGGTCCTGTGCCGCCCCGGCCAGGGCCTGGACATCCGGGAAGCGTGCCATGAAGCGCTCGTAGTAGGGAATCACCGTGGCCACCTGGGTCTGCTGCAGCATGATCTCGGAGACCCACACCCGGTAGGGAGTCGGATTGATCTGCCAGGGCAGGTCGGTGCGTCCGTGCCGCTCAAACCACTCCAGCACCGAGGTACTGAAATCCGCCGTGCTCACGGTGCGCCTGCCTCCCGGGCACGCGACTCCATGATCGCGGTGCTTTCCCTGACTTCCCTGATCAACTGGTGCTCGAACAGCCAGGGACCGATCAGCGGTGGCACCCAGAATGAAGGTTCCAGGCTCGTGCTGAAGTGCATGGTGGTCCCGTTACCCGTTGCATCCAGGTCCCAGCGCGCGGAACCCTGCCGGAAGTCACTCAGCGCCGGCAGGATGAGGGCCTCGATATGCCCGTTAGTGTCCCGGGTGATGTCCTGCACCTGGGTGACGCTGCGGCAGAAAAACAGGATGCAGGCCTGGATGACGGTATGGACCCGGTGCTTTACCGGGCTGTGTTCCATTACCACACGACTCTCTGTCAGCGAAGAATTGATCTCGCTGAGCCGGTCGTAGTCAGTGATCAGCTGCTGCACGATCGCCGGCGGCGCATCGATCCGGGCTGTCAATGTCAGCGTGTAGACACCATCATCCAGGTTCGCGGATGAATCGAGGATCTCGCCGGCCAGGGCGGCCAGGGGCACACCCAGCAGACACCAGACGAGACGACGCACCGGCCGTTACCTTACTTGAACAGTCCCTTCAGCTTGTCTTGCAGCTTGTCTTCGACCTTCTGCTTGAGTTCTTCTTTCTTCTCTTCGACCTTCTCCTCGACCTTGGCCTTGGCCCCCTCGCTCAGGGCCGCGCCGATATCCGGGGTGTAGCTCGGTTTGCTGAAGGTGCCACCGATACGCACCGGTATGGCCACACCCTTGAGTTCGGCCAGTCCCTTGCCGCCCTGCCCCTCGATGCTGCCCACAATCTTGGTCGTCAGCAGGTAGTCGATGGTCTCCTCCGGCAGGCTGACCTCGCCCTCACCAGTGACCCGCAGCAACGGGGACTGCAGCGACAGGTCATTGTTCCTGACCACGCCATTGGTCACGGTCGCCGTGCCGCGCAGCTCGGCAAAGTCGGTCTGGTTGGGCAGGTTGTCTGACGGGATCGGCTGCCCCTTGAGCTTGGCCTGGGCGTTGCGAATCAGGGAGGCGATATTCACGCCCTTGACGGCACCGTCCGTGAAGGCGAACGCGGCATTGCCGTTGAGCGTCTGGCGCAGCTGTTCCGGGGTGGCGCCGCGGCCCTTCAGCGTGGCCTGCAGATTGGCCGTGCCCAGCAGTTTGTCGTCCCCGGTCAGGTCCTTCAGCAACGGCCCGGCCTGCACCCCACTGACCTTTTCGTTCAGAGACAGCACCGGGGTGTCCTTGCGTGCGTCCACGGTAATGTCACCGCGGTATTGGCCGCCGTACATCTTCGCGCCGGCCGGATTGATGCGCAGCAGGCCGTTGTTTGCCTTGACGGTGAACTCGATGTCCGTGGAACGCAGGTTGTAGGCCTTGAGACTGGCCAGCTTCAGGGTTCCCGACAGGTTCAGCCCACGCAGGGCATCGACCGGCAAGGCACCTGCACCGCCAGCGGCTGCCGCGGCCGGGGTGGCGGCGACTGCCTTGGAATCCTCGCTCGGCGGCGGTAAATAGCGGTCCAGGTCGAGCTGGTCGGCCTGCAGCTTGAAACCGATGGCCGGCTTGCTGAACTCGTCGATGCGCACACTGCCATTCAGCGTGGTGTCATCGAGCTGGAATTTCAGGGAGGTGGCCGCCGCATGACGGGTCGAGGCCTCCCAGTCCAGGCGGGCACCTGCCTTGCCCAGCACCGCAGCGTCCGCGGTCTCCGGTACGGCCTGGCCAAGCGCCTTGATGACCTTCCGCGGGACGAATTCGTCAATCGCCAGGGTGCCCTTGAAGCGCGGGTCATCCCCGCCAATCGCCGACCCGCTGGCGTTGCCCGTGAGCTTCAGTCCCAGGGTTTCTACGATCAGCTGGGGCATGTTGAGCGTCTGCGCCTCCAGGTCCAGCGCAATATCCGTAGCCAGCGCCAGGTCTATCTGCTCCCCGGGAATACCGGCGCCTTTCAGGTCGAGCTTGAGAGAGGTCCCGTTGATATCCACGGCCTGCAGCGATGATGCGACCAGTACCTCACCCTGCAGGTCAAAGTGGCCGGCCATAGCCGGCTCAGTGGACTCGACCAGGAATTGCAGATCGAGATCGAAGGCCTTACCGGGCTCGATGGCGCCGGTGCTGAACGCCAGGTCATCGATGACATAGCGGCTCCCGGCTGCCTTGTCCTCCCAGAGGACTTCGGCATCAGTCACCTGCACCCCGCCGATGGCCAGTCCGGCCAGTGCGGTGCCCGGGGCCTCGGCTTCTTTCTCGGCCACTGGTTCACCCTGCAGGTCCTGCCAGTTGTTCCGGCCGCTGGCATCCTTGCCCAGCCGCAGACGCAGGCCATCCAGTTTCACGGTGTCCATTTCAAGTTGCTTGCTCAGCAGCGGCACCAGCTTGACCCGTACCTGGACCTTTTCCATGCTGGCCATCGGCTGTTCACCGAAGCCTTCCGCATTGCTGAGGCGTGTGGGACCGATGTCGAGTCCCAGCCAGGGAAACACCGACAGGCCGATATCACCTTCGATCGCCAGGGTGCGGCCGGTCTTCTCCTCCACCAGCGTGGCAATCCGGTCCTTGTAGTCATTGGGGTCGACCAGGAATGGCAGTGCGATGGCAAGTACGACGACCAGCAGGATGATGACTCCCACCAGACCCAGAATGATTTTAATCAGCTTTCCCATGATCCCTGTCCTTGTGTCTGCAGGCGTATAAGACGATAAGCCCAGTATAGTAACTCATATCCCTGTTTCCTAATTGGTTGAAGGCGGCAAAAAGAAAAGGGGTGCGTGATTAAACCACGCACCCCTTTCCGGGTAGGGCCCTGTACCTGACACGGTACAGTGTAAAGATTTGTTACAGCTTAGGCGCAGGTGTCGGCCTTGCCCCGGTTGGTACGCTCCAGACGGCGAGCCTTGAAACGCTCCTCGGCCTCGAGACGACGCTGCTCTGCTGCCTTGCGTGACTCTTCCCTGCGAACCTCGACTTCCTGCAGGTAGGCATCACGGTCGGCATCCAGGGTACGGTCAAAACCGAAGACCGGACGCTCGAAACCCATGGCCGGATGCTGCTGTATGGACTCCTGCATCTCGGTCTGCATCTCCTGCATGTGCTTCTGCATCTCCAGCATATCGGCATTGCGCTGCTCAATCATCTCACGCTCCATCTCGGCGATCGGAGCAAACTGGGCCGCATGGAACTCGGCAGCCTGACGCTGTGCATTCTGCATGTGCTCGACGGCCTTGGCCTGCTGATCGGCCATCGCCTGGCGCTGCTCTTCGGTCAGTTCGAATGTCGGCTGCACCGGGGCAACATAGGTCGGCTGAACCGGGGTCACGACACTGGACTGAAGCGGAACCTGGACAGTCGTTTCGGCCGGCACCACGTCAACCGCGGGCGCGCCGTAACCATAAGGGGCTACACCGTAGCCATAAGGACCATAGCCGTAGTACGGATAGTCATACCCGTAGCCGCGGCCATAACCTCGACCACGACCGTGACCGCTGAAGCCCATGCTGAAACCGCCATCGAAGTGACCGTCGCCCCAGCCGTCATTTCCCCAGAAGCCGTCATTTCCCCACCAGGCTGAAGCAGAAGCCGAAGCAACTACCAGCGTGGCGGCGGATATCACACCCGCTAATTTTTTCATGATAAGTGTCTCCGTTAAAATTGATTGATATAAGTTAAAAAATTTCACCGACCCACTGGCAGGCCGTACACGAACAGCAGATTACTTATTACTTATTTAGTAAATAAATATATTACTTTTATAGTAATCAGCTAATTACCTGAAAATAGATCACCGTCCCGAAGGCGAGGACCAGGATCAGATAACCTGCTAACAATTTTACGCATCCATCGCACATGCTATTTCTCCTTTATCTACCTGAATAATAAAGTAACTATCAACCGATAGACGGTGATTCCCAACACCCGACACACCACAGTTCAGATTATCTGGTGTTTATCAGGTCACCCTGATGCTCGGGTCAAACACCCGTTCAACACGCTGTATCGAACCGGTAATGATAAGTATATAACTGTTTTATTAAATTACTATATGTTTCTATTTATAGGGGTATTAGATTTGCCATGGGAATGGGTAGGATTAGGCACAGGAATGCCTGTCTGAAATTCGCTGGGCAGTCCGCGAGGATGGCCGGCGTTAGACCCGGCCCCGTCGATGCAATACAGGATCGAATCAGACTACCGGGATACCAGTGAGGGGAATATTGTGCTGGAGACCCGCCCCCAGAGGCGACCGGGGACAATAAGTGCTCGTTTCAGGGCTCCTGTGCGTGAATGGAGCGGGTGATGGGAATCGAACCCACGTCATCAGCTTGGGAAGCTGAGGTTCTACCATTGAACTACACCCGCAAGGCAGTCGTCGTACACAAGTTTACAGGCTCCGAGGTCATATAGTCACCACCTGGCGGTCTCCGGGACAACAGTCACGGGAATCAATTTAGCCTGTCTTCACACATAACCATTGAGATACTGTTCATGCCCGTTTGGAAAGCAATAATCTCGCCCTCGTTCTTCACAACCCGGCTGGCGACTCACCGATGAGGGCGAGAATCATGACGATGCTGCGCGGCGCTTTATTTGCCTTATCGGCATGCTGTACGATCATGATGTCACCTTGCTTGTAACTGCATTTACAGCATATGTGACAGATGCCTGCCAGATCCGAGAGCCAATTGACGGAAGTGTCGAGTCAGGCTCGCCCGGCCAGACGAATAAATCGTACAAAAAAATTCGAGGGAGGAAGACTGATGTTTCGATGGGCCTGGTTAGTGCTGATTCTAGGCTTGCCTGCGCAAGCCGAAGAATCTGCTATTCCCGATCCAAACTGGCAGGTGGCGCGGGCCCAGTTTGCCACAGCTATCAGAAACCGCGAGCCAGTGGATGAAGTCGTGTTGCTGAGATCACCCGCAAATCAACTATATTTCTTTACGGATCTCAGGCACCTTCAGGGGCGCAAGGTCTCACACCGCTGGAAATATCAGGGACGTCTGGTTTTAGTCAAGACGTTCGAAGTGGGCGGTCCGCGTTGGCGGGTTTATTCAAGGGTCGCTATCGAACCTGGTCAGGTTGGCGAGTGGTCAGTGACTGTGGTCGATGAGAGTGGCTGGCCGCTGCATATGGAGTTTTTTCGTTATGTGCGAGGCTGAGTCGATGCTGTTTCCTGTACGCTGGATATCACCTGCAGCAACGGGTAGCTAATATCTGGATTAACAGCCTGGTTACTTCTAGTACATGTTCACGCACCGAAACACATCAGCCAGATGCTTGATGCCTCTCAACGGGCACCAATATTTGTTGGCAATTTATCCCGGCTGAAATATTCAGGTCAGAAACAACTGGTGCGAGATAAAGCTTCGGGTTTAGTTCTTTCGTGGTCGTACAGTGAAATTGGCTGATTTTATCGGGTTATTGATAGGAATTGGCACGCCAGCGTAGTGCTGGCATGCCAAAACCACAAGCCAACCTTATAGGAAGATGGTATTCCTTATTCAGTCGTCTTGTTCTTGGTGGTTAGCGTTAAGGTTATCTATGTGACCCGGGGGTTCACAATCGCTACCATTCCCGAATCCATTATTGCACCCTCGTACCTGGGGTGGGGGTGATCCTCTTCCCGCTAAAGCAGGCACCGCTTTGAGAGTCAAAATGGCAGGTGCTACGTATGCGGTTGTCTTGAGAAACTGCCTTCTCGATTTATTATGCTTGTCCATTGTTGTCATCCTCTTGACGCGTCAATTTATTGTACTTGTACATTGTTAAATTTAGGATAAGCCCTTTCTCCTGTCAAGAAGCTGACTTTCGCCCTTCTAAACCAACATAATCCTTCTTAACTATTTGTTATTTAATTAATTTCTTTAAGCTATCCAGGCTCGGCTTGCAGCTCGGCACCTATTTCATGATTCCGAATCAATCTTTAACATTCTCTATGCTCGAGCCGGGGTAAATGGGGCAGCCAAACGGTTCTTGCCAAGGACTCTGCTAAGACATTGACCAAGCTAGATAAATTATTACAGACGTATGCAACTCCTCTACAGGAGTCCGGCAGGGTACGGACCACCCTCTTCCCCTAGCCACTTATCCGGCTTGGGGCCTACCTGGCGATAATTTGGCGGTTATTTCACAGTGCGGTGAGCGTGTCGCGCAAAAGCTCGACGCTCAATAGCAAGTCTCGGGTAGTGCAGATCTCAAATGCGGGAACGTGTTGGGCGATGGTAATCGTAGCCGGCAGACCTTGATCGGCATGGGCGAGGAGGTTGAGTGTATTCGCATAGATTCGGGCGGCTGCTTCACCCTCTGATACGGGTTTGATCACCGGTGACGTGAGCTCTGGCTTAAATTGAACAAAAAAGATCCCATGCAACGGCGTTGGCTCCATTCGATAGCCATTGGGCAGTGCTTCGACCGGGACATGCATTGCACGCCGTGTTCGCAGAGTGGAATCGGGGAGAGGAAAAGAGGCGGGCGGCGCGGCCTTGAGACACAGCGCGTGCGGGTAGGCAGCCACGGTCATGTCGCGCGGATCCACCGGCGCGAGCTCGTCACTCAGGTAACAGAATCCGTTATTCAGCAACGCCCAGGTCGTCGTTGATTTACCGCCACCAGACGGCGCTATCAGCAGGCAAGCCTTGCCTGCATAAGTCAATGCGGCGCCATGGATGAAATACCATTCTTTACGTAATAACTGCAGTGACAGTTCGATGTCTTTTTCAAAATTGTAGAGAAAATCGCCATCCGTTACGGGATCGGATGAATCTAGCTGGTAACTGTTCAACTGATACCCACTGCCGTCAGGTTTTGTTACGGCCCGATAGGTCAGGTCGGCATTGGCTGATTCAACCAGAAAAGCACTGTAATTCTGCAGCAGCAGTTGACGAATGTAGTCGTCATTACAATTCACCTGCACCCCGACACCGAAGATCTCGAAGTTTACAATATGATCGCTGGTGGATGTCACTTCCGAAACTTGGTCAGCCGAAGCGTTGATGTTGTCTTCCTGTACTGTCATGTTCTCGATCAAATAATGGAAATTTTCGCATCACCTGCAATTAGATACGATCTAATAGCTAGCCATGCGTCACTTGCAATTATATCTAGCCACCCTCAACTATCCTCACTAGAGGTATCGTGCAGTGACCTTAGATTGCGCCTCAATCAATATCAATAACCTTGATCTGGGCTAACTGTTGGATTGTGTTGGTGACATCAGTCTCTGCTACATCGGACTCCAGGGAAAACTGTTCAGCAAACTCTTTGCTTATGGATTCTGTTGATTTTTCCCCATCGCACTGTGCCAGTATCCAGGCCGCGGTTGGATTGAGTTGGTGTATCTGACCCGTTTTGAGATCGAGAACCAGTGATTCATCGCCAACATGCTGGATAGTGACATCTGGCCTGATTTTTGATGGCATATTAATTCCGTCCAGGATCTAGTTTTTGAACACTCTTTTCTAATTGAACGTGAAATGCCATATTATCGCAAGAAAATAATCGACATATAACATGGAATCACAGGATTCAAATAGAACCAAGGCAAGCTAGCTGCAATAAATCGAGGGCACGACTTTGATATATCCAACTGCCCGTCTCTCACTGTTTATTAACTAAAGACAGCGAAGCAGCAGTCTTGCGAAAGATTTCGTCGTATGAAGACAAATTGCCACACTGGTAATAAAGATGCTGCAGTCACCCGAAATTGAGCTGTTATTGCTTTGTGCGCGCCCGCAGGTGACGGGAGATGCTGTCAGTCGCATCCGCTTCCTGCTGGAGCAGGAACTGGATTGGCGAATTATCTTTCGGCACGCCAAGAACTATCGAATTATCCCATTGCTTGCATCTCATATGAGCGAACATGCCGCGAATTTGCTCAGTGTCGATATTCAGTCCGAGTTACATGCACATCATCGAGACAGCACCCAGCATAATCTGGTCCTTGCAATGGAACTGCTACGGCTGATCGATCTGTTCAAGGCGGAGGAAATTAATGTTGTGCCTTTCAAGGGTACTGTCTCGGCCATGCTCAGTTATGGTGATCTGGCGCTGCGGGCCTGCGGAGATATCGATCTTCTGGTCAAACCGGGTGAACACGAAAACGCCGAGCGACTTCTGGAGTCCGCAGGCTACAGCGTCAAGGAACGTTATCAAGACGCCCTCCAATCCACTCTGGTGCATGATTCACAACGAATCCACATTGACCTGCACTGGGGAATACCCACCGGCGGGCTGCATATTAATCCTGCACTTCTATGGGAAGATGTTACAGAGGTTATCTTACTGAACCGGCCAGTAATAACATTCTCTCGCTGTGACACCTTGCTCGTCATGGCAATCAACGCAACCAAGGAATACTGGCGACCCTCGCTGCACCATCTCAGTGAAATCGCAGCCCTGACTGGTACCTATACCGATGCAGACTGGATAGCGGCATTTCAACGGGCACGACGTATAGGCTGCCAGCGCATGTTGGTAGCGGCAGTCTTGTTCACCCATCGCCTGATAGATATGAAATTGCCATCAGTCGGTCCGGTACGATTATTCAATCATCAGAGTATCAATAGGGCGGTCGATGAATTACAGGATCACTTGTTCCTGGAGTCGAACGGGCAGAAGGAAAATACGGTAATGCAACTCATCCACCATGCCAACGCGCAAAACTATTACCTGTCGCTAACTGATTCATCGTTGCGCAGGAGTGGTGACTGGTTAAAGTGGGCGATCACCCCAAACAGTTCTGATCAGGCTGTTATCAAACTACCCGGAAATCTCGCGTTTCTCTACTATTTCATCCGCCCATTTCGTTTGCTGATAAAACGCTGGCAATAAAACCGGGTATCTGCAAACCGTCCATGCATTGTGGTGACACCTTAGATGCCCCAGTTGCTATGGGCTGGCAGCTAATGGCTAACATGCTGTTATGATAAGCAGCAGCTGGTTTTATGGGTGCGAGGGATAAATTAGAAAAACTTGTTTCAAAGATCCATGTGAATACTGCTCCGTACCGTGAATCAGTACATTACAGCATCCGAAATGCTAACCACAGGAACCAAACCGGATAGATACGACTCAAATGAAATAATGATAGTCAGGTAGAAGTCATACAAAGACAAGACATACAAGGGGATGATCATGGGCAAACGCGGAATTTTCAACCAGCCACGCCGTACCATTCTTAAGTCGGTCGGTTTGCTGGGTGGCCTGTTCGCCATACGCCAGGCACAGGCACACCATACCGAGACACATTTCGAGGATGATTCGAAACACCATATCGTCTACCAGTGCAACAAGGCCGACCCGGACTACCTGGGGCATATCCTGTTCTCGGTCGGCGAACTGCTGCGCAAATACGGTGATGACGTCGAGATCGTGGTTGCCGCCTTCGGACCGGGTCTGCACCTGCTCGGCAAGAATCCCAAGCGCCCGATCCCGCCGGAACTGCAACAGCGCGCGGGCTCACAGGCGGACTACGGCGTGGCCTTCCATGCCTGCGGCAACACCATGAAGTCACTCAACTGGAAAGAAGAGGACCTGCTCGATTTCGCGAAGGTGGTGCCGATCGGTGTCGACGATATCATGCAGCTGCAGGAAAAGGGCTTTGCCTACATGAGTTGGTAGGCTCACGGTCTCTGCGATGTATGTAATCAAACTTTAACCTGACGGTAATATTTTCTTAAAAATTTTCCATCAGTCTACTTTCGCGAGACAACCATCTTTCGAACAGAGACTTGACCATGAGAGTGTTTATAAAGGAATGGCCAAACAAAACTGCCACGCTCATCACCGAAACCGGCAAGGTTATCTGGACATTCTCCAGCGCCGAAGCGGCGCACACCGCCAGCAGGGAATGGTACAACATCAGTGCAGCCACCCACATTCGGGACTCCGGGGATGGAGTTGATGGTGTAGACGGCATCGCCTCCCCCGCCTGACCCTCCCGCACCACGCAGGCAGGCGCTCCCGTCAGCCGCGCCCTACCGGCCCGGACGCATACAGCGCCTCGATCTCCTGCTCGAACTGTTCCAGCACCTGCGACCGCTTCACCTTGAGCGTCGGGGTCAACAGCCCGTTATCCACGGTCCAGGGTTCGCGCAGCACGATTACCCGCCGCACCTTCGCATAAATAGGAAAATCCTTGAGCTGCTCCTTGATGGCCTTCTGCAGGTGACTGCGCAGCTTGTCATTTGAGAGGCTGGCATCATCATAGGGATCCAGGCCGTAATGATGCGCCAGGCCAAGCCAGCCTTCCGGGTTGAGCACCACGATAGCTGTCAGGTAGGGCCTGCCTTCCCCAATGATCAGCGCCTGGTCGATAAGCGGATCAAGACAGATGGCCAGTTCCATGTCCATGGGCGGGATCTTTTCACCGTTGGACAGCACCAGGATGTCCTTGATGCGCCCTGTTATATAGATATGCCCGTTTTCGATGCGCCCCTGGTCACCGGTGTGCAACCAGCCCTCCGGATCGATCACCTCCGCGGTGGCCGCGTGATTGTTCCAGTAACCCTGCATCATGCCCGGTGTCTTCACCAGCAGCTCGTCATTCTCGCCAATGCGCACCTCGACACCGTTCAGTGGCACACCGACACTATCTGGACTGTTGTCATCGGGTACATTCACACTGATGACGGGACTGGTCTCAGTCAGGCCATAGCCCTGCAGGATCGGCACGCCCAGCCCGATGAATGTCCTGGCCACCGGCAGAGACAGGGCCGCCCCGCCGCTCACAGCCAGGCGCAGGCGTCCACCGAGTTTTTCCGTGACCTTGCCGGCTACCAGCCGACGCAGCACCGGCCAGACCAGCAGCTTCGGCCGCCAACCCACGCGGTGCTGTTGACGTTCGAAGCGGTGCCAGCCGACCTCCGTGGTATAACGGAACAGGGCACGGGCCAGAGCGGATTTCCTGGCCATCTGTCCCTGGATACGCCCGAAGACACGCTCGAAGATGCGCGGCACGGCAATCATCACCGTCGGCCTGATCTGCTGCAGGTCCTCGGCCAGTTGCGGAATGGATCGCGCGTAGGCCACCGTGGCGCCGGCCATCATCGGCAGATAGTAGCCGGCGGTACGTTCCAGCGTATGCGACAAGGGCAAAAAGGACAGGAACAGGTCTTCCTGGTAGCAATCGATCATGGTCAGGGCGGAATGCGCGATCGACAGCATGTTGTGATGCGTGAGCATGACGCCCTTGGGACGCCCGGTGGTCCCCGAGGTGTATACAATCGAGGCCAATGCCTGCGGATCACCCTTGCGTGGCCTCAGGGTATCCGCCTGTTGCGGCAGCCAGTCGGTCACGAAGCGGACGCGCTCGTCAGCGGCCACTTCTGGCGGTGTTACCTCCGGACGGTTCAGGATCAGTACCCGCTGCAACTCGTCATGCTGCCCGAGCGCCGGCGCCAGCCGCCTCCAGTTCCCCGCGTCCTGCACCAGCAATACCCGGACCGCGGCATCCTTGAGAATATAGGCGATATTGTCAGGCCGATCATCGGTATACAGCGGTACCACCACCAGTCCACAGGCCAGGGCTGCCTGATCAAAGAACACCCATTCCCTGCTGTTGCGCAGGTGCACGGCCACCCGTTCACCGGGCTGCAACCCCTCGGCCACGATTGCGGCACACCAGCGCGCCACGGCATTGCCAACCTCCCGCCATGAGGTATCCCGCCACTGCTTGCTGGCTGCGTCAAAGTGACGGTAGGCCAGTGCCTCGGGTGTCCGCCTGACCCGCTGGTACAGCAGCCCGTCCAGCGTACCGGCAATCTCTGCCGAAACGATATCCTCGCTCCATCGGCCCATAAGCCCTTCTTTCTGCTGGGTATAATTTTTCACAATCCAATTACGGTAGAATGTCTACCGGAAGCAATAACGTCCCCCGGGTTAACTATCATGAATATCATACTGAACGGTTCCTCCAGGGAGGTGCCGGACAATCTGACCGCTGGCGGCCTGATCTTCGAGCTGGGTCTGACCAACACGCGCCTGGCACTGGAGGTCAACCAGCAGATCGTGCCGCGCAGCACCTTTGAAACGCATCATATCAAGCCAGATGACAAGGTCGAGATCGTACAGGCCATCGGGGGTGGCTGATCAGCCACTGTCGCACTCATTGTTCATGAAGTATCGACGAGTCAAATAGTTATGTCCACAGTCATGCACTCACAGCAGCGTCCATCCACGGATCCCTTGGTCATCGCCGGCACTGAATACCACTCCCGCTTGCTGGTGGGTACCGGCAAATATCGGGATCTGGAAGAAACCCGGGCGGCCACTGAAGCCAGCGGCGCGGAAATCGTCACCGTCGCCATCCGGCGTACCAATATCGGCCAGAACCCGGATGAACCCAACCTGCTGGATGTCATCTCACCGGACCACTACACCCTGCTGCCCAATACAGCCGGTTGCTACACGGCCGAGGACGCGGTGCGCACCTGTCGCCTGGCACGGGAACTGCTCGATGGCCATGACCTGGTCAAGCTGGAAGTGCTGGGCGATGAGACCACACTGTTCCCGGATATCGTGCAGACCATTAAGGCCACCGAGACCCTGGTCAAGGACGGTTTCAAGATCATGGTCTACACCAATGACGACCCCATTATTGCGAAGCATTTCGAGGACATGGGCTGCGTCGCGGTGATGCCGCTGGCGGCCCCTATCGGTTCCGGGCTGGGTATCCGCAATCCCTACAACATCCTGACCATCGTCGAAAATGCCAGCGTCCCCATCCTGGTCGACGCCGGTGTGGGCACTGCCTCGGATGCCGCCATTGCCATGGAACTCGGCTGCGACGGTGTGCTGATGAATACCGCCATTGCCGGTGCCCGGGATCCGCTGCTGATGGCATCGGCCATGAAAAAGGCCATCGAGGCCGGGCGCGATGCCTTCAGGGCCGGGCGCATCCCGCGCAAGCGCTATGCCAGCGCTTCCTCTCCCATCGACGGTACCTTTTTCTGATTCAGGACAGCTGCGAATCTATTCACGGTTGCAGCCGCCTGTAATCGTCTTTCCCATGGATTCCATGGCTATTTCCTGGTGCAGATGGCATACCCTGCACAATCGCGTCTGCACCCGATTAAGCGCCGGGCATAAACGAGGCGCTCCTACAATTCGCGTTTTACGCTTCACGTTTCGCGATTCACTGTTTACTTCTCACTTGCCAACAGCCCACGCTTGAACACCCGCCAGCCACATAACAGGGAGATCCGTTCCTTCGTCCGGCGAGAGGGACGCATCACCCGTTCGCAGCAGCGGGCGCTGGATGAACTATGGCCACGCTACGGGCTTGAGGCCGGCCAGCGCCTGGATCTCGATCGGCTATTCGGCCGTCAGGCAGCGCATACACTGGAGATCGGTTTCGGCAATGGCGCTTCCCTGGCAACCATGGCGGAACAGGAACCGGACACCGATTTCATCGGCATCGAGGTGCACCGACCAGGGGTCGGTCACCTGCTGCTGGAACTGGAACGACGCGGACTGAAAAACGTCCGCATCATTTGTGCCGACGCCGTGCAGGTTCTGAGGGACTCCCTGCCGGACAGTTCGCTTGACCGTGTGCTGTTGCTCTTCCCCGACCCCTGGCCCAAGAAGCGTCACCACAAGCGCCGCATCGTCCAGCCCGGGTTTATTGATCTGCTGGCACGCAAGCTGAAGCCTGGCGGCATCCTGCACCTGGCCACCGACTGGGAGAATTATGCCGAACATATGCTCGCGGTCATGGGGAAGGCGGAGGGGTTCCGAAATTGTGCCGGTCAGGGACACTATTCACCGCGCCCCGGCTACCGGCCGGTGACCCGATTCGAGCAACGCGGCCAGCAGCTGGGCCACGGGGTGTGGGACCTGCTGTTCGAAAAGACCGCCGCGTGTGTCCCCGGCAGCGAACCTGTTCCTGATTAGTTGCCGGCCGACTCCAGCGCCAGTTCCGCCTCTGTCTTCAGGCCGAATTTCTTCATCACCCAGGAGGGGGGACAGAAACCGGTGAACGAACTCTGGAGACAGTTAAACCCAATGAACAGGGTTACCCAGGTCCACAGGGAACTGTGAAACAGGGCCAGCAGTGCAGTCAGCATGACCATGGTGCCACCAAAGGCAAACAGGGTACGTTCAATAGACACAATTATCTCTCCCGAAGTTGCTTAACTGATATTACCAATCTAATTCCTGACACAGCACGCACGCTGACAGTATCATGGCAAGCATAAAACCGGCGATTGCGCCTATGACTGAATAAACGAGACTGCAACACCGGCTGTAGGGTGATGCAAACGGGGTCCTCTCAGGCGCGGGCCGTTTCTGCCGACGTCTGCATCTTCAGCGGGCAGGTGTCGGCATGGTTGTCACCGAGCTTGTCCCAGGCATAGTTGAAGGCATGGGTGCGCAGCGCGAAGAAATGGTCTGCGCCGACCTTTTCGATCAGGCCGGTACGGCGGAACACGTCCCAGACCTGTTTCTTGGCACGCGCAACCAAGAGGTCCACACCCGCTTCCTTGAGTTGTTCCCAAAGGTGATGCAGCATTTCCTCGCCGGTGGCGTCGATCTCATTGATACCCTCGGCGTCGATGATCACGTATTTCAGGTCCGGCTTGAGTGCGACGCGCTCCAGCACCTTATCCTCGAAATAACCGGTATTGGCGAAATACAGGGAGCCGTCAAAACGGATCACCGCGATATTACGGCAGGTCTCCAGCTTGTTGATCTCGGCATCGCGGAGCGTACCGTCGGGTGCACGCGACAGGGCGGCCACCCGCGGTTTCATAGTACGGTACAGGACCAGCATCAGCGAAAGCAGCACACCCACGATAATGCCCTTATCGAGGTGCGGCGCCCAGACCAGGGTCAACACGAAGGTGATGATCGACACCACGCCGTCATGGCGCTGTACCTTCCAGGCGTACTTGATGGGATCAATCTTTACCAGGTTGATGACCGCCATGATGATCACCGCGGCCAGGGTCGCCTGAGGAAGGTGGTACAGCAAGGGAGTCAGGAACAGCAGCGTGATGCCCACGACCAGGCCGGTAACCACCGCCGAGAAGCCGGTGACCGCGCCGGCGCCGATGTTGACGGCCGAGCGCGAGAAGGAGCCGGATACGGCATAGCCCTGGGAGAAACTGGATACGATGTTGCCCAGGCCCTGGCCCACCAGTTCCTGGTTGGCATCCAGCCGCTGGCGGGTGCGTGCCGCCATGGCCTTGGCGATCGATATCGCCTCCATGAAACCGATGATGCCGATCGCCACCGTGACGCTGATCAGCTGCACCATGGTGTGCAGGTCAAGCGTCGGCAGGGCCAGCGGGGGCAGTCCCTCGGGGATGCTCCCAACGACCTTGCCGCCCATCTGCTCAAAACCAACCTGCCAGGAAATCAGTGTCGTTATCACCACCGCAGTGAGTACATTCGGAACCCTGGGCAGAAACCGCTTCATGGCGATCATGATGCCCAGCGACAGTATGGCCATCAGCATGGTTTGCATGTGGGTGTTGTGAAACGCCTCGACCACGGTGTTGAACACCGTTATATAGGTATGGTCTGCCTTTTCAACGGTCACGCCGAACAGCTTGCCGAGCTGCGAGGTGCCGATGATGATGGCCGCGGCATTGGTAAACCCGATCACCACCGGGTGAGACAGGAAGTTGACCAGCACGCCCAGGCGCAACAGGCCCAGGGCCAGCTGAAAGACACCCACCATCAGGGCCAGCATGATGGCATAGGCCAGATACAGTTCCGGGCTGCCACCGGCAATCGGTTCCAGTGCCGATGCCGTCATCAGGGACACGACCGCCACGGGCCCGGTGGCCAGCTGGCGTGATGATCCGAACAGGGCGGCGATGATCCCCGGCAGGAACGAGGCGTAGAGCCCGTAATAGGGCGGCAGGCCCGCCAGCTGCGCATAGGCCATCGACTGGGGTACCAGCACCAGGGCGACGGTGATACCTGCGATCAGGTCGGCCTGCAGGGTCTGGCGTTTCTTGAGTTCACCGATCCAGCACAGGAAAGGTAAAAACCGGCTTTTTATGCTTTCACATTTTTCTTTGTCAATCATAGTGTTGTCCAGGGTGCCGAGGGCCCTGCCATGAATGCGGCCTGGCCGAAACCCATAATTATATTCTTATTTCCAGTCCGACTGAATCACCCGCAGCCGAATGCTTGCGCAACGAAGGCACGGAAACTGGCCACAAACCCGCAGAATGAACCTTCAGTTTAGATAAAAAGACCATCGCCAGTGAAAATGGTATATTAACATTATCTTATTAATATTTATCCAACTGCTAAGCTAGGCACCGGACTCATCCGGCAATCGAACTTGAGCCAGCCGGTGCAATAATGCTTCAATACGCGGCCTTGATTTGACAGCTGCGCCGAGAAACGGCAACAACAGGCTACCCTGACAAATATACACCGGGAACGTGCCTGCAAGCTGGATTGCACCATACTAAGCTAAATTAACAAGGACTCAGGAGCCTCTCATGTCCAGAAAACATCCCATTATCGTTGTCACCGGCTCTTCCGGTGCAGGCACGACCACGGTCAAGGTGGCATTCGAGCACATCTTCCTGCGCGAGGGGGTCAACCCGGTCATAATCGAAGGCGACAGCTACCACCGCTTTGACAGGGCCTCCATGAAAGTAGCCATGCAAGAGGCCGAGGAAAGCGGGGACACACATTTCAGCCATTTTGGTCCCGAGTCAAACATCTTTGACAAGCTGGAAGAGACCTTCAAGTCCTATGGAGAAACCGGTACCTGCGAACGCCGCTACTATCTGCACAGCAAGGAAGAGGCCGAGCCTTTTGGACAGAACCCGGGCGAGTTCACACCGTGGGAAAATATCGCGGCCGGCACCGATTTGCTGTTCTATGAAGGCCTGCATGGCGGCATAGTCACCGAAGAGGCAAACGTCGCCCAGTATGTCGACCTGCTGATCGGCGTGGTGCCGATAGTCAATCTCGAGTGGATCCAGAAAATTCATCGCGACACCGAACAACGTGGTTATTCGGCCGAGGCCGTCACCGACACCATCCTGCGGCGCATGTATGACTATATCCACTACATTACACCGCAGTTCTCGCGTACGGATATCAATTTCCAGCGGGTACCGACAGTCGACACCTCCAACCCGTTCATTGCCAGGGATATCCCCACACCGGACGAGAGTTACGTGGTGATTCGCTTCCGCGATCCGGAGAAGTTCGATGTCGACTTCCCGTATCTGCTTAACATGCTATCGGACTCCTTCATGTCACGGCGCAACAGCATCGTGGTCCCGGGGGGCAAGATGGGCTTTGCCATGGAGATTATCCTGGCACCGATCATTGAAAACATCCTGCAAAACCGCACCAGTAGCTGATCATCCCGCACCACCCGCGGGGCGCTAAACCCGCCCCGCGGGATGCCATATCGGCCGAGCACGAATGTGAACGGCCCCCATGGCATGATGCTTCCTCGTGCCGCACGCTCGTGCTGTCTGGCAGCGGCCCATCAGGCCTTGCCAATCGATATTGCTAAGCTACACTTACTGCAAGTTGTAGCTATCCAATGACAGTGGCAACAGCTGGAGGAGGCAGACGTGATCATCATGACCACCGATCCAATCACCGGCGAAGATCTCAGCAACCCGGAAGTCAGGCATTTTGTGGTTGAGAGCGAAGGCCGTCTTGCTGTAAAGATCTACACCGAGTCGGAAGAAACCGGGCGCCGCTGTCTGGACATCGGGATCGAACATCCCGGCCGTGATCTTCGCTATACACTCGACAATCCGGATCCCAATGCAGCAGACGATAACTAGTCGCAAGTCCGGTCACACAATCCACAACACATGTCAGCAATTGAATGTTATCTGAAATCCTGTCGCGAACTGGCCCGCTTCTGTTCCAGGAGCGGCTGGATCGATAATGCCTCACTGCACTATGCCGTCGCCTGGCAGAGCGACAACGAGGTCCTCGTCGATATCAAGTTCGACGAGCTCCTGATGGAGGGCACCGGCTATCAGGCTGAACGGGTACCCTGTTTTGGCCGGATGCGCCTGTTCCTCGACCGCCAGGGCCGGGTGATTCGCTGCGAGATCCTCTAGCACAGCAGGGATCGCGCCTGCAAAAGCCCGCGATTGCTGACCCGCCCCGTCCCGGGGGTATAATCATTTCCAGTGCATTCGCAAAATGGGGACAAGCCCTGGGAACAGCTGCGTATTCGAGTACATATGGAAATGCACAACACACTTTCAATCATCCTTGCCGGCGGCATCGGCTCGCGGCTGCATCCACTCACCGCTGAACGTGCCAAACCCGCCGTTCCCTTCGGCGGCAAGTACCGCATCATCGATTTCACCCTGGCCAACTGCCTGCATTCGGGCATTCGCAAGGTACTGGTGCTGACCCAGTACAAGTCACTTTCCCTGCAGAAACACCTGCGTGACGGTTGGTCGATCTTCAACCCGGAGATCGGAGAATACATCACCCCCGTCCCGCCGCAGATGCGCAAGGGGGGCAACTGGTATGCCGGCACCGCAGATGCGCTCCACCAGAACCTGTTTCTGCTGGAGCGCAGCAGTGCAGATACCGTCCTGATACTCTCCGGCGACCACATCTACCGTATGGACTATGCAGCGATGCTGGAATTTCATCAGCGGCAAAAGGCCGATGTGACCATTGCCTGCATGCAGGTCGGGCGTGATGAGGCACGCGGCTTCGGTGTTATGGAGGTAGACGCAAACAATCGTATCCAGGCATTCGAGGAGAAACCGGTCAAACCGAAGGTCATCCCCGGCGACCCGGAGCACTGTCTTGTCTCCATGGGCATCTATATATTCTCCATGGACCTGCTGGGACAGCAACTGGAAGCCGATCATGAAAAACAGGACTCGACCCACGATTTCGGCAACGACATACTCCCGCCCCTGATAAAGACGCGGCGCGTGTTCGCCTACCACTTTGGAGGGTCACATGGCCGCGTGTCACCTGATAACTACTGGCGTGACGTTGGCACCATCGATTCCTATTACAAGGCCAACATGGACCTGCTCAAGCCGGTACCCCCACTTAACCTCTACCAGGATGACTGGCCGATTCGCACCTACCAGTCCCAGCCGCCACCGGCACGTACCGTTCCGGGCGTGTCAGGCACCGAGGGCGTTTCCATCAATTCCATGCTGGCCGGTGGCGTTGTCATCGCCGGCGGCAGCATCCAGCATTCCATCCTGTTCCCACACGTCTACGTCGGTGACGAGTCCGTTGTCCGGGATTCGATCCTGTTCGAGTGTGTGAGCGCGGGGAACAATGTCAGGCTGCGTAATTGCATCGTCGACAAGGACGTGCAAATACCAAACGGTGAGACCATCGGTATAGACCCCCGCAAGGACAAGGAGCGCTTCACTGTCTCGCCCAACGGGATCGTGGTGGTCCCCAAATACTACCGGTTCGACTGAGCGCCAGCCGATAAGCCCCAAAGACAACCTGTTGAGCTTGCGATTACAGCAAAAGATCGGGTTTGAAGAGACGTCTTCGTGCGACACAGGGACTAGAAATAGACAAAGCCCTCTTCAATGAGGCGCTCGACCTCCCCGGGGCCATAGGGGACCTGTTCTATGAACGAGGGGATATCATCAGGCTCGATTCCCCGCGCCTTCATCATGGTCTGGCAGATCCTGATATCCACAACATCAAAGGCATCCAGTCTTGCGGCCTCGTCCACAATATCCTTGTAGGTGTCGTAATTCTTGATGGAAAAGAAGTCCACCTCGGGACCGTGCAGGACAAGTACGATACTGGCCTTTTCACCAGGGGGTTTCGGCTTCATCGCCAGTTCGCCGGCCCGCTCGAACAGAACCCGCAATTCCTCCTGCGTGTGTACACTGATGTCCAGCACGGCACGCCCGGAATCCGCTTCAGGTAGCGAGATATCGGCGGGTGACCTTTGGATCTCGCCGTCATCGGTAACCACCGAGTCGGGCTCCGCTTGCCCGGGGACATGAGGCTGCAGCTGATAGATCAATGCCACCAACCCCACCACCATCAGCAGTAAAATGAATTGACGCTTCATTTTTTTCCCATTTAGCCAGACCAGGACCAACACATTGACAATCAGGGCCTCACTGTCATTCTAGCCCGTCATCGTGCCGTTGATAAGAACAAGCTGCAGGCCATTTCGGGTAGAATTCGCCAACCCGTAAAACCCACGGGATGCAGCTGCCACACGAGGAACCGGGTGATCAATGAATAGTAAATACGACACCGCTGAAAACTACACCAACAACACACCTGACCGGCAGGTCTGCGTCTGGCTGCTGGTCTGCTGTGCCATGGTTTTTTTCATGGTCGTACTGGGCGGTGTCACGCGCCTGACCGGCTCCGGACTCTCAATGGTTCAGTGGGATCCGATATTCGGAGTGGTCCCACCGCTCGACCAGGCGGCCTGGGAGGAGGTTTTCGAACTCTACATGCAATCGCCCGAGTACCGGAAGGTCAACATCGGCATGGATTTGACTGGATTCAAGCAGATCTACTGGTTCGAATTCGCCCACCGCCTGTTGGGCCGCACCATCGGGATGGTGTTCCTGATACCGTTCCTGTTCTTTCTCATCAAGGGCTACCTGCACCGGCCACTGATCCCGAGGATGATCATCCTGTTCGTGCTCGGCGGCCTGCAGGGACTGCTGGGCTGGTACATGGTACAGAGTGGCCTGGTGGACAAGCCGCAGGTCAGCCAGTACCGGCTGACAGCTCATCTGGCGCTGGCGATCGTCATCTATGCCTACATGTTCTGGATTGCCCTTGGCCTGCTGCCAGAGCAGCGCCAGACCCAAACCAAATCGGGACCGCCTGCTCTGCGCCTGTTTGCCGGCCTGCTGGGCATCCTGGTTTTTATTACCGCGCTTTCCGGGGGCTTTGTTGCCGGGCTCAAGGCCGGCCATGCCTACAACACCTTCCCCCTGATGGACGGGCACTTGATCCCCGAGGTTATCTTCATGCAGGAGCCCTTGTGGCGTAATTTCTTCGAGAACATCGCCACGGTACAGTTTAATCACCGCGTACTGGCCATCACGACCTTCATAGGCGTGATCAGCCTGTGGATTTACGGGCGTCGCCGGGCACCCTCGCGCCAAGTGCGTACCGGGTTGCACCTCTTGCTGCTGGCGGGCATGTTGCAGGTGGCGCTGGGCATATCAACCCTGCTCCTGCATGTGCCCACGCCACTGGCTGCTGCCCATCAGGGAGGCGCCCTGCTGTTGCTGACGCTGATCCTGTTTGTGAACCAGCGTCTGGTTCAACGGCGTATCTAGAAACGATTAGGGGAATACTGCCGGAAGGGGCCGGCAGGCCATACGGCCTGCCGGCGACAGGGGATTACAGGCTGCTGTAGTAGGCAGCGATATTATCGATGTCCGCGTCGCTGAGCGGTTTGGCCATCGGACTCATCATGGGATCATTGCGGGTCCCGTCACGGAATGCCTTCATCTGCTTGACCAGGTAACCTGACTGCTGTCCGGCCAGGTTTGGCCACATCGGGTTACTGCTCACCCCGGCGGCGCCGTGACAACCGGCACAGGAGGCGGCCTTGGCCTTTCCGGCCGCGGCATCACCCGCCAGTACGTTACCGCTGAGGCCCAGCAAAGCACCTATCATGACTACGCTTGCGATTTTATTCATTGCGTCAACTCCACTTAATTTTAAAAAAACCAGTCAGCGTGAACTTACCCATGCTGCTGAAGAATTTTGCCGTTGTCTGTACATAATCCGCATGCAACTGCAAAGCGCGAATAGGAGAGTTTATTAAAATACGTTAATATGCGGCAACTACAAATGTTTTTTGTACTAATTAACAATATGTTACAAACCCGAACCGGGTCGTCGGGCGGATCAGGCGCCGATCAGGCGCCGCCACCAGCGCCGCCGGTTGCCTGGCAGCGGAACATCGGACTGCAGATCGACCGGTCTCAACCTGGAAAGGATCCAGCCGGGTAGCGGGGGATTGTCACTGAAACCGCAGGAGACACCCAGGTTGTTGGGATCGAAGATCTTTACAAACCGCGGGATCTCGAGTGAGTCTGCATAGACAACGCCGCAATACTCCTCGTCATGCTCCTTGCGCAGCAGTTGATCGATTTCCAGCAGAAAGGCCTTCAGCATCTCGCCGCTCGCCGGCTGCCTCGGTGGCGGCTCGCCAATTGCATAGATATACCAGCTCCCCCCAGTATCCTGACTCAACACATCCCAGAAATCATCCAGCTGTTCCCAGCGCAGCACACTGATAAAGCGTCCGCGAAAGGCCTTTCTGAAGGGATCGGTTGTCGTTTGTTCCATGGGAATAGATTAGCCTGCATAAGCTGACCAATAACCTGTCATGGCCTGCCGTGATGTAGCAAGAATACCAGCAGTTGCCATTTCCTACATAGCACCGATATTTCTGCTGCCTGTTCACCCTCTCGTATATTACTATTCCAAAAAATCAGCCAATCGCTGAACGACCCCGGGCGAGACTCCCCATGAATCCCGATTTCTGGCATGAACGCTGGCAGGCCAACCAGATTGGCTTCCATCAGGACGAGATCAATCCCTATCTGGTGCGCTACTGGCCGGAACTGGAGATTGGCATGGCCGGGCGCGTCCTGGTGCCTTTGTGCGGCAAAACCCGCGACATGATCTGGCTGCGGGACCAGGGTTTCTCCGTAGTCGGCATTGAAGTCAGCCCGATTGCCGTCGAGGCCTTCTTTGCGGAAAACAATTTGACACCGGCGGTCACCCGCAGGGCACGCCACAGTCGCTGGGAAGTAGACGGTCTGGAACTGTTGTGCGGTGACTTCTTTGTACTCGATCGGGGTGATATCGGCGAGGTTGTCGCCGTCTATGACCGTGCCGCGTTGATCGCACTGCCTCCGGATATACGACCCCGCTATACCGAACATCTCGCGGGCCTGCTCGGTGACGCAACAACGGGATTGCTGATTACCCTCGAATACACACAGAATGAAATGAGTGGGCCACCGTTCTCGGTCAGCGGCGCTGAGGTCCAGCAGCTCTTCGCGGACAGCTTCGCCATCGAGCGCTTGTGCTCGACTGATGTCCTCGAGGCGAACCCGCGTTTCCGGGAACAGGGTGTCAGCCGCCTGACAGAACAGGCCTTCAGGTTGACTGTCCATAAATAACAACCGGAATAACGCCCAGCCCGGATACATCTATACTCACTGGACACTGAAGCAGTTCCAACAACAAACGGAGGAGCCACCATGAAACCCACTGCAAACAACCTGCTACTGACCATCGTAGCCCTCGGCCTGGCAGTGCTGGCGCGGGCGCCATTTGCCGATGAGCACGGCCCGGGCGCTGCGCCCAATGGCATCACCCTGCCCGAGAACTACAAGGACTGGCGGGTGATCGCCTCATCACATCGCGACGACAACAACACCCTGCGGGTGATCCTTGGTAACGACACAGCCATCGAGGCCGCGCGCGCGGGCAACACCAACCCCTGGCCGGACGGCGCCATCCTCGGCAAGCTGGTCTGGAAAGACGCCAGGCATGAGGCTTGGGAGAAGGCCGTGGTACCCGGCGAATTCGTGCACGCCGAGTTCATGTTAAAGGATACCGAAAAATGGCCGGCAACCGGTGGCTGGGGTTATGCCCGCTGGAAGGGTATGGACCAGACACCCTATGGCAAGGATGCCTCATTCGTGCAGGAATGCCACGGCTGCCATACGCCGGTGAAAGACAATGACTACGTCTTCACCCGGCCGGCCGCCATTCCCTAGCCCCCTGGGGGAGAATTAATTAATAGGTCAAATCACGTCATTGCGAGCGCAAGCGAAGCAATCTTCCGGCGACACAGTTAACCCGTTACAGATTGCTGCGTCGCTTCGCTCCTCGCAATGACGAATCATTCAGACCTTTCATAAAAAAATGGCGCCATGTAGGCGCCATAAGGGGGGAAGGAATACGCCGATCAATCCTGCAGTTCGGCCTCATCGGCGACACCGTCAGCCACACGATCGTCCCTGACCTTTACGAAGAAGCCACCGGCAGCCTGGGCAGTACAGAAATCGTTACCGTTCGCTAACAGGATCTCATTCTGGTCCTTATAGGTTGTTAGGCCATTGATGAGGGCATAATCCAGACCCAGGATGGTGACCTGTGATCCGTCACAGCTATCCACCGGTCCCCGCAGGATGTCATCATCCGGTGCGTCCCGACGGACCTCGGTGGCAATCAGTTCACCGCTGGTATCCTCTCTGAAGGCCTCGACCTCGAGGAAATTACCCTGGCTGATTTCACCCAGGGCGAGCAGTTCCTCGACCCCGGTGTCATCGCGAAGGGCGGTCTGGCTGTCAACCTTTACGGTCAGGCTACCGGGATCCAGCAGTAGCGTGATGCTGCCATTGATGCCATCCGCAGCCACTGTTGTGGACTGCACACGCGCATCGATACGGATCTCGCCGCCGCGCGCCTCCACCTTTACCGCCTGCAGGACGCCGCCCACGATGGGCCCTTCGACCTCGATCTCCATGCCATCGGCCATGCCTGTCTCCAGGCTGGCAGGCGTGAATACGGCGCCCGTGGCATCGACCAGCTGACCGGCCACCCTGAAGGAACCGACACCGCTGAATTCGCTGACCAGCCCCTCGATGCTGACCTTGTTGTCGCCGGTATCGCCGATGCCCTCGTCCTCGAGTTCGATGCGGATGGCACTGATGGTATTCGCACCAACCAGGGTCCCCTTGACCTCAACGAACTGGCCATCGCTGACCACACCGCCCGGCATACCGGTCAGGTCGGTCGTGCCATCGTAGCTGACACCAACTGAACCGATGTTGAAGGTGCCGGAGCAGTCGCCTGTACAGCCCGACACCGTACCCTTGATTTCCACTTCGGTTGTACCGAGTACCAGCGGACCTTCCCCTTCCAGTCGCGTGGCCACCAGGGTACCAGCCTCGTCGACGAAGCCGCTGATTTCAACCACATCGTCCTGGGCCAGGGTGTTGTAATCGGCATTGGCAAACACGGTGGAACTGAGGCTCGCCACCACGGTCGTGTCGAAGATCGTGAAGGTCTTGGTCTGCAGAGCCACATCTTCGGACAGATTCGACACCGGTCCCTCGATCTCGTCGTCGTATTCGATGCTATCCGCCGTGCCGGTCACGCCGTCGTCATTCAGGTTACCGGTGACGGTCACCACCATGCCGATTCCGAGATCACCCTCGACCGCCGTGTCATTGTCGTCAACGTCGAAAAGGCTGCCGCTGGTTTCGAACTCGATCCCGTTGACAAACACACTGCCAAATCCGGTGATGGTCCCGAATGCCGTGATGCCCGTGCCACCGATCCCGCCTCCGGCGAGGCTGCTAGCCCCACCACCACAGCCGCCGGCCACCAGAATCGTGACGATTAGGGAAACTGCCAGGAAGATTTTATGGATTGAATTACGCATGCCTGCTACTCCTTTTCGGAATTCTGCTCATGAAAGTAGATACCCATACTGATGTACTTCCCCCTGTCGCCTGAACCTTCATCAAGCTCGTGGCGTGCATATTGTCTGTCCAGTTGTTCAAGCAGGGCCTGTGCCTTTTTAAAGGACATCTTTTTGAGTTTGCTTGCCGCCGCAGGATCGATACTGTCGTAGGCGACCTTGCGTTGGAACAGGAGATCATCAGGTCCCGCAGTCAGGTTGTGATCAATGGTTGCAATCAGTTCCCCGACATCCGTCCCGAGGATCTGCAGCTTGTTGACCGGGTCATTGCCAGGCACATAGGCATGCCGGACCAGCCGGACCTTGCCCTTGATCTGCCTGACATTGCCCGCTTCCTCCAGCATGCTCAGCATGGCCTTGGTAGGGATATCGCCACTGTAATCCTTGACCAGGGTGGCAAAGGAATTGCGCTTGCCATCAACGGGCAGGTCTGCCGGCTTGCCACCGGCATCGTGAAAGCGCTTGTCATGCAGCCAGCCGCTGATCACCCTTATGCCGCGGTTAAAACGTTCCTGGCTGGCAGCATCGGCCGGCCCCTCCATTTCCAGCAGCCGCTTGACCTCCTTGCGCGTCATGCCGGTCATGGCGGAGACACGTGAAACCGTCTGCTTCTTGCCCTCGGGAGTGAATTCCTCGAAAGCCACATCGACATACACCTTCCTGGCGAGTTCAGCGAAACTGCCGTAGGCCACCCCGTTGCGCAGCAGGATACGCACCAGTGGGCGCAACAGGCGCAGGATCGATGCCGAGAGTGCCTTGGTGAGTTTATTTTCCAGCATAATTGGGAATATAGTCCCAATTATTGGAATTGTCAATAAGCCGTTACCGGCCGCGAAGGGGATAAATAACTTTTAAATACAGTGGCTTCTACGTCGATCAGCTTTGCGTGAGGCACACGACAGGCAGAGAAGTTGGCTCACGGGTACAGCAGGGTCATGGTCCAGCCCCGACCGGTCTTGTCGTAGCATACCCGCTCATGCAGACGCTGCCAGCCGGACTTCCAGAATTCGATCCGCTCGGGCACCACCCGGTAACCCAGCCAGTGCGGTGGCCGCGGCACCTGCTGGTCGACAAACCGGTCATGGTACTCGGACACCCCGCGCTGCAGGGTCTCATGATCGGCCAGTGGCTCGGACTGTTGTGACGCCCAGGCCCCCAGCTGGCTATCGCGCTGCCGCGTACGCCAGTAATCATCTGCCTCGGCATCATCAATCACCTCAACCGTACCTTCGATGCGCACCTGTTTCATCAGCGGCTGCCAGAAGAAGCACATTGACGCCCGAGAGTTCGCCTCTAATTCCATGCCTTTGCGACTGCGGCTGTTGGTAAAAAACACAAAACCACGATCATCCACTCCCTTGAGCAGCATGGTACGGGCAGATGGACGCCCCGCGGCGTCCGCGGTCGCCAGGGTCATCGCATTCGGTTCACGCAGGTCTGTCTTGCGGGCCGCGTCCAGTTGCCTCCTGAATCGCTGGAGTGCTTCATCCAATAGCGGATCCATTGACGGATCATTCATAAGGCAAGATATCCTGTCAGGCTGAAGTTGATCGCATGTGGCCGGCCCTGCCGATCAAGCACGAATAATCGGAGCATATTAGTCAGTTGCGCTTATCCACTAACATTATTCCGGCTACCCTGCCATAAACAGTCGCGCGATACCACTCGAAAATTGATCCAGATCAAGGCGCTGTCCTGTTTGCTCCTCGTATAGTCTCAAGTCAGACAGTGATTGAGGCTCCTCCAGCTTTTATCTGTACATCTGTCGAACACAACTCCACATTAGCGCGGACAACCCTGTCCGCGTTTTTTTTCGGCGCAATCTGTCCTGTTAATGCCTGACCCGCTGCAGTCGCGCAATTATCCGGCGTTACACAGCGAATTTCACACAAGTCAATTTTTCAAATGCTTTAGCAGAAAGCATCCTTGTTCCGCAACGCCCGGGTACCCGAGTCATATGGAATTCCCGATCCTGTCCATTACAAGCGGCAAGGCCACGGCTTGCGAGGCACCGTAATCGCCCGCGCGGACCTTATTCTTCGGCCTTGCTTACATCGTGAAAGATGGAACGCAGGTCATTCTCCCAGCGATCAAAGATGACCGGGTCGACTGCCTCGCCGGCAATCTCCGCATACAGTTGCGGATTGGCCGAGACCAGGATGGTCTGTGATCCCTCGGCGAAGATGGATACCTTCGGTGGCAGGTAGGGCATCAGCTGCGGTGCTTTCTCGGAAAGGTGCCTGATCTCGTCGATCTTGCCGGCAAACACTATCCGGTACTTGTCGGTCTTGTAACCCATGCCGGTCAAGCCGATATCCACACGCTGCACGCGCGAAACGGTATAACCATGCGCACGTATAGACTCCTGCAATGCCAGCATGGTCTCGGGAAACGGCTGCAGTGACCGTGCCATCAGCAGTTGCTCTGCAAGTGCCTGCACGGGCAGCAGCAGGACCAGCCAGATAAACACCGTATTCAGGGAGCGTTTCATCATCACAAGGTTGCATCCTCGATAATTGCAGTGTAGATCCCGTGCATTTGCTTGCACACCTCGTCGAGCTCTTCATTATTGAACAGGTGACTGAGGTAGAGTGGATTAATCGTCATCACCTGTACCTTGCCTTCATGCTCCACCACCGTAATCCGGCAGGGAAGAAACAAACCCACGCGCGGGTCTATAGCCAGTGCATCATAGAGAAACTTGAAATTGCAGAAGTGCAGGATGATTTCCTGCTTACTTTCCTCGCCCTCCTCGACCAGGCCATGCTCCAGCAGATCGGTCCTGATCAACTGGAAGTTCTGGCTGACGATGGCATTTTTCAGGTTCTCTATTGTCTCATCAAGGGTATAGGGCGACTCGGCAATTATGATTTTTTCGTCAGGCACCACCTTGGCCAATCCTGAAACGTCCGCCTGTTTTTCGAAGCTGCGCACATAAGCCACCAGGTCACCGATATCTTTCTCGGAAAGACCCTGCTCCAGGAACGAGCGCATTGACGTACCTTCGCGCCCGTAGAGCAGGGTATGCCTGATCATTTCATCGGTAGCGGCTTGCAGGAAACCGGGGTTATTCAGTGCAGGTGCAATAATCGGCAAGTCACGACTGCGTGAAAATGTCACCCCGGTGCCCTTGCCGCCCTCACCGTTCTCACCGTGACAAGCGACACAATTGCTGGCAAACAGGGCCTTGCCGTGCAGCGGATCGCCCTTCACCGGCGTCGTGGCGAACTCGGGCGCCGGCTTCCCGGACCAGCTGCGGATATGGCCGACGAGGGCATCGAGCTGCGCAGCGCTGAGCTTGGGAAAGGCGGGCATCACCCGGCCAGGCCGGCCACGACGAATGGTCTGGCGCAGGAAATTATCGTCCACGTTTTCCAGGAACGATGGCAGAGCCAGCGGGACACCGACACCACCGCTGCCCTTGTCACCGTGGCAGGTTGCGCAGTTGTCTGCATAGAGTTGCGCACCATCCGGAGCAGCTATAGCAGCCGCACCCACAAAAGACATAAATATCAATAAAATCAGTTGCATGAGTTACAACACCTGTAGATACCCAATAGCTTATGCGGTCACATCAACCGCAGATTCTGATCCAATAGTCTATTCGAATACAACCTATTTTATCAGATATTAAGAATATGTTAATAAAACTTAAAACTTATTGACGCAGGTCAATTCAATTTTGCCGCAACCGTCCGAAAATATAGTTCTCCTGCAAGCAGGAGAAAATTCATCATTCAGATAACAGGAGGTAACTCTCATGAAAACATTGAAAACAACAGTTGCAGCGGCCTTCATCGCGGGCCTTGCCGCCTTACCGATGACTTCCGCCCATGCATGGTGGGGGGGTGGTCCCTGGGGCGGTGACAACTGGGGTTCCGACTGGGGTCCCTTCGACGGCGACGGCTGGGGTGACATGGACTTCAACATTAGCGGCGGTGGTCGTGGCCGCGGTTATGGCCGCGGTTATGGCCGTCACTATGGCTACGGTGGCTACGGCCCCTATGGCTACGGTGGCTATCCCGGCTACGGCTACGGCGGCTACCCGGGCTATGGTGGTTGGGGTGGTCCCTACGCTGCTCCCTACGGTGCCCCCTACGGCGCCCCTGCTGCTCCGACAACCGAAACCAAGTAAAAACTCTCAGGATTGGCGCGCACAGGGAAGTGCTTCTTCTGTTTAGTGATAATAATATTACGGGCTGGCAACCCAATATCATCTGCTGTATAAACCGCAAACAGGCCAGACAAAATCTGGTCTGTTTCGGTTCTATTCAACCCAGCGCAATCCACAGAGGGTCCCATGAAAACGAAGCTACTAGCCGTATTCCTGATTTTGACTACCTCTGCATCCATGGCCGCGGCGGCACCCTACCCATCTTATTATCAGGGCGCCCATAAAGGCACCGCACCGGCTCAACAGGCAGCAGAACCGGCACAGCTACTCAAGGAAGGCATTAACAAGCTGACAGCCTTTATTCGCGGTGGCGGCGCCAGGGACAAGGCCAGGGCGGCAGCCTTCCTGCGACAGGAGATCGCACCCTATTTCGATTTTGCCTACATGACCCGCTGGTCTGCCGGACCGGCATGGCGCAGGATGAGCCCAAAGCAGCGCGCCAGCATGCAGACACAGCTTGCGGAGTCATTCATGACCATCCTCGCTCAGCAACTGGCTACCTACTCCAACCAGCCGATACGCTACTTCACCCCGCGTGGCCAAAGCTCTGATGATGTCTCGGTGAGTGCCTGGATCATGCAGCCCGGCGGCTACCCCACCAAGCTGGAGTTCCGCTTCTACCGGGGCAAGTCAGGCTGGAAGGTCTTCGATGTGAAAGCAGCCGGCAACAGTGCCGTGGTCTATTACCGCAATCATTTCAAGGACATGTACAGCCACAGTAGCCAACCGCGCTATTACAACTGAGTCTAAAACGGGCCGCCGCTAGACACGGCCAGCGGTTCTTGCACTCCCCGAGCGTGCATCGGTAATCCGATACCGCGGGCTAGCCGGAGCCCTGTTTCCCGGCCAGTTCCTGTTCCACCTGCAGGATATGCTGCGTGGTTTTCATAACGGTATCCGGGTTCAAACTCATTGAATCGATACCCAACTCCACCAGGTAAGCTGCCATATCGGGATAATCAGAAGGCGCCTGGCCACAGATGCCGCTGTGACGGTGATTGCGCCGGGCGCCCTCCACGGCCATACGCAGCAGTTTCCTGACCCCGGGATCGCGTTCGTCAAACCCCCCGGCAACAAGCTCCGAGTCGCGGTCGATGCCAAGGGCCAGCTGGGTCAGGTCATTGGAGCCGATAGAGAAACCATCGAAGTACTCGGAAAATTCATCAATCAACATGACGTTGTTTGGCAGTTCACACATCATGTAGATCTCCAGCCCCGCATCACCACGCTGCAGCCCATGCTCCGCCATGGCCTGCAGCACCAGTCCCGCCTCACCGAGAGTCCTGCAAAACGGGACCATGAGCTTCACATTGCGTAAGCCCATCTCCTCGCGCACCCGCTTCAGTGCTGCGCATTCCAGCGCAAAGGCTTCACGGTAAGCCGGATGGACATAACGGGATGCCCCGCGCAGGCCCAGCATGGGGTTGGCCTCGACAGGCTCGAAGTCCGCTCCGCCCAGCAGGCTCGCATACTCGTTACTTTTGAAATCGGACAGGCGCACGACGACCGGCTTCGGATAAAACGCGGCGGCAATTGTGCCCACACCCTCGGAGAGCTTTTCAATAAAGTAGCCGGCTGGCGAGGTATAGCCCGCTGTCAGGGTGGCAAGCTGCGCCCGGACACCCGGGTCAGTGACCTTCTCCACTGCCAGCAGGGCCAGGGGGTGGGCCTTGATGTACTCGTTGATAATAAACTCGAGCCGCGCAAGACCGACGCCGTCATTGGGAATCTGGGCGGTGCCGAATGCCAGTTCCGGGTTGCCCAGGTTCACCATGATTTTGGTTTTCGTCTTCTGCAGTTCACCCAGGTCGGTATCATGGATCCTGAACGGGATATCGCCGGCATACACGCGTCCGGTCGTTCCCTGGGCACAGGACACGGTCACGGACTCACCGCTGGCCAGTTTCTCCACGGCATTCCCGGTCCCGACCACCGCCGGAATCCCGAGTTCCCGGGCGACAATGGCGGCGTGGCAGGTCCGGCCGCCCCGGTTGGTCACGATCGCCGCCGCCTGCTTCATCACCGGCTCCCAGTCCGGGGTCGTGATGTCGGTGACCAGCACCTCCCCGGCTCTGAATTCCGGCAGTTCGGAGGGATCATGAATGGCGCGCACCCTGCCAACGGCAATCCGGTCGCCCACGGCGTGGCCCTCGACCAGCACCTCACCACTGCCTGTCAACTCGTACTCCCGCAGGAGGCCAACCTTGCGCTGCGACACCACCGTCTCCGGCCTTGCCTGCAAGATATACAGCCCGCCGTCCTCCCCGTCCTTGGCCCATTCGATGTCCATGGGGCTGTCGCGCCCGTAGCGGCGACTGTAGTAGTCCTCGATCTTCATGGCATAGCCGGCCAGTGTCAGAACTTCCTTGTCACTAAGGCAGAAGCGCAGGCGCTCGGCCTTGGGCGTGGGGATGTTACGCGTGGTCGCGCCGTGGCGACCCCGTGCGTAGATCATCTTGATCTGCTTGTCACCGAGATTGCGGCGCAATACGACCCGACTGCCAGCCTCATAGGTCGGCTTGTGGACATAGAATTCATCCGGGTCAACGGTGCCCTGTACGACATTCTCACCAAGCCCCCAGGCAGCAGTGATGAACACCACATCGCGGAAGCCAGATTCGGTATCCAGCGTGAAAATAACGCCACTGCACCCCAGGTCGGAACGCACCATCTTCTGTACGCCAATAGAAAGCGCCACCCCGGCATGATCGAAGCCATGGTCCATGCGGTAATGAATGGCGCGATCGGTATACAGACTGGCAAAGCACTGCCGGCAGGCGTTGATCAGCGACTCATCGCTGGCGATATTGAGAAAGGTTTCCTGCTGACCGGCAAAGCTGGCTGTCGGCAGGTCCTCGGCCGTGGCGGAACTGCGTACTGCAACACTGGTATCCGGCCCGTATTTGTCGGTCAACCGCTGGAATGCCTCGAGGATCTCGGTGCGCATCTGTTCCGGCAGTGGCGCGGAAAAGATAATGTCCCGGGCGCGGCGCCCGCGCCGGGCCAGGTCTGCTGCATCATCAGGATCGAGACCATCGAGCAGCGTGGCCAGCTGCTCCCCGGTACCGGAGTTTTCGAGCAGCTCCAGGTAGGCCTTCGCCGTGATGGCAAAACCATCCGGAACATTGATCCCTTCTCCCTTCAGCCCACGGTACATCTCGCCCAGCGAGGCATTCTTGCCGCCTACCAGCGGAACATCATCCAGCGTGAGCTCACTGAACCAGCGGATATAGGTGTTGGTTCCGGTCATGTTGTCTATCGGACTCCCCCGGCCTTTACTGTTTAATTTCAACGCCTGGCTATGCTTCAAACCGATACTGCCCGGATACGGGTGATTGTTCGCCCTGGTCAATCACAGCGTAGCAAATCCAGCAAGGACCGTCCCCTCGGGCAACGGATACGGGCAACCGCGCTGACGTCGCAGGACAACCCGGGGCACGGGCCGGTAAGCCATTATCCGGACACTAAATTCTGGGATGGACCCGCCGTTATAGTGGTAGAGTCAGGCACGGTTGACTGACCGGCCCATGGAATTGTGCCCGCAGAAAGCTGAGGCGACGGGGAACCACGCCTGGTATCAACCAGAATATCAACCAGCCAGAGGGATGGCAGCAATGACGACATACACGAACTCCAGGGTCGGCCATATCACGGAGGTAAGGCCGGGCTTATTCACGGCTGTGGTGAGCGCAGACAGTGATGGCAAACTTCCCATGATCCTGACCGACGGCGAGCGTGTACCGGTCGGGCAGCCCGGGTCCTACATGGCCATTACCCAGAACGGCATCCGCGTCCTTGGCATGGTCTCGAACATGGTCGAAAACGATATAGTCGAGACGGCCAACAATCTCCCCGGACGGCGCGATACCAAGCGCTGGGTACTCAACCTCATCCCGCTGGGCGAGATCAACAGTAACGGCACCTTCGAGAACGGCGTCAAGAACTACCCGGTCGCCGGCGCGGAGCTCCATCCGGTCACCGAGGAGGACGTCAAGTCCATCTTCGTGAAGTTCCGCTCCCGCGGCTATAGCGTGGGTGAACTGTCATCACGCTCATCCCTCGATGTATGTCTTGACCCAGGCGCCCTGTTCAGCCGGCACTCGGCCATCCTCGGGCAATCCGGTGCCGGCAAGTCCTGGACCGTTACAAACTTGCTGCAACGTGCTGTCAAGGTCATGCCCAATGCCCATATCATCCTGCTGGACCTGCATGGCGAATATGCCTGGAAGGACCGTCAGGGCAAGCAGCATTACGCCTTCGATGAAAACGTGGTACGCCATATCGATGCACGCGATCTCGAAATGCCCTACTGGCTGATGACCTTCTCCGAGCTGGTCGACCTGTTTATCGATCGTACTGATGAATCGGCCTCGAGCCAGATCGCCTTCCTGCGCGACAACCTGTTCGAGCTGCGCAACAAGTCCAACAAGGAACTGGGCATCGGTCACCTTTCGGTTGATTCTCCGGTCTACTTTTCGCTTGATGAGTTGTACGCGAATTTCGAGGAAGCGAACAAGATGACGAGCAACTTCGGCAAGGACAAGGGGCCGCTGGCAGGACAATTCGACCAGTTTCTGATGCGTCTGCAAAGTCGCATGAATGATGTGCGTTATGACTTCATGCTAAAGCCGAAGCACCGCACCAGCTCGGATTCGCTTTCCGGCCTGCTCAGGGATTTTGTCGGCCTTGGCGACCCCAAACGCCAGATCACCGTCATCGATCTCAGCAGCGTGCCCTTTGATGTAAGGCCGACGGTCTCCGCACAAGTCGGGCGCATGGCCTTCGAGTTCAACTACTGGAACCCGCGCTACAAGGAATTCCCCATCCTGCTGATGTGCGAGGAGGCGCATGCCTATATCCCGCGTGACAATGACCCGCGTTACGAGGGCACGCGCCAGTCGATGCAACGTATCGCGCGCGAAGGGCGCAAATACGGTGTCGGGCTGGCAGTGGTCAGCCAGCGCCCGCATGAATTATCGGAGACAGTGCTGGCCCAGTGCAGCACCTTTATATGCCTGCGCCTGACCAACCCGGATGATCAGGAATATGTGAAGGACCTTGTCCCGGAGGCGGAACGAGACCTGGTCGACATCCTCGCCTCGCTGGGCCGTGGCGAGGCCATGGTCATGGGACAGGCGATACCGTTGCCGACGCGTGTAAAGTTCTACAAACCGGACCCGGTACCCAACAGTGCGGATGTGGACTTTTACGAGCGCTGGATTTCGGGTCCTGAAGACCTGGATGTAGACGACATCGTCGACCGCTGGCGTCGCCAGGACCGTCTGAAGTCATTGAGCTGACGGCCCGGCGGGCGCCGGATTCAGGTCTGCGTGTCGATCAACTCATCGTAACCCAGCAGGTGCAGGATCTGCTCGCGCGCGGCCAGCGCATCATTGTAGCCCAGCTCCATCAGTTCCTTGCAGTACGGTGCGTCGAACATCAGGTAGCTCATCAACGGTCGCCCTTCACGCGTCAGCGCACCAATCCCCTTCAGCAACACACGCACAGAACGCGGGAAATTGTCGACATAGCGTTCCACGATCTCGCGCACGTCGCGGCTCGGGGAAATCACCAGGTAGTCGACCTGGTGCAGGGAGCTGTCCTTGTAGTCGACATGCTTGTTGCGGGTCTCCGTGATAGTGTGATTGATGCGGCGCATGCGTTCGATATCGGCATCCAGGCTGTCCATGAACAGGGTGTCGAAGATATAACTGCTGATGTGCCCGAAGGTCGGATAGGGGATGTCCGTGTCCTCCTCAGGTACCACGTCGAGTCGCGGATTGCGCACACCGATCACAAGCAGGCGGTTGGCACCCAGATGCAGGGCGGGACTCAGCGGCGCCGTGGCTCGCATTGAACCGTCACCGTAATATTCGTTATGCAATTTGACCGCGGGAAACAATACCGGGATAGCCGAGGACGCCATCAGGTGATCCAGTGTCAGTTCCTCAGGCTTTCCCATGCGCCGGGTCCGCTTCCACGGCACCAGTCCCTTGATTCCCTGAAAGAAGGTCACCGACATCCCGCTGCTGTAACCGGATGCGGTCACCGCTACCGCACGCAGGTCACCGCTGTCGATGGCCTGCTGGATGCGTGCAAAACGTATGTGCCGCTCCAGCAGTCCGCGCAGCGGCGAATTGTCGAGGGTAGAGCGCGGCTGCAGCTTTAGCAGACCGCCGCTGGCAAAGGCCAGCCCCCATCTCAGCCCGCTCTTGATCGCCGTCATGGTATCGGTAAGGAACACCTTGCCGACATGAAAATTGGCCCAGATCCCGTAGAGCCGGTCCACGCCCTCCTGGAAACGCGTGGCACTGCTGGCCAGCAGGACCGCGTTAAGGGCACCCGATGAAGTGCCGCAGATGATCGGAAACGGGTTCTCGACATCTTCGGGCAACATATCACCGATGGCTTTGAGCACACCGGCCTGGTAGGCATTGCGGGCACCGCCGCCCGGCAGGATCAGGCCCGTGACCGGGGGTTCTTGCTTCTTCTTGAATGATAGCCAGTACATGGTTAATTGAATCCGACCAGTAACCCTCTATCGACCTGACAGTCGTTTTTTACAGGCCTATCTGCATGGTATCGGATTCGGCGGGAAAAATGGCTGACCCGGGTCTATCCAGTTGCCGGTGGCGTGATTCTGCCTGCCAGTTCGCGGACGAGATCATCCAGCGACTGGTCCTGGCTCACCAGGATAGCGACCTCCCCGTCCTGCTCATCCGGCCGCAGCGGCTCCTGCGACCCGAGTTGTGCCTCCAGCACTGCCAGCCCGGCCTCGGAGGGATCCGTGTCCGCCTGAAGGCGCGCCTTGATCCGGCGACGCAAGGTGTCGACGTCGGCCTCGAAATGCAGCAGCACGAAGGGCACCCCGAGCTCCGTGGCTAGTTGCCGGAAGCGCACGCGCTGCGCTCGCTTCAGAAAGGCCGCATCGACGATGACCGGGTAGCCTGCATCCACGATGCAGCGTGCCGCCCCGGCCAGGCATTCATAGGTGCGCGCCCCGGCCTCTGCCGTGTAGATCCCCGTGTCGATACCCGAACCTGTACCCGCCTGCGGGCGGTAACCGAACAGGCGCTTGCGTTCCACGTCCGAGCGGATCTGGAGGGCACCCAGCCGCTCGACGAGTTGTGCGGCATACCAGGACTTTCCCGAGCCTGAGACACCGTGGGTGATGATCAATGCGGGCTGCCGGGCCTGTGCATACTGCTGCGCGAGCCGCCTGTAGGACTCGTATTCTTCCCAGACCTGGCGGCTCGCTTCGGCATTATCAGCAACAGCACCCAGCCGCAGGATCGCCACCTTGGCACGCACCAGCGCCCGGTAGACCAGGTAGTAACGCAGCAGACCGACACCTGCATAGTCCCCGCTGTGCTGCAGGTACCCGTTCAGAAACCGGTATGCCAGCCCCGGGTAGCCGCGGTCCTCCAGGTCCATCGTCAGGAAGGCGGCCTCGCTAATGACATCGATCCAGCGCAGCTTTGGATTGAACTCGATACAGTCAAACGGCGTAATGCGCCCGTTAATCAGTGCCAGGTTCCCCAGGTGCAGGTCACCGTGGCATTCGCGCACAAAGCCGTCGTGCCTGCGTGTCCTGATCAGCGTCCTTTTGTTACGGAATTCCTGGTCGCACCATTTCTCCAGCCAGTCCAGTTGCGCCTGCTGCGCCGGCGCACCCAGCACCGGGCGGATATGCTCGAAGTTCTCCATCACCCAATGCTGTATATCATCCGGGCGGCCGTAATCCGTCGTTGCATCAGCAACATCAACACAGGCATGGAGATCGGCAAGCAGGGTGGCAATTTCATCGACATGCGCCTCATCAAGTCCGTGATGGGCGACGATATTGCTCAGCAGGTCCTGCTGCGGGAACTGGCGCATTTTGACCGCATATTCAATCGATTCGCCCGGTCCCTGCAGGACGGGCCGGTCAATGCTGCCGGTCACGCTGATCACCTCGAGATAAAGATCAGCTGCAAAACGCCGGTTCAGCCGCAATTCCTCCTGGCAATAATAATGACGCTTTGCCAGGGTGGAAAAATCCAGGAAACCGAAATCAACGGCCTTCTTGATCTTGTAGGCGAAGTCGCCGGTGAGAATGACCCAGGATATATGCGTTTCGAGCACGCTGATCTCGCCAACCGGATGATCGAACACATCCGGATTTTGCAGCGCAGCAATCAGGGTCTCTTGCATGGCAGTATCACCAAGGCTTCCAGCGTTAACCTGCAGGGCAACGGCTATCATCTGCCTGCCACCATACACAGCCCGTAGTATGAAAGTACAGGCTACTGCCGGCTGACAGGCCGTATCCCAAACCGCTGGTCTGGATCAATAACCAAAAACACATTAGTCTTCTATACTGCAATCATAGATTGTATATCCAAAAGCCGGACACCCGGCGATATTCTGGACACGAGGAGAGATAGCCATGAATGCCGGAGAGTTGTGTAATCGCGATGTAGTCACAGCCACACGGGAGATGACCATCATGGATGCCGCCAGGCTGATGCGTGACCACCATGTTGGCTGCCTGGTCGTTGTTGAGACAAGGGACGACCGGGTTGAACCGGTCGGCATGCTGACCGACCGCGACATTGTGGTCGAAATCATCGCCGAGGCTGTAGCTATCGATCAGGTCACTGTTGGTGACGTGATGACCTATGCTGTGTTGAAGGTACCCGAGGATGAAAGTGTGTTCGACACGGCACAACGCATGCGTGCCCGCGGTGTTCGGCGGGTTCCCATCGTGTCGAGTACCTGCTCCCTGGTGGGGATCCTTGCGTTCGACGACATACTGGAGATGCTTAGCGAGGAGTTGTCTATCCTGGCACGGCTCGTATCACGCGAAGCGGAACAGGAAGACAAGAAGCGCGCCTTGCCCTGTTAAGCCGGCCGTGTCAGTTCATCAGGTCAATCAGCGCCTGGACGAACACGAAAGCCGCGGAGGCGAAAAACCCCATTACCGGCACCCAGAAGGGCACGCGGATAATACCGGGCGGATGGGTGGCGGCATGCTTCATACGCCAGAGCGCCAGGTTTACCAGCGCAAACACAATCAGCAGGAAGTAGCTGGTGGCCTTGGCCAGTGTCTCAATCGGCAACCAAAGCGCCATCACCAGAACCAGCGCCGACACCACCACTGTCGCCACGATCGGGGTGCGGGTCAGGTGGTTGACCCTGGCGAATACGGCCGGCAGCCAATGCTTCCTGCCCATCCCGTAGCAGACCCGCGAGGCCATGATGATCTGGATCAGGGCGCCATTGATGACCGCTAACATCCCGATCAGCGTAATCACCACCGGATCGCGTCCGGTAACGTACTGGTAGATGAAGGCCAGCGGGGCATTGGCATCGGCCAGTTCACCTGCGGGAACACTGAGGACAGCCGCCAGCGCCACCAGGAAATACAACAGCGCCGAAACCGCCAGCGCAATCAGGATGGCGCGCGGCAGGTTGCTACTCGGGTGCTGGACCTCCTCGGCCACATTCACCATGTCCTCGAAACCGATAAAGGCATAAAAGGCGAGAAACCCGCCGATAAAAATCCCGTACCAGGCAGTGCTTCCCGACAGGGGCGCGAAATCTCCCAGCGCGGGCCGCGCAGCGGCCAGGTCCGGAGCGGCAATCCAGATAATCAGCAGCAGGCCGGTGATCTCGATCAGTGTGATCAGCGCGGCGATGCGGACCGATTCACTGATCCCCCAGGCGGCCAGTCCGCCGAGCATGAGGACCAGCAGCGGGATGGCCACGCCGCCGGGGATTGCTATAAACACTTGCAGGTAACCGGTAAATCCGCGCAGGATTGTAGCCGCGGAAACGATCCCGGCCAGGATGATCAGCAGACCCACCAGTGCCGACAACGCCTGGATACCGATGCCCTCCTGGATATACACGGCCTCCCCGGCACTCAGCGGAAACCGGGCGGAAAGTTCCGCATAGGTAAATGCCGTCAGACAGGCCAGCAGCGACGCCAGCAGGAAGGAGACGGGGGCAAACATACCGGCCTCGGCCACCACTTTGCCGATCAGTACATAGATCCCGGCACCCAGGATATTGCCCAGCCCATAGAAGGTTGTCAGCGGCAATGACAGGGAACGCCGCAGTGAAGGTTGCTCCCCGGCGGTATCGCTCAAGCGGCTCATGGCAGACATTATTGCATGCCACTACAGCCGTCCCAATCATTCATTGCGGCCATTTTTCACAGGAAAATCAGGCCTGTTTACCGCAGTCGCGACACCCTCCGAAAACCCTGCGGTTCCTTGACCGGCGTCATGGCGGTAACTCCGATACAGGTCTATATATTAAGTATGGGGAAGTATGGCCAAATGCCATAGGAGGTTATTGATATGGCCACAGAAGAGAAAACCCCGAAAAGGGAAATAACTGTTAAGCACCGTCCCGCAAACCCCATGATGAACGTCTGGGACGATATGGAACGGTGGTTCGATGAATTCGGCAGGCGCGGCTGGCTGCACCCCGTAAGCTGGGAGTGGCCACGCAATCTGGAAGCGATCGCGCCGTTCGAAGGCAAGACGCCAAAGATCGACATGCTTGACCGGGAAACGGAAGTCGTCATCCGGGCTGAACTTCCTGGCGTCGACAAGGACGATGTGGATATCACCGTATCCGGTCACAACGTGACGATCAAGGCGCAAACGCGGTACGAGGAGAAGGAAGAGGAAGAAGAGTACTACCGGCACGAGATGAGCCATGGCGAATACCAGCGAATCCTGGAGCTTCCCACAACAGTGGATGAGGAAAAGGCCAAAGCGACATTCAAGAACGGGATGCTCGAACTGAAACTTCCTAAAATGGAAAAGACCCCGCGCAGGAAAGTCAGGGTCGAGTAAATAATCAGGGAAGAATGGGGGCGCCCGGTTCTCCCCGGGCGTCCTGCGTAACAGGGCGGAGGCCGCTCGCCAGACCATCAATGACATAAATTTCAGAACATCAGGCACAGCAGGTAACCGCCCATGGCCGAACATGACATAAAACTGGCACTGGAGACCGGCATCCTCCCGACCCGTTACTGGCATACACTGGATGACGGGCGGGTGATGTGCGACCTGTGCCCCCGGGCCTGCAAGCTGCACGAGGGCCAGCGCGGGTTATGCTTCGTACGCGAGAACCGCAACGGGGAAATAGTACTCAACACCTATGGCCGCTCAAGCGGCTACTGCGTCGATCCGATCGAGAAAAAACCACTCAACCATTTCCTGCCGGGCACACCGGTACTGTCATTCGGCACCGCCGGTTGCAATCTTGCCTGCAAGTTCTGTCAAAACTGGGATATCAGCAAGTCCAGGGAGGTCGATACCCTGTCCGACTCCGCGGCCCCGGACACCATTGCCAGGGTCGCCCTGGACCTGGGCTGCCGCAGCGTTGCCTACACCTACAACGACCCGGTCATCTTCATGGAGTATGCCATCGACACGGCGATTGCCTGCCGCGAGCAGGGCATCAAGTCTGTCGCCGTTACCGCAGGCTATATCTGCGATGAACCACGCGTGGAATTCTTCCAGTACATGGATGCCGCCAATGTCGATCTGAAGGCATTCACCGAGCGTTTCTACTGGAAGATCACCGGCGGCCACCTGCAACCGGTCCTCGACACCCTGGTCTACCTGAAGAAGGAAACCGATGTGTGGTTCGAGCTCACCACGCTGCTGATCCCCGGTGAGAACGATTCAGACAAGGAGCTGGACGAGATGACGCGCTGGGTGGTGGAGCAGCTGGGGCCCGATGTACCCATGCACTTCACCGCGTTTCATCCTGACTGGAAGATGCTGGACAAACCACCGACCCCGCCTGCCACGCTCACCAAGGCACGCCGGATCGCCATGGAAAACGGTGTCCGTTACGCCTATACAGGCAATGTGATCGACGAAAAAGGCGGCAGCACCTACTGCCACCAGTGTGGCCAGATACTAATCGGGCGAATGCAGTACATCCTCAGCCAATGGAACCTGACTGAAGCAGGCGACTGCAACAAGTGCGGCACCCCCTGCCCCGGGCTCTTCGATAAGGAACCCGGCAGTTGGGGTGCCAGACGACTGCCGGTCAGGCTGAAAGACTACGCCGAGACAGTGACCGCCTGATTGTTTACTGCCAGCGAGGCAGCGGGCTCCCGCCGCCCTCGGGTAGCGGAGCTGGCGCAGTCAACCAGGGCGGGCGCTTACCGAAGGGACGCTGGTCCTTGTCGTCGCGCTTGAATATTTCGTCGTAGTGCTCATCAAGGTAGGCACGCCATTCCTCCGGACCCATTTTACGCAACAGCGCACGGCGTTTTGCCACCTCGGCTCTGCGCTCATCTGCCTGCTGGCGCATTTCCTCGTGGCGTTTGATTAACTCATCCTTGCGTTTGAGTGCCATCTCCAGCAGTTCCTGGTGATGCTTCACCAGGTAGTCGCGGTCTTCCTCGGTACTGGCCCTGATGCCCTCCTGCTCCCTGACGGTTTTGGCAAAACGCTCCTCCTGTTTCTTGAGATAGGCATCGACCTTTTCAGCATAGGCCTTCTGGCGTGCCTCGAAGGCCTTCTTGCGCGCCTCGTGGCGCTGGCGCGCCTGTTCACGCCGTTTCTGATGCTCTATCTGCCGGCTGTCATATAACTCGCGGTAGGCGCGTACCTTCTGCTCCATATCAGCCTGCGCACTCTCACGCAGGGCCTCCTCGGCAGCCTCTTCAGTGTCAGCCTCGGCTTCCATCTCGGTTGCCGGTGCAACCCCGGTAGCCTTCTCGACCGCCACAGCCGCGCCCTCGGCAGCCTGCCTGGGGTCCGCTTCCGCTTCGGCTTCCATCTCGGTTGCCGGTGCAACCCCGGTAGCCTTCTCGACCGCCACGGCCGCTCCCTCGACGACCTCACCAGTGTCCGCCTTGGCTTCAGCATCGGGTTCGGTTGCCGGCGTAAGCCCTATGGCTTTCTTGACCGCCGATGTCGCCTTCTCGACTGCACCCTTTATCGCGGTAGCCGCTTTGCCGGCACCTTCAACATCACCCCCCTCTTCGGCCATCACCGCACCAGCATTCAGTTGAATAATCAACAGGCTGCTTGCAACCAGGATGGATAAAAGTGGCTTAACTGACATAACAATTCTCCTTTTTTACTTGTTTTAATATGCCGGGCTCACAGGATAAGCACCCGAGCAGTCGCAGATTATGCCGCGTGGAACACTAATGTGTAATGTATTATGCACATGTCACCGTGAAGACCGGGACCGGTTCTACCACGGAAAGAAACTGTTCATCTTCGATAACGGACGTCCAATACTACGACCCATATAGGTCACCTCGCCGCGCATCTGGTCGATGGTGATGTTCATGTTATGCATCGAGGCATCCATTCCGCGCATATGCACCAACATGGGATCCAGCGCTTCCATCGTGTCCATCTTGTCGGAGATATCGATCAGGGTATTCGACATCTTGTCAACGCGCCGGGTCATGGTGCGCACATTCTCGGAGAGGTAGGCCACACTGGAGGAAATATCGGTCAGGTGCTGGCCCATTTCGGGGTCCATGCCCTCTGCCAGCACATGGATGTCGCGGCTCAGGCTATAGATCAGGAAGAAACCGTAGGCAGCGAGTATGACGAAGGCCAGCATTGCCGGGTAGACCACCAGTTCCCAGCGTCGGGCGCTCGCCTCGAAGCTGCGCACGAAACGGTCCATGGCATCACCATCGAGCGTCACGGCTCCCATGCCCGTGGCGGGCTTGCTGGAAGTCGCTGCAGTGCTACTGGCTTTTGTTGTAGTTTTATCTACCATGCGGTACCTCTCAATACATCAGTACTCCAGCAGATCTTTGTTGTTCAGGCATGCATTTCTTGTACGTCTGCTTCATTAATACTACCAATCTTCATATCACGAAGGTAGCGGTCAGGATACAGCCTGTCTCGGGCTAGATTCAGGGGAAATAGGGCCGCACCGGCCCATTCCACTAGCCTATCCATGGTATCGGCGTAAGGGACTGATTGCTTGAGGGAATTCTTGCAGCGCCGGCGCGGCGATAGGAGTACCGGTGAAAGCCCGGCGGTTGCCCGTCACACCGTTCCGGTCATTACGTGACGGCGCAGCTTTTGACCCACCGGGATAAAAAAGCCCGGCACTACAAGCAGTGCCGGGCATTTCGGCGTCAGATGCGCCTGCTAGAATTTGTAATTGAAGTCCAGCCGGAAGCGGTTGCCGTCCTCGATGCTGGTGATGGCCTCCACCAGGTAGAGGCGCGCCACCAGGTTCATACCGCCGCCGAGTCCGTAGGCGGCGCGTAGCTCGTGCCCCTTCATGTCACTGGCACGGGTCTGGGTGGCCGAGCCCCAGCGCACCCAGTCATCCTGGGCAAAGGAGCTGTTCACGGCGAACTGCTCGATATCGGCATACCAGTAGCCCAGCAGCCAGTCGCCCTTGTTCTTGGTGCCGCCGTATTTCACGTAGACATCCCAGCCGTCGGTCTCGTCCTGGTTGGTGGCCGTGATACCGGGGTCGGTGAGGGCATAATCTTCGGTGTTATGCATGAAGTCCGCCCCGATCGCCAGCGGCCGTCCGCCCGCCTTTAATTTCGCCTGCAGGTTGCCGACCCAGATGGTGTAGTCACGCTCGCCGTTATTGCGCTGATAAAGATCGCAGTCCGACTCACTGCTGTCCGAGGCCCCTTCATCCATGCCGAACACACCCACCGCCGCGGTCAGCCCCGCGCCGCCCATCGAGGTCTTCAATACCGCCTGGCCATGAGCCATGTTGCCGCAGAATTCCTGCATCCCCGCCGGCAGGGAGAAGTAACCGGCATTGATACCGAGCTTGCTGCCGTCACCGACGTTGAAGTCATAGCCTGCCGCGATGCCCGCCGGGGTGACGTCATCGTCCCAGAACAGCTCGTTCGGCTTCCAGATCGGCAGGCCGTTGCGGCCGACCCAGCCCCACAGGCCGCCCTGCTTGGCCTTCAGGTACCACTTGTCGAAATTGAAGTGCGCATCGCCGGTGTCGTTGTCATCGAAGTCGATGACCGTGATATGCGGTGACTGCTGGCTGTCGTCCGAACCGGTGCGCAGGCGCACGCCGAGATCGAACATATCGGTCGGCTTGTAGTTCATGCCGAGCCGTACCCGCACCCGGGTACGCAGCCGGTCGTCCCGGTCGCTGCCGCTGCTGGTCTGTGAATCCCAGTCCTGCTCAAGGCGCAGGCGGAAATCACCGTAGACCTTGAGCTTGTCGGACTCATAAATCGCGGCCGCGGCCGGTGCCGCGACCATGAAACCCAGTAATCCGCTCAGGAATATCCTGCCCGGTCGCCGGCGCCCGGTCATCATTCTCTTGATCGTGGTCATCTGCAGTGCCCCCAGGTTATTGAAAAAACGCGTTACTTGAAGTGACAACGCATTAGACTATATTCAATATTGAAATCAATTGACATGGGTCAATGTAATTGCAGATTGATGTAGCACACTAGGCCGATAGCATAATTCGGTCGGGGCAGCAAAATTTCCACCAACGCCCCTCCCTAAAAACACGTCCAAGCGGGGGACATCATGAAGACACTCAACGGGTTCTTGAAAGCGGCCGCATTGCTGGTCCTGGCACTGCCGGCCTTCAGCGTGCAGGCCAAGACTGAATCGGGTTGTATTACTTGTCACAAGGGTATCGAGGATATCCGCGACCCGGCGAGCGGCATGATGGTCCTTATCAAGTCACTGGGCGCCACGCACGGCGACAGCGAGGGCTGTGTCATCTGCCATGGCGGTGATCCCAAGGCGACCGAGGCCAAGGCCGCCCACAGCGGTTCACCGGCGGCACTCAAACAGGCCGGCGGGGCCCAGACCTTCTATCCCGATCCCGGCGCCATGGACATCAACACCTTCACCTGTGGCCAGAGCGCCTGCCACAAGGGCTACGAGGAGCGCCTGGAAAAATCCCTCATGAACACCGAGGCCGGCAAGATCCAGGGCAACCTGCACACCTGGGGCATCGAGGAGGTCCAGAACTACAAGGTCCCCTGGGGCAACTACGACGTCAAGGATGGCGACGGACCGGTACCCGCGGTCGGTACCGATGAATACAAGGCCTACATGAAGGACATGATGGCGGCCCACAAGGAACAGTTCCCGACCGAACTGACCCAGATCCCCAGCCCCTCGGTCGAGGAGATCGAAAAGGATCCCAAGCTGGCCGGTTTCACCTACCAGCGCCAGCAGTGTCAGCGCTGCCATGTCACGGTGAAGGGGCGCGAGAAGCGCGGCGATTACCGCGGCCAGGGCTGCTCGTCCTGTCACATCCCCTACGGCAACGAGGGCATCTACGAGGGCAACGACCCGACCATCGACAAGGCCCAGAAGGGCCACCTGCTGACCCACCAGATCCAGGCCACGCGTAAATCCGTGGTCAAACATGGCGACATCGAATACTCGGGCATTCCTGTCGAGACCTGTAATTCATGCCACAACCGCGGCAAGCGCATCGGCGTGACCTACCAGGGCCTGATGGAGTTCCCCTATGGTTCCCCATTTAACGAGAAAGGCGAGAAACAGCCCAAGCTACACACCAAGCAGTACCTGTTCATCTCCGATGACCTGCATCACCAGATCAAGAGCCGACCCGGCAATCCCGAGGGCGGGCTGCTGTGCCAGGATTGCCACACCACCATCGACATGCACGGTGACGGCAACATCCCGGGCACCACGCTGGCGCAGGTCGAGATCGAGTGCGAGGACTGCCACGGCACGCCGGAGAAGTTTCGAAGGAAGGCTACCTGAAGACCGCGCGCGGCAATCCCTTCGGCAACGTCGTCAAGGACGGCAAGAAGGCCATTATGCACTCGGCCACCGGCAATGACTTCGATATCCCGCTGCTCAAGCAGCTGAACCTCGACAACGCCTGGAAGAGCCCGAATGCCATGGTGGCCATGGGCCGGGTCCAGAAACACGCCGACAGCCTGGAATGCTATGCCTGCCATGCGTCCTGGGTACCGCAGTGTTACGGCTGCCATGTACATGTCGATTACGGCCCGGGCAAGGACGGCAAACCCAAGCATGATACCGACTGGATTGCCTCCGGCAGTAAACGGAATCCGGATGGTTCCACCGCCGAATCGCCACTGGGCGTGAAGGGCATCCAGAGCCCGGGCAAGGTGGAAGAAACCCGTGCCTACCTGCGCTGGGAGGAACCCGTGCTGGGTATCAACGGTGAGGGTCGTGTCACCCCGCTGATGCCGGGCTGCCAGATCGTCTACACGGTGAAGGACCGCGATGGCAAGACCATCGCTCTCGACCAAGTCGCCTATTCGAAGGATGAGCAGAAAATGCTCGGGCAGGAACGCACCCCGCTGGCCATCGACATGGCACCGGTACAGCCGCATTCGGCGCAGCGCAAGGCGCGGACCTGCGAGTCCTGCCATAACAACCCCAAGGCCATGGGCTATGGGATCTCGGGTGGCGTCTACCAGCTGCGTTATCCGGTGGACATCGTCGAAGACCTGATCGACCAGAAGACCGGCAAGGTGATTCCGAAGAATTACCAGATCCAGATCCCCAAGATCGAGGCGCTGGACTTCGACTGGTCGACCATCATTAAGGACGAGCAGCAGGTGCAGACCGTGGGTACCCACTGGCCGCTGTCGCGGGCCCTGACCAAGGAGATGCGTGACGGCATGAAACGCACCGGCCTGTGCATGGGCTGCCATCGCGAGATGACCAATGCCGAGCTGTGGGCGAAGGTGGCCGAGCCAGGCATCCTGAACGACGAGCAGCACATCGAGCTGATGAACAAGGCACTCAAGGCCTATGCCGGGAGCAAGTAGGCAGTGTGAGCGGGCTATTGAGCAGACATCCTGGCGCTGAATGGCCCACCACTAACCTGACCAGGCTCATGGCGACACTCGTCGCCATGAGCCTGTCGGCGTGTGACACCGGACCCGTACCGACAACGGCCGTCACCAATGAGGACCTTGAGCCCATCGTCCAGGCCGCGCCGAAACCCCGGCCGAACAGCTTTCGCGCGGGACCCCATGGAGGCCATGATCCCCATGCCGGCCTGACACCCGATAAGCACGCCCGGGTCGCGCTCCAGCACCTGGCCGAGGACCGACCGGTGGAAGCCTTGAACACCCTGGACCAGGCTATCGCCCAGTACCCGGAGGCGGCCGAACTGCACGGCATCCGCGGCAGCCTGCTGCTGGAGCAGGGCGAGGTCACGGAGGCCCTGGCAAGCCTCGAATCTGCCGTCAGACTGGCACCGGACAACCCGCTGCACCTGACCAACCGCGCCCAGGCCTATCGCAAGTTCAATCGCACAGACGAGGCCCTGGCGGACCTCGATCGCGCCATCGAAATCGATACCGGCCTGTTATCCGCCCGCTTCAACCGGGGTGCGCTGAGTTTCAGTCAGGGCGATTTTGAAACGGCGCTGATCGACTTCGAACAGTGCATCGCCATTGACCCCCATACGGCGGCACCCTGGTTCAACCGGGCTGCCGTATATGAAGCCACAGGCCGGCGTGAAGAGGCCATTGCCGATCTCAGGCGCTTCCTGGAAATCGCGCCTTCCGAGGAATGGAAGACAACCGCCGAGGAGTTGCTGCAACAGTGGGAAGCGGCGGCGAAACCGGATACCTCATGATGCCGCGTACGGTCAGGCACTGGCTGCTGGTGCTGTTGATAGCTGGCCAGGGGCTCGCGACAGTGGCCTCGGGCAGCACGGCTGAGACACCGGACCTGTTTGAACAGCTGCTGGACGAGTCCGGTCTGCGGTTCTCGCCACCCGCCGGATTTGCCGACCTCACCCCCGAGCCCAACCCGGTGCTGCCCTATGAACGGGCCCTGCGCCATGAATCGGGACTCCTCGAGATTCGTTATATCATCCGGCCGCTGGGACGCATCTCCATTGATTACAGCGACCCCCACAATGCCGCACCCGAACCCAACCACCTCTTCCCGCTGCTGTTTGAATCGTTGATCAATGCACTCTCCAGCAGCGGCAACACCCCCAACCGCGAATACCCGCCGGCACAGGCTGCCGAACTGTTCAACGCGGGCTGGGCGGCGGCGGCGGTGTTTGATGTGAACTCCGAGTTTTCCGGACGCTACCGCCAGGCGCTGATGATCGGCATGCACAAGGACAACCGCGCGGATGCCTATAGCGTGTTTCTCTACAATGAATACCCGCAGGTAAAGGAACTAATCGACGGCGTACTTTCCAACCTGTCCTTTGCGCCCGAGCCCAGCAAGGCAGAATCAGGCAAGACAGTCGAAACGGGTGGCTAACCGTTAGGGGATCTGGCTGTCGATGTTGAGCTCGACAGGCTGACCGGAGCCCGGCACCACGGGCGCGACCAGCCCCTGCAGATCGCCGCTTTGCGGCATCGCCGTACCCGACTTCGAAATCCGTGCGCCCACGGCGACCTGGTCAAAGTTTGACAGCTTCATGGAGGGCGCCATGGCGGTCGAGTCGTCCAGGGTGACCGTAACCGGCAACTCGCTGACCTGCTTGCGCACGATGGCCAGTGGCATGCGCGGTCCGCTGACGGCCCGTGCAAAGATGAATACCGTATCTTCGGGGGCGGCGCCGGCAGCGACCTGCGGGTCCAGGGTGACACTCACGCTAATGGCCTTGTCAGCGGCGGTGGTCACTGGCGTGGGGGTAGCCGTCTCCTGACGGGGTGTCGGCGTCTCGACCACCTCCTCGCCCGGCGCCAGATTTTCCCGGGCCTGGCGAATCTGCTGGGCAATCACCTGGGCATCTTCACCGCCGGGCGGCAGCTGTTTGGCGGCACGCTGCCAGTAGCCCACGGCCTCGGCGAATTCGCCCTGCTGATTTTTCCAGTGACCGGTGAGCCACAGTGCCTTCACGTTGTCGGGTTCAGCCTCCAGGGCCTTCAACAGCAGGGCACCCGCCTGGTCGGTAAATTCCCGGCGGTTGGCCATCACCAGGGCATCGGCGTAATCGGCCAGCAGGGCGGGCTCGTCACCGACCAGCCGGTGGGCTTTGGCGTAGGCCACCGCAGCATCCGGGAAACGCTGCAGTGACGTGTAACTGCGCGCCAGCATCACCCAGCCCTCGGCGTTATCCGGCTCCTGACGCAGGCGTTCGGCCAGGCGCTCCACCATCTCCTCGAGCGAATGGGCGCCCGGGGTCGGCGTCCTGGCCGGGGCAGCGCCTCCCTTGGCCAGCAGCGGGATGATCTCCTGGGTCCCGACATACTGGTAGAGGCCGATGGTCAGTCCCGGGATCAGCACGATCAGCACCAGCGCCACCCAGCGTCCACCACGCACCTCTTTCCCAGCCTCCGCCGCCGGCGCTCCCGACAGATCGGCCAGCAATTCGCGCTCCAGGTCCTGCCGGGCCGCGCGATACTGGGCCTCATCAAGCCGGCCGCTTTCCAGATCGGCTTCCAGTTCGGCGAGCTGGGTCTTGATCACCGCGGTATTCAGTGCATCGAGGTCGGTATCCAGCTGCTGACTGCTGCGCAGGACCCAGGGCAGCGTGAACAGGAGTGCCACGATCACCATGATGGCGGCCAGTGCCCAGAACAGGGTCATGGGTTGTTGTCCTCGTCATCGACGGCTGTTTTGCCCAGCAATGCATCCAGGCGCTTGCGCTCCTCTGCTGAGATCTCGGTTGCCGGTGCCTGGCGCTGGCGGCGCAGGGCGCGCACCAGCAGGAAGGCGGCGATGGCCAGCAGTACAAACGGTCCAAACCAGATGAACCAGGTCGTTGGCTTAAGCGGAGGCTTGTAAAGCACGAAATCGCCGTAACGGTTGACCAGGAAATCGATGATCTCGGCGTCGCTCCGGCCCGCCTGGACCATGTCGTAGACCTCGGCGCGCAGGTCATGGGCCAGTTCGGCATCCGAATCGGCCAGCGACTGGTTCTGGCAGACCAGGCAGCGGATCTCCGCAATCAGGTCCTTGAAGTGCAGTTCTTCCGCCTCGCTGGCGAACTTGAAGGCCTCGAGGGTGGACGTGGCTGATGCCGGCGCAGCGCCGAGCAGCAGCGACACAACCAGCAGTGCGGAAAATAATCTTTTCATGTAAGGGTCAGGATTTCAGTTCGGTAATCAGTGGTAGCAGCTGCGTCTTGACTACCTCGGTAGTCAGCGGTCCGATGTGCTTGTGGCGGATGATGCCTTGCGAGTCGATGACAAAGGTCTCCGGCGCGCCGTAGACCCCCCAGTCGATACCCACCCGGCCATCCTCGTCGAAGGCATTGGCCTCGTAGGGATCACCCAGCTGGCGCAACCAGCGCTGGGCATCGGCGCGGTTATCCTTGTAATTCAGTCCGTAGATCGCCACTTCACCGGTCTCGGCCAGCTGCAGCAGCACATCGTGCTCGGCCCGGCAGGAAGCACACCAGGTCGCCCAGATGTTGAGCAGCGAAACCTTGCCCTTGAGATCGGCATCGCTGATGGTGGCGTTGGGGTTGTCGAGTCGGGTCAGGGTAAAGGCCGGCATGGGCTTGCCCACCAGCGGAGAGGGCACCAGCTTGGGGTCCAGGCTCAACCCCCGGAACAGGAAGGCGACCAGGACGGCGAAGATGCCGAGCGGTACCAGGTAGCGCAGGTAACGGCCCATCAGGAGCGCCCCTCCGCGGCCAGGCCGCTGCCAGCCAGCGCTTCGGAACGCCGCCGCCGGGTCATGCGATAACGCTTGTCCGAGGCCGCCAGCAGGCCGCCCAAGGCGATGAAGATCCCGCCCAGCCAGATCCAGCGCACCAGGGGCTTGTAGTAGAGACGCAGGCTCCAGTCGCCCCCGCCGAGCGCCTCGCCCAGGGAGACGTAGATGTCGCGGGTGAAGCCGGCATCGATACCGGCCTCGGTCATTGGCTTGGTCTGGACCAGGTAGGTGCGCTTCTCGGGCTTCAGCACCGCCACCTCGCGCTCGCCCTTGAAGACCCGCACGGTGCCGAGATCGGAACGGTAATTGGGACCGCGGTGGGCCTCGACGCCATCAAAACGGAAGGCATGCCCGGCCAGTTCGACGGTCTCGCCCGGTGACATGCGCAGGTCCTTCTCGACATCGAACAGGGTGACCACGGTCACCCCGATGATGAAGATCGCGATACCGAAATGCGCCAGCAGCATGCCGTAGTAGCTGCCACTGCCC
>CAMYMI010000014.1 GCA_947259415.1 uncultured Ectothiorhodospiraceae bacterium | reverse complement strand
CTGGCGCGGTGATCCCTATCCCATCGACACCCTGCTGATCTTCATGGCCAACATGGCCTGGAACTCCACCATGAACACGGTGGAGGTCCGCAAGATGCTTAATGACAAAACCGAAGATGGCGAGTACAAGATCCCGTTCATTATCGTCTGCGATGCCTTCCAGTCCGAGATGACCGCCTTCGCCGACCTGGTGCTGCCGGATACCACCTACCTGGAACGCCACGACGTGATGTCCATGCTGGACCGGCCGATCTCGGAATACGACGGCCCCGTGGACTCCGTGCGTATCCCGGTCGTGCCGCCCACGGGCGAATGCAAACCCTTCCAGGACGTGCTGATAGAACTCGGCACGCGCCTGAAACTGCCGGCCTTCGTGGACCCGCAGGGCCAGCGTAAATACCGCGACTACCCGGACTTCATCATTAACTACGAGATCGAGCCGGGCTCCGGCATCGGCTTCCTGGCAGGCTGGCGCGGCAAGGGCGGTGAGAAGTTTATGAAGGGCGAGCCCAACCCCGACCAGTGGCAGATGTACGAGGACAACAACTGCGTCTACCATTACAAGCTGCCCAAGTCCTACCAGTACATGCGTAACTGGAACAAGGGCTACCTGGAGTGGGCCCAGCGTCACCGCCTGACCCGTTATGCAGAACCGATCCTGGTGCATGTGTATTCCGAGATCCTGCAGCAGTTCCGCCTGGCCGCCCAGGGCAAGAGCATTACCCGCCAGCCTCCCGAGGCTCTGCGCGAGCGCGTGGCGACCTATTTCGATCCACTGCCGTTCTACTACGAGCCCCTGGAGGTGCAGCAGACCGACAAGACCCGCTACCCCCTGCGCGCGGTGACCCAGCGGCCCATGGCCATGTACCACTCCTGGGACTCGCAGAACGCCTGGCTGCGCCAGATCCACACCCACAATTATCTCTACATGAGCCCGGAGGTCGGCCGGCGTGAGGGTATCCGTGACGGTGACTGGGTCTGGGTGGAGTCGATGTGGGGCAAGGTGCGCGGCATGTGCCGCTTCTCCGAGGCGGTGGAGCCCGGGACCGTCTGGACCTGGAATGCCATCGGCAAGGCCGCCGGCGCCTGGAACCTCGGACCCGGCGCCAACGAGTCCCGCAAGGGCTTCCTGCTCAACCACCTGATCTCCGAAGAGTTGCCGGCTGACAACAAGGGGTCACTGTTTTCCAACTCCGATCCGGTCACCGGCCAGGCCGGCTGGTACGACGTGCGCGTGCGGGTCTACAAGGCGGAGGCGGGCGAGGCACTCGAGACCTCGCCGCAATTCGAGACCCTCAGGCCGGCCCCGGGTCAGCAGCCCCGGCGCAGGTCCTGGCTGGGCTACGTGGCCGGTAGGCGCAAGTCATGACCCAGCTGGCCCTGGTTATTGATCTCAACGTGTGCGTGGGCTGCCATGCCTGCGTCACCAGCTGCAAGGAGTGGAACACCTCCGGCAGCGCGGGCTACCTGTCCGATGACCGGCCCTATGGCGAGGACCCCACGGGGTGTTTCTTCAACCGGGTGCAGACCTTCGAGGTGGGCGAGTACCCGCGCACTGAGACCGTACACTTCCCCAAGTCCTGCCTGCATTGCGAGGACCCGCCCTGCGTGCCGGTGTGTCCCACCGGGGCCAGTTACAAGCGGCCGGAGGACGGCATCGTGCTGGTGGACTATGACAAGTGCATCGGCTGCAAGTACTGTTCATGGGCCTGCCCCTACGGGGTGCGCGAACTGGATGAACACCAGAAGGTGATGAAGAAATGCACCCTGTGCGTGGACCGCATCTACGACACCGGCCTGCCGGAGGACGAGCGCAAGCCGGCCTGCGTGCTGGCGTGTCCGACCAGTGCGCGCCTGTTCGGCGACGTCCACGATTCGGATTCCGGGGTCTCGGTCGCGATCCGCGAGGAGGGCGGCTATGCCCTCATGCCCGAATGGGGGACGCGCCCGGCCAACCATTACCTGCCGCGCCGCAAGACCCACATCAGCATTCACAGGGACGAGCTGGACCGCTACGACAATCCGCTCAAGAAGGAGGGCGAATTGCCCAAGCCGGACATCAGCGAGCCGTCCCTGGATGATGTCACCAGCTGGTGATCGCGATGAAAAAAGTCCGGTTTTATTTACGGTGCAGTGGACGGCTAGCGGCGAATCAGCCCGTGGCAGGCCCCGGTCGCTGCGCCATCCGTACACGTATTGCCCCTGTAAACACCCTGTTGAAGAGCTGAACTGATGCACCCGGCACTTTCCGTCATCTTTCTCACCACCCTGATCGGCGTCGGCCAGGGACTGTTCCTGGCCCTGTACACCGCCGAGAGCTACCACGCCGTGGGGCTGCTGCCTGCGCAGTCGCCACAGTTCTACGCCGCCGGCGCCTTGTTGGCCGTGGCCTTCCTGGTCGCCGGGCTGGTGGCCTCTTTCTTCCATTTGGGCCATCCGGAGCGCGCCTGGCGTGCGGCCGCCAAGTGGCGCACCTCCTGGCTGTCCCGTGAGGTCATCGCGCTGCCGGTGGCCATGGGCCTGATGTTTGTCTACGGGGCCGTGCACTACATGGGCTGGGACCTGGCACGTTTAGGGATCGAGACCGGGATACCCGGTGACCTGACGCTCCTGGTGGGCGCCCTGGGTGTCGTCGCGACCTTCGGGCTGTTCCTGTGCACCGCGATGATCTATGCAAGCATCAAGTTTTTGCAGGAATGGGCCAGTCCCCTGACGGTGATTAACTACACCGTGCTGGGCATTGCCTCCGGCTTTACCTTTGCCACCCTGTTCGCGGCCCTGTTTGACACCGAACTGGTCAACTTCTTCGGCGGCTGGGCCATCATTGCGACGCTGGCGGCCCTGGTGACCCGGCTGTCATCACTGCTACGCAATGCACACATCAAGTACAAGTCATCGACTCAGACCGCCATCGGAGTGCGCCACAGCATCATCAGCCAGCGATCACAGGGCTTCATGAGCGGTTCATTCAACACACGGGAGTTCTTCCATGGCGCATCGCGACTGTGGTTTCGCTACGTGAAATGGATATTCCTGATACTGGTGTTTCCGGTCCCGGTGGTCTTGCTGGGCCTGGGCATCACCGGTGACTCACAAGGGGCTCTGACGGGGGCATTTGCGGCACAGTATACTGGCCTGCTTGCCGAGCGCTGGTTTTTCTTTGCCCAGGCCAATCATCCGCAGAACCTCTATTACCAGACAGTGGGTTGAGACGCTCCCGCTGCGGGCTGATTTCCCGATCTGTGCCCGTCAGGGCGTCCGTTTACAATACGTTCCGGTCATCCAGGCTGAAACGCTGTACTTCCGCAATGGGTCGGTAGTGATCATTCGACTAATTTGCTCAGGTATTTCCCCAGATACTTCCGAGTACGGCCAGAAAAAAACATTTAGCTACCGACGCGTACTACTGAGTAGAGGTGAATTAGCTGCCCGCAAACATTGAAGCGAAGAAAGGCCCCCAGAATGCGAACAGTAGAACAACCATTACTCCATCCCAGACCATTATGTTACGGTAACGCAATCGTTCCTGCGCCTGTTTCTGACTCATGAACAGCCACGATATTAACAGGTCGAGGAACAGACCCCATATATTCAGCACAACCACTACCGGGGCAACATATACAGGAATCACATGCCATCCTGAGTCATCACCGTCTGCAAAAAACACCATCAATACGCACAAGACAACAATAATTCCCCAAATTATCCGTAGGGTGCCCACCTGTTTGAAGATGCTACTCTTGCCTGCCATTTTTAAGCTTCTAACCTACTCAAGGTTTGGTTCCAGCAGATACTAGGATAACAGTAGTATGGAATCAGCAGCTAGGTCTTCTTACGGCCATAACTAGCCATTCGATTGGGAATTCCGGGGACAGTATACTTAATTACAGGTCGTACGCTGAAGCTTGCTCGGCCTAGCCGAAAGGGGAACTCGGGCGACAGGGTCTGCTGGTTTAAATAAGTATACTGTCCCCTGAATTACGATGAGTAAATCCCCATCAACGATATAATCAGCCATTATATACTAGTAACTAATATATCAGGTAAAGATACTTGCTTAACATGGCTCACACCTACGATCTCTTGTTCTAATATTCTGTTTTGAGATTTGCAGATAATATACAGCGAACTGTCACCAGCCCATGATTCAGCTGCATAATCTATCGCGAACCTACCGCGAGGGACAATGCAAACGGGAGGCACTCCGTAGTGTTTCCTTGACAGTAGCGCGCGGAGAAGTCGTCGCCCTGCTTGGCCGCAGTGGTTCGGGAAAATCCACGTTGTTGAATCTTATCGGTGGGATCGATTTACCAAGCACTGGCGAGGTAATCATAGATAGCCAGGTCCTCAATCGAATGAGTGAGTATGAACGCACCCTGTTCCGCCGACGCCGGGTGGGTTTCATCTACCAGTTCTTCAATCTCATTCCTACACTGACGGTGCTCGAGAATGTGCAGCTACCGTTGGAGTTGAATTTCCTCGATGTGGAACGTGCCGACCAGTTACTCGACAAGGTGGGGCTCACCGATTATCGGGACACCTATCCCGACCGCCTGTCGGGTGGTGAACAGCAACGGGTAGCAATCGCACGGGCACTGGTGCATGAGCCGACAGTGTTGTTGGCCGATGAGCCTACTGGTAATCTCGATGCCGAATCCGGACGCCTGGTGCTGGGTCTGCTTGGCGATCTGGTACGGGTGCAAGGTACCACACTGGTAGTTGTTACTCACTCCCGGAAGGTGGCTGAGCTGGCCGACCGCATTTTCGTTCTGGATGATGGTCGCCTCACAGACCGGATCGATGAGGTCATCTGGTGAGCAGCCTTAGCCGTGCCAGTCTCCGTTACCTGTGGCGCCATCCCTGGCAGCTGGTATTGGCGGTGTTGGGGATAGCGCTGGGGGTTGCCGTGGTGGTCAGCGTGGATCTGACCAACGAAAGCGTGCGCCGGGCCTTTGACCTGTCGGTGCAGGCGGTAGCCGGTGAGGCCTCCCATCAGATCATCGGCGGTCCATCCGGATTGGATGAGACCCTGTATACACAGTTGCGCGTGGAACTGGGGATGCGTGACAGTGCGCCGCTTATCGATATCTATGGCAAGGCAAGGGCATCTACCCTGCATGTCGTCGGAATCGATCCGCTTGCGGAAATTCCGTTTCGCGGTCGTTTCGTGAAGCAACAGGACGCAGCAGTGAGGACATTACTGAGTACGCCAGGGACAGTCCTGATGGACGCCTCCACTGCCCGCCGTCTGGACCTGAGCGTGGACGATCGGTTCAAGATCACGGTGGGTGGCCACGCCCACGAGATTCAGCTTGTCGGCCTGTTCGGGAGTCACGACTCCAATCCAGCAGCGCTGGACAGTCTGGTTATCACTGACATCGCCACGGTTCAGGCCATCAGCAACCAGCCAGGTCGGCTGAGCCGTATCGACCTAAAGCTGCGTAACGATAATGGTACCGCTGCTGTCCTCAAGCGCATCCACAGCATACTCCAACCGGGTGCACGGGTAGTGGATGCCGAAAGTCGAAGTCACGCATTGCTGCAAATGACGCGTGCATTCCGGACCAATCTTACGGCCATGAGCCTGCTTGCGTTGGTCGTGGGAATGTTCCTTATCTACAACACCGTGACTTTCGCCGTGTTGCAACGCCGCGGGTTAATTGCCTCGTTGCGCCTGCTGGGCGTCACCCGCGGGCAGGTATTTCGCCTAATCCTGGGCGAAACGCTGCTATTGGGCCTGATCGGTTCAGTCCTTGGCCTGCTGATCGGGTTCACACTTGCCCAGGGACTGGTGCATCTGGTGACACGTACAGTCAACGACCACTATTTCGTCCTTACAGTCGGAGAGTTAGTGATCATGCCATGGCCATTGCTCAAGGGACTGGCACTGGGAGTGGTCGCGACCCTGCTGGCCGCGTTGCTGCCTGCGGTAGAAGCCGCGCGTACGGAACCCCATGCCGCCCTGCAACGCTCGGGTATCGAGGTGCGTGCCCGCAGCCTGGTGCCGAGGCTGGCCATGACCGGCCTCGCATTGACGCTGGGTGCACTGGTGTTGCTTGTATTGCCGAGTCGTTCTCTGCTGCTTGGCTTTGCGGTACTGTTTCTGATGATATTGGGACTGACACTCATGAGTCCGCTGGTAGTGTCCTGGCTGACGCATGCCGTCTTGCCACTGGCAGGCCGGTTGTTTGGTATTCAGACACGGCTGGCACTGGGCGGTGTGGTAGCCTCGTTGAGTCGTACCGGCGTGGCCATTGCTGCACTCATGCTGGCCGTGGCCACTACGGTAGGCGTCGGTGTGATGGTGGACAGTTTTCGTAGTACCGTAGAGCAGTGGCTGTCCTCCACTTTGCGTGCCGACCTGTATGTCTCCGCGCCCGGCCTCAGTACCATCCGTCCGGAAATGGCCCTGGATATGGCCGTGCTGGAACGGGTGAGAGAGGTGCCGGGGGTAGCCGCCATAAGCACAGGTAGCCAGATCATGGTCGAGTCTGACGGACGCCTGATCGAACTATTCGCATTGGGGCTGGGGCATTCTATTCTGCCACGCTATCCGCTCAAGGCCGGCGATCCGGGGCAGGTCTGGCCTGCGTTTCTGGCTAACCGGGGTGTCCTGATCTCTGAACCCCTGGCCTGGCATCAGCGCCTGACTATCGGTGACTTGATACCCATCCATACTGACACGGGTATCCGTGCCTTTCCGGTACTTGGTATCTATTACGACTACAGTTCAGAACAGGGTGAAGTACTCATGCAGCGATCCTTGTATGAACAGCATTTCGAGGATCACGCGGTGTCCGCACTGGGTCTTTATCTTTCACCCGATGCCGACCTGCAGCGAGTGATCGAGTTGGTGCGTGATGCCACCCTCGATACTCAGTACCTTATGGTCAGATCGAATCGCACTGTTCGCGAAACCTCTCTGGCTATTTTCGACCGCACCTTCGCTGTCACCAACGTGCTGCGCCTGCTCGCGGTTATCGTCGCCTTTATAGGTATTTTGAGCGCCTTCATGGCCCTGCAGCTGGAACGCGTGCGTGAGCTGGGCGTGCTTCGCGCCACTGGTTTCACACCGGGTCAGGTGACCGGCATGGTCACGGCGCAAACAGGATTCATGGGATTCACCGCGGGGCTGCTGGCAATCCCCACCGGTCTGGTGCTGGCTGAAATCCTCATCGAGGTTATTAACCGGCGGTCCTTTGGCTGGAGCATGAAAACAGTGGTGTCAGCGGATGTGTTCCTGCAAGCATTGGCGCTGGCACTGGTAGCGGCAATACTGGCCGGTCTGTATCCCGGATGGCGCATGGCGCACACGCCAACGGCCCGGGCACTGAGGCAGGAATAACATGCAATACCCGATCTACCTTGTCGTCGTGTTCCTGGCCGCAACCTTGGCAGCAATTACATGGATGGCAGTTGACATGGATTCCGCTAGCGAACCCGCTGTTATGCTGACTGTGGGCGATGCCCTGGGCGACCATGATAGCAGTGGCTATGCTCGTGCCGACGGAGCGAGACAGTTCCGCTTTCCCGATGACCATGGGGCGCACCCCCGGTTTCGCAACGAATGGTGGTACTTTACCGGCAACCTGAGTGCTGCAAACGGGCGACGCTTCGGTTATCAGTTTGTAATCTTCCGCATTGCCCTGAAGCCCGAATCAAGCATCCATCCGTCCCGCTGGGCCAGCAACCAGGTCTACATGAGCCACTTCGCGCTGACAGATCCACATGAACAACGTTTCATCTTTCATGAACGATTTTCTCGCCCGGCCATTGGTCTTGCCGGTGCACAGTCGCAGCCGTTCCGGGTGTGGCTCGAAAACTGGTCCGTGACTGAAGTGTCTGACAATAAATGGGAGATGCATGCAAGCACCCCAAATATGCGTTTACAGCTCGAGCTTCAGCCGGTAAAACCTGTGGTACTCCAGGGCGAGCATGGATTGAGCCGAAAGAACAGCACCCCCGGGAACGCATCGTACTACTACTCCATTCCTCGTTTGACGACCCATGGTACGGTGACTATCGATGAGGTAACCCACACTGTGGACGGAGAGTCCTGGCTGGATCGGGAATGGAGCACGAGCGCGCTCGGTGTTGATCAGGTTGGATGGGACTGGTTCTCGCTGCAGCTGAGCAACGGCTACGATTTGATGTTCTATCAGTTGCGTCGCAAGGACGGCGCCACTGATCCTTTCAGTTCCGGCACCCTGATTGATCCTGACGGACAAACTGAGTCGCTCAGGGGCAACGATATATCGATCGAAGTACTCAAAACCTGGCAGAGCCACCGGGGCGGCCGCTACCCCTCACGATGGCGGCTGCGCATACCATCTCGGGACATGGACATGGTCATAAGGCCCATCCAGGCCGATCAGGAACTGGATGTTTCAGTGCGCTACTGGGAAGGTGCCGTGGATTTTACAGGCCAGCAAGACGGCGTTGAGATTACCGGGCATGGCTACGTTGAACTGACCGGTTATGAATAAACGGGATCAGAGCACGTTTTCTCTAATACTGGAAACAATCTTGCTCTGCCTCCGCTTTTGTTGTTGACCCCACCTTTGCCGATTTTGACAGAAGATAGGTACGGTCGGACTGTACTAACAATGAACTACCAAGAAAATTCCGCCCAACCAGGAGTTGGTAATTCAGGCCGGTACGATCCACCAGGTTAACTTCAACCGTCTTCTGGACTGCCCCGATACAAATATCCAACTTGATTACCGGCCGTTCCTGAGTGCGGCTGAAATGACGTTTGATGGTCGCAACCCGCACAACAGGTCGTTCCAATATTATCGTCTGACCGTGGCGACTTGTCAGTGAAAATCGGACCCAGCGACTGCCATCACGTGTGAAGAAAATGGGATCTACGGCATTGATTGACGTCGTCATGGCACCGGTATCGAGCTTGGCATGTACGGGCAGGCCATCGGGGAACAGAATTGCACGCTCGACCCAGCCAGCTACTGGCATAGAATCTTCGCGAGCCAGTACACAACACCCGGCGACACTATAGAGTAGTGTCGCAATCAATATATAATTTGTTGATTTCATAATTTAAGTAATTAATAGGGCCAGAGCATAGTATTCCCTAATATTAGAAACAATTGTGCTCTGACCCCGATGTCAGAGCAGGAAGATAGTACCCATTCCCAGGAAGACCATGAAGCCCACCACATCCGTGACCGTCGTCAGCAGGACGGTACCGGCATGTGCCGGGTCGATGTTCATGCGCTTGAGGATGAAGGGGATGGACAGGCCGGAACCTGCGGCGCACACTAGGTTGATAACCAGTGCCACGGCAATGATGACGCCGATGGCCGCGTCCTCGAACCACAGGGTCGCAATCACGGCGACCACCACTGACCACCCGAGTCCGTTTAATACCGTGACTGCCAGTTCCTTGTACATCAACCAGCGTGCGTTGGTTTTGCCTACCTTGCCGAGCGCCAGTCCTCGAATCACGATGATCAGTGTCTGACTACCGGCAATGCCGCCCATGCTGGCGACGATCGGCATGAGTACGGCCAGGGCAACGACTTGCTCGAGAGTCGCCTGAAAGAGACCAATCACCCAGGAGGCAAGGAAGGCGGTGAACAGGTTGATCCCCAGCCACAGGGAGCGGCGCTGGGCACTTATCAGTATAGGCGCAAAGGTGTCATCCTCTTCATCGAGGCCGGCCATACTCAGCAGGGAATGGTCGGCATCCTCGCGGATGACATCCACCACATCGTCGATGGTGATCCGCCCCAGCAGTTTGCCGGCCTCATCGACCACCGGGGCAGAAATCAGGTCATGGTTCTCAAACAGCCGTGCGACCTCGTCATCCGGCATGGTCGCAGAGATTGGCTGTATCTCGCTGTCCATGACCGCGGCGACCTGTATTTCGGGATCACTGGTCAGTAGCGTGGTCAGGGGCAACAACCCCTTGTAATGACCTGCACGATCCACTACGAACAGGGTATCAGTGGTGCTTGGGATTTCCTTTTGCAGCCGGAGGTAACGCAGAATAACATCGATGCTGACGTCGGCCCGCACAGTCACGGTGTCGACGTTCATTATGCCGCCGGCACTGTCCTCGGGGAAATGCAGCACCGCGACCAGCCGCTCGCGATTCTGCTTGTCCATGGAACGCAGCACTTCCTGGATAACCGCGCCGGGCAGGTCCTTGAGCAGGTCGGCGAGATCGTCAGCATCCAGGCCGTCGGTGGCGGCGACCAGGTCATGGGTTTCCATTTCATTGATGAGGCCGGCCCGCACCTCGTCATTCACATGGACCAGCGACTCACCTTGGTCATCAGGATGAACCAGTTCCCAGAGTATCTCGCGCGGCCCGTGCGGAAAGGATTCCAGCAGTTCGGCAATTTCCGCAGGGTGCAGGTTGGCGAGCAGGTTGCGGATCTGGCCGGCCGCGCCTGAGTCCAGCGCCTGCGTGAGGAGTTCCAGGCGACTTTCTGTGCTACGTGTTTCTGCGCTATCGGTCATGGCTGCGATACAGTCGCGATCAGGAGTGGAAGGCCCCGCTCATGAAGACAGTGGGCAGTGTACCAGCCTGGCTAGTCAACGGTAAGGGAAGGGTGGTCAGAGGGCTCTGATGTCCTACGACCGGACTACAGGGCTTCAGCGCAGAGAGTTATTGAGGACTTCGATTTGCGTAACGATCCTCTCAGGATCAGCAGCCCTCAGCAAGGCATCGACCTCCGGGGCAAGGGACTCGATCGCACTCTGGTTGATGACGCGTTTGACTTCCTGCAATGCTGTGTGATGCATGCTGAATTCAGTCAGTCCCATGCCCAGCAGAAGGCGGGTATAACGCGGATCACCGGCCATCTCCCCGCACATGGCGATCGGGATGGCGGCCGCCTGTCCGGCATCGATGACCATTTTTATCAGCCGCAATACCGCCGGGTGGAGCGGGTCATACAGGTAGTTGACCTCGTCGTCTACCCGGTCGATCGCCAGTGTGTACTGGATCAGGTCGTTGGTGCCGATGGACAGGAAGTCCAGTTGCCTTGCGAATGTCTCGGCGGACAGGGCTGCGGCCGGGACCTCGATCATGCCGCCGATCTGGATATGCGGGTCGTAGGCCATGCCTTCCCGCTCCAAGGCGTCCTTGGTATGACGGATGAGGCTGAGCACCTGGTGCAGTTCCTGGATATTGGACAGCATGGGGATCATCATGCGGACCGGCCCGTGCGAGGAGGCACGCAGGATGGCCCGCAACTGCGGCGAAAACATGCCGGGGTCCTTCAGACACAGGCGGATGGCGCGCAGACCCAGTGCCGGGTTGCTGCAGAAGCGGGTGCCGGACCAGTCGACACCCTTGTCCGCCCCTATGTCCAGGGTGCGGATGGTCAGCAACCTGCCATTCATGGCATCGATTACGCGGCTGTAACAGTCATATTGCTCTTCCTCGTCCGGTGGTTCGGCCCGGTTCATAAACAGGAATTCGGTTCGGTACAGGCCCACCCCGTTGGTGTTCTCTCTCGCAACGGCCTCGATATCATCGGGGAGTTCGATATTCGCCATCAGAGTGACCGGTATGTGGTCCAGGGTTATCGCAGGGGTCTGGACCAGGCTGGTGAGTTCGGCGCGGCGCTGTACCTCGCGCGCCTCCCTCTTGATGTAGTGCTCCAGGGTGCGCTGGTCCGGGTCCGCGATAAGGATACCCTGTTGACCATCAAGGATGATGCGTTCACCGTCACGGATGTACTGCTGGATAGCGTGGGCACCGACGACGGCGGGGATCTGCATGCTGCGCGCGAGTATCGCGGTATGTGACAGTGGGCCGCCGGATTCCGTGGCGAAGCCGTTGATACCCTGGTGCTTCAGTACTACTGTCTCTGCCGGGTTCAGGTCATCTGTCAGGACGATAGTCCCCTGCAGGCTGTCCCCGCTGCGGATGTCGCCCTGACTGCTGGCGAGAAGGATGCGTTGAATACGGTTAATGACATGGTCGACGTCATCGCGACGGGTGCGCAGATAGGGATCATTCATCTGCTCGAACACATCGACCAGTGAATTACGCTGAAGTTTCAATGCCCATTCGGCATTGCAGCCCTTTTCCCGGATCAGCTCAATAGGCGTGTTGACAATGGTGGTGTCATCCAGCATCAACAAATGTGTGTCGATGAAGGCCGCGATATCGGCGCGTGTGTCGGCCGGTATATTGTCACGGATCGAATTGAGCTGGAGGCGCGCGGTCTCTACAGCATTCAGGAAGCGCGTAACTTCGTCCTCCACAAACTGCGGCGGGATAGCGCTTTCCACAACCTCGATGCTGCCTCGCAGGATTATGTGGGCCTTGCCAATGGCAACGCCGCGGGAAACACCTATTCCGTTCAATACAAGGCTCATGGCCTGTCTGGATCCTCTTTGTATCGCTGTTTACCGCCTGGCCGCCGTTCACGGTGGCAGGTCAGCTTGCCTGTCTGTCAGAAAAGGCTATTCCTCCTCCCCGAATTTGTTGAGTACCAGCTCCTCAATACGGGTGATGGCTTCCTCCTCGTCGATGCCGTTTGTCGTGAGAGTGAGTCGTGTGCCTATTGATGCAGCCAGCATCATGACGCCCATGATGCTCTTGCCGTTAACAGTCTGGTTGTCCTTGGATAGATCGACCTCGCTGGAAAAGGAAGAGGCCAGGGTGACGAACTTGGCTGCGGCACGTGCATGCAGGCCCAGCTTGTTGATGATGGTCACTTGTTTTTGCACCATTTCATGAGGCCTGTTTTTGTTTGGTCATGATGATGCCATCCAGGGCACCGCTTTCAGCCTTGCTGCCGAGTTCTTCCAGTGGACACGAGGCATAATTCAGTACCCGTACCAGCATTGGCGCACTCACTCCCGAGAGCACCAGTACGTTGTGTTCCTCGAGCAGGCGAATGGCGATATTGCTCGGTGTGCTGCCATAGAGATCGGTAAGCACCAGTACGCCATCCCCTTTGTCCAGCGCAGTACAGGTGGCGGAGGCATCGGCATACACCGAATCGGGATTACTATCCCCCGGGACCTCGATCGTACCGACGTCGACCGGAATGTCTCCCAGGATCATTGCGGCTGTATTCAGGAGGCTTCTGCCCAGCTTGTCGTGGGTGATCAATAGCAGGCCAACATTCATTCCAGTTCCCGATGTCTAGTGACAATACCATCGAATAGCTTGCCGAGGTCTTTTGCCAGACGCTCGACCAGGTAGACAGAACGATGCTGCCCGCCGGTACAGCCGATCGCGATACTCAGATAGCTGCGGTTGTCTGCTCCGTAGCGAGGTATCCATGTTTCCAGGAATTGCTCGATCTGCCTGTAAAATTCATGTACCAGCGGTTCTGCGTCAAGGAATTCTATAACTTCATTATCAATGCCGGTGAGTTTGCGCAAGTCGGTTTCCCAGTGAGGGTTGGGGAGGCAGCGGGCATCGAAAACGAAATCGACATCAGCGGGGATGCCATGCTTGTAACCGAATGACCTGAGCACCAGGGATAGTCCAGGCTTCTCCTGCGCCCCCATGCATTCTCTGACGAATTCACGTAGTTGGTGAATATTGGTGCGGCTGGTATCCATAAACAGGTCGGCCCTGGCCGCGAGGGGTGCCAGCAGTTCGCGTTCCCTCTCGATCGCGTCAGCCAGTGGTGTAGTGGGATCGGTCAGGGGATGCTTGCGACGCGTTTCACTGAAGCGTTTCAGGAGGGTGTGATTATCTGCCTGCAGGAACAGAATCTTGCAGTCGATCCCCTGTTCCTGCAGGTCGTCAATGATGGCGGGGAAATTGCTGATCTGGTCAGGGTGGTTGCGTGCATCGATGCCGGCTGCCACCCGGGTAACCTGCTTCAGGTGCGGCTTGCGGAATTCATTTGAGAACGCCTCCAACAGGCCAACCGGAAGATTGTCAATGCAGTAGTAATCCATGTCCTCCAGGGTATGCAGCGCGGTGCTTTTCCCCGATCCCGAGAGACCGCTGATGATCACCAGGTTCATTGATGTGCGTTTTCAAGGCGCTGCTTCTGGCGTTCGATAAAGTCCTGGCTGGCATCATATCCCTTGGTATGAAGAATATGGTTGCGAACGGCAGTTTCCAGCAGGACGGCCAGGTTTCTGCCGGGGCCAACCGGTAGTGTAACTTCCGGAATATCCACGTCCAGTATGGAACACATCCGTTTGCTGCCATGCAACCTGTCCATCTTGATGGCATCTTCCATGTCCTGCAGTATGATTATCAGCCGCAGGTTACGGTTCTGCTTAATCGAGCTGGCTCCGAACATGGCGCGTACGTTGAGTATTCCCAGTCCCCTTACCTCGAGAAAATCACGTAACATTTCAGGACAGGTGCCATTTAATGTGTCCGGTGCAGTGCGTGCAAACTCGGTGACGTCGTCCGCGATCAATCGGTGACCACGGGTCAGGAGTTCGAGCGCAAGTTCGCTCTTGCCGACGCTCGACTCTCCTGTTATGAGTACGCCGGTTCCCATGACCTCCATAAAGACCCCGTGCAGGGTGATCTTCTCGGAAAAATACTTACTCAGGTAGTATTGCAGGTTCTTGATGGTTACCTGCCCCGGAAGACCTGAGGAAAGCACGGGCGTGCCGCTGCTTTCGGCAGCCTGTAGCAGGTCTTCGGGTGCAGCCGGACCTTTAGCGATAATGACCAGAGCAGACTGTCCCGAGAAAAGCAGGCTGATCGCATCCTTGCGTGAGTTCTTTTTTAATTTGTCGAGGTACTCCTGTTCCCTTTTGCCGAGAACCTGTATGCGATGCTGGTTGATCAGGTTGAGCTGACCGACGAGCGAGAGGTCGCCGCCGAGATCCCTTGATGAAGAGATAATATTATCACCGTACTGTTCGCCACTGATCCACTCAAGCCCGAGCTTGTCCCGGAGCGCGTCATGCAGTGCGCTGATTGTCAGCACGGTACTCATGCAGGGATTTGCTGTGCTTCCTGATGGTTTAACAGCTGATAGACACACTCATCACTCGTGCACTGGCGCATGCTGGCACAAAAGCTCTCATTACTGAATAGTTCCGCAATACCGGACAGTATCTGCAGGTGTTCCTCCGTAGAGTCTTCGGGAACCAGCAGGGCGAATACCAGGTCTACCGGTCGCTCGTCAGCCGCATCGAAGTCAACCGGTATATCGAGCTTGATGAACGCGCATGCCGGTCGGTTTAGTGCCGCCATGCGACCATGGGGGATAGCCACGCCCATACCTAGCCCTGTACTGCCAAGCTTTTCACGGTTGATCAGGCTCTCGAAGACTTCATTTTGTGACAACTGCGGGGCGCTCCTCGTCAGCAGTTCACTGATCTTTTCCAGTAGACGTTTCTTGCTGCCGACCTCCGGGCAACACAGTACGCATTCCGGATTAATGAGTTCGGATATGTTCATCAGACTAGTGTTCCGTCAGGTTATTCCAGGGTTAGTTGAGTATTGACATTCTAAACATGGTTCTTAATTGAGCCCTCATTGCGGTGATGGTCGGTTACTTTTTCCTTGTGCTTCTTGACCTGGCGGTCCAGCTTGTCCGTTAGGGCATCAATGGCAGCATACATGTCTTCCTCGGTCGCATCGGCGTACAGTCGGCCGCCGCTGACGTTCAGTGTCGCCTCGGCCTTGTGGCGCAGCTTTTCCACGCTGAGAATGACGTGGATATCCGTAACATTATCAAAGTGACGCTCCAGGCGCTCCATTTTGTTGTTTACATAGTCGCGTAAAGGTGAGGTCAGATCGACATGATGTCCTGTCAGGTTTATTTGCATTAAAAACGCTCCTTTTTAAGCCTATGCCAGGCGTTTGCGTTCATTGGAAGGTGAAATCGATAACGACTCGCGATACTTGGCAATGGTGCGGCGCGCGACCTTGATACCCTGTTCGGCGAGAATGCCGGCCATTTTGTTGTCACTCAGCGGTTTTATCGGGTTTTCAGCGGCAACCAGTTTCTTGATGATTGCGCGGATTGCAGTGGCAGAGCATTCGCCACCGGACTCGGTGCTGACATGACTGGAAAAGAAATATTTGAACTCATAGATACCGCGCGGGGTATGCATGTATTTTCGGGTTGTCACGCGCGATATGGTGGACTCATGCATCTCCACTTCCTCCGCGATACTGCGCAGGACCATGGGTTTCATCGCCTCTTCGCCGTAGTCGAAGAAATTGTGCTGTCGCATCACAATGCTATTTGCCACCTTGAGCAGGGTCTCGTGCCGGCTTTGCAGGCTCTTGAGAAACCAGCGTGCTTCTTGCAGGTTGTCCCTGAGGTAGGTGTTGTCCTTGCTGTTGTTGGCGCGTTTCACCATGTTTGCATACAAGGCATTGATGCGCAGCCTGGGGATGGCATCGGTATTCAATTCCACACGCCATTTGTCATTGTGCTTGTAGACGAAGACATCCGGGACAATATATTCAGGTTCCGTGTTGTTGAACATGGAACCGGGCCGCGGATTCAGTGACTGGATCAGGTGGAGAACGTGTTGCAGGTCGTCCTTTGGCAGCTCCATCCTGCGGCTGAGCTGGTTATAGTCGCGATTGCCGAGCAGCTTGAAGTGGTCCCTGACAAGGGTCCTCGCTTCCTTCAGCCAGGGAGTGTCGGGGTTGAACTGGTCCAGCTGTAGTTCCAGGTTCTCGCGCAGATCACGTGCACCTATCCCGACGGGGTCGAATTGCTGGATCCGGTGCAGGACTGCCTCGACTTCGTCAATGTCTGCTTCCAGATGCTCAGGCAGGTTGCGGTGAATTTCATCCAGGTTCTGAGTCAGGTAGCCGTCATCGTCAATGGCGTCAACAAGGCTGTGGGCAATAATGCGGTCGGTCTCGGACATATTGACAAGATCAAGCTGCCAGTAGAGATGGTCATGCAGGCATTCAGTCTTGCCCGTGATGGTCTCGTAGATGTCACGCCTGTCATCGGTGCCCGGGGCGCTGTAGCTGGTTATACCCGTGTCGTAGATATCCTCCCAATTGCTGTCAACCGGAAGATCATCCGGAATGGTGTCGTCGTTTTTATCCGTCAGCGGCGCATCAACATCCTTGCCATTGGCCTCGCGCTGATCACTGTTACCCTCCGTCTCGCGAGACTCCTGTGTTTCGCCCTCATCCTGTTCGAGCATGGGGTTTGATTCAAGGACGTTCTGTATCTCGGTCTGTAATTCGAGGGTAGAGAGTTGCAGCAGGCGGATCGCCTGTTGCAGCTGCGGGGTCATGGTCAGACTCTGACCGATACGAAGTTGTATGGATTGCTTCATTAACTATTGGCTGAATACATGGGCGATCGTGCCCTATCCCTGACACTGTAATTATATAGCACTAACCATGCCATGTTGGAAACCCAATTAGGAATAATCACTTAGAGCTTGAATTCGGAGCCGAGATAGACATTACGTACCTTCTGGTCGGCGAGTATGGCCTCGGGCGGACCTTCGGCGATGACTTCCCCCTCGTTGAGGATATAGGCATGATCGCAGATACCCAGTGTTTCCCTGACATTGTGGTCTGTTATCAGGATGCCGATATCCCGGTCGCACAGGTGTCTGATGATCTGCTGGATGTCGACTACGGAGATCGGATCGACGCCGGCAAACGGCTCATCGAGCAGGATGAAGCGGGGTTCCACCGCCAGGGCGCGGGCAATCTCGACGCGCCGGCGTTCTCCGCCGGAGAGGCTGATGCCGGACTGGTCACGGAGATGCCCGATATGCAATTCATGCAACAGGGAGTCCAGTATCTCGTGACGTGATTTGCTGTCCAGGGACTTACGCACCTCGAGTACCGAGAGGATGTTCTCGGCCACGCTCAGCTTTCTGAAAACCGAGGCCTCCTGGGGCAGGTAGCCCAGGCCATGACGGGCACGGACGTGCATGGGTTGTCCGGTGAGGTCAACATCGTCGAGCATGATGGTGCCCTCGCCGCAGGGTATCAGGCCGACGATCATGTAGAAACAAGTGGTCTTGCCCGCGCCGTTGGGCCCCAGCAGCCCGGCTACTTCACCGGTCTTGACCGACAGGGAAACATTCTTGACCACTTGACGTGACTGGTAGCGTTTACCGAGATTATGCGCGGCAAGCAGGCTCACTGGCTGGTAGCTTCCCCGGGTTCGGGCTGTTTCGGTTTCGGCTGCAGGATAATGTGTACACGATCCCCAGTCTCGCTGCCGCCGGCATTAATACGGTTACTGCTGATATCGTAGATGATCTTGTCGCTGCGAAACTCCTTGCCGTCGACCTGCCAGACGCGCGCCGCCTCCAGCAGGATGATGCGTTCATCAGTGGCGTAATATTCCATTTGTCCCGATTCCGCATGTAGATCGACATCATTATCATCCGGCCGCTGAACGAAGGTTGCGGGATTACCGGTAAGTACGATTTTCGACACCTTGTCGCCACTGCTGTGCACGGTCATGGTTTCGGCATGCAGTTTGAGCGTGCCCTGACGCAAAAGTACATTGCCCGTGTAGACGCTGATGCCGGTTTTTTCGTCCAGGCTGGCGGAGTCGGCCTCGATGTGGATCGGCTGGTCACGATCTGAAGCAAGTCCCCAGGCCGCTGCCGGTAGGACGGCCAGCAACAGGACCAGCGTGTGTCGGGTGTCAGCCAGCCGCATCAAACTTGCCTCGGACACGGGAGCGCAAGTGCAGTCGGTTGTTGCCGAAATCGGCATCCATCCCAACGGATTCGACCCGGAATGCATCTGATCGGATGACAACGGACTGGTCGGTTGCGGCAGTCTGTTCTTCGGGCCTGACCAGCAGTTCACTAGTCGTGATGTCCAGTTGCCGTCCATTGGGTCCGGCGAGACGCCGGATCTCGACCTGGTCACGTAGCCACACTGTATCCCCGTCGGCCATGACAATGCCCTGGTTCGACCGGACCTGCCATTGGCCCCGTTCATCCTGGAGGGTCCTGAACACGGGCCTTTCCAGGTCAAAACGATCGTCCCGGGGAATGTGCTGCATGGTATCGGCCTGCAGGTGGTAGTGTACGCGTCCGTCCTTGCCGGTCACACGCAGATCCATATTCTCAACAAACAGGTCAGGACCATCCGCAGCGGTGTCCGGCCTCGGAGTAATCGCACCCTGGTTCAGCAGCAGCCATCCTGTCGCCAGGACGCTCATCAGAAGAACGGTCAGCAGTACTGTATAGCTGGTGTTCAAAGGTATTTACCCAGGGTTTTATCCAGTACACCCTTGGCCTCCATCAGCATTTCACAGACATCACGTGCGGCGCCGCGGCCGCCGCTGCTGGGTGTCTGCCAGTGGCTGTGCTTGCGTACCAGCGGATGGGCATCCTGGACCGCTATTGCCAGTCCCACACGCCGCATGACGGGCAGATCGACGACATCGTCGCCAACATAGGCTGTTTGCTCCTCGGAAACGCCCAGCTTGGCTATCAACTCCTGGAATGCCGGGAGCTTGTCAAGCTTGCCCTGATAGATATGGGTAATGCCGAGATTCTTCATGCGGTGTTCGACGACGCGCGAGGTGCGCCCGGTGATGACAGCGACCTCGATGTGACCATGACTCAGCAACATCTTGATCCCGTGTCCATCACGCGAGTGGAATGCCTTGTATTCCTGGCCATCGTCTCCAAGGAACAGGCTGCCATCAGTCAACACGCCATCGACATCAAATATCAGCAGGCGTATTCGGGATGCTCTTTCCAAAATATCTTTCATGGGGATTGGATTTGGTTCAGACAACTCCGGCTCTAAGAAGATCATGCATGTTGAGTGCGCCTACCAGTTTATTGTCCTGATTGACAACGGGGAGGGCGTTGATTTTCGTGCTGTCCATGATTTGCAGTGCCTCGGCTGCCAGCATGCCGGGTTGCACTGTCTTGCAGTCCCGGGTCATGACGTCGCTGATAGAGGCCACATGGACATCCAGCCTGCTGTCGATGGCGCGGCGCAAGTCACCGTCGGTGAAGACGCCGATAAGGTGGCGGTTGCCGTCGACCACGGCCGTCATGCCCAGGCCCTTGCGGGTCATTTCCACCAGTGCATTGCTGAGCGAGGTGTCAGGCCCAACCATCGGCATGGTGTCACCGGTGTGCATCAGGTCATCGATAAGCAGCAACAGGCGGCGGCCAAGTGCTCCCCCGGGGTGTGAGCGAGCGAAGTCTTCCTCGGTAAAACCGCGGGATTCCAGCAGCGAAATGGCCAGCGCGTCACCCATGGCCAAGGCAGCCGTGGTGCTGGCAGTGGGTGCGAGGTCGAGGGGGCAGGCCTCACGTTCAACGTTGACGATGATACCGGCAGTGGCCGCCTTTGCCAGGGTCGAGCCCGGATTCCCTGTCATGGCGATCAGGGGGACGTTGAGGCGCTTGATGATCGGCAGTATGGTGATGATCTCACTGGTCTCGCCCGAATTGGACAGCGCCAGGACGACGTCCGCTGGCGTGATCATGCCCAGGTCACCATGACTGGCCTCGCCCGGATGGACAAAAAATGCGGGCGTTCCGGTGCTGGCCAGCGTAGCGGCAATCTTGCCGCCGATATGTCCGGACTTGCCCATTCCGATCACCACAACACGGCCTTTGCAGCCGAGCATCAGCGTGCAGGCATGGATAAACGCCGGCTCCCTGACCTGGTGGGCCAGTGAGGCGACTGCCCGGGCTTCGATATCGATTACCGCAAGGGCAAGTTCCTGCAGTTTTTGCTCGTTCATGTCAGGAGTAGTGCGTGGTCCGCGCGCTTGGTTGATCGGGTGTGCTGTGCATGTCCTGATTTGCCGGTTTACGTCATAGCGGCTGCCACGGCGGTGCAGGGCTAGACCGTTACAGAAAAGTATAACAGGGTCTGGTAGCCGATATAGGCCATTAACAATGTGGCGCCCTCCAGACGGTTGATGCGGCCTGGTCCGCGAAAGCCGTATGACATAACAAACAGGGCCAGCGTGAGAATGAACATGACGAGGAAATCACGCTCCACCGCGGCCGGTTCAATAGCCCCTGGTAGTATCACGCCGGGCAGGCCAAGTACTGCCAGCAGATTGAAAATGTTCGAGCCGATGATATTGCCGATTGCGATGTCATGTTCGTTCTTGAGGGCCCCCATTAAGGAGGCCGCCAGTTCCGGCAGGCTGGTGCCGAGGGCCACGATGGTGAGACCTATCACCAAATCGCTGACACCCAGTTCCTGTGCAATCGCGACTGCCCCCCAGACCAGCAGGCGCGAGCTGACAAGCAGAAACACCGCCCCGATCGTGAGCCAGAACAGTGCCTGAAACATGGACATGCCGGTCTTGATTTCCTGGGTGTATTCCTCGTCCATGGGATCATGGGTGTCTTTTGACCGGATGCCGAGGTGCGTGAGCCAGACCAGCATCAGGGCCATCCCGCCCAGCAGGAGGCTGCCATCAAGCCGCCCCAGGTCATAGTCAGCGAGCAGCAGCCAGACAACCGACATGATAACGATCAGGACGGGCAGCTCACGGCGCAGGATGCTGGATTGAATGTCGAGTGGGGCTATCAATGCGGTCAGGCCGAGCACCAGGGCGATATTGATGATGTTCGACCCGATCGCGTTGCCGACGGACAGACCGCTGTTGCCTTGCCAGGCGGCCATCCCTGAGACTAGCATTTCCGGGGCGGATGTACCGAAGCTAACGACCGTCAGGCCAATGATGAGGGGTGAAACATTGAGGTTGTAGGCTACCGCTGCCGCACCGATCACAAAACGGTCGGCACCCCAGGCAAGCAGCAGGAATCCTCCTGCAACGGCCAGCAGTTCAAGCCACATGGCCGGTAGCTGTGCGGGGTTGCTGGGCGGTGGAAGTAACAGCGGCAGCGCCCGCCACCCCGGGCCGGCGGCCCGAGAGGATGGCATCAGCCCGTGGCGGCGGGGCTGGATACATGATTTGACGGAAAATCATCAAAGAATGGCGCTCTTCAAGCATTAAGTGTTTTATCATACACGCCGGCGTGCGGTGGCAAAACGATCAGCCTGTATACCAGTTGCCGGGAGCGGGACGTGGCTCGGCAGGCCGGAGTGATGCGAATCATATGAAAGACACGATGCAGGTAACAAGCCGGAGCGGGCAGAAACCACTCGTACAAGTCCGTGGTCTGAGTTTTGCGCGTGGCGAGCGCATGATCTTTGACGGGATTGATCTGGATATAGAGCGTGGCAAGATCACCGCGATCATGGGGCCCAGCGGCACTGGCAAGACCACCCTGCTCAAGCTGATCGGCGGGCAACTGCGGCCGGCGGCCGGGACCATTGTGGTAGACGGCAAGAATGTGCACGAGCTCACCACCCGGGAGCTCTACAGGTTGCGCCAGCGCATCGGCATGATGTTCCAGACCGGGGCGTTGCTGACCGACCTGGATGTCTACGCCAACGTGGCCTTCCCGATCAGGGAGCATGCCGACCTGCCCGAATCCCTGGTGCGCGACCTGGTGCTGATGAAGCTCCAGGCCGTAGGGCTCAGGGGCGCAGCCGGGCTGATGCCAAGCGAGCTGTCCGGGGGCATGGCGCGCCGCGTGGCGATGGCGCGTGCTATCGCCCTGGATCCGATGATGGTGCTTTATGACGAGCCGTTTACCGGCCAGGACCCGATTTCAATGGGCATTGTGGTGAAGTTGATCAGTGAGCTCAATGATGCTCTTGGGTTGACCAGTATTGTCGTGTCGCATGATGTTCAGGAAACAGCGGCCATTGCCGACTATGCCTACCTGCTGTCAAATGGCAAGGTCGTGGACCAGGGTACCCCGGAGATGTTGTGGAAATCCGCGTCCGAGTGGTCGCAGCAGTTTCTTAACGGCATGCCCGACGGACCGGTTGCGTTTCATTATCCTGCTCCGAACTTCCGGGATGACCTGATGCAGGGAGGCCGGTTGCGGTGATCCTGGATCCATTGCAGCTGCTCGGGCGGAAGGGGTTGGGTTTCTTCGGGCGTCTGGGGCGCGGACACCTGTTCCTGATGCAGACGCTGGCAGGTGTGCCCGCTCTGGTGCTGCGTCCGGGCCTGGTGATCAAACAGCTGTACTCGGTGGGCGTGCTTACCCTGTTGATTATCCTGGTATCGGGCCTGTTTGTTGGCATGGTGTTAGGACTGCAGGGCTATAATACGCTGGTTGATTTTGGCGCTGAGGAGTCGCTTGGCGTGGTGGTTGCATTGTCCCTGGTACGTGAACTGGGGCCCGTGGTGTCCGCCTTGCTGTTCGCCGGCCGCGCCGGTTCCGCACTGACAGCCGAGATCGGTCTGATGAAGGCGACCGAGCAGCTCTCCGGAATGGAGATGATGGCAGTGGATCCGATGCGGCGGATAGTGGCACCACGTTTCGTCGCCGGGTTTATTTCCATGCCGCTGCTGGCCGCCATATTCAGCATCGTGGGCGTCTACGGCGGCTATTTTGTAGGGGTCGGCCTGCTGGGTATCGATGACGGCGCCTTCTGGTCGCAGATGCAGGCCAAGGTCGATCTGAGCGATGACGTTTATAATGGCGTGATCAAAAGTTTTGTGTTCGGTTTTGTTGCTGTTTGGATTGCCGTTTTCGAGGGTTACGATGCCGTGCCCACTTCCGAGGGCGTCAGCCGGGCAACCACGCGAACCGTCGTGCATACGGCACTGGCCGTGCTGGGGCTGGATTTCGTACTCACAGCGCTGATGTTTGGAGACTAGACCATGGGTCACAGCAGACTAATTGAATTATCGGTGGGGTTATTCGTGGCTGCGGGCATGGCGGCCCTGTTTATGCTGGCGATGCAGGTCAGTAACCTGAGCAACAACATCAGTGGTGATACCTACGCCATCACTGCCGCGTTCGAGAACATTGGAGGACTCAAGGTGCGTTCGCCTGTGACCGTATCGGGAGTACGTGTCGGGCGGGTCGACGCGATCGATTACGATTCGCGCGCCTTTGAGGCCGTCGTCACACTGAGCATCGATTCTCGCTACAACAGTTTCCCTGAGGACACCTCCGCGAGTATCTTCACCTCCGGCCTGCTGGGGGAGCAGTATATCGCTCTGGAACCGGGCGGCTCGGAAACCAACTTGACCGAGGGTGACCGCGTCCAGCTGACCCAGTCGGCGCTGGTCATTGAACAGCTGGTTGGCCAGTTCCTCTATAATCAGGCTGGCAAGCAACAGTAATAAGCAACTTTAATTACAAACAGGCCTGTCCACTTCCCGGAAGTCTTGATGAGATTCAGAATTATTCTATTGATGGCGTGCTGCCTGCTGGTGCCGGTAACCGGCATCACGAGTGACGTATCGCCCGAGGCTCTGGTGCGTGATACCGCTTCGCGCATGCTGATCGCGCTAGAGGAGGAAAAGGCGCTGATCCAGAAGGACAGGAACCGGATTTATGAACTGGTCTCCGATATCGTACTGCCTAATTTCGATTTTCGTCGCATGGCCGCCTGGGTGCTGGGCCGGTACTGGCGCGAGGCGACCCCTGACCAGCAGGAGCGCTTTATTGCTGAATTCCGGCAAATGCTGGTGCGCACCTATGGCAGTACCCTGCTCGACTACTCGGATGAAAAGATTATCTATCGACCACTGCTTGCGGAACAGGGCGTAAAGGATGTCACGGTAAACACAGAGATAGAACAGGCTGGCGGACCGACGATACAGATAAACTATTCCATGTATCTCTCGGCTGATGGCTGGAAGGTCTATGATGTATCGATCAATGGTGTGAGCCTGGTGACAAACTACCGGACCTCATTTGCCAGCATTGTCCGCAGGGACGGCTTGGACAGCCTGATCAGGCAGCTGGAATACCGCAATGGAACCTCGGGCTGATGGTTGACGCTGTACTGGAAACCGGTGATCAGGGCCGCTGGAGGCTGAGTGGCGAGCTGGGCTTCGGGACGGTGTCAGGGATACTGAAGGATTCCCGCGCAGGCCTTTCTGATGGTGATGACATCGAGGTCGACCTGTCCGGTGTGACGCGTGCCGACAGTGCCGGTCTGGCCCTGCTGGTCGAGTGGCTGCGCGCAGCGGAGCGGGCCGGCAGGTCGATAAGCTTTGTCAACATGCCCGCCCAGATGCAATCAATCGCACGTATCTGCGGGCTGGATGAAATCCTGGAATCGTCCGGCTGATGCCTTATCGGCAAGTCAGGTTTCCCGGGCAATAACGAATGTTGAAGGAAGTGACTAATGCAGGCACATGAACTACAGGAACTGATTAAAATCGGCATACCGGGAGCCGAGGTGACAGTCCGCGGCGACGGTGATCACTTCGACGCGGTGGTTGTCAGCGAGGAATTCTCTGGCCTCACCATGGTGCAGCAGCACCAGCTGGTCTACAGAACGCTCGGTGACCGCATGGGTGGAGAGATCCACGCGCTGGCATTGAAAACCTGTACCCCCGAGGAATGGGCCAGGCAGTAGCCAAAGCTCGGGAAGCCATCGTCTTGGATAAACTCATCATCACGGGCGGTTCGCGACTGGAAGGCGAGATACGCATATCCGGCGCGAAGAATGCCGTTTTACCGATCATGGCGGCCACCCTGCTTGCCGACGGCCCGGTCGTTGTCCGTAATGTTCCCCACCTCCACGATGTCACGACGACCATGGAGCTGCTCGGCCACATGGGCGTCGATCTGATCGTCGATGAAAAAATGGACATCGAGATTAATGCGAACACGGTCCATTCACTCTATGCACCCTACGAACTGGTCAGGACGATGCGTTCATCGATCCTCGTCCTGGGTCCGTTGTTATCGCGCTTCGGACGTGCCGATGTGTCATTGCCCGGTGGTTGTGCCATTGGTTCCCGCCCTGTGGACCTGCACATCAAGGGCCTGCGTGCGCTGGGTGCCGAAATTGATGTGGAAAACGGTTATATCAAGGCGCGTGTCAAGCGTCTGCAGGGGGCGCGCCTGGTCATGGACCAGGTGACCGTTACCGGGACAGAGAACCTGATGATGGCTGCCTCCCTCGCCAGGGGGACGACGCTGATCGAGAACGCGGCCCGTGAACCCGAGGTGGTTGACCTGGCGAAATGCCTGAACGCCATGGGTGCGCGTATCGAAGGTGCTGGTACCGATAGCATCGAGATCGAGGGTGTCGATCAGTTGTCCGGTACGGAATACAGTGTGTTGCCCGATCGTATCGAGACCGGGAGCTACCTGGTTGCCGCAGCCATAACCGGTGGCCACATCAAGGTCAAGGATGCCCGTCCCGACACCCTCGACGCCGTTTTGCAGGTGTTAGGTGAGGCGGGTGCCAAGCTGAACTTTGGTGAGGACTGGATCGAGCTCGATATGGAAGGGCGACGGCCGCGGGCGGTGAGCGTGCATACCGCACCTTATCCTGCCTTTCCAACCGACATGCAGGCCCAGTTCACGGCGCTGAATATCATTGCCGAGGGTGCCGGTGTCATCACCGAGAACGTGTTCGAGAACCGTTTCATGCACGTCCAGGAAATGCAGCGCATGGGTGCCAACATCCGGCTGGAGGGTAATACGGCCATCAGCACGGGTGTCGAGTCGCTGACCGGAGCGCCGGTTATGGCAACCGACCTGCGCGCCTCTGCGAGCCTGGTGCTGGCCGGACTGGTGGCCGACGGGGAAACGGTTGTCGATCGTATCTATCATATCGATCGCGGTTATGAGTGCATCGAGGAAAAGCTGGCCCAGTTGGGGGCCGACATTCGCCGGGTCCCTGAGTAACAGCCTGGCGACCCTTCGGGCAGTGCCGCGTGCTTGTAAATCACAGGTTTCTGCCTGAAACTTAATGCTCATGAATAATTTACTGACCATCGCCTTGTCCAAGGGGCGAATCTTCAAGGAGACCCTGCCGTTGCTGGCGCAGGCCGGTATCGAACCGGTGGATGATCCGGATACCAGCCGCAAGCTGATACTTGATACCAACCAGGCCGAGGTTAAACTGGTCATTATCCGTGCCACTGATGTACCGACCTATGTCGAATACGGCGCCGCAGATATGGGTGTTGCCGGCAAGGATGTGTTGATGGAGCATGGTGGTAATGGCCTGTATGAACCGGTGGATCTTGGTATCGCAAAATGCCGTCTGATGGTTGCCGGTCCGGAAAACCCGCACAACGGCAGGCGCCGCCTGCGCATCGCGACCAAGTTCGTACGCAGTACACGCCGTTACTATGCCGATCGACGTGAGCAGGTGGAGATCATCAAGCTATATGGTTCCATGGAGCTGGCCCCGCTGGTTGGCCTGGCCGACCGGATTGTCGACCTGGTCGATACCGGGAATACTCTCAAGGCCAATGGCCTGGTACCGCTGGAACACATTGCCGATATAAGCTCGCGGCTGGTGGTCAACAAGGCGGCAATGAAAATGAAGCATGAGGCCATCTCGCAACTGATCAAGCAGCTGCGAGTGGCGTGCAGCAGTCAGTGAGAGATATTCTCAACAGGGCTGCAATGAAGGCTGTGAAAAGGCTATACAAGCCTCTGGAAGAAGCAGAGCCCAGATGGTTCACAAGCTGATTGGCTGAATCAATTAAGTAACTGAATATTTTCTTCAAGCTGCGGATACCGGGCCTCTGCGGAAGATCCCGGATAAACGGCCCCGATTGTTCCGATTTTTAACAATAGATCCCGATGAAGATGATCGAATTAACACGCCTTAACAGTCAGGATCCGGCCTTCCGGCAATCACTGGAGAAGCTGCTGACACGTGGCGAGGCGGCAGACCGGCAGATCAACACTACCGTCGAGGGAATCATCAACGAAGTGCGTGAGCGCGGAGATGGTGCCGTGATCGAATTGACCGGGCGCTTCGATAACTGGTCGGTTAACAGTCCGGCAGATCTGGAGATTCCGGCAGCGCGCTGTATCGAGGCGTTGCAGTCCATCGGTGATACACAGCGTGCGGCCCTCGAACTGGCGGCTGAGCGGGTGCGCATGTATGCCGAACACCAGAAGCTGGACTCCTGGAGCTACACGGAGGCAGACGGCACCATGCTTGGGCAACAGGTCACTCCGATGGATCGTGTTGGCCTGTACGTCCCGGGTGGTAAGGCGGCCTATCCATCGTCGGTGCTGATGAATGCCATACCGGCCAAGGTCGCCGGTGTTCCAGAGTTGGTCATGGTAGTGCCCACGCCGGGTGGCGAGATCAACCCGATGGTGCTGGCCGCCGCGAGCATTGCCGGTGTCGACAGGATCTTCGCCATCGGTGGTGCGCAGGCAGTTGCTGCCCTGGCCTATGGAACGGAAACCATTCCTTGTGTAGACAAGATCGTGGGTCCCGGCAATGCCTATGTCGCGGCCGCCAAGCGGATGGTGTTTGGCAAGGTTGGAATCGACATGATCGCCGGGCCGTCGGAGATCCTGGTAGTTTGTGACGGCCAGACGGATCCAGACTGGATTGCGGTGGACCTTTTCTCGCAGGCCGAGCACGACGAGGATGCCCAGTCGATACTGGTGAGTCCCGATGCCGTGTTTCTCACACGCGTGGCCGAGAGTATCAACCGGCTGCTGCCGGATATGCCCCGCGCCGGGGTAATCAGTGCGTCCTTGCGCGGGCAGGGTGCCCTGATCCAGGTGCGTGACCTGGACGAGGCCGTGGAAGTAGCGAATCTCATCGCACCGGAACACCTTGAACTCTCGGTCGAGGAACCCCGGGCGATGGCAACGCGCATACGCCATGCCGGCGCCATCTTCATGGGCCGTTACACAGCCGAGGTTCTCGGGGACTATTGCGCCGGCCCGAACCATGTCCTGCCGACTTCCCGCACGGCGCGCTTTTCCTCACCGCTGGGCGTCTATGATTTCCAGAAACGCTCCAGCCTGATCGAGTGCTCAGCGGAGGGTGCCAGCGAACTCGGGCAGACCGCCGCCATCCTTGCGCACGGGGAAGGGCTGACGGCCCATGCGCGTTCCGCCGAGGTCCGGATCAAGGACGACGACTGACATACTCGATTCTGCAGGAACATATCAGCGCACGACTCCAGGCAAGGAGGAGGTGTTTCACCATAAGTAGACGCTTCAGGCGATACAGGCTGCAATTGCCGAGAGACGCCAGGTGCGCTGAAAAAATTTAACTAAAAACACTGCTGTCCCATAAACATAAATAGGATTATCTGTAATGTCATGCATGACAGGACTGATAGCAGCTGTCCCAGCACACGGGACATGAATCCGCATCGCTGCCATATAAACAGAACGTCCCTTCTCCTTTATGCCCGTTTTTTGGGTGCTCCGGGACTCTTTTCAGTACCCCCTTGAGGGGTAGAAGGACAGGATGAGGGTGTTTGAATTCATGCAGTTATTATTGTCTGATCCCCTCACCCCAACCCTCTCCCGGAGGGAGAGGGAGTTTATGGGACAGCAGTGTATTTAGTGAACCATTGCGTCTTTGCGGTGAGGTTTATATTTATATATTTTCTCCGCGTTCTCTGCGGCTCTCGGCAATTGCTCCCTGCATTACTCTACCTCCTGCATCCCTGCAGTCGTGCGGTGAATATTTTTAGATTATTATCAGCTCATGACGATATCCAGGGATAAAATCGACCACGTCATTTGCCCTGAGGTCAGGGGGCTAAGCGCCTATCACGTCCCCGATCCCGGCGAACTGATCAAGCTGGATGCCATGGAGAACCCCTACAGCTGGCCGGACTGGCTGGTGGAGGAATGGCTGGAACAGCTCAGGCAGGTTTCCCTGAACCGCTATCCCGACGCCTCTGCAACTGAACTGAAGGCCCGTATGCGTAGCGCCATGGGAGTACCCGACCAGGCTGCGGTCATTCTTGGTAACGGTTCGGATGAACTCATCCAGATGATCATTCAGGCAGTGGCCGGGCCCGGCAAGGTGATCATGGCGCCGGAACCGACCTTCGTGATGTACCGGCAGATTGCGGTCGCCGCCGGGCTGACCTATGCAGCCGTTCCGCTGCAGACCGATTTCTCGCTGGATAAGGATGACATTGCCGAGGCCCTGGATGAGTACCAGCCAGTGGTTGTTTTTCTTGCTTATCCAAATAATCCAACCGGTAACCTGTTTGACCCGGATGTGATCCGGCTAATACTGACGCGTGCGCCGGGTTTGGTCGTTGTCGATGAGGCCTATGCGCCGTTTACGGATGAGAGTTTCATGGCTGAGGTGCAGGCCCATGACAATCTACTGGTGTTGAGAACACTTTCCAAGATGGGGTTTGCCGGGCTGCGCCTTGGTCTGCTGACCGGCGCTCCACAGTGGCTGAACGAGATCGAAAAGACCCGCCTGCCATATAACATCAGTTCGCTGAACCAGCTCACGGGTGAATTCGCGCTGGCACACAGGGCGGTATTTGAAGAACAGGCCGCCGCGATTCGGCAGGATAGGACCGTGTTGCTGGCCGGTTTGCAGGCGCTGCCGGGCCTGACGGTGTACCCGAGTGCGGCGAATTTCATCCTGTTCCGTGTTCCCGACGGGCAGGCTGGCGCCGTGCACGCTGGCCTCATTGAAAGGGGTGTACTGATCAAGAACCTCGATGGTTCTGTACCGGCACTGCGTGATTGCCTGCGTGTCACTGTCGGACGGCCAGAGGAGAATGCGTCATTCCTGGCGGCGCTGGCGGCGCTGCTGTAGAAACCCTGTACCGGAAAAGGAGCCGGTAGCTGCTAACGTCTCGCGCGCCTACTCGAGACCTGCGGCTACAGTTGGACGCTGAATCACCCGCGCCTGTGTTTTAAAGAGTTTTCCCTGGCGCACACCACTTAGTGTTATCACCGTCCTGGGTCGTTGTTCCGAGATGATGGTCATGGCTTGCCGGGCATCGGTTATCGCGGTGTCGTTGATCGAGGTGATCACGTCACCGGGAAGGATGCCGGCCTTGTCTGCCGGCCCGTCCCGCAGTACCCCGGCAATCAGTACCCCGTTGATGTTCTCGAGTCCGAAGGACTCCGCAAGCTCCGCCGTCATGTCCTGGGCCTCGATGCCGAGCCAGCCGCGCACCACGTGGCCCTGCTCGATGATCTGTTTCATCACGCCCTTGGCCAGATTTACCGGGATCGCGAAGCCGATGCCCTGGGAGCCGCCTGAACGGCTGTAGATAGCGGTATTGATTCCGATCAGTTCGCCATGGGCATTGATCAGCGCACCACCGGAATTGCCCGGGTTGATGGCGGCATCCGTCTGGATGAAGTCCTCGTAGGTGTTGATGCCGAGCTGGTCCCTGCCGGTAGCACTGATAATCCCGAAGGTCACCGTCTGGCCGACGCCGAAGGGATTACCAATGGCCAGCGAGACATCACCGACCCGCAGGTTTTTGGAATTGCCGATCACTACCGAGGGCAGCCTGTCCAGCGAGATGCGCAGCACGGCAAGGTCCGTTTCGGTGTCGACGCCCACCACCGTGGCGCGCGCGCTGCGACCATCGGCGAGCAGGATCTGGATATCGTCCGCGCCATCGATCACGTGATTGTTGGTCAGCACGTAACCCTGGGTGCTGATCAGGACTCCGGAACCCAGGCTGGTCTGGATCTCCTTGTGGGTGTTGCTGAAGCGGTCACCGAAGAAATGTTTGAAGATCGGGTCCTCGAGCAGGGGATGGACCCGGCGGGTAATGACCTTGGCGGTATGAATATTGACCACAGCCGATGCGGCCTGCTCGACGGCATCGGCATAGGTCACCGGGCCGCTCAAGGTACGGTTGTCAGCGGGGGCAGGCTGAACTGCAGCGGGCAATGCCGTGGTTTCCCTGACCTCGACCACACTGGAACGGTTGCGCAGCAGTTCAGGCTGCATCACCAGGATATACAAAAAGGCCACCGCCAGTCCGGCGGTAATGGTCTGCAGGAGGAACGAAAAAAATTTGCGAATTGCCACGAGTGGGATACCCTGTGAGGCGATCAACCGGTTGATGATGGATGCATAAAATAGCACAAAAACGGGAATTGCAAGCGTGACAACCCTGCGGGAACTGACACATCATACCGACCAGCTGCTTGATATCGGGCGCTTCCAGGACTATTGCCCCAACGGCCTGCAGGTGGAGGGCCGTTCCGGGGTGCAGCTGCTGGTCAGCGGTGTCACGGCCAGCCTGGGGCTGATCGATGCGGCTATCGATGCCGGTGCCGATGCCATTCTGGTCCATCACGGCTATTTCTGGAAAGGTGAAGATCCGCGCATTACCGGGATGAAACGCCAGCGCCTGCAGCGCCTGCTGGGATCGGACATCAGTCTGCTCGCATACCACCTGCCGCTGGATGCCCATGCCGAGTTGGGCAACAACGCACAGCTTGCCCGGGTGCTTGGCCTGCAATCGGCCGGCACATTCGGCGCGGATGAGGGCTTGCAGCTCGGACACTACGGTTCAGTGGAGCGGGCTATGAGCGGGGAATCACTGGCGCAGCATATAGAACGGTGCCTGGGAAGGGCGCCGCAGCATATCCCCGCGGCCGGCAAGTCGATCCGCACCGTGGGTTGGTGCACCGGCGCCGCACAATCGTATATCGAGGCGGCGGTAGCGCAGGGGCTCGATGCCTTTATCAGCGGCGAGATATCGGAACCGACGGTGCATATTGCACGTGAATGCGGTATTCATTACTTCGCGGCTGGCCATCATGCAACTGAACGCTTTGGTGTGCAGGCACTGGGGGAGTACCTGGCCACGACTTTCGGGCTGCGCCACCATTTTATCGACATCGACAACCCGGTCTAAGTGACACCAACGCCCGTGCTGCGGCGGTGTTAAAACAACCCGCCGCACGGCATTTTGCCACATTACCCTTGACCTTATCAGGCTGTTAGACCATCCTATGCGGTTCTGACGGACTGCATACATTAATTTAGAATATTCCGAACTAATTATTAATCCCCTGTCGCCGGCCGTATGGTGTGACTAGCTATAAGTTATTGATTTTACTTCTTGGAGAATGCTCGTATGAGTGGCGATGATGTCAATCCAAGCAGGCGCCGGTTTTTGACCGCAGCCACCACCGTCATCGGCGGGGTGGGAACGGCATTTGCACTGGTGCCTTTTGTTTCATCCATGCAACCCAGTGCCAAAGCCCGCGCAGCAGGTGCCCCGGTACGTGCGGACATCAGCAAGCTAGAGGAGGGTCAGATGATCCGCGTCAAGTGGCGCGGCAAGCCGGTCTGGATCGTCAAGCGGACGCCGGGCATGCTGGATACCCTGCCACAGCTGTTAGAGGAACTGCGTGATCCGGATTCCGCCGAATCCGATCAGCCCGAATACGCCACCAATACGCATCGCTCCATCAGGCCCGAGATTGCGGTCCTGATCGGCATCTGCACCCACCTCGGCTGTTCGCCGACCTACCGGCCCGATGTGGCACCGGCCGACCTCGGCAAGGACTGGATGGGCGGTTTCTTCTGTCCCTGCCACGGTTCACGATTTGATATTGCCGGCCGTGTCTATTCCGGTGTTCCTGCACCGTTCAATCTGCCGGTACCACCACACCGGTTCCTGAGTGATGATGAAATCATTATCGGTGATGACGGGGGGATAGCGTAATGGGCGAGAAATACAAGACCGGCGTGCTTGGCTGGATTGACGCGCGTTTCCCGCTCAGCAAGATGTGGAATGAACACCTGGCTGAGTATTACGCACCCAAGAATTTCAACTTCTGGTACTACTTCGGCTCACTCGCCCTGCTGGTGCTGGTCCTGCAGATCCTGACCGGGATCTGGCTGACCATGAACTACAAGCCGGATGCTGAGCTTGCCTTCAATTCCGTGGAATACATCATGCGGGATGTGAACTGGGGCTGGCTGATCCGCTACATGCACTCAACGGGTGCCTCGTTCTTCTTTATAGTCGTCTATCTCCACATGTTCCGTGGTCTGCTGTACGGTTCGTACAAGAAACCGCGCGAACTGATCTGGATCTTCGGCATGATCATCTACGTATGCCTGATGGCTGAGGCCTTCATGGGTTATCTGCTGCCCTGGGGGCAGATGTCCTACTGGGGCGCCCAGGTGATCATCTCGCTGTTCGGGGCGATCCCGGGGATCGGGGACGCGCTGGCTCTCTGGATCCGCGGTGATTACGTGATCGGGGATGCTACCCTTAACCGCTTCTTCGCCTTCCACGTCATCGCCGTGCCGATTATCCTGCTGGCCATGGTCGTGCTGCACATCCTGGCACTGCACGAGGTCGGTTCCAACAACCCCGACGGCGTGGATATCAAGAAGCACAAGGATGCACACGGTATCCCCGTGGATGGCATCCCGTTCCATCCCTATTACTCGGTGAAGGACATCGTCGGTGTGATTGTGTTCCTGATCTTCTTCTCCATCGTGATCTTCTTCCTGCCGGAGATGGGTGGCTGGTTCCTGGAGAAGGACAACTTCGTGCCGGCCGACCCGCTGAAGACACCGGAGCATATCGTGCCGCTTTGGTACTTCACCCCGTTCTACGCCATTCTGCGTGCGGTACCGGACAAGTTCCTTGGAGTCGTGGCCATGGGCGGCGCTATCGTGGTCCTGTTCTTGCTGCCCTGGCTGGACCGCAGCCCGGTCAAGTCCATCCGCTACCGGGGCACCGCCTACAAGGTGGTGCTCGGTATATTCGTCGTCAGCTTTATCGCCCTGGGCTATCTCGGTACCCAGCCGGCAACGCCTGTGCTGACCAACTTCGCACGCGTCTTCAGCCTGCTGTATTTCGGCTTTTTTGTTGCCTTATTGTTCCTGCCCAAGTTTGAAAAGACAAAACCGGTACCTGACAGGGTGACCTCGAAATGAAGAACCGTATCTTTGCAATTATCATGATGATTTTGCCAGTCCCGGTCCTGGCGGCCGGCGGTGGGATACACCTCGATGAGGCCAATATCGATCCAACCAACACCCAGTCACAGCAGCGCGGCGCACGCCTGTTCGTGAACTATTGCCTGAGCTGCCACGCGGCGGGCCTGATGCGTTACGAACGCATCGGCAAGGATCTGGGGATCGACGAGCGACTGGTCGCCGAGAACCTGATGTTCACCGGCGGCAAGGTGAGTGATCTGATGACCGTGGCCACGGCTGACGACGACTCCAAGGAATGGTTTGGTACCGTTCCCCCCGACCTGTCGGTTATCGCGCGATCCCGGGGTGTCGACTGGCTGTATACCTACATGCGCACTTTTTACCGTGACGATTCACGCATTATCGGCGTGAACAACCTGACTTTCCCGGATGTGGGCATGCCGCATGTCCTGTGGGAACTGCAGGGCTGGCAGGAACCGGTGATCACCACCGTCAAGGATCACGATGGGACTGAAAGAAAGGTGGTCGAGCTCGAGCTGGTCGAGCCGGGAAAACTGACACCGAAGGAATACGACCGCGCCATCCGTGATCTGGTCAATTTTCTGGACTACATGGGTGAACCCGCCAAGTATGAAAGGCGCAGCCTGGGTGTGAAGGTAATCATGTTTTTACTGGTATTCCTCATCATCGCCTATCTGATGAAAAAGGAATTCTGGAAGGACATACACTGATCCGGTCTGTCCGGGATCTCGGACTACTAGCATGCGGGGGATAGCCTTATGGCTCTGGTTGCCAATCGACGTTCAGTGATGACTCTGTTTTCATCGCCCACCTGTCCGGAGAGTCACCGGGTGCGCATGGTGCTCGCGGAGAAGGGCATCACGGTGGAGATCGTCGATGTTACCGCGGGCCACAAGCCTGAAGACCTGATCGACCTGAACCCGTACAACACGGTACCGACACTGGTGGACCGGGAGCTGGTGCTGTATGACCCCCGGACCATCATGGAATACCTGGATGAGCGTTTCCCGCACCCCCCGCTGATGCCAGTTGACCCGGTCTCGCGTGCACGTACCCGCCTGGCGCTCTACCGCATCGAGAAGGACTGGTACGATCTGGTGCCGGCCCTTGAATCCAGGGGTGAGAAGACCTCCAGCAAGGCGCGCAAGATGCTGCGCGACAGCCTGACTGCCAGTGCCGAGGTGTTCAGCGCCATGCCTTATTTCCTCAGCGATGAATTTACGCTGGCGGATGCCACCATCATTCCCATTCTCTGGCGCCTGAAGCACTACCGGGTCGATCTGCCCCGCCAGGCGAAGCCGGTGCTGCAATATGCCCAGCGCATGTACGAGCGTGAGTCCTTCCAGGCCAGTCTGTCCGAGGCCGAACGGGAAATGATGGAGTAGGTCCGCGCGCCGGACCCGTTTTACACCCGTACCGCCATGGCTGTTCTCCAGAGCGACGGCCCAGAGGCCGCTTTCCCTGTATCTTCACGCCATTCTCTTGTATCTTTTTCGACATGACGACCAGTCGCCCCTACCTGATCAGGGCCATACACGAGTGGATCCTGGACAATACCATGACGCCCTATTTGCTGGTGGATATCGAGGGGGAGGGTGTCGATGTGCCGCGTCAGCATGGCCAGAACGGCAAGATTGTGCTCAATGTCAGCCCCCAGGCCGTCGAGGAGCTGATGCTGGGCAATGACGCCATCGGGTTCAGTGCCCGCTTTGGCGGGATTGCTACGAATGTCTATGTCCCGATCGATTCCGTGCTGGCCATTTATGCCAAGGAGAACGGGCGCGGCATGGTCTTCAGTGAGGATGAGGAGGGCCCCGCGCCCGACGATTCATCGCCGTCGCATTCCCGGCGTCCGAGCCTCAAGGTTGTGAAGTAACCACACGCGGATCCGTGCTAGCCCGCCTGTTGCACCGGTAAAGCGGATGCCGGCGCAGCCAGGGCCGGGACAGAAACCAGCCCCGTCAGATGCTGTTCCTTTGGTCTTCGCTGGAAGATTGTTTTTTCTAATTGACCCTGTAACAACTTACAACCGGGACCGGGGCCGACCGGTGCACCAGGCCGGCTATCGGATCGGTTCCATGTGCAACTGTTTCCCCGGCACCCCGTGCCCGCACAGCGCAGCTTCGAACGTCTCCACCTGCGTCCCGGGAATGCAGGCATAGCAGTCATAGTTCTTCAAATCATCGAAATCGTTGACGATGTTCGGCAACAGGTCTTTGACGTCTGACCCGGTGTCAGTGGCCAGTGCCGTATAGTGGAAGTTGTCCAGGGCATCTGCCCACGAGCGGCACAAATTGCCCTGGTAGTGACTGTTGGCTGAGGTAACGATCCAGTAGACGTGGATATGCTCGGCGATATCCAGCGCCATGGCATGTTCGATCAGGCTCTTGATGGGACCAAAACCGGCATTGCAGGCGATAAAGATCAGCGAACGCGGGGATTCCTCGTTAAGGACGAATTCACCGTGTGGTCCCGTGATCCTGATAACCTCATTCTGCCGGGAATTGTTGAGCAGGTATTCTATTAAGGGGTTACCGGACACCACCGGTAGATGGAACTGTAGGTTCATGTCGTCACAGGGGCAGCTGGCGATGGCGCAGTCAACTGCAGGCAGCCCGTCGACCTGCAGTGAGAGGTATTGACCTGCCAGGAAGCGCAGGCGGTTGGTGCGCGGGGTCTTGGTGTTCAGAATCAGTACCCGGCCATCCGGACGCTCAATTTTCTTGATCCGAATATCGATTTCCTGGTAGGGGATGTCGCGTGCTCCGAGTGCCTCGTCGGCTTCGAGGACAACATCGGTCACAGCCGTGTTCGAGCAGGTGAGGATATATCCCAGGCCCTTCTCGGTGGCCGTCAGCACATAGTCATGCGGACAGATCTTCTTCACCTGCCCGGAAACCACCTTGGCCTTGCAGAGCCCGCAATTGCCGCTGCTGCAGCCGTAGCTCAAGGCCAGTCCGCCGCGCAGACCCGCCTCCAGGATGGAGTCAGACCCCTCGATAAAGAATTCGTGTCCGCTTGGCAGGATACGTATCTGGGCTGCCATGACTCTGAGAAAAGCCTCCTTCGCAATAATGTCTTCGCTAGCTTCATCCGCCGGTTCAGCCGCTTCCAGTGCCTGGAGAAACCAGTCCCTGAGTTTACTAAATGCCTCGTCCCGGGTGCTATCTACTTCCGGCGCGAGTTCCTGAAACTTGTCCTTGATGGCAGCAACCAGGTCTGAGTAACGGCGTGCCTCGTTTCGGGCCTGTGCCAGTTCCTGGCTGAGTGCCAGGATGCGTGCCGCCAGGGTGTCCGTGTCAGTGAGTTCATCGGGCGGACGTACAATCTTGTTGACGGCCTGCTCCATGATCTGCTCGACGCGCTCCAGCATGGTGGTGTCTTCCACCTGCGTCTGGGGGTAGGCATGCAGCAGGTCAGGCAGGAGGATTTCGCCTTCAAATGTGCGCAGCTCGCCTGCACGGATCTTGTTCTGCAGGGCCCCGCGCTTGACGCCCACCAGGCGTGCAGCCCTTGAGAGTGTAATCAGACGTGGCATGGGTTCCCCCGAATAACCCCGGTATTCAATAAGACTTACGTTACCATATCGTGTGCGGCGCAACTGCGCCAGTACCCGGCTCGGCTATACTGGGACTGGACCATTGTGGATACAGGAGGTCGGTGTTCCATGATAGAGGTGGTCTGCGGTGACATTACCGCCCTGGAAGTGGATGCCATCGTGAACGCGGCCAACAACAGCCTGCTGGGTGGTGGCGGCGTGGATGGTGCTATTCATCGTGCTGCCGGACCACAACTGCTGACCTTCAACCGGACGCTGGGCGGTTGCAAGACCGGGAAGGCAAAGATCTCGCCGGGATTTCGCCTGCCCGCGCGCTACGTGATAAGCACCGTTGGCCCGGTGTGGCACGGCGGCGAGCAGGGTGAACCAGAGTTGCTGAGGTCCTGCTATGTCAACAGCCTGGAACTGGCACTGGCGAATAATGTGTGCAGCATCGCCTTCCCGGGCATCAGCACCGGCGTGTACGGTTATCCCAAAGACCAGGCGGCTGTCATTGCCATCAGGGCCATGCAGGCCTACACAGATCGCTTCAAGAAGATTATCGCCTGTTGTTTCAGCGAGGCCGATGCCGCGCTCTATCGGGAAGTGCTGCAAGAGCACTCGTAGTTTAGGCCATTGCTGTCCCGTTAACTCCCTTTCCCTGCGGGAGAGGGTTGGGGAGAGGGGTTATAAATCAGAGGGCTGTTAGTTGTATTGATATCCTCTCCCAGTTTTATCGCGCCTGCACCCGATTAATCGCCGGGCATAAACGAGGCGCTCCTGCGAGGCATAGGCAGTTAACTGGACAACAGTGAGTCTAGGTAGTAGTTTCAGCTGCGGTCATCCTCACTCGGTTAGAACTAACAGTTGACCGGCTAGCTGTCGTTCAGCCAGGTAGACCACTGGGAATGAACCGAGACATCGGTCCCGTCCCCCCGGGCCTGGTTCTGCAAATAGCGCTGCAGGTCATGTAGCAGGTCGGAATCCAGCAACTCGAATTCCTGCTGAAGCTGGCCGTGCAGGGCCCGGTAGATACGTTTTAGATCCGATAATTCGTACTCATCCAGTGATTTCACGGGGCATTACCTCCGATGTCTGGCGCTCCTGTTGCAGCGGTTTCTGTCCCGGTCATGAACAGCGTAGGGTCCACGCGGCTGTCATTGAGGCTTACACCCCAGTGCAGGTGCGGGCCGGTGACACGACCGGTCATCCCAACCGCGCCGATAACCTCACCGGCCGCCACGCGCTGTCCGGTTTCAACCTCGATCCGGTTCATGTGGCAGTACATGGTCACCAGGCCCTGGCCGTGATCGATGAATACGGTGTTGCCGTTGAAGAAATAATCGCCGGTATTGATGATGGTGCCGGGGGCAGGGGCGCGGATCGGCGTGCCTTCGGGAGCGGCAATATCGAGGCCGCTGTGTGGCTTGCGCGGCTGTTCATTGAAAAAACGCCGCAGGCCAAACGGGCTGCTGGTCGGCCCGTCAACCGGTTTGAGGAATTCCAATGCCACTGTGTCGGTATCGCTCCATTGGCGCAGGGCGGACTTGATCTGTTTCTGTTCACGGCTGATGCGTTCCATGTCACGTTTTTCCGGATTGACCTTGCGCTTGTCTTTGATGGTGATGTGCTGGGTTTCATAGGCCTTGTCCGATACCTGGAAGGACAGCCTCAGCGGCTCGTCGTTGCGGGTGCGCGCCTCCAGGTAGTGGGTTCCGGGTTTGGCGCCCAGGGCCAGTCCAACGACAGCGATGGCCCGATCAGCCTGGCGGGTGACCAGTACCCGGCGCTCCCGGTAGCGCAGCGTGGCCGGATCGACATCGGCGGGCAGGTTGATGGTGGCGATTCCTCCCGGTACCGGTGTCTGGTTATAGGTCAAGGCGCCGGCCCCTGCCGGCAACAGGAACAGGAGGGTGACAAGGGCGAATGGTTTAATGCAATTCATAAAGGATTTCCTGAAAGTTCTCCAGTGGATTACAGCTGTCTAGGTGATCTCCCTGGCCTGTTCGACGGTGCATACCAGGATACCTTCCGACAGCCTGGCCTCCACCTGGTCTCCGGGCTTGACCTGATTGGCCTGATGCAGAATATGCCGCTCCGGCAGCCGGCTGACAATTGCGTAGCCGCGCTCCAGGGTGGCCAGCGGGCTGATGGTATCCAGTGCCCGGCTGCAGAGGGCCAGTCGGCGTTGCTTGTCGGCCAGCAGGCGTTGCGCGGTGCTCCCGAGACGCTGTCCAAGGGCGGCCTGCCGCAGCCGCTGCTGGGCGATGCCATGGAGCGGCGAAAGCCGTTTGAGCCGCCCTGAAGCTTCATTAAGTTCAGCCTTCAAGTCACTGATATACTTACTGACAATAAAACGTGAGCGTTGTTCCAGCTGGTCCAGTCGCTGGCCCTGCTGACGCAGTTGCTGGCCGGGGTGCAGTTGCTGCAAGCGCTTTTGCAGCCAGCTGGCCTGCTGCCTGCCGAGAGTCAGTGCCTGCTGCCAGCGGTTTTCCAGACGGCCGGCAAGCGTATTAATCCGTGCCAGCCACTCCTGCTGATCGGGACTGACCAGTTCTGCCGCAGCCGAGGGGGTCGGGGCCCGTTGGTCGGCGACAAAGTCGGCGATGGTGAAATCGATTTCGTGTCCGACGGCGCTGACCAGGGGGATCCGGCAGGCATGCACGGCGCGCGCAACCACTTCCTCGTTGAATGACCACAGGTCCTCCAGCGATCCGCCGCCACGGGTGAGTATCAGCACATCGCAGTCGCCCCGGTCCGAGGCCAGCCGGATGGTGTCCGCGATCTGGATAGCGGCATCCTTTCCTTGTACCGGAACCGGGTAGACCAGGACCGGTATTGCCGGAAAGCGGCGCCGCAGGACACTGAGCACGTCGCGGATGGCGGCACCCGAAGGCGAAGTGATGACGCCGATGCGTCGTGGCAGGGCAGGCAGGGCGTGCTTGGTTTCCGGAGCAAACAGGCCTTCGGCGGCGAGTTTCTGCTTGAGCTCCTCGAAGGCGCGGCGCAGGGCGCCGTCACCCGCCTCCTCCATGTGTTCGACAATGAGCTGATAGTCGCCACGCGGTTCGTACAGGCTGACCTTGGCGCGCACCAGGACCTGCATGCCTTCCTCCGGGGCAAAGCGCAGCATCTGGCCCCGGTTGCGGAACATGGCGGCGCGAATCTGGGCGCGGGCGTCCTTTAGCGTGAAGTAGACATGGCCGGACGAGGGGCGGGCGATATTGGACAGTTCCCCTTCCAGCCAGACCCGGGCGAATCCCTGTTCCAGCAGCATGCGCACCTCACGGTTGAGGCGGGAGACGCTGTAGATGTCGCGTTGGGCTGATTTGGTGCCGGTTTCGAGGTCTGGAGACGCCATGGAGCGCTAGGATACACCCTTTTCCGCCGCGGATGACCCGCTGCCGGTTCGATCCCCGATTGCCACGGTTTACCGGAGTCAGTGCAGTCCCTATAATTGGCGCCCATTCTCAACTGCGGACCGGATTAACCATGCGCATAGTGCAGGAAGCCCTCACTTTTGACGATGTCCTGCTGTTACCGGCGCATTCCACGGTACTGCCGCGCGATGTCAGCCTGCACTCCCGGTTGACGCGCGACATCCAGTTGAAGATTCCCCTGCTGTCCGCCGCCATGGACACGGTCACCGAGGCGCGCCTTGCCATTACCCTGGCCCAGGAAGGCGGGGTAGGCATCATTCACAAGAACATGACGCCCGAGCAGCAGGCCGCACAGGTCCATCAGGTCAAGAAGTTCGAAAGTGGCGTAATCAAGGACCCGATCACGGTGAGTCCCAATGCCAGCATCCGCGAGGTGATCGAACTGACCCGGGCCAACAATATCTCCGGGGTACCGGTCGTGGATGGCGACAGGCTGGTGGGTATCGTCACCAGTCGTGACCGGCGCTTTGTGTCAAACCTGGACGACCCGGTTACCAGTGTCATGACCCCGAAAGACCGCCTGGTAACGGTCAGGGAAGGGGCCGAAAAGGATGAGGTCATCGCGTTGCTGCACAAGCACCGGATAGAGCGCGTGCTGGTGATCAATGGTGATTTCAAGCTGCGCGGCATGATCACTGTCAAGGATATCCAGAAGTCCACCGACTTTCCCAACGCCTGCAAGGACGAACAGGGCCGTCTGCGCGTGGGTGCGGCTGTCGGCACCGGCGGCGGGACCGAAGAGCGCGTTGCCGCACTGGCACAGGCCGAAGTCGATGTCATCATCGTGGACACTGCCCACGGTCATTCGCAGGGCGTCATCGACCGCGTGAAGTGGCTCAAGAAAAACTATCCCGGGGTGCAGGTCATCGGCGGCAATATCGCGACCGGGGCCGCGGCACGGGCCCTGGTTGATGCCGGTGCCGATGGGGTCAAGGTCGGTATCGGTCCCGGTTCCATCTGCACGACCCGTATCGTGGCGGGGATCGGTGTGCCACAGATCTCTGCGGTCGCGAACGTGGCCGAGGAACTCAGAAAGGACGACATCCCCCTGATTGCCGATGGCGGCATCCGCTACTCGGGTGACATTGCCAAGGCCATTGCGGCGGGTGCGTGGTCGGTGATGATCGGCAGCATGCTGGCCGGTACCGAAGAGGCCCCCGGCGAGGTGGAGCTGTACAAGGGTCGTTCCTACAAGGCCTACCGCGGGATGGGTTCGCTGGGTGCCATGCAACAGGGTTCCAGCGACCGCTATTTCCAGGAGGGTGGCGAGCAGGACAAGCTGGTGCCGGAAGGTATCGAGGGCCGGGTTCCATACAAGGGCACCATGCTGACCATCTTGCACCAGTTAATGGGCGGCCTGCGCTCCAGCATGGGTTACACAGGCTGCGTAACTGTTGAGGAAATGCGTAGCAAACCGGAGTTCGTGCGCGTCACCAATGCCGGCGTGAAGGAAAGTCATGTACATGACGTGTCGATCACCAAGGAAGCACCCAACTACCGGGTGGACTGAATGGGCCGGGTTATTTACGGCTTATTCACCGCAGAGTCGCAGAGAACGCTGAGGAGTTCAAAGAAAATTGTTCACCGCCGGTTAGCTGTGAACCACTTTCAATGAATCAACCGTATCCCTTGTCTGCATTTCTGCATACTTTTTCTGATTTTTTCTCCGCGTCCTCTGCGTCTCTGCGGTGAACTGTTTTGAGGCCGAACCTTGACCGCCACTAACGACATACATGCCCACCGGATCCTGATACTGGATTTCGGTTCCCAGTACACCCAGCTGATTGCGCGGCGGGTGCGCGAGACCGGCGTCTATTGCGAAATCCACCCCTATGACATGGAGGAGGATGCGATCCGCATCTTCCATCCCAGGGGTGTCATCCTCTCGGGCGGGCCTGAGACCGTCACCGCGGACTATGCCCCGCAGGTCCCGCCCCTGGTGTTCGAGCTGGGTGTGCCGGTGCTGGGTATCTGCTACGGCATGCAGGCCATGGCCATGCAGCTGGGTGGCAAGGTAGAGACCGCGACCCACCATGAATACGGTTATGCACAGGTGCGCGCCCACGGTCATTCGCGCCTGCTGACAGATATCGAGGACCATACCAGCCCCGAAGGCTACGGCCTGCTGGATGTCTGGATGAGCCATGGTGATCATGTCACCGAGCTGCCGGACGGCTTCAAGCTGATTGCCTCCACCGGGAGTGCGCCGATTGCCGCCATGGCCGACGATGAGCGCGGCTTCTACGGACTGCAATTCCATCCCGAGGTCACGCACACCCGGCAGGGAGACCGTATTGTCAACCGCTTTGTCATCGACCTGTGCGGTTGTGATGCACTGTGGACGTCAGACCACATCATCGAGAGCAGTATGCTGGCGATCCGTGACCAGGTGGGCAACGAAAAGGTACTGCTGGGCCTGTCGGGCGGTGTGGACTCTTCGGTGGTCGCCGCCCTGTTGCACAAGGCCATCGGCGACCAGCTGGTGTGCGTGTTCGTGGACAACGGCCTGTTGCGTTACCAGGAAGGGGACCAGGTGATGGCCACCTTCGCCGAGCACATGGGGGTTCACGTGATCCGGGTGGATGCGGAGCAGCGCTTCCTGCTGGGCCTCGACGGGGTCGAGGATCCGGAACAGAAGCGCAAGATCATCGGCAACCTGTTTATCGAGGTGTTCGAGGAAGAGGCCGCCAAGCTGAGCAGCGACACCCAGTGGCTGGCGCAGGGAACGATCTACCCTGACGTGATTGAATCCGCTGGTGCCAAGACCGGCAAGGCCCAGCTGATCAAGTCCCACCATAATGTCGGTGGTCTGCCCGAGGAGATGAACCTCAAGCTGCTGGAGCCGCTGCGAGAGCTGTTCAAGGACGAGGTGCGCAAGCTCGGTGTGGAGCTCGGACTACCGTTCGACATGGTGTACCGGCATCCCTTCCCGGGTCCAGGCCTGGGCGTGCGTATCCTCGGCGAAGTGAGGAAAGAGTATGCCGATACCCTGCGCCTGGCCGACCATATATTCATCGAGGAACTGCGCAAGCATGACCTGTATGACGGCGTCAGCCAGGCCTTCACGGTGTTCCTTCCGGTGAAGTCGGTCGGGGTCACGGGTGACGGCCGTCGCTACTCCTACGTGGTGGCACTGCGTGCCGTGGAAACCATCGACTTTATGACCGCACGTTGGGCACACCTGCCGTATGAATTCCTCGATCTGGTCTCGCGCCGCATCATCAACGAGGTGCCCGGTATCTCCCGCGTCGCCTACGACATCTCCGGAAAACCGCCCGCGACCATTGAGTGGGAGTAACATGATCAATCTAGTCAGATTCATTGCTACACCGTGCACTCCCTCTCCCTCCGGGAGAGGGTTGGGGAGAGGGGGTGAAATTAAGATAACGAATTGAATTTCGATCCCCTCATCCTGTCCTTCTACCCCTCGAGGGGGTACTGAAAAGAGTCCCGGAAGGAGAAGGGACGTTCTGTTTGTGCTTAGGTGACTGCATACATGTCCAGCATCTTATTACTATCTTTAATAAATTATTTTCATTAATGACCTTAAATAGAATCTAATCAAGGTTTATAGGGCAGCAGTGAGTCTGACCCTATTGATCGAGTCTGACCCCGTTGAGTTCCCGCGACATATACTGGATGCATCATGCCCTGGCCCTGGCGGCCCGGGGCGAAACCGAGGATGAGGTCCCTGTCGGCGCTGTCCTGGTGCAGGGCGACGCCATCATCGGTGAAGGCTGGAATCAGCCGATCGGCCGGCTTGACCCGACGGCTCATGCAGAGATCATGGCCCTGCGCGCTGCCGGCAGAAAACTGAACAACTACCGCCTGACGGGCTCCACACTCTACGTCACCCTGGAGCCCTGCCTGATGTGTGTGGGTGCGATGGTCCATGCCCGCATTGCGCGGCTGGTGTTCGGGGCCTGCGACCCGAAGGGTGGCGCGGTCAGCAGCCTGTGCCGGGGCTTCGAGCTGCCGGGTCTGAATCACCGGGTCGAGGTGACCGGCGGGGTGCTCGCGGATGAATGCGGGGAGCTGTTGAAACGATTCTTCCGGGCCCGGCGCGGTTAAACCGAAAATCCTGCGGTTGCAGCCCGGTTGACGCGGATGACCAACCGCAATTATATAATGTTGTTATAGTAAGAATTGCAGGGAAACTTCTTTTGGACTGGCAGCCCGGGATGGCGGGCTCCTAATCGTTGCAGGATTCTGACATGGTGGTAAAGCGCACTGTTACTGTTGTGATGTTGATGGCCTGGACCCTGGTCGTGGGTGCCGGCGAACAGTTGTCGCCGGGGAACGGCAGCGTTTATGTTCCGGCTACGGTCGACATGAAGGTCAAGCAGGTCTCCGAGCATGTCTACTATGTTGAGGGCACGCCCGGGGTGGCGACCGACAATCAGGGCTTTATATCCAACGCCGGATTTGTCGTGACCGGTGCCGGCGTGGTGGTGTTTGACGCGCTCGGTACCCCTTCTCTGGGGCAGCTGCTGCTGGAAAAGATCCGTACCATCACCGATGAACCCATTGTCCGGGTGATTCTCAGCCACTACCACGCTGATCATATCTACGGATTGCAGGTCTTCGAAGACCTGGATGCCGAGATCCTGGCCCCTGCCGGTGCCGGGAAATACCTGGAATCAGAGAACGCCAGGGAACGTCTCGAGGAGCGCCGCTTTACCTTGGACCCCTGGGTCAATGACAACACGCGGCTGGTCTATCCCGACCAGTACCTGAGTGAGGGTCGGCATTTCCGGCTCGGGGATGTGGAGTTCATTGTCACGACCGTGGGTGCTGCGCACTCGGATGGTGACCTGACGCTTTACGTGGCACCCGACCGGGTGCTGTTCTCAGGCGATGTCATCTTTGAGGGTCGGGTCCCGTTCCTGGGCGATGCCAATACCCGGCACTGGCTCAAGGTGCTGGAGCGCATGGAGAAGGAACAGCTGGTGGCCCTGGTCCCCGGGCATGGCGCCGCGGCTGACAATCCCAATGAGGCAATCGGTCTGACCCGCCGTTACCTGGCCCACCTGCGCGATAACATGACGGAAGCGGTCAGCGAATTCGTACCGTTCAGCGAGGCCTATGAGGCCATTGACTGGTCGGCGTTCGAGGCGCTGCCCGCCTTCGCCGAGGCGAATCGCCGCAATGCCTACCAGGTCTACCTGTCACTGGAGGCGGAACTGCTTGCTCAATAGGGTAGACCCCTACAGAGCGGGGGAGTCCAGCAGCATCGGTTTTGATACCTCGACCTCGACGACCTCGCGGTCCGTGTACCAGATCAGAATGTCATAGTAGGAGCGGATATTTTCCACATAGCGGACCGGCTCGCGTCCGCGGGCATAGCCATAGCGGGTCTGCTTGTACCAATTCTTCTGGCTCAGCAGCGGCAGGTTCTCTTTAACATCGATCCATTTGTCCGAGTCACCGTCGTTTTTCTGAGTGAGGATCCGTGCATCCTCGAGGTGTCCGTAGCCGACGTTGTAGGCCGCCAGGGCCAGCCAGGTGCGGTCGGGCTCCGTGATCCGCTCCGGGATTTTATCCCGCATGCGTTCGAAATACCTGGCCCCACCGAGGATGCTTTGTGTCGGGTCCAGCCGGTTTTCGATGCCCATGTCCTTGGCCGCTGCCTGGGTCAGCATCATCAGCCCGCGCACACCCGTCGGAGAAACCGCATCCTCCTCCCAGTGGGACTCCTGATAGCTGATGGCCGCGATCAGTCGCCAATCCATGCTCACCAGCTCGCCGGCTTGCTTGAAAATGTCCAGATAAGTCGGCAGCCGCTGTTCGATGTGCGCCTGGTAGCGGCGTGTACCGACATAGTCGAATTCGGTGATATGACCGTAGTAGCGTTCGATCAGTTGTTCCAGTGAGCCGTCTTTCCGGATAGCGGCAAAGTAGTCCACGGCCGTATTGTAGAGGCTGTCATCATCGCGGCGGGAGAAGGCCCAGGCCAGCGCTCGCGGCGAACTGATATCAAAGGCAGGCCGCAATTCGGGATAAAACCGCCGATTGATGGAGAGTTCGTTGGAATCGGCGATGGTGTAGTCTATCAGTTGCTGCCAAACCATGGTCAGCAGTTCCTCGCTCTCCAATTGCTCATTTTCCTGCCAGCTGAGTTCGGGGTGCTTGCTGCGCAGGATCTCCAGGCGCTCCACGTGGCTGCTGCCGGCGACTACTTCGAGGTGCCCTTCGAGATCATCGAATGTCTTGGGTCGGACAGAGCCCATGCGATAGATCAGTTGGGGCGTGATTTCCTGGTAGACCGGACCGAAGCGCACGGTCAGCTTGCGTCTGTTAGTGACCGTCAGGCCGGCCGCAGCCAAATGCCCATCGCCGCGCGCCACCAGGGGCAGGATGTCAGTGAAATTGGGGGGTACCACAATGCGCAGTTCAACGCCGAGATAGTCCGCAAAGCCCTTGGCGAGTTCGTATTCGAACCCTGTCGGGCCGTCGACGCCTTCGTAATAGGTGGTCGGGCTGTTGCGGGTGATCACGATCAGCTCATTCCGGGACTGGACCTGCTCGAGGAGGGAAGGTGGCTTGCCGCAGGCACCGAGCATAAACGCAAAAAACAGCCACAGGCTGACACGGACCGTGGCGGTACCTGCCATGCATACGCTAGAATATGCAGCCAGGATGACTGGTTGGAATCTTGCCCCGTTAGATTCAAATCCCATGAGTGTTTTTCAGGACTAGGCCATCTTGGTTTCCATGGTAGCAGGGAGGTTATCATACTGTACCGGCAAATAGATTCAGCAGACCGGCAGACAATTTGTAAATACTGGAGAGGTACCGAAGTGGTCATAACGGCACCGACTCGAAATCGGTTGGGGGCTTACGCCCCACGTGGGTTCGAATCCCACCCTCTCCGCCATTTAGTCAACAAGGGTGAGCAGGCCCCGCAATACCACTTTGATACCGATAATTGAACAGCCGCGGTTTCTGGTTTACCCTTGCGCGCTTGGTCGATTCGGAGAGGTGTCCGAGTGGTTGAAGGAGCACGCCTGGAAAGTGTGTATACGGTAACCCCGTATCGAGGGTTCGAATCCCTCCCTCTCCGCCATACAGTCTGGTCTCTGTCCCGCGTCTCTGCGGGACAGGGACAATCCAACAAGAATTCAGGCTCTTAGGCAGTATGCAGGGGCTTGAATACATCCTAAAACCGAACTCGTTTTTGAGAAATTTTCCATAAATCGTGAATTGTCTCTAACGGCAATTTTGCTACTTCGGTTTCAATAGTCCTTGATATCAATGGACCCGGAATTGCATGTCAGGGTGAGCAGCCTATATGGGAGATTAATTACAAAGATCTGACGATAGGTTATTCCTCACATAGTATGGGCCAACCATTTTGGGTGCGCCAAACTTGCTCTCCAAGTAACAGCAGCACACCAGGGTTCGGGCAATTAGGCATGAATTGTTCGAGGGTTTTATAGAAAAAACGCCACTTGAACTCATGTAACTCTGGGTATTTATCTAGCGCCAATCCTCCAGTTCCGGGATCTGCGAAGGTATGCTCGCGTGCTCGTGATTGTAGATTCGAGGCTAAGCCAGAGTATACAGATACTTACGTGGAGACTCTTTTATCCATGTGCATGACAGCAGATATGGTGTAGTAATGTAGGAGCAACATCCAACTGTGTCTCATTCGGAAAGCAGCAATATTCTAGAGATAGGAAGAAATCACGATGCACCGTCTAGATAGTATATCTATAAAGAATTACAAATCCTGTATAAACACAGAACTTCCATTGTCAGAGTTCACCCCTCTTGTTGGATATAACAATGCAGGTAAGTCAAATATACTCAGTGCAATACGATGGTTGCTAAGAAGATCGATTTTGGCGGCGAAAGAATTCAACAATCATGAGGAACCAGTTGTTGTTGAAGGTGTTATTGCAGGGATTACAGATGAACTTCTGGAAATGCTTGAGGAGAACCATAGACGAAGTATAAGTCCCTACCTTGTAGGTGGCTGCTTGAGGCTTCGTAGAATACAAAATACTCCGACTGACGCGGCAAGGCAGATTGTTCTAGAAGTATTTAGCGGTGGTGATGATGGTGAGTGGAATTCGAATCCAGCAGGAATTGATAACGCGATTGGTGCACTGTTCCCAGAGCCTATAGCTATCGGTGCGATGGAAGATGCAGAAGAGGATGTAACTAAGGCGAAAACTAGTACAACTATCGGCAAGCTAATTGCTGAGGTACTTAGTCCAATTGAAGACCGGCATGGAGAAGCAATTCAAACAGCACTGGAAGGGCTTAGGAGAAAGTTTGGGGCGGACGGAGCGGAAAGGGCTCCTGAAATTGTTGCGCTCGATGCTGCCGCTAACGATAAATTAGCAGAATTCTTTCCCGGGGTGAAGGTGAGATTACATGTCCCAACTCCAGAGATAAAAGAGGTATTGAAAGGTGGAACTATTCGCATATACGAAGGAGAAGATGAGACGGGAAAAGATGACTGTGCTCGGCCATGGCGCTCAAAGGTCAATCCAAATGACGCTAATCCGGCATCTGGCAGATATCAAGAGAGTAAATGATCAAGTGGCGTCAACGACACTGTTATTGATAGACGAACCAGAGTTATATCTTCATCCACAGGGGGTTGAGCAAGTGCGAGTAGCGCTCAAGAAGCTGTCTAGTGAGGGTTATCAGGTTGTTTTCTCAACACACTCACCACAGATGATCGTTTCTGATGACATTCGACACAGTCTGCTCATTAGAAAGGCTGTGGAAGATGGTACTTGGACTTCCCCCGGTCTAGTGGACACCTCCGGCTTATAATTGGAACCATGGGAGGTGGCTATGGCAAATCGGAAGTATTCGGACGAGTTCAGGCATGAAGCAGTCAAGCAGATCACTGAACGGGGCTAGTCGGTCAAGGAGGTGCCCGAGCGTCTTGGGGTGTCGACGAAGAGCCTGTACAAGTGGCTTGGGGAGTGCGTAGCAGGCGGGCAGCCGAGAAGACTGGCTCGCTGGAGGCGGAGAATGCACGTCTCAAGGCAGAGCTCAAGTGGGTTGGCTTAAAAAAGAATACCCAGGAGAAGAGCGACATCACGTGTCACACGAGACCATCTATCGCAGTCTATTTGTTCAAGCGCGGGGCGTACTGAAAAAAGAACTCCTCCAGTATCTTAGAACCCAACGCGCGATACGTTGGTCTCAGCATGGCAGCTTAAAAGGGGGGGCTTGGACAAATCACGCATATAGTGTCCATCCGTGAGCGACCAGACTCAGTAGAGGATCGTGCTGTTCCTGGTCATTGGAAAGGTAATCTCATAGTCGGCTCGAAAAAATAATTACATAGCGACACTGGTCGAACGTCATGCACGTTATGTGATGCTGGTTAAAGTCAAAAACAACGACACCGAAAGTGTGGTGTCAGACCTGATAAAACAATCGAAGAAATTGCCAAGCGAACTTTATAAATTACTGACATGGGACAGTGGAAAAAAGTTAGCCGATCATCAGCGCTTTACGATGGAAACCAATATCGAAGTATACTTTTGTGATCCTAGCAGTCCATGGCAGCGTGGCCCCAATGAAAACACCAATCATTTGCTGAGACAGTATCTTCAAAAAAAGAACTGACTTATCGGTACACTCACAATCAAAATTAAATGCCGTCGCTCGTCAGCTAAATGAACGACCACGTAAAACATTAGAGTACGAAACACCGGCAGAGAGATTTAACGCATGTGTTGCGTCGACCAATTGAGTCCACAACCAAAGAGGACCTCCGCGACTGGAGAAGATTTCATATTGGAGTTCATGGAATAACATCGAAACGTGCCATCATGGCATGGTCCTCGTGTTCCAGCACATGGCAGTGGAACACATACCTTCCAGCATAGTCGGGAAATTCCATAATGATCCTGGCGCTGCCCATGGCCGGGACATTTACCGTGTCCTTCCACCCGGCGTGGGTTGCAGGCGGAGGCATGCCGTTGATCTCCAGGACCTGGAACATGGTCTGATGAACATGGACGGGGTGATCCATCATCGACATATTCCGAAACTCCCAGATTTCCACTGTATCCAATTTCGGGTCCGCGTCGACACGATCCGGGTCGAAGGGATTCCCGTTGATCGTCCAAAGCCCGCCCATCATTCCCGGCATCCCCATCATCCCCCCGGAGAGCGTGAAGCTGCGGGTTTGAACTGCATCACTCACGGCCAACTGCTCGATGGGGCGCAGCACGGAGGGAAGCTGGCTGTCATCCGTTTCCATCCTGTCCACATCGAACCGCAAGATGTCCACCGTGTCTCCCGATCCCAGGAGATTTCTGAGCACCAGACTTTCCCCCACGGGAATCGATGAAAAATCGATCACGATATCTACCCGTTCGGCTGGCGTGATCGTTATCGAGGTTGTCGTGACCAGGTGAAGGCAGCAGTCCGCCCTCCATGCCGAGCACGTGGAAGGGATCCCCGTTGCTCAAGGCGATCCGGTACGTCCGCACGTTGGATCCGTTGAGCATCCGGAACCGGTATTTTCGATTCGCGACCCGCAGATAGGGTTCCATCGTCCCGTTGACAAGGAGTGTGTTCCCCACTTCTCCGTTCAGATTACCTGTATAAACAAGGTTTCCATCCCCGTCGAAATTGCGGTCCTGAATCACCAGCGGGATTTCATATGCGCCGTTTGGTAAACCAAGGCTCTCCTCGTGATCATCGGTGATGAGATAGAGTCCAGCCAACCCAAACCACACATGGGGTCCGGTGAAGTCCATCAGGTGATCGTGGTACCAGAGCGTGGCAGGGAGCTGGTTATTGGGGTAGCTATACGTCCGGCTCGTGCCCGGTTGGACGGTGTCTGTCGGGTATCCGTCCTCGGATGATGGCACGTGTCCCCCGTGAAGATGGATGACCACCTCGCCCGGCGTATCCCCTAAGGTTGTCTGGGGAAGTTCGTTCAAGAGTGACACCGTAACCGGGCGCCCTGCCCGCGCCCGGATGGTGGGTCCGGGTGTCATGCCGTCAAATCCGAGTATGTGGGTTGGCTTGTCTGGGAGAATCTCGATTTCCGATTCGCCGACGGACAGGACGTAGAAATCCTCCATTGCTGTGGCCGAAGAAGGATTGAGAACGGGAGGGATACGGAGAGGCGAACCCAGGGGATCGATGCCCGGATCGGGTACAGGAACTTCGCTGCTGCTGCCCCCGCACCCGCCGAGCAGCTGCGCCGCGCCCAAGACAAGCCCGGGACGAAGGGGTGCAGCCGCCGCCGCGCCCATGATCTTTAATACCCGCCTTCGCGTTGCACTCATTTTTTCACCAACCTACATGGGAACATTATAGAACCTGTGGTTCCTGAGTGATGCCTGAATGGCAGGAAATGGCCGTACTCGGAAGTTCCAGGGAGAATACCTGAGTAAAATAGTCGGGTGACCGCTACCGACCCAAAGCGGAAGTTCAGGATTAGGTTATATCAACGGCGGTAAAAACCGGGGCAGTGCCAGATGTAATACCTTAGTTCAATAGACAGTCACCGGCATAAATGCGAAAAAGTCTAAACAAACATAATAAACAAACAATAAAATAGCTGATATGCTCCTATTTTTAGGTTTGATAGAGGGTGGAAATATGAAATTCAAAGGATTATTCACATCCAGTATCAGTTTCGTTGCTATCGCCCTCTGGTGCATTTCGGTCCAGGCAGCTCCGCCCAACTGGCCTCCAACTGGCCTTGATATTGCTCAGGCAGTTCAGGCAAAGCATGGCAACGAACTGATGGGCATCGAAGGAGTAGTCGGGCACGGCATAACCGTCGACAAAAACTCCCGAGCTGCGATCGTGGTGTTCACCGAAAGGCCATTGGTGACTGGCATTCCAGGTGTGTTAGACGCTGTTCCTGTACTAAAACGATTTACGGGTAGATTTTACGCGCTTGCTCCGCCGCTCTGTGGTGGGCCTCCTTCGCAACGTCCACCGGATTGCTTCGAGGATCCGGATCCCGGCATTGATCCTAAAGCGCGATTTGATCGGCCAGTACCAATCGGTGTATCAACCGGCCATCCGGATATCACGGCCGGCACCATCGGCGCACGAGTAGTTGATGCAAGCGGGACCCTGCATGCATTAAGTAACAATCACGTGATTGCGGACACAAACGGCGCTGCAACCGGCAATGAAATTCTGCAACCGGGCCCTTATGACGGTGGCACGCAATCGGACGATGTCTACGCACACTTGTCATTTTTTGTGCCGATTGACTTCAGTGGCAGCAACAACACCATGGATGCGGCGATTGCCGTAACGGATGATACGCAGCTGGGCAATGCCACACCCTCGGATGGTTATGGCGCGCCAGCTAACACGACAACGACGCCTGTGGTGGGCCAGTCGGTTCAGAAATACGGGCGCACAACTAGTCTGACCAACGGTAGCGTTGAGGCTGTCAATGTGACGGTCGACGTGTGTTATGAAGGCAGTCCATTCTGTACCAAGTTGGCCACATTCGTTAACCAGATATCTATCGTAGACGGAACATTCAGTGCGGGTGGCGACTCAGGTTCCCTGGTCGTTACCTCCGTTGATAAACAGCCGGTGGCCCTGCTGTTTGCCGGCTCTTCTTCGCACACTATAGCAACACCAATCGATACGGTGCTAAGCGCATTCGCTGTGACAATCGATGGGGAAGAGTACACGCCCCCTCCGCCGGGTTCTGGCATCACTTTGAGCACGAATGGATATAAGGTAAAAGGTCAGCAGAAGGCCGACCTGACCTGGACAGGCGCAAACACCGGTACCGGTAATGTATTTGTGTACAGAGACGGCACAGAAATAGATACCACCTCCAACGATGGTGCCTATACCGACCCCATTAACAATAAAGGTGGCGGCAGCTACACCTACCAGGTCTGTGAGGCCGTCACAGATGGTACCTGTTCGAATGAGTCAGTCGTTACTTTCTGACAGGTAAACCCACTTAACGGATGGCCCGGGGTACGGGTTTACCAGAGCATTCTTATGTTCAGTGACCACCGCGATGACGACTGAGGGACCCGCTGAGATCTCAATGGTTGCTTCTGAATAATTGGAAGTTATTTGGAGGATGCGTCGCATTTACAACAATGACGTTCAGCGAGTAAGAGAATGGATATGTCGCATCGTCATCGTTTCATGAAGATAATCAATTCGATCAGTGCGTTTCACAATGGTACCATGCAGTGATCTCGCCTTCTTAAGGTCCGAATCGCTAAAGGGCAGTCAATGAAGAATGAGATTGTTATCCTTGTATTGATAATTGGCTTCATCCAGTCATTTACTGTTCTCGCAGGCGATTCAAGCACTGATTCCGGAAAGATAGAAAAAGAGAGCGCCGTGGCAAAAAGAACGATCGAGCAAGTACAAGATGCCCACACTCAAAAATGGATGAACATTCCCGGGGTTGAGGGAACCGGGATTGGTCTTTGTGAGGGCAAGCCCTGCATCAAAATTTTGTCCTCTATAGCAGCTGAAGAGCTGAGAGGAGAAATACCGTCGGTCGTCGAAGGCTATCCAGTGACTATAGAAGAAACGGGAACCTTCCGTGCACATGAATAGGATTATTCAAGCTCTGATAAAAAGCTACGGCCAAAATTAATATTTATCGATTAAAACCTAATGAATACGGAATTAGTCAGTTAGCACTATTACTGAGTTTTATTGTTCAGATTTGGCAACATTTCAGATCTATTTCGAATGTCGGGAATGTCATATTCTGGCCGGAAGTAAAAGTAGCTTGGGAGATACTTGAATAATTTAGTCGGATGACCGGCTTCGACCAAATCTGCCATTCTCCATATTCCTTGGGACGGCCGGAACGACTGTTATTAAACTCCCGTCTTATGTGATCAGGATCACAATTAATGCTCGCAAATCGTATATCGTTAGGTGTTACCGTATTACTAACTTATGCATATCAAGATTTGGCCAGACATCAGAGGTGAAGGCTATGAGTAGACAATGTTCAGTCATTTGGAACTGCATTTTCGCAGCAGCTATTATGTTATCAGTAACTGCCTGTGGTGGCGGTTCGGGTGGCACCGGGACACTATCCCTCAGCCTCACCGATGCGCCCGTACAGAATGAAGACATTGCCGAGGTCATCGTCTGCTTTACGGATGTCATTATTCACCCCTCTAACGGGGACTCCAATATCGTGGAGGACGTGAGAAATGAGGATGGCTCCTGTCGTGCCATTAATTTAAAAGAGCTGACTAATGGTAACAGCGTGCTGCTGGGCGAGTTTGATCTGCCTGCCGGGGATTACAGCTGGATTCGTCTGGATATTGATCCTGCCAATACCGTCATTGTTGAAAGGACAGTGAATGGTGACCCCGACGAGCTAGAAACTCCTTCTGATCCCGCCGATACACTTTATGATTCAGCTTTGCTTGACTGCTCTAGCTGTGACCAGAGTCATCTTAAGCTGAACAGAAACTTCACTATTGAAAATGCCGGCTTTATCGGTTTTACAATTGATTTCGATTTGCAGAAGTCCCTGACATTGCAGCTGCCGCAGTCGGATATACCCCGCCCGGACTTGGCCTACAAGCTGCGTCCCACGCTGCGGATTCTTGATACGGAACTGGCCAGTACCTTCATCTGGGGTTCCGTCACTGACGACCTCTCTACGGGTGGCGATCCGCGCGACTGCAAGGTGTACACCTATACGGGGGCTGTGGCTGCGGTCACACCAGATGACGAATGTATTGAAATTGATGAGTGTTCAGTAGGCCTGGCTCCTGGCGATCGTCCTATTGTCACAGCCGATGTTGAGGGTCCAGAGGTCGGGCCGTTTGCTTACCGGACCGGTTCTCATCTCCCCGGAATCTATACGCTTGCCCTGTTCTGCGTGCCAGATGATCTGGATGTTGATGAGGCGCTTGTGTATATCGGTGTGCAGGAAGTTGATGCAACTCTGGATCCTCCGTCTCCGTCTGGCACAGGCCCGGTTGATTTCGACCTAGCGGATGCTCTTGGTCCTACTCCTCAATGACCCATACTGTCTGACCGAACAGCAGAAAACCGGCTTCGGCCGGTTTTTTGTTGCCCGGTTGTTCCTTATGAGACAGCCTGGCTCGAGAGGACATGTTTGACCAGCATCAGTCCTAGCATGGTTTTGGTAGTTCTCGGAAGCACTGAACGCGGTGTGGGAACGGCAATTATTGCTGCACTATGCCGTTCGCTGATCGCCCGTGTAGGTCCGGAGTTGGCCGTAATCGGAATTAGCTAGGGAAATAACCCGGTGAATCAGTTGGATGACGTGTTCCAAATCCTTATGAGACGTTCAATTAGGATCCTTGAATGTCAGCCAATCATTGATAAAGTGGACGTCCACCTTCGTCAGTAGAAATATTCCATAGATCAAGTGGCATGCTAGTTAACGCAGTTAATTGCGGAAGCGCTGGGTCAGTCTGAGTCCAATAGTCAGTTTGAAGTGACCTGTGATAGGTTAATGGGTATAGGCACTAAAAAATCAGCAACTTCTTTTAAAATTAAATGCTTTTTATAAAGAGATAAAACATTGACTCAAATAGCCATCGTTCAAAAGCCCCCGGTTTTTCTTGATAAACAAAAAACCATCGAATCTGCTGTTGCCATGGTTGAAGAAGCTGCAAATCATGGCGCGAAACTGGTTGTCTTTACCGAGGCATTTGTACCGGGTTATCCCACATGGGTCTGGCGCCTAAGGCCAGGTGGTGACTGGAATCTATCAGAGGAATTATATGCGCGTTTATTAAAAAATTCCGTAAACCTGGAATCCGGGGATTTACTGCCACTATATGAGGTAGCCCTGAAACACAATGTCACCATCGTCTGTGGTTTAGAAGAGATAGACAGCAAGCTGAGTCAGTCGACGCTCTACAACACGGTTGTCATAATTGGCCATGATGGCACGTTATTAAATAAGCATCGAAAATTAATGCCCACCAATCCAGAGCGTATGGTATGGGGGTTTGGTGATGCCTCCGGTTTAAAAGTTGTTGAAACCCCGGTTGGCCGTGTTGGGGCATTATTATGCTGGGAAAACTACATGCCACTGGCCAGATATGCATTGTATTCTCAGGGCGTGGAGATCTATATAGCGCCTACTTATGATAGCGGTGCCAATTGGATTGGCAGCTTACAACATATTGCCCGCGAAGGATGCTGCTGGGTAGTTGGGTGCGGAAATCTTATGAAAGGCAGTGATTTTCCTGATGACTTTCCTGAAAAATCTACTCTATATCCTGATCCAGATGAATGGGTTAATCCAGGTGATTCTATTGTCATTGCTCCTGGTGGTGAAATTATTGCTGGCCCAATGCGCAAAGAAGCCGGTATTCTGTATTGTGATATCGATCGGGAAAAAGTGAGTGTCGCCAAAAGGACGCTTGATGTTGCGGGACATTATTCTCGGCCAGATATTTTTACACTAAGTGTTAATACCCAACATCAGTCACCCGTGGTATTTAAGGATTAGGAAAGACTATGAACGAAGAAACGAAATACAAAGGAAGGTGTTTTTGTGGCAACGTCCAGTTCACATTGTCCAGCGAGCCGGAAGTAATGGCTTATTGTCATTGCAATTCATGCCGACACTGGTCGGCAGCGCCTGTCAGTGCTTTTACCCTATGGAAACTAGAGACCTTAGAGATCTGCAAGGGCTCGGATAATATTTCCATGTTTGACAAAAACCCAGGTACTAACGACGAAACCGTTGTGAGCATTCGTAAGTGGTGCAAAACCTGCGGTGGACACATTTACACCGAGCATCCAACAATGGGGCTCATTGACGTACCGGCTGCTGTGATTTCGAAGTTTACCTTCAAGCCAAGTTTCCACGTGCACTACCAAGATTCTGTGCATCATATGAAAGATGGTTTGCAAAAGTTCAAGGATCTCCCTAAGGAAGCTGGAGGTTCTGGCATGGAGTTACCTGAGTAGAGCTAATGATTATTTCGTAGTGCGATAACAACAATAGATATCAATACGATATGCCCACCATGGGAATGAACTTGCCATTCGTTACATCAACCACGAAGGGCCGAAACTGGCCGGACTACGACATAGGGACTGATTCTAAATAAGATTTCTCGAAAAGACGGGAGACGACCCAACCCAGACGTTTAGCCGTTTATTATATTATCGATGCGTGACAGACGGGATTCGACCCAGCCCAGACGTACAGCATTTCTTCCTAAGGGGTCAGGAACGCACTGCACCCTGATGTTCCCGAGCCTGACTCTGACCGTCAGGAGTCGACCCGCTTTTATCATTCGGCCATCATTCCTGAACGGCAACTAGCAGCGAAAACGGTCATTCTACGGAGTATTCGCTCCATGGGCGACCGAGAACTCCTATAAAGTAAAGTGCCAGGCCTTGATGAACTGGGCGCAACGCTCGAGCGGAACTTCCGCAACCGGGGAAAGCAAGAAACAGGCTCGCACGCCTGCAACATACCCCGGCTTTGTTTGCAGACATCACCAAGACTTTACAGTCTTCTTCGATTTAACTGACACCATTTGACTGATACCCATACACGCTATTTATTCTCGCTCTCACCATGGCGTGTGGAAATTCAGTATACTGCGCAGCAAATAAAATGCGGAGAACCACATGTTCGAGTGGATAAGCAGCCCTGAAGCATGGATCGCACTGACTACCCTGACAGCACTGGAAATCGTGCTCGGCATCGACAACATCATCTTTATATCCATCCTGGTATCGCGATTGCCAGATCATCAGCGAGAAATTGGTCGACGTATTGGTCTGACCCTCGCCATGGTGACTCGTCTGGCATTATTGTTTTCCATCGCCTGGGTCATGGGCCTGAAGGCTCCCTGGTTCACGGTCCTCGCCCAGGAAATATCCGGAAGGGATATCATTCTGATCTTAGGCGGTTTGTTCCTGTTGTATAAATCCACACACGAGATACATCAGAGCATGGAGGGTATCGAGGAAGAAACCAGTGTGCCAAAAGTCGCCGGTTTCACCAGCATACTGGTTCAGATTGCCATCCTCGACATCGTTTTCTCCCTCGACTCGGTAATCACTGCTGTCGGACTGGTAGAACATGTTTCCATCATGGCAATTGCGATCATTATCGCGGTTGGTATTATGCTTATGGCAGCAAAACCTATTGGCGATTTTGTCGACCGCCACCCCACTATAAAGATACTTGCGCTGTCATTCCTGATACTGGTTGGTGTCACACTGATCGTCGAAGGCTTTGACGTGCATGTGCCGAAGGCTTATATCTACTTTGCAATGGCCTTCTCGGTCACGGTGGAAATGCTCAATATCCGCATGCGCAAGAAGGCCGGCATGCCGGTGAAGTTGCATAAGCAGTATAGTGAGTAGTTAAGAGATTGAACCACTAATGGCACAGAGGAACACAAAGATATTACTTGAATGCCCCCTCTTTTTTTAAATGCGATTTGATAACGGGAATGGCAACTGCTGCTGCAATTGAGACCTTCATAAAATCTCAGGTAATGTCACTTTCTGGCCGAAGTCGGTAGTTCTTAGAGAAATAGCTGAGTAAATTACTCAGATGATTACTTCCGACCCAGGCTGGTCGTTTAGCAGATTCTTATATTACAGGCCACTATAAGTTGGTCCTGGTTGTTATACATCAGAGTCGTTGTAAACCACTCGCGAGATTTTATGAATTCGGTCTAAAAGGTGGATTTTAGGTGTTGTTTGGTCTTGATCCTTGAGTGTAACTGACCAAAATTATAGATAACGACTAGGCCTCGTTTTGCTTTCAATGATAACGAGACCTCGTTGAAAAAATAATTGATAAATATAAATATTAAATGTTACAAAGGAAATTATTTAAAACATGATAAGGAGGCACTGGTCTCGCTTATCATGCTGTTAGGCCCACAATATAGAAATTATGGATATTAAAGTAGTCTTTGAAGATTTTGCGGCAGATTTTGAGCGTACAATCGAGGATGACGATTGGACAAGGCTAGTAAAATACTTTGCGGACGATGCAACCTATATCGATGTAGGGGAACAGAAAGGAAAGTTGAAAGGCCCAACAAAAATTATCAACTATTTAAAAGAGAGTGTGGAAAACTCTGATCGAAGATTTGGGTCAAGAACACTAATCGCATTAACAGAACCTCGAGTGGAGGGTAATCGACTAAATCGAAAATGGCGCGCAGTATATACATTAACTGGTGCACCAGACCTAGTTGTAGAAGGGGAAGCACGATATTTGATTGAAGATGACTTAATCAAAGAAATAGAGCAAGAGTTAACACCAGATTCAGCTCAAATATATAAGCAGTGGATGAGTGAAAACGGAGATAAACTGCGCGCCTAACAAATCACTCAAGTTCGCGCAAAAAAAGCGCTTGGACCTCCACGATGCGGGCGGCCACTTATTAGAGCGTTAGCTCGATGTATAAAAGATGGTTCTATGAAAACCATAATATTCGCAGTTGCTGGATATAATCTAGCCGAAACAGGCAGGCATATCGAAATTGCGCGAGCCTGCAGGGATCTGTTCAATGTTGTATTCATCAGTTATGGCGGCAAATTTGAAAACTTAATATTGGAAGCTGGCTTTTCTCTCAAAAAAATGGAGCCGCGCTTGACAGATAAACAGTTACGACATGTGAGAAAAGCGCTCAGCGGAGAAACATTGAATACTGTGGGTTATTTTACCGCTGAAGAAATGCAACCAAGGGTTGATAATGAAATACGGTTATTTAATGAGATAAAACCCGCCTGTGTACTGACTGGCTGGTGTCAGAGTGTAATGATTTCTACACGAGTAGCTGGCGTACCCTTTGTCAATGTACTCCACTCCACCAGCATCACTGAATACTATAAAGCTGGCCTTCAATCCTGGCCTGATCGATCCAAGTTCGCTGTCTTGAGCTGGCTGTTTACCGAAGAGCAGCTATGTAAATGGGTTAGTAGACTTATACTTAGAATGAAGTTACCTGCAAAACCGTTTAATACATTGGCAAAAAAATACGGACTGAAAGAATTTAATAATTTTATTGAGGTTCTCGAGGGTGACTATACGCTTCTGGCTGATATACCCGAATGGGTAGGGCTTTCTGAGTTACGTCCGAATCTTCATCATATTGGCCCCCTTCCTCTAAGATTAGAATCTGATATCCCTAATCAAATCAGAGAAATTCCCAGAGATAAACCGATTATTTACTTTGCCATGGGTAGCTCCGGAAAGCCGGGCTTGATTGCAGATATCATTGAAGGATTTGGCCATAAGCCCTACCATGTCATTGCCCCGGTTAAATCTCACGTAACTGACATGGATTTAGAAATTCCGTCCAATGTAATCGTCACGGATTTCTTGCCGGCACACAAGGTTAACCCTATGGCAGATGTTTCTGTTATCCACGGTGGCCAAAACACGGTCATGAACGCTTGCCTGTCAGGAACGCCGATTGTAGGCATAGGGATGCATCCGGAACAACAAGCCAACTTGGATGCTTGTGTAAGAAAAGGGTTTGCCATTCGTCTCAATAAAAAACGAGTCACAGCATCTGCTGTACTTGATGCAATCGACAAACTGCTAAACGACGCTAAAGCTAAGGAAGCAGTAAATAAATTCCAACAGGCGCTTATGGAGTGGGATGGGCCGGCGAATGCGGCAGAGTTCCTTTATGACAGATTTGGTAGAGAATAAATACTGGTCGTGGAGTCATATCAGCCTAACAAAGCAAATGGAACTGACTGCTACAGCCACGTGAAAAATATGTTTTGAGTGTTTCATGAAGTATTGTGGTTTCGGAAAGTCAGTGCTACTTCAATTGCCAGCTCATTTGCAGACGTTGAATATCTAGTTTTCCGGTCTATAGCAGAAAATGTATGACAACTTCTGGCCGGACTCGGCAGTTCCAGGCCGAAAACCTGAGTATAATAATCAGGTAAGTTGAAGCGACTCATTCCAGGCATCCAGTTCAAACCAATCAATTGGAAAAATAATCACTATTGAAGTGTGAAGGTAGTATAATCGTGTTTGGTTCTGTATCGAGACCTACCATTGCCAACCTTATCGGACAATCTTACGCTCTACGCCGATCAACTGAAAACACAGGTCCCAATTCCATGCTCAATAAATCCCAAGCCGTTCTGGCTCTTCTCCTTTTCATCGCGCCGTTCGGCAGCGCCATCGCAGACAAATACGAGGACACGATCAAAGTCTTCAAGGATGCCGGTCAGAGTGGTGAATATTTTAAAAATGCCTACGGCTACGCAGTGTTCCCAACCATCGGTAAGGCCGGTTTTGTTGTTGGTGGCGCAGCTGGCAAAGGGCAGGTATACGTCAGTGGTAAGCACGTCGGCAACTCGGAATTTGGCCAGGTATCCATCGGCTTTCAGGCCGGTGGTCAGGCATACAGTATGATTGTCTTCTTAGAAGATGAGCGTGCATTCAGAGAGTTCACCAGCGGCTCCTTCAAGTTTGGAGCCGATGCCACGGCAGTCGCTATCACGGCCGGTGCGTCGGTCGGAGCCAGCACTACAGGCAGTTCTGCTGGTGCCAGCGCCGGCAAGAGCGACGCCACCACCGTGGGCGGGTACTACAAAGGAATGGCTACTTTCACGGTAGCGAAGGGCGGCCTGATGTACGAAGCCAGCATCGCCGGCGGCGGCTTTACTTATGAGCCACTATAGCTCTGATCGCGACGCCATCTAGCAGTGTGCTAATGATCAGGGCATAGTTGCCGTCATTGGCAATGAGCCGGATATGTCCATTTCTGAAACAACAGGAGCCTCGCATAAGCGAGGTTTCCTTTTTCTGATGAATGCCTGTTTCTGGCTGATACTGTTGAAAAACTCGAAAATCAGATGGGGCAGAATTTCAGCTAAAATTTATTCTTTTAAAAAGTGCGATTCAAATCTTATGTATAAGGTAATGTAAGGCTCTCTGCTGTGAACTGAGACATTTCTCAATCAATCCAGGCTGGTTCGATCTTTTACTGGGCCGAAAATCCGAAACGGAGCGAGCAGGTTGTTTCTCAGCGATGGACCGCTGCCGGTCGCCCTGCACAACAGGATTGTTGCGTCATCTTGTTCGAGGTTGTTACCGGCCAATGATGTGATGCTTTCCACGATCACTGGAATGATGTGCTCAGGCTCCTGCAGGTCGAGCTCGCGAACCAGTTTCAAAATGCCTGCCTCGCCAAGTTGCCTACCGTCTTCGTCTGTTGACTCGATAATGGCATCGCTGTAACTGAGCACCATATCACCCGCCTGAAGCTTTATAGAATGCTGGCCATAATATGCGTCACCAACAATTCCGAGTGGCAGGTCTGTCACAACATGTGATTCTCCTGCTTCACCTTTTAATTCTGACCATTGAGAAGTGGATGCATGGAATAAAAGTGGTGCATGATGTCCCGCACTACAGAGGGTGAAGGTTTTTGTTGGCGCGAAAAATGTGCTGACGAGTGCCGTTGCAAAACAACCTTTTTCTGCATACTCAGTGAACTGTTTATTCATTGTTCTGACGAAGCGGTCTTGTTTTACATAATTTATGTTTCTTCGCATCAAATCACGCAACCCTATCGCCAACTGCGATACCACTTCACCGTGTCCGCTGACGTCGGCCAGCAGCATTCGTGTGATACGTCCTGATGCGCACGAGGAAAGGTAGTGGACGTCACCACCGCCAACTGCCTGGCCATAAGGGCGACTGTAAACCCAGATGTCCAGACCCGCTGTCTGAAAGCTCTGCTCAACGTAGTGGTTGCCTCCCAAGACCTCCATGCATTGCATTCGTTCCGATGATGTCTGATTTGCCGGTATTGACAGCGGTTCGGATGATATGCGTTTCATCTCTGGAAACGGCCTCTTTCGGTTTCCTTGTGGAAGATCGCGGGAATCAGGGATGCCTCAGACTCGATTGATTCTATCCGGAATTGCGAAGCACAAAAACAGGCATAAAACTAATGGAGTGATTGCGGCGGCTTTGGGAAGCTGATTAAAATGCGTGAACGGCAACTTTTCTACAAAGCGGACATTCAGACCAGTAACCGGGAAGGGCAAGTTTTGGCCGAACTCGGTAATAGAGGAACCCCGCTGATGTGGGGGTTCTCGTCTATGGGCTATGTCCGGTTCTGACCGGTCTCATCAAAAATCCTTAATCAGAATGCGTCGAACGGTTGGTTACCGGCAGGAACAGGACATTCATGGTTTAAGTGGTTGTTTCATTACTTATAAGTGTGCTATCGACGGAGGATTATGCTTCTTATGCATTTCCATATCCTGTAAACGGCTCATACAACTATCGGAAACGCTACGACATTCAGTTCTTATTTGAATCCAGGTAGCAAACCACTGATTGCAGCACCTGTAACTACCATTAGGAATGCAGCTATATCAAGCTTCGGCAATGGAGCACTTCCGAATCCAAAACGGGCAAGTAGCGCAACGCCAAGGCACAGAAGCGCGGCGCCACAGACTAGCCTCGCTGCTGCCGGAACTGCTGCATCTGTGGCACGAGAACGTCTCTCAAACGGCGAGAACAGCAATGTTACCGGCAATAATGTTGCATAAAGCACCACTACCCATATCGGTCGAGTGACCCACCAATCGACACTCCCGGGTTCCACTCCCAGCCCCACTCCCCCTGCTAGATAAGCCAGCGCAACGATGATCACCATCACGGTCAGGTGCCAGAGATAGAGGGTCATGATCATGCTATTGATCAATACCGTTGCAGCCCACATACGAATACCGGACAACATGCGCCGCATCGGTCCTTCAATTGCCAGGAGCAATCCGAACTGAGAAATACCGAGCATCAACAATGTAATTTTCGGCGGGCGTGAGTTGCTTAAGCCCTCGTCCGGTGATCCCACCATCGCAAAAGGATATGGCCCCTTGAAAACTAGCAACACCAGCGCCAACAAGCCGAGTGCCGAGTAAGTCAAAAGCCGTGCCGGGCTACCCATGCGGCCATCCCGCCAGGCATATCCGAGATGGTGAACGGAAAGCCAGATCCAGAAGTAATTACTCCAGCCCATCCATTGAAGATCAGCCGCGAAAAAGGCGATATCGACGAGTGCGCCGACTGCAGCAAGCGCCCAAAACGAAGCAAAACCCCAACGGCGCCATGCAATGTAGGTTACCGGGGCTAGGACAACTACCATGATATAGATCGCAAGAAACCAGGTTGGGATCAGAGCAGCCCGGGACGCGAGCCGAGTAACATCGCCACTGGCGCCCGAGAAATATAATATTGCCGCGAGTAACGCCCAACCCAGCAACAAGACAAGCAGCGGTGTAACCAGGCGATTAAGGCGCGCTGCCAGCCAACTCGCATAACCAATCTCACGTCGGCGTGCGCTTTCCAGCGAGACGGCATTGGCATAACCGCCCACGATGAAGAATATCGGCATGACCTGGAATAGCCAGGTCAACCACTGCGTGTTCGGTTGAAGTTCGAGTAGTTTACCTATGGTTAGCGATCCGTCCTGGTAGTAAAGAGCAGCAATCAGCCAATGGCCGGTGATTACAACCAGAATTGACACGGCACGAAGAAAATCGACATATCGATTTCGATCGCTGGGCGTTTGTGCCGCCAGATCTTTGGCCTGTGACCAGATACTCATCATTCCTGTTCCCGGAATCAAACTATTCAGTAATGCTATCAGGTCACGTAATTCCAGCAACTGTAGTAATCTTGGACGGCGAATGTCTGCTCCTGGCCGTACTAGGAAGTACCAGGGTAAAACCTGAGTAATTTAGTCAGATGATCACTTCCGACCCGTTGAAGACCTTCGTTACTAACCAAACTAACGCTACTGCAATCCAGTCTCACATCCTAAATGACGGTGGATGAGTTACTTTGTACATATAAACCAGTCCTTGTAGTCATATTTGTCAGGTCATTGACTGGCATCAAAGCATGAATACGTATTCAATTGGTGCGATAGATACTCAGAATGCACTGAAGCGGAGCAGATATTTCGCAAAGCTTACGATAGCAACATCTGCTTATTCGTAAGAATTAACCACTTATGAATTCCTGGCTATGTGGCACATTTTTTGCCCAATTTAGTTATTGCAGCAGATGCATCAAAACTAGTCCGCCAGTCTCTGTGAGACTTAGGGTTAGCCAGATAAGTTACTTTATTATTGTTCTTGGAAGTGGGGGCTTTTCAATGACACGTACTATCTACACGTTCATTTGTGGCGCTCTTATATTATCAGGTCTCTTCGAGTGCGTATAAATGTGTATTTATCAGCTCTTGTTAATCAGGTAATAAATACATAAGGAGGTTGTCATGAACGATCTGTTAATGCTCATTGCAATGGTCATAGCATCAATTGGAGCAGCTAGCCTTATTCTGGCACTTAGTGAATTTGTAATCATTACATTACCCGGAGCCCTGATGCATTCTACAAGACGAAACAGTGCGTCATCAGTCTCTACCCGGAAACGATCATCGTGCCAGAGCAAAACAGGAACATGCCCATTCCATTAATCAAGGTATAAGAGACAGACTCAAAAGCATCAACGGGCAATGGCTCGCCCTGGTCATGAGGCAATAGCTTTGATCTTTCCAAACAGGCGGCCTCCGGGTCGTCTTTTTTCTTGTCGGGAAGGTCTTTTAGTGGCTGAAAGCAGAACTTGAAGATGATGCTCTCCGAAATTACATCCTTAAACGTCTATTGCCCCCTGAGTACTCAATCGTGGCTCGTGTCGAGCAGAATCTTTTGTTATGTTTCACCGATGATGAAAAGTAGGATCAGATGGCTGATATCCGCGGCTTCTACGATTATATTTCTCAAGAACTAGGTCCGAGGGCTTACCATTAAGTCATTGAAAATGCCACCGATCATGGATTTCCTCGCCACCTCCATCTACGATAATCCTCTGCGTACATGGCTTATCGCTTTGTTTGTGGCAGTCGTAACAGCGGCCGCGCTGCGCGTATTTCTGGCTCTGGGCGTCCGACAAATCGCGCGGCTAGCGTCGCATACCGAAACCACTTGGGACGATGCGTTTGTCGAGCTGCTGCGCCATACTAAGTGGCTGTTTCTGCTGATTGTTTCTCTGTTTGCGGGCTCGTTGCTGCTCACACTTCCCGAACGCGTACGCGGCATCATGAATGCGGTCGTGGTTGTCGCCCTCCTCATCCAGGCCGGTATCTGGCTCAACGCAACCATCCTGTTCTGGGTGAAGGACTACCGCCAGCGCAAACTCAAGGAAGACCCAGCCAGTGTGACCACTATGAGCGCCATGAGCTTTGTAGGGCGCCTTGTGCTGTGGTCGGTGATCCTGCTGCTCATACTGGATAACCTGGGTGTGAACGTAACTGCCCTAGTTGCTGGCCTCGGGGTGGGCGGCATCGCGGTGGCGCTTGCTGTCCAGAATATTCTCGGTGACTTGTTCGCCTCTCTGTCTATCGTCTTGGACAAGCCTTTCACCGTGGGCGATTTTCTGATCATCGACAACTATATGGGCAGCGTCGAGTACATTGGTTTGAAGACCACCCGGGTACGCAGCCTGTCCGGTGAACAGCTCGTATTTTCCAACGCTGACCTGCTGGGCAGCCGCATCCGCAATTACGGGCGTATGTTCGAGCGCCGAGTGGCCTTCAATATAGGTGTGACCTATCAGACACCGCGCGATCAATTAATCAAGATACCGACTATCATCCAGAAAGCCGTGGAGGCGCAAGAAAGTACCCGTTTCGACCGGTCACATTTCAAGGAGTACGGCGACTTCTCTCTGAACTTCGAGACCGTCTACTACGTGCTCGGGCCGGATTACAACACCTATATGGACATTCAACAGGCCGTCAACCTCTGCATCCATGAACGGTTTGAAGAGGAGGGGATCGAGTTTGCGTATCCTACGCAAACCCTGTTCTTACAAAGACAACAGGCTTGATGGCCGGCCTGCGGGTATATTTTCGGCACCAATTATTTTAGCAATCACCAATGTCGGCTTCTGGCCGCAATCGGAAGCTCCACATGTCATACCTGAGTAATTCAGTCGGGCGTCCTTGATTGACCCTAAACGGTTGTTCCCAAACTTGATGACGGTCTACCTTTTGGGGTTACTTTTTCTAATTAGATCGAGTGAATACATAATTCTGTAACATTTTGCGTTTAGATTGTGCCTGTCACATTACAGCAATCGAGAAGGCGCAAATGGATAGAGTTCAACGGATGATTTCGGAGTTTGGTGTTGCGACATTCGTATTTTTGCTAATTGGTCTAATTACTACGGTGACGTCCGTTTCTAAAGCGGAACCAGTCAATAGATTATCGAACTACTTCGCGTTGACTGATTCAGTGCCCCCCAAAACACCCGTACCGGGGTCGGTTTGGACGCTAGGTATAGGTCTGGTCGGAGTTGCATTAATTTCCAGGCGCAAAGCAGCGTAAGTTATTCACTTATGGAAAAAGACTTCGGGGCGCCGTTTTTACTTGGTGTTGAAGGTCAGCAAGTGGCCGGAAACGGAAGCTCCACACCGAATACCCAAGTAAATTAGTCGGTTGAATCATGAGCGTTTTGTGCGTCAGCCCCGTGATGTACTGGATGCTTTTGCAAATTTTCCGGGAGATGCTACATATATAATACATTACGTTTGTTATGCATCTGTTATGGGTAGCTAGAGGGCACGCCTTGCTCATCGCATACCCGCTGTACCGTGAAACGACATCCGTAGGGGAGGTATACCATGACTACCTGGATTCGAAATCAATTTGTAGGTCCACTTATATTTGCCCTGATCTGCCTCTGCCACAGCGGCATGGTCTTGTCTGAAGAAATGCAGCCCCTGCGGGTCGTCTATGATGTAGCGGTTGACACACCAGAGGCCGTAGACAATGTACTGGCGCGCGCCAGCCACCTGAGTAACATGACCGGTGCTGACCCGCTGGAAGGCTCGATCATGCTCGTGCTGCACGGCGATGAAGTGGCGTTCTTCGCCAAGGACGAGTACGCAACATATAAACAGCTCGTAGAGCGGGCACGCAGCCTGTCGGTTGGCGGCATCATCAAGATCAAGATGAGCGAACTTGCGCTAAAGGTGCGCGGCATGAGTTCGGGCGACGTACACGACTTCATCGAGATCGTGCCTTTCGGTGACGCCGAGATCGCTCGCCTGCAAATCAAGGAATCACACGCTTACCTACAGGCTCATAACCTCGCACCCTAGCTTCGGGATCTTGTAGGTGGGCTATGTCAGATTCTGGACGTACCCGTAAGTCCAGGGGAGTAATACCTGAGTGTATTAGTCGGATGATCACTTCCGACCCATAGAAGACAGTCCGGCGTTAGCTGTCGAGTGACTGCTATGGCTTTATACCGGAAATGTAAAATGATAGAGCGCCATTATTCCGCATTGCTTCATGCTCGGGGTAGCTGCGCAAGTGACACGGGCGAAGGCGTAGGGTTGGATTGTGAGTGCGGAAAGAGGCATGATTGGGGGTGATGGCAGGTCGTAGGTTCCTTCGTTACCCTTGGATGGTCCGTTGACGAGTGATGGAAAGGGCTTTTATATTGACTATACTTCGAACACATTTTCCTGTTCGCTTATAAAGACTATCGGCAGCAACACCAACCGGAGTCTGCTGTCACCGGATTCATACAGTAGCTTCACTTTTACCCCCTCCAGTTGTGCAAGAATGTTTACGACTACGGGGTTCACTCTAAACAAAGTGGGTGACTGTGCGGATCACGCCCCCGTGCCGGAACGCTCTGCCTTTTCGGCACGTGCGGCGATTTCGCGCACCATACCGTTGAAAACTATGAAATGCGACGGCGAAAACGCAAACCAGTATAAAAGTCCCCATACCCCTGCCGGATGCCAGTAAGCGGTCAGGTTAATACGGGTATGGATTTCGTCAATGGGCATAATCTCGAACTCGAGCACTGCTGCGCCTGGGGCTTTCATGCCAAAGGCCAGCGACAGGCGCCGCGGTGCATCGACACCGATCACACGCCAGGAGTCAATGGTATCTCCCACTCGCAACTCGGTTGGATGGCGACGGCCGCGATTGCGTCCCGGCCCGCCCAAAGCCCAGTCAATGTTTTCGCGAATCGTCCACAACGCGTTGGCAAAGAAGTAGCGATTATCACCCCCGATTGAAGTCACTTGTCGCCACACCGCCTCCGGCGAGGCATTGGCAATATAAAATGCGCCGTCGCGTTTGGCATAATAAGCATAGTCGGAATTGTAGTTGCGATACATGAGCGCCCCTTCGGTCCAGCGCGCCGCCACGGCATTGCGCTGCTCGGTTTCAAAAACGGCCGCCACCGCCTCACGATAAGTCAGCAGTCGTTGCGGAATCAACGCTCGAATAGCATTGTCATCGGCCTCGATATGAAGTTTCAGCCCGTCGATCAATGCACGTGCGGTGCTGGTCGGCACCGCCGTAATCAGCCGCAGCCAATAGGACGAAAGGCGTGGTGTGAGCACCGGCATAGCGATAATCCACGGGCGCTTGCCGACATGCTCAGCGTACTGGCGTAACAGATCTCTATAACTGAGCATCTCGGGTCCGGCAACATCATAAATTTTCCCGGCCGCCTCTTCATGCTGGGCAACACCGATCAGATACTCCACCAGGTTATCGAGCGCAATCGGTGGTGACTTCGACTGTACCCAGCGTGGCGTGATCATCAGGGGTAAATGATTGACCAAGTCCCGGATGATCTCGAACGAGGCACACCCGGGCCCCACGATGATCCCGGCGCGAATCTCGGTCACCGGCACTTGCCCGGCACGGAATCGATCACCGGTCAGACGCCGTGAAAGCAGGTGCCTGGAATCGGCGCCACGAGGAATCAGACCGCCGAGATAGACAATGCGTTTAACACCTGCATGCGCAGCCGCCCGGGTAAAATTTTCAGCCCCGTTGCGTTCGTTTGCTTCGAAGTCATCACCGGCGCGCATGCAATGCACGAGGTAATAGGCAGTGTCGATATCCCTTAATGCGGCGTCGAGCGTCTCCGGCATTAGCACATCGGCTGCAGCAAGCTCCACACCCGGCCAGCCACGCGCCTCCAGCACCTCACGATTGCGGGCCACAGCACGCACACGCATGCCACGTTCGACCAATCGTGGTACCAGGTTGGTCCCGATGTAACCGCTTGCCCCTATAACCACGACGCGCGCTGTGCTGGATGATAAGCCAGTGGTGGTCATCCTGTAATAATAGACGACAGATTGATATATTATATTAATTAATCAGTCTGTTCCCCGAGGGGCTTTCCGGTGTTTTTGCGTACTGTCTCCATTGATGCTGCACACGTGGTACAGGCGAAGGAGAAGGATCCCGGTTTCGGTTTGTATTAAAAAACCGGGGTCTGGCCCCGGTTTTTTGGATCCCATTTTTCTGTTTAGGATTTCATAATAAAAGCGATGTAAATCGCGATGCCTGTTATGAACATAAGTATGCCCATAGCTATAATCAGATTGGAGATTGTTTTTTCTATAGTCGTATAGAGCTTATCGCTTAGCGATAAAATTTCCTGACTTAGAAATATACTGTCAACCTGATTCGACAAATGCTCGGCAATCTCGGTCGCAAGAGCCATGTCTTGATCGCTAAATGTCTGTTCATTTATTTTATTGATAAGCTCGAAGGCCCCGGTAATCTCGTTGCGATGAGTACTCCGTATCGGTACGCATAAAATATTTCGTGTTTCGAAGCCGGTTTTCTCCATTGCCTGTTTGCTAGCCTCCGACTTCGGATCTATATTTGACACAATCACGGGCTTACCCGAAGTGATGACCTGGCCTGCAATCGAATCCTTCTTTGCAGCCTCAATATCATGTTCGTGAACACCGGTGCCCGCCTTCAGCCAGGCCACGTCATGTTCGGGGTCATTTATAAATACGCTACAACGCTCAGCATCGGTAACCTTGGTCATTACGCGCGTATAAAAGTCCAGCAGCTTGTCAGCATTCGCTATGTGCTCCGAACTAGAAAGTTTGTCGCCCCTTTCGCGTAGCCGCTTAATCAAATTTCTCAGGTTACCCAGCATGTCATCTCCTGTCAGTTAATGCATCGCAATACAGAGCAGTTGCCGAATAAAAACTGCCATCAATAGTTCAGACTAATACAGGCGCGCATAATATTACATATAGCATGGTTATAACGGGTTATATTTGACTTTAATCAATAAAAGGCGGCTTTTGAAAATTGGGTTCAGATCCCAGTCTAGGAAAATATCAGAAAGACCAGGGTTTGACCCCGATTATTCTGGCATCAGGGACTGTTCCAGCGCTGCTGTGAAGCGCGCCTCATCGACGTACTGAAGCGCCTGCAGGCCGGCGTCGCGGACCCGTCCTACATTGCCGGCTTCGTCGTCAACAAACAGGATGGCCGCCGCCGGCACTCCCAGATCGCTGGCTACATCGGCGGACAACGAAGGATCGCGCTTTTCCTTGCCGCGGCGAAAACTGGAAAACTGATTTAGATGCGATCAAACAGGCGGTAAAAATGATCGCGTTCATCCAGTCGATCGAGCCAGTGCGTCTCATAAGTATAGGCAGCATAAACCTTCTTTTCCTCCACCGAAACCATCACCTTGCTAGCGCCCGCTTTTGAGGTAATCCTCGAACTCCTGCTCCACATACCCCGGCAAGACCGTGCCCTGCGCTGCCAAGTGGGTCTTGAACGCGGGATAATATTCCTGGACAAGCTGATAAAGGAGGGTGCGCTCCGGTCGATGGCGCATGTATACCGGCGCGCCGACATCCGAACTGACTTCCCCGCCAGCCGGTAACGGCAACATGATGGCATCCTTGCGAGTTCCTCTTATGCTTCAGACTAGCAGCCGTATGGGTTGTCCATCAGCTCGAAACCTGCTGCCACCTGAACGGCAACTTTCAGGGCTATTAAGACACTCACAGAAATCTGGGGACTGACTGGTTGTGGCCTAACTCGGAAGTACCAGGGTAAATACCCGAGTAAACTAGTCGGGTGACCGGCTTAGACTGCCGCCGATACCGGACATTTGCTGAAGTGATGTAGGTCAGATTTGATCTGACAGTCTCTGTCAGCTCATATGTAGACTGATACCGTTAATAATCCTGTCTTTCATCTTTAATGCTCCCAGAACACGTCCGGGTGTCCTGCCTGTTTGTTCAGCTGGCGTGCCATTACGAACAACAGGTCAGACAGACGGTTCAGGTATTTCAACGTCGCCGGGTTGACCTTCGCGCTCCTGGTCAGAAGGTGGACGCGACGCTCGGTGCGACGGCAGATGGCGCGCGCCAGATGACAGGTGGCCGCGGCCGGGGCCCCGCCCGGCAGGATGAATTCCTTCAGCGCCGGCAGATCGCTATTCAATGCATCGAGCGCCTGCTCCAGCGCCTCGACACGCTCAGGTTGCAGGGTATTGTGGCCGGGCATACTGAGTTCGCCGCCGATATCGAACAGGCGGTGTTGTATGTCCGTCAATGTCAGTCGCAGTGGCTCAGGTACGTCGCCACTGAGCAACAGGCCGATGACGCTGTTGAGTTCGTCAACAGCCCCGATGGTCTCGATGCGCGGATCGTCCTTGTCAACCCTCCCGCCATCACTCAGGCCTGTGGTGCCATCATCCCCGGTACGGGTATAGATTTTCGTAAGTCGGTTGCCCATATCAGCTGTCCAGTAAACGATATTCAACAGGGAGTACAAGATCAACAGCCTGGTCACTCAGCCATTGTTTTGCATGCGGCACACTCGCGGTCTGCAAGGTGTGTATGGCGGCGAGGTCAAGCACCGGGTGCCCGGAACTGCTGGAGACCAGTATGTCTGTCAGCTGTCCATCCGGAAGCACCCGCAAGGCGAGTGTTACCGTTCCTTCCCAACCATTCCGACGTGCAATCCTCGGATATCGGAAATTTGCCTTGAATGCCATGGAAACGGCGGTTTGTACGGCCTGTCTTGCCAGCATGTTATTCGCTGCGGGAACTGTCGCTGCTATTGCGGCTGCCGGACCGGCTAATCCGCGGGCCGCCGTTTCACGTGTGTCCACGCTCGCCCCGGGCTTGGCCGCTGCAGTGTAACTTGCGGGTGAAGGTATATGCTGCTGACGGGTGGCGGGTACCGGCACGTTCAGCTGTTTTTCCGGTGCACGTATTCTGCCCGGCCCGGGTGGCATGTCCTGCTGCGTTGTGCGTGCCGTGTTCAGTGTAGTGTGTTCAGCCTCCGCTTTCAGGCTGTCGCCCGTGGTCGATGTGGCGGGTGGCAGCAAGGCCAGCACGAGTGTCCTGCCGCCGCTGATTTCTATGGGCCCTGCTTCCTGGTAATACCAGGCGCCGATAGCCAGGCCGTGCACTGCTAGCGAGAGGGTGATAAAACGCAGCATATTGGTGCTCCTATGCACCCACGCGGTAGCGCAGGGTCACGAACAGGCTGCGCCCTGCGGTGTTGTAAGTGTCGACGGTCTGGTAGTCCTTGTCGAACGCGTTTTCCAGGCGGCCCTGCAATTGCCAGTCGCGGCTTAGCTGCCAGGATGCGCGCAGATCGAGCAGGCCATATCCACCCAGCTTGACCGTATTGCCCTGATCGTCAAAGCGGGAACTCTGTGTAATGAATGAGGCGCCGATGGCGGCTTTCCCGAACCGGCGGTATATATCCAGCTTGAGGCTGCGTTTGGCGCGCCGCGGCAGGATATTCCCGGTGTTGTCATCGCTCGGGTTGAGGAAGGTTGCTGAAGTGCTCGTTGTCCAGCCATACAGGTCGCCGGACAGAGTGGCCTCCAGTCCTTCTATGGTGGCTTTATTCACATTGGCTGGCAGGAAGGTGGCCAGGTCGAATACGATCAGGTTGTCGATACGAGTGCGGAAGATACGCAGGTCCCAGTCGAGCCCACCGGCACTGCCTTCAGCGCCGAGTTCGAGGGTTTCCGATTCTTCAGGGTCAAGGTCCGGGTTGCTGGTGGGGAAGCCCATGAAATCCGGGAAGTACAGGTCATTAAATGTAGGTGCCCTGTAAGCCGTGCCCCAGGAGGCGATAAGGCGGGTCGTTGCATGCAGCTGATAACCCCAGGCCAGGTTGCCAGTCGTATGGCTGCCGAACTGTTCGTCATCCAGCGGCCGGATGCGCGCCAGCAGAGTGTGCCTGCCGCGTTCGCCCCGGTACTGTGCAAACACTGCCTGCGTGTAACGTGCGGTTTCGTTGTATGGTGTGCTGCTATCGACCCGGTCGTCATGGTAGTCAAGTCCGAAGGTAAAGATGTCAGTATCGGAATTCGAATAGTCCGCCTGCAGCGAGAAACTGCGCCGTTCCGAGTCAAATTGTGTTGTTGAGCCGGGAGCCCCAGTACGAAAGCTCTTCCTTTCATCCAGGCTGCGTCCCGCCGTGGCGGTGAGGTTCAGGAACTCGGTCAGGGGCGTGCGCAGCGACACTCCCAGCACCTGTTCGACGAAATCGTCTTCGTTGGGGAACGGGTCGCTGCTGTCGAACTCGATGTTGCCTTCCGCATGCAGACCGAGAAATTCCAGTTCGGCGCCGCCGGAGAAACGACGCCCGGCCCTAAGGCTCAGTGACGTGTTGTCGTGACCGTCGTCATCCGGATCGTTTATCGGGGTGCCGAACTCAACAGTGGGTTCGCGGGCATCGAAACCATCGGTTTCCAGCCTTGAGAGTCGACCGGAAAACCAGTTATTGTCGGCGGAGCCGCTGAAGTCCAGCGCCGCTTCGCGGGTGTTGTAACGCCCACCGCCGGCCATTGCACTCCACTGCAGCGGGCCCTGGCCGCTACGGGTGAAAATCTGGATGACGCCGCCGATCGTCTCGGACCCGTACAGAGCCGAGTTGGGGCCGCGTACGATCTCGATGCGCTCGACCTGTTGCAACGGGATGAATTCCCACGACACCCTGCCTGCGGTCACAGAACCCATGCGGATGCCGTCGATCAGCAGGGAGACATGGCCGGGGTTGGTGCCGCGCATGAACATCGAAGTCAGTTGACCCGCGCCCCCCTGGCTGACGATGTCGATACCAGTCCTGCCGCGCAGCAATTCAGTAATGCTGCCCGCCTGGCTGCGTTCGATTTCGTCGCGGGTAATAATCGTGATGGCGGAAAGCGTTTCATCAGCCGTTTGTGCCATGCGGGTTGCGGTGACCACGAGCGGGGCTTGTCCGCTCGCTGCACCAGGCCCCAGGCCGGTGAACAGGCAGGTAAAGGCAAGCAGCCTCGTCAGTGGGCGTCGGCCCGGTCCCATCAATCCCTCCAGTGCACACACCCGTGCTGTTAAGGTGCCGGGGGGGAATGACAGAGAGGCGGATTGCATCCCGTCTGCATCGCCCGCCGCGATACGTTCAAGTCAGACTCCAGGCCGGTCTCCGGGCTTGCGAGAGGAATCATCCCGGTGGACCGCCTTCCCGCGCCCTGCGCAGTGGCATTAGGGTCCACCTTGTCTCGCCTACCGTTGCGGGGGCAGCGCCGGAATTGTCATGGACTGACGCACCGGCTTCCCGTTTCATCCCTGGGACGATTGTCCGCGGGACACCTGTAAGCGTGGACGACTTTAAGACCCGCTGGCAGGGGTGTCAAGGCAGGAAGTGTATACGTGCGGTTATTCCGGCAGCCAGACCGGACCCCGTGGTCCGTGCAGGGCGTGCATCGGGTGTCCGTACAGGCGTTCCAGTATCGGTCGGGTCAGCACCTCGTCCGCATTGCCCTGGGCGGTCTCGCCGGCACCGAACAGCAACAGGAATCGATCACAATAGCGCAGGGCCAGGTTGAGGTCATGCATCACCAGCAACAGCGTCTTCTGTTCCGCCCGCGACCGGGTCTTGAGCAGGTCGAGGATGCGGATCTGCTGATGGACGTCCAGGTGGTTGGTGGGTTCATCGAGCATCAACACGGCCGAGTCCTGGGTCAGCAGGGTGGCGATGCCCAGGCGGCGGCGTTCACCACCGGAGAGCGTGGCCACGTTGCGGTTTTCCAGTCCGTCCAGTCCGACGGCGTGCAGTGCGGCGCGGGCAATCGCATAGTCATCCGGGCCTTCCCATTGCAGTGCCCCCAGATAGGGGTGACGCCCGATCAGCACCGTCTCCATGACGCTGGCAGGGAAGGCATCCAGGTGATCCTGCAACAGTACGCCGACCTGCCGGGCGATGCGGCGCCGGGACAGGGTATCCAGTGCCTCTCCATCCAGTTTCACGACACCGTTGTCGGGACGATGCAGGCCGGCCAGCGTGTGCAGCAGGGTGGTCTTGCCGGCACCGTTACGACCGAGGATGGCCCAGCGTTCACCGGCATTGATCTGCAGGGTCAGCTGGCGGCAGACCCTGGCGGCGCCAATGTGGATGTCGAGTTGTGATGTTTCCAGCCGTGCCATGGCCGTTCAGCCCTCGCGGCCGTGCAGTTCGCGACTGCGATACAACAGCAGGAGAAACACCGGCACCCCTACCAGGGCCGTCAGGATGCCCACCGGCAACTGGCGCGGTGCCAGCAGGGTGCGCGCCAGGGTGTCGGCGATCAGCAGCAGGCTGCCGCCCAGCAGGGCCGCCGCCGGCAGCAACAGACGGTGGTCGCGCACCCCCTGCAGGCGCAGCATGTGCGGGACCACCAGGCCGACAAATCCGATGCTGCCAGCCATGGTAACCGCAGCCGCGGTCAACAGGGATGCCAGCACATAGATGAGACGGCGCAGGGTCGCGACCGGCACGCCGAGTGTTGCCGCGGCCAGCTCGCCATGCGCGAGGATGTTAAGCGACCGGCCCATGGCAAGTGCAATCAGCAGGCCGGCAAGCAGGACGACCAGGCCCGTCAGCGGCGTGCCGGCGTAGGCCAGGTCGCCCATCAGCCAGAACAGCATGCCGCGCAGGTTCTGCTCGGGGCTGAGTGCCAGCAGAAAGCCGATGACAGCGCCCCAGCCCGCGGCGATGACGATACCGGTCAGCAACAGGCGGTTGATGGTCCAGCTGCCGCGGCCGTGTGCCAGTCCGAACACGATCAGCATCGACAACAGGGCCCCGCTGAAGGCGGCTCCGTGCAGCCAGAGACCGCCGATCCCGAATAACAGGGTCAGCAGGGCCCCGGTGGCCGCGCCGCCGGAGATGCCCAGGACATAGGGGTCGGCCAGAGGGTTGCGTAACAGCACCTGCATCAGGGCGCCGGCCAGCGCAAGCAGGGCGCCGGTTACAAAGGCCGCGGCGGCACGTGGCCAGCGCAGTTCGAGAATGACCCGGGCATGGAGGCCCGACTCAGCATCGAACAGTGCCGTGACCAGTTCGCGCCAGCCGATCTCGAGACTGCCGCTCGCAAGGCTCCAGGCAAACCCGGCCAGCGCCAGTGCCAGCAGACCGCTAAACAGCAGCAGCGGACGCATCGGACCGGGCTTCGAGGAAAACATGAATGTTGTCTATGCCATTAAGAAATGAATCCCCTCTACCATGAGTGGGAGAGGGCCAGGGAGAGGGTTGATAAATCATGCCGTTAAGAAACTACCTTTCACACCCCTCACCCTGGCCCTCTCCCGGAGGGAGAGGGGACTTTTTCGATACCTCCCGGTTCACCCAAAAGACGGGCATAAAGGAGAAGGGATTAAGTGGGGTAGCAATGAGAATGTCCCCTTTTTAGTCCCGCAGGCTCATCACCGGCCAGCCATGATCAACGGCATGCTGGCGGAGAATCTCATCCGGGTCGACGGCAATCGGGTGGGAGACCTTGTTCAGCAATGGCAGGTCGTTATGGGAATCACTGTAAAACCAGCTGATATCCAGGGTCTCGCCCTGTTTCTCGAGCCAGCCGGCGAGCTTTTCCACCTTGCCTTCCTGAAAGCAGGGCACATCGGTGACGCTGCCTGTATAGCGGCCCTCGCTGATCTCGGGTTCGGTGGCCAGCAGGTGTTCGACTCCGTAGAGTTGGGCGATCGGTGCGGTGATGAAGCTGTTAGTGGCCGTGATGATGACCAGCGTGTCACCCCGGTCCTTGTGTGAATCGATCAGCACCTGTGCCTTTGGCAGCAGGATCGGTCTGATCTTTTCCTCGACGTATTCCTCACGCCACTGGTTGAGCGTGTCCATGTCATGCTCGGCGAGCAGACTGAGCTGGAAGCGAAGGAACTCATGGATGTCCAGTTCACCCGCCTTGTACTGGTCATAGAAGCGCCGGTTCTCCCGCTCGTAGAAGTCCCCGTCCACGATGCCGTGCTCGGCCAGAAAGCAGCCCCACAGGTAATCGCTATCGCCGCCGATCAGGGTGTTGTCGAGGTCAAAGAGTGCGATGCTCACAGTTAGCCCGCATTTCTCAACGGGATAGGCAATGGCCGATGGCACACTGTTTTATTCCTGATCTGCACTCCGTTCATCACCTCAGTGTCTTATGTGAATCTACTGCTGCCAGTGAGAGATACGGGCTAACCGTTCCCGGATGAAAAAAACGCCGCCAAGCATAGAGGCTGGGGCAGTAAAGGTAAAACGGCCACCGCACCAAAAGGTCCGGCTCATTTGCCCCACCAGTCCGCCTATGGGAGAATGATCGCAAATCAGGATAAGCGTTGAAGGTTTTGTAAGTGATTGACCCGGATGGATTTAGGCCGAATGTCGGCATCATTCTGACCAATTGTAACGGTCGGCTGCTCTGGGCACGCCGTGTCGGTCAGGATGCCTGGCAGTTCCCGCAGGGCGGCATTCGCAGTGACGAGACCCCGACCGAGGCCATGTACCGGGAGTTGTCCGAGGAGGTCGGCTTGTGTCCCGAACATGTCGAGTTGCTGGGCTCGACCCGCGGCTGGCTACGCTACCGCCTGCCGCGCAAGTTCATCCGGCGTAGCAGTCGCCCATTGTGCATCGGCCAGAAGCAGGTCTGGTTCATGCTACGCCTGCTGTGTGACGATACCGAGGTCCAGCTGGACCGGACCGAACAGCCCGAGTTCGATTACTGGCGCTGGGTAGACTACTGGGCGCCGCTGGATGAGGTGGTCTCTTTCAAACGCAGTGTCTATAAAAAAGCGCTGAACGAACTGGCACCGCTGTTATTTCCCGAGGAGTTACCCGGTACCCCCCGTTAGCAGCAGGTTTTCAACTGCACACAGAGCGGATTTCAGGCCTTCGACGACTGCGAAGGCGGTGTAGCACTCGGCCCACCTAACTATAGGCGAAACTGCATACATGCTCGATATCCTGCGACGCATTATCCAGGAGGTCAATGCCGCCCGTGATCTCCAGCAGGCGCTGGACATCATTGTGGATCGCGTGCGGGCGACCGTGGGCGTGGATGTCGCCTCGGTCTACCTGACAGACACTGAGAACAATCAGTATGTTCTGATGGCCACACAGGGCTTCCGCAAAGATGCCATCGGCAAGGTGCGTCTCAATCGCGGAGATGGCCTGATTGGCATGGTGGCCGAACGCGAGGAGCCTGTGAACCTCGATGACGCACCCAGCCATCGTAACTACCGGTTTATTGTCGAGACCGGCGAGCAACCCTACCATGGCTTTCTCGGCGTACCCATTATCCAGCACGGCAAGGTGCTCGGGGTGTTGGTGGTTCGTCAGCGCCAGTCACGCAAGTTTGATGACGAGGAAGAGGCCTTCCTGGTCACGTTGGCGGCCCAACTGGCCGGTGCGATCACCCATGCCGGGGCCAGCGGCGAGATTACCCACTTGCTGGAGGCTACCGACGAGGTCTCGGTCACGCTCAAGGGGCTGCCGGGCGCACCCGGTGTGGCGATCGGTCAAGCCATGGTGGTCTATCCGCCGGCTAATCTTGATGCTATCCCGGACCGCCAGGCGGTGGATGTCAATACAGAGATCCAGACTTTTCACGAGGCCGTTGCCGCCGTGCAGGATGATTTGCGCGACTATGCCAACCGCATGTCCGCCAGCCTGCCTGCCGAGGAGCTGGCCCTGTTCGATGCACTGGTGATGATGCTCGGCAGTGACAGCATCCTAAACGAGACCGTTGAACGGATACAGGCAGGCAACTGGGCACCGGGCGCCCTGCGCGCGACCATCGCGGAACACGTGCAGGTCTTCGAGGCCATGGAGGATGCCTACCTGCGCGAGCGAGCCAGCGATATCCGCGACCTGGGGCGCCGGATACTGACCCATATGCAGTCCGACCAGCCGGTCAGTCGTACGGCCTATATCCGCACGGTACTGGTTGGCGAGGATATCAGCGTCAGCCAGCTCGCCGAGGTCCCGGCAGAAATGCTCGTCGGCATTGTCTCTGCCAGGGGTTCAAGTTCCTCACACGTTGCCATCCTTGCCCAGTCCATGGGTGTGTCGGCGGTCATGGGAGTCGAGGATCTGGCGGTAAACCGCCTGGAAGGCCAGACCATGATCGCGGATGGGTACCGGGGTGATGTGTATGTCAACCCGTCCATGCTGGTGCGCAAGGAGTTCATCCGCCTGCAGGCGGAGGAGTCCGCACTCACCGAGGGCCTGAAGAAAATCGCCGGGCAGCCATCGCGGACGCCGGACGGCGTAACGATGCCGCTCTATCTGAATACCGGACTGGTGTTTTCGGACATCGAATCGCCGGTTTACAGCGAGGGTGACGGTGTCGGGCTTTACCGTACCGAAATCCCGTTCCTGATGCGCGAGCAGTTCCCGGGAGAGAACGAGCAGCTGCGCCTGTATCGCAAGACGCTGGAGGCATTCGCTCCGCGCCCGGTGACCCTGCGTACCCTCGATGTCGGGGGTGACAAGATGCTGTCGTATTTCCCGGTCAAGGAAGATAACCCGTTCCTGGGCTGGCGTGGAATCCGTATCTCGCTGGACCACCCGGAAATCTTTCTTACCCAGCTGCGCGCCATGCTGCGCGCCAGCGTCGGACTGGACAATCTGACTATCATGCTGCCCATGATCTCGACGGTAAGCGAGCTGGATATGGCCATGACCTTTATCTCCAAGGCCATGCTCGAGTTGGTCGACGAGGGGGAGGACGTGCACCGCCCGCCCGTCGGCATCATGATCGAGGTGCCATCGGCCGTCTACCAGGTCAAGGCGTTGGCGGGCCGGGTGGACTTTTTCTCAATCGGTACAAACGACCTGACCCAGTATCTGCTTGCCGTGGATCGTAACAATACCCGGGTTGCGAATCTCTACCAGTCACTGCACCCGTCGGTACTGCAGGCCATCAAGCAGGTCGTGGACGAGGCCCACCGGCTGGGCAAACCGGTGAGTGTGTGCGGGGAAATGGCGGGAGATCCCGCCGCGGTACTGGCGCTGCTGGGGCTGGGTGTCGACAGCCTGAGCATGTCTGCAAGCAGCCTGCCACGGGTCAAGTGGGTGATCCGCAGCTTCGCGCAAAACGAGGCGCGCGATCTGCTGGCGCAAGCGCTCGAAATGGAAGACCCGCGCGCCATCCGTGAACTCTACAATGGCGTACTCGATCAGGCCGGCCTGGGCGGGCTGATACGTGCCGGCAATTAACCGGCCCACAGATGCTATATTTTGTGAAATTCCCCCGCTAGTGATATCGGGGCACAGAGTGCCGACAGGACATCGCGATGGAGACAAAACTGGCTGATACATACCAGAAGGCCCTGACGGTCAATCTGGACAACACCAAGTACGGCACCATTGCCGAGATCGGCGCGGGCCAGGAAACGGCGCGCTGGTTTTTCAAGGTCGGTGGTGCGGCCGGTACCATCGCCAAGGCAATGTCCGCCTACGACATGTGTTTCAGCGACGCCATCTACGGGCCATGCGAGCGTTATGTCAGCCGCGAGCGCATGGAGGCGATGCTGGACCATGAATACAGTCTGATCATTGAACGCCTTGAGGAAACCCGCGGAAGCGGGACTACGTTCTTTGCTTTTGCCAACACAGTCACCGTACACAGCTACTCCCATACCGAAGAGGGGAATGGCTGGCTGGGTATCCGTTTCCAGACCCAGCCGCGCGAGGTCCCCTCGCAGATCGTCCTCCATGTGCGCCTGCTCGGCCAGGACAGTGCCCAGGATCAGGAAACGCTCGGGGTGCTTGGTGTGAACCTGATCTACGGTGCCTTGCACCTCTACCGCGATCCTCGTGAACTGCTCGAGGCCCTGCTGGACAACCTGACCATTGATAATCTGGAAATTGACCTGCTCGATTTCAGCGGACCGGTATTCGCCGACATCGACAATCGCCTGATGGCGCTGTTGCTGGTAGAGCAGGGTGCCAGCAATGCCGCGATGTTTACCGCTGACGGCAAGGTGGTGCAACCGGGCGATATTCTCCACAAGAAGGCGATCATGATCGAGCGCAGCCGCTTCAGACCTCCAACCAAGCTGACCATGAATCTGCTGGATAGCGCGCATGCCGAGTTTGAGAAGGAACCTGATGTCTGTGATGAGTGCAGCGTGGTGGTCAGTGAAATGACCCTGCGTAACCTGTCTGATGGCAGCGACATCCAGATCGAGGATTTTTTGCAGCGTGCCGATATCCTGTGCATGCTGGGCAAGAATGTGCTGATATCGAACTATGGCGAGTTTTATCGCCTGGCGGATTATCTGCACCACTACACTGACAAGCCGATCGGGGTCGCGATGGGTATCCCCACCCTCAAGGAGATTCTCGACGAGAGTTATTACACCCATCTCGCCGGCGGGATCCTCGAGGCATTTGGCCGGCTGTTCAAGGACAAGCTGCGCTTCTACGTCTGTCCCTACAAGGATCCTGAAACGGGTGAGCTGGTAACAGCCGAAACGCTGCAGGTCGCGCCGCATCTGCGTCACCTGTATCAATATCTTGTTGACAACGGCCTGATAAGGTCGATCAAGAATATCAACCAGGATTACCTCGACTATGTCTCCAGCGATATCCTCGAGTTGATTCGCAACGGCGATACCAGCTGGGAATCAATGGTGCCCGAGGAGGTTGGCCGGATGATCCGGGAGCGCGAACTGTTTGGCTGTCCCAAGACGGGCTGAGTGATTGTGCGCTGCGTCGAATTAACAAGCTGTTTGGTAATGCCAACTGCAATGACACAGGAGTATGGCGATGTATTTTAACGGTAAACTGACTTTACAAAGGGTCCTGCTTCCATGGCTCTTGTTGAGCGGCGCGGGGTTTTCCTTCAGTGGTAATGTCATTGCCGCTTCCGCCCAGGAGATCAATATCGGGGTGAATGCAACCATGGAACGCTTCAGGAACGAGATCACCGGGGGTTCACTGTTCCTGAAAAACGCCAAAGGGGTGCTGGTGTTCCCCAATGTTATCAAGGCCGGCATCGGTATCGGCGGGGAATACGGGGAGGGCGCGTTACGCATCGGCGGTAAGACCGTGGACTACTATAACACCGTCGCGGCCTCGATCGGGTTTCAGCTGGGCGCACAATCCAAGTCGGCGGTGCTCGTATTCCTGGACAGCAAGGCACTCGAGAAATTCAGACTAAGTGACGGCTGGAAGGCCGGCGTGGACGGATCGGTTGCGGTGATCAAGTGGGGTGTCGGGGAGGACATCAACACGGTCGATTTCAAGGATCCCATTGCCGGTTTCGTGTTCGGCAACAAGGGCCTGATGTACAACCTCACCCTCGAGGGTTCCAAGTTCACCAAGATTAATAAGTAAACCGGTCGGGTGCGCTGCGCTTGTCCCGACCTGTGCGTATTATTGCCCCTTCTCCCCTTCAAGGGGAGAAGGTTGGGATGAGGGGGAAGAAACGCAGTTTCTTGACGTCAGGTAATGTTATGAACCCTCACCCCGGCCCCTGTTTCTTGTAGCCGGTCACCATTGCCTTTGCCAGGTTCTCCCGGTGCACCAGGCTGGCGGCGATGACCCCGGCAATGTGCAGGATCACCAGAAACAGGGTCAGGTTCGCGAACACCTCGTGGATCTCTTCCCAGAACTCGTCCCCTTCCGCGTGCTCTTCATGCTCGTCACCGTCGGCCCTGGCGACACTGATGACAACACCGGTATCTGTGGCCAATGGCCCCTGGCCTTTGGAGCCGATGTATTCCACCCCGCTCCAGCAGGTGATGAACAGGGTGATCAGCAGGGCCACCGCCATATAGCCGCCCAGCGGGTTATGGCCCAGGTAATGGGCCGGTTGGCGGGTCAGGAATGAGCGGGCGTATTCGAGCGTCTTTTTTGGTCCGTAAATGAAATCGGTGAAGCGGGCATGTCGGGTACCGATCACCCCCCAGACGATCCGAAAGGCGATCAAGGCCAGCACCGCATAACCGGCATAATTGTGAAGCTCGCTTTCATCCTCGCCGGTGAGATAGGAAACCACGTACAGCACCACCAGCGACCAGTGGAAGGTACGGATCGCGATGTCCCAGACCTTGATTTTTTCTTCGGTCGTCATGATGCGGGAGACGAATTGCTTTGCAGGAGAGAGGGGAGAATTATACGTCCTCAAGTGGGTTTTGGAATATTTGTCGCTGTTACCTTAGTTCGCGGTTAGCCGAGCAATCTCAGACCGTTTTTTTTTCAGATAGTTATACGTTGTCCCACCGTTTCAATCCCGCGCAATCACGGTCAGACAGCCTCTTTGCTCTTGCGTCATTCCGGTACAAGCCGGAATCCAGATATTTCTTTTCTGATCTGATTCCATTACCGCTGATCAGAACCAGGCTTCTTTCTCTCGCAATGACGGCTTAAGCCACTTACCTACGATGTACAAGGATGTACGAGTGTCGCGGAAGGCAGGATGCAGGGAGCGACCATCCCTGTAGGCAAAGCGCTGCGTGATCAACAGGGCGTATTGACAGGCACGGCCGGTGGCCTTTGCCCATCCCTGCGGGTTATTTATTTCCGTGTAATTCCGTGTGGTTCCGTGGCGATTTGAGAATATTCAATCGCGCCTGCGGTGCTCTCCTACAGATTATTTATCCCCTCACCCCAACCTTCTCGATTCGGGTTCCGAACTTCATTCTACCTCCTCTATTCCTGGAGTCGTCCCGGAGGGAGAGGGGGTAGGAGTTTGTCGGGTTACACTGCGCTAATCTGACCTACAGGTTCTATGTTTCTTTTGCGTGTTTCTCGTGCAGCTCCCGGCGTCGCTGGTGTTCCCGGGCGCTGGCGCGGCGTTTGGCCCATAGCCATACCCCGCTAATGGCGAGCAGCAGAAACAGGATGGCCGCGGCGTCCATGAGGTAGACCCCCCAGTTGCCGAGGATGCGGCCGCTGTGCAGGTCGAGCAGCACGCGTTCCAGCGACAGGCCGCTGCCGCGGTAGGCAGCGACCAGTGCCGCATGTAACGGATCCGGCGTTTCAATGGCTGAGGCCCAGGTGACGTGATTCAGGGTGTCGGTCTCGCGCCACTCGAGGAAGTCGCTGTCGGTCTGGTAGAAACCGTGTGCGGCACGGATGGCAAGTTTGCCGGCCGGCGTAAGCCCGATGGCCAGCATGCCGGCTGGCACGCCTGCACTCCCCCCAAGTCGCTCGATGAGTTCACCATCGAGCGTAAACAGTAATAAACCGCCCTTCACGGCGGCCACAACCAGGTCGGAAAACCTGAGCGCACCCAGCAATGGACCGTCGACCTGCGGCACACGCAGCGTGTTCCAGTAGATCTGCTTGCCCACCCCGGAAAGGATATGTTCGTCCACCGGGTAGCTGGTGATGGATGCTGGTGCATGCACACCGTACCAGTCCAGCAGGGTGTCCGACTGCACATGGCGTGCGTCCAGCCCAAGTTCGTCGGTGTGATTCAGCACCAGGCCGGTGAGGGCCAGGATGAACACGAACAGGGCCGCTGCCAGTCCGATGTAGCGGTGCCAGATGAACAACGAACGCAATAGCTTGGCAGGTGGTTTTTTCTTATGGCGGGTCATGGGCGTACGGGGTCTGACTGTGCAGGTAAAGGGCGAGGCGGGCAAGTTTTTTCAGCGCCCACACCGACAGGGTGGCGCCGGAGATGCCGTCGATAGAGCGGTCAAGTTTCTGCTCTTCGGTTAGCCGGGCGCCGTTGAACTGGTCGGTGAAAAAGCCGTGGCGCACCTCCCAGCCGCGGCTCTCCCGGAATTCCAGCACCCGGATGTTTTTCAAGGCATTGTCTTCAACCACCAGGCCGACGGTGATGGGCTTCTCCTTGCCGATCTCCTCCAGTATCCAGGCGGTGCGCTTGGCCTCACCCCAGTAGCGGATGCGCAGCGCGGGGTAGTTGTGCCCCAGGATGTCGGCGGCCGCGGTCTTGACCTTGCCGCGCAGCCAGATGACGGCGGCCTTGGGCGGGCTGCCTTCAAAGACCTCGGCCAGGAAGTCATCCGGTGTCTGGTAGACGCCACGCGCCTGCACAGAGGTGCCAAGCGAAACCAGCAGCAGGAGAGTCAGGAGGTTGCGCATGGTCTCTAGGACAAAGAAGGGCAGGGGATAATCCCCTGCCCTTGAGCCATTTCCGGATGTGCGATTAGAAGTGGTAACCGATGCCGAGGTCGAAGGCATCAAAGTCACGGCCGGATTCCGTGGACAGATCGTGATCACGGTTGCGGTAATCGGCCTTCAGCACCACGGCTTGGTGCGGCCAGTAGTTCAGACCGATTTCCCACTGGTCGAACTGGTCCCGATCGCGCGCGCCTTCGATGTCCTCGTAACGGGCATAAAGACCGAGGTCCTCACGCGGCTTGAAGCTGGGTTCCAGGTACCAGCCCTTCTGTTCATCGGCGCCCGCGGCCTCCACACCGCTGCCGTCAAAGTTCCACTCGGCATACAGGGCGCGCAGGGCAAAGGGACCATTCTGGTAGACGGCATGGGTTTCGAACAACAGGCCGTCGTCCAGCCCGTCGCCGCTGACCTGAGAGGCATCCGACTGGTAGTGCAGGCTGGCGGCGAGTTCCAGTCCGGGGATGCCGGAGTATTTCACCCGGCCGGTGTAGGCAAAATCACTGGCATCGGCCTCAGCCGTTTTCTGGCGTCCGCTGCGGACACGGAATGCACTACTCCCACTGGTAGGGATCTTGAGGCCCTCGTGAATGGCCAGGTCCCAGCTGATGCCATTGGGGTAATGCCCGCTGAGGCCCGCACCACCGGCCCACCAGGTGGTCGGGATAATGATGTTCTCGACGTCGTTGCGCTCCACGCCGTAGAAGGTGTTCGGTTCGTGGGTCTCGTTCAGGATGCCGATGGGCAGGATGAACAGGCCGCCACGGGTGGCCAGCTGGTCATTGATGTCGTACTCGAGGTAAGCCTGTTCCAGTTCGACCTCGCCCGGGCCGGAGCCATCTGCGGTATCTTTCGTCAAGGCATGTTCGAATTCAAGTTCAGAATTGAAGCGCAGGCGGTCGGTGAATTCGTGACCGAAGAACAGCACGAAACGGTGGAAGTCGATTTCATCTTTATCATTATCGGAATCATCTGCATCGATGTTGTTGTAGTGCAGCTCGCCATATCCCCCGATGTGGGTCTTGTCAGACCAGTTGCCGGTAGTGGTCGCGGTTTCCTCCACGGCCTCGACCGCGGCCTCGGCCTTCTCGTCAGCGGCGACCGCCTTTTGTTCGGTGCTATGTTGCTGCTTCTTCAGCGCCTCGATTTCCGCCTGCTGCTCCTGGATGATCTTCCAGAGTTCCTCGACGGTCGGCGTGGCAGCATGGATGCTGGGTGCCGTGATGAGCAGACTGGCAAGCAGTGAAGTAATCAATATCGGGCGTTTCATGTGGGCTTCTCCAAGTTCAACGTATTACGAATAACTGATATTCTACCCAATACTAAACTAAATGCAAATCATTATCATTTACAATATTTTTAATTCATTTAATGGTAATTCGAACATGGCGAAATACCGATCTATCGACCTGTTAAAATGAATAAAACACTCGATTAACTGGATCTTAGGGCCACTGGCAACCACCTGGCTGCAACCATCAATATTAGGTGGCATACCTGACAAACTGGGTTTATATTGGGTCTAACAGTCAACCGTTTTTCAAACCGTTTTTTCAGACGAGGTTCAAAATGGCAGTAGCAGCAAGCGAAATGATGACACTCAGCGAATCCGATGTGAGCCTAACACCGGCCGCGCGCGCGAAAATGGCCGAGCTCTTCACCCAGGTCGAGGAGGATGATCTGCAGGCAATCCGCGTGTTCGTCTCGGGTGGTGGCTGCGGCGGCATGGGTTACGGCATGACCTTCACCGACAAGCAGACGGAATACGACTATATGCGCCGGGAAGAGGGCTTCAATGTCTATGTCGATGCCGTGGCGCTGAACTACCTGCGTGGCGTGGAGATCGATTATGTCGAACGTCCCACGGGCGCCAGTTTTGTCTTCAACAACGCCTTCGCCATGACCGGCGGGTCGGGCACCTGCGGCGCCTGCGGTGCGGCCGGCGGAGGTTGTGCCTGAGGTTGACAGCCCCGGGAGGCGGGGTACCCGCCTCCTGCTGATTGCCCCCCCGAACAGTTACCGAACTGTTTCCTATCTTGACGCCGCCCGGCGACGGGGCATCGATGCTTTGGTTGCCTCCGAGGGGCGCTACTCCCTGGTCAGCGAGATCGCTGACGGCCTGCATATCGACCTGGAAGACCCGGCTGCCCTGGAGCGGTTGCTGGCTGCCAATGCCGCGCAGCCGTTTGCCGGTGTGGTGGCGACCGATGATGCCAGTGTGGAACTCGCCAGCCGTATCGCCGAAGCCCTGGGCCTGCCACACAACCCGCCCCGGTCCGCCCGGAACTCGCGCCGCAAGGACCTGTCACGCCAGGCGCTGGCGGATGCAGGCGTCCCGGTCCCGCCTTTCCGTCGCATCGATCTGAAGCGCACACTTGCGCCTCAGCTGGAGGGCCTCGATTATCCCTGCGTGGTCAAGCCGCTGGTGCTGTCGGCAAGCCGGGGGGTGATTCGTGCCGACGGTCCTGCCGAATTGCTTGCCGCTTGTGAACGGGTGCGGGCGATCCTCGCCGTTGAAACGACCCGGGAGACCTTTGCCACGACCCACCTGCTGGTCGAGGGGTTCATTTCCGGAGCCGAGGTCGCGCTGGAAGGGTTGCTGCATGAAGGCCGGCTGGATGTATTGGCCCTGTTTGACAAGCCGGACCCGCTGGAAGGCCCGTTCTTCGAGGAGACCTACTACATCACCCCTTCACGCCACGCTGCGGCCATCCAGGCGCGGATCACACGGCGCGTCGAGCAGGCCTGCCAGGCACTGGGCCTGGAGGAGGGACCAGTGCATGCCGAGGTGCGCATCAGCGGGGATGATGGCGTGATTATGGAGGTTGCTGCCCGGACCATTGGCGGGGAGTGCGCGCGCCTGCTGCAGTTCGGTACCGGCCAGGGCCTGGAAGATCTGGTGATTTCACATGCTGTCGACCAGCCGTTACCGGTTACGCCACACGCCGGCGCCGCCGGGGTGTTGATGATCCCGATACAACAGGGCGGAATCCTGCGGCGCATCGAGGGGATTACCGGCGCGCGCGCGGTGCCCGGCATCGAGGAGATCCTGATTAACATCCGCGAAGGCTATGAACTCGTGCCCTTGCCGGAAGGCGCGAGTTACCTTGGCTTTATGTTCGCGCGTGCGGCGACCCCCGCGGAGACCGAGGCGGCCCTGCGAGCGGCCTATGCCAAGCTGAAGATTGTCGTGGCACCGAAAATGGTACTGAAAGACGGGCGGGGAGAGGCGAGATGAAGCGTTGAAAAACCGAAATATTCACCGCAGAGACGCAAAGGGCGCAAAGAAAGCGCAAAGAAAAATATTCAAAACAACAAGGAAAAGTTACCGTAGCCTGCTGGCTCAACGACATAACTATCTCGTAGGATGGGCAAAGGCCAATTGGCCGTGCCCGTCATGATCATCCTCTGTTGGGCACGCTGCGCTTTGCCCAACCTGCTGCACTACAACAATAAGAAGCACCTGTAGGAGCGCTTCGCAAGCGCGATCGCGGAGACAACCTGCTACTGTAAATGTAGGGATGATTATTGAGTCAAGCGCAACATTTGTACGCACGGCGCACCCTACAAAATTGCAGTTATTATTTTAATCTTTCCGCATGCTTCCGTGGCTGATTTGTTTTTAATACGGAGGCGGTCATTCTCTGATTACGGTGCTGTGCACCTAATTCGACCTGTCTGTGATTGATCGCGCCACGGGGCGCTCCTACCGGGAACTACGGTGCGTGGAACGCACCCTGCGGCTATTTCTTGGCGCCCGGTGGTTTGAAGCCCTCGGGGGCGGCGCCGTAATCGCCTTCACTGAACAGGAAGCCCACCATGTGCTTTTCGATGACCTCGATGCTGGCGGGGTCGGCGGTGTTGAGCCCGTTTTCGTTGATAATCATGGTCAGGCGCTCGAGCCACTTCTGCCAGCCTTCACTGGATACATTCTCGTAAATTCGCTCACCCAGCGAGCCGGGATGTGGTGGTGCATCCAGACCCTCGGCCTCCCGCTTGAGTACGACGCAATTAACAATACGGCTCATGTGTGTGTACCTCTGCTCAGCAGTCTTTCTTTATATTGTAACCCGAACTTTATATTGTAACCCGAATCCGGGCGACTTACCCTTTTCCCGGTGCTCAGAAGGGTTTCACCACGGCCAGGAACACGATGGCGATGAGCAGGAATGTAGGGACTTCATTGTACCAGCGATAGTACACATGACTGTGCCGGTTGTGCTCCTCGCTGAAGGCGCGGATCACATAGGCACAAGAGACGTGGTAGGCGATCAGCAGTACCACCAGGACCAGCTTTGTGATCAACCAGCCCGTATGCTGGTAGGCCAGCCAGGCGTAGTCTATCAGCAGCCAGACACCGAAGATGGCGGTCAGCACGGCGCCGATGGTCATGATGGCAAACAGCTTGCGTTCCATGACCAGGAAACGTGCATGACTGGCCTCGTCGCGGGCATCGGCGTGATAGACAAACAGCCGGGGCAGGTAGAACAGTCCGGCAAACCAGGTTACCAGGAAGATGATGTGCAGGGCCTTGATCCAGAGCATAGGGTGTCACTGTAACGGTTGTTGTGGGTTAACTCTTCGGTTCGGCTGATACTGGCCGGTCGGTTGTTGTGTTGGCGTCCAGCAGGGCGAGGATGTCTTGCCTCACCCCGTTTATATTCAGTGCACCGGTTTTTCGGTAGACGATGTCACCATCCGGGGCAATCAGAAAGGTGCTGGGTGTCACGCGCACATCCCCGAAGGCGTGCGCGGCCTCGGCGCGCAGGTCCAGCGCAATAGTATACGGGATGTTGCGCGACTTGCGCATGGCCAGCACTTGATTGGGTGGGTCGTAGTACATGGCAATGCCGATGATCTTCAGGCCGCGTGGCGCCAGTTCCTTGTGGAGTTCGACCAGGTGCGGCATCTCCCTGAGGCAAGTCGAACAGGTGGTTGCCCAGAAGATGACCAGCAGTGGCCGGCCACGCAGGGTGTTCAGGGCCAGCTGTTCACCATCGGTTGTCACCAGCGTGATGTCGGGGCTGGTCGCCGGTCCCCGAGGAGACAACGTGACATAGCCAACCGCAAGCAGCACCAGCACGATCAGGGTGATTGAGAAATTACCGGGCTTCACTGCGCCCCACAAACCTTGATTAGAATTGTCTTAAACGTATGCATACCAGTCACCTCAATACAAACAAGAGCGTCCCTTCTATCACAGGGGTTGTTGTAAAAAGTACCCTCTCCCTCCGGGAGAGGGTTAGGGTGAGGGGATAAAACAGGATAACTACCTGATTTTAACCCCCTCATCCCAGCCTTCTACCCCTCAAGGGGGTACTGAATAGAGTCCCGGAACACCCAGAAAACGGGCACAAAGGAGAAGGGTTTTCGTGTTTTATAACACCCTCCGGTGGGAGAGGGAGTTTGTGGGGCAGGTCTTCGGGCTTCATTCCCGCGATTTGGTGTTGGCAGTGGGATTATTGGTACCCGCATCAGGGCTCTTGGCGCCAAACAGGCGTCCCAGGTAACCGAATACCTTCCTGATGCCACGCCAGATCCTGGGTAGCAGCCAGATCATCAGCAGTATGAACAGGCCCAGCAGCACCAGGAACAGCACCGGGTGATTCAAGGCGGCCCACAGCCCGGCAATCACCGCGACATCCTCACCCACCGAGGCGAACCAGTTACTGAAGGGCTCCGGCGAGGTGTTGATCATTACGCGGCTGCCCGCCTTGGTGAGGTGACTGCCGGTGGCCAGTGTCCCACCGGCAACCATGGCAGCAAGCTGTGCGCCCGTGCCGACCTCACCCACGGCACCGGCCGCCAGGATGGCTCCGGCCGGTATGCGGATAAAGGTATGAATGCCGTCCCAACCGGTGTCGACACCGGGGACCTTGTCGGCGAAGAACTCGACGCAGTACATGAAGCCCGCGGCGAGCATGACCATCGGGTCGCTGAGTATCTGCAGGTCCGGCGGCAGCTCGAGATTGCCGGTGGTGCCCATGAATCCCAGCATAAAGATAGCGGCGTACAGGTTGATGCCACTGGCCCAGGCGACGCCCATGGTGAGGGCAATGGTCTGTGCAATATCCATCAACTTACCTCGTGGCGGGGGAGGGCTGTTGATCCCGGGATACACGCCATTCTAACAATTGAACCTTCGAGATACCGTTTGTCGCCAGCGAGGTTTTGCGGGCAATCTGAAAAACCCTTTATAAGCATATTAAATACAATATGTTGGGAGATTTAAAAAAAATGTAAAGACCGGTTTACAGCCCTTGGCCATTCCTGTGTAATATTGCGGTCTATAACCAAGGGGAAAATATAAATGTTTGAAGAATTCAAGAAATTTGCCATGCGTGGCAACGTGGTCGACATGGCTGTCGGTATCGTGATCGGTGTCGCGTTCGGTAAAATCGTCAGTTCATTCGTGAAGGATGTGCTGATGCCACCAATCGGCAAGCTGATGGGCGGCGTCGATTTCAGCAACCTGTTCATCAACCTCGGCGATGGCGCCTATGAAACCTTGGCCGCCGCCCAGGAGGCCGGGGCGGCCACCATCAACTACGGTGTCTTTATCAATACCGTGCTGGATTTCCTGATCGTCGCCTTTGCGATCTTCATGGTCATCAAGGTCATGAACAAGCTGAAGACCGAGGAGCCGCCCAAGGCGCCTGACACCAAGTCCTGCCCGCAGTGCCTGTCCGATATTCCCATCGCGGCCAAACGCTGCAAGTTTTGCACCTCCGATGTCGAGTGATCTACTCGTGACTGTCTGAGGAAGTTTGTTAGCGAATTTGTCATACATGATTAATAACAGGAGTGTTCCAATGAATAAATTGATTATTACTACCGCCGCCCTTTCACTGATACTCGCCGGGTGTAGCGACAAGGACGAGTCCACGGTCATGAAGGAAACCGGCGAGGCCCCCTCGATGATGGAGAAGGCGGTGGAAACCAGTAAGGAGGCGGTTAAGGAATCAGCGACTGCTGTCAGCGAGGGCACGGGAGAAGCGGTCGAAGCGACCACCGAAGCTGCGGGTGAAGCCGCGGATTCCACCATGGAGGCCGCATCCGGCATGAAGGAGAAGGCCGGCGAGATGGTTGAGCAAGCCGTGGAAACAGTCAAGGGCATGGCCGGCGAGACTGCTGAAGAAGCAGCAGCTACGCAAGGCGGTGACATGGCCAAGGATGCCGGATCCATGGTCGGTCAGTAGTCAGCAATAAATTAATCAGATTTATTGATGCGGCCGGGCCTTGCCCGGCCTTTTTTATATGTGTTGATTGTTTAATGAGCGCTGTTCTGAATGTTTCCTTCTCACCTCCAGAGTTATCAGTCCTCCCTTTCCCTTTTATGCCCTTTAGGTCGCTCTCACTCATGGGAGTAGGAATTAATTTCGAATCATAGGCAGTATTATTCATCTCATCAGGCATAGCTGCGACACAATGTGATCCTTGTTAAAAGGATCCTTTGCACGCATTGATAAATCCGAGGGGTAAAAGTGATGTTGCGCAGTGCGGTAGTGGTCTTTATTGCCGGGTGGACTGCCTGGTTCTGGCTGGACAAGCCGCCGGCGCGGGGGCCCTTCCGGCTGCCGGAGGCAACTGACAGCCTGTTGGTAAATTTTCAACAGGCGTTCGATATCCTGAAGGCCGGACAGACCGGGCTGGCCTTTGTCTATATCTGGCCGGCCCACTACATCATCCTGTCGCTGCTGGGCGGAGCAATCATCGGCATGGCCTACCAGTCGATTGCCCGCTACTTCTCGTATCATCGCCGTGAATACCGGGCCCGCAGGCGGGCCATTGCCGAGGCCGGCAGGGAAACGGCAGAGCCGGACGAAAAAGAAAAGGGCCACGGCAATTAAATCACCGCGGCCCTTTTGGGGTTACTGCTGACGCCGGGTTATTACTGGTACATCACACCCAGTGACTTCAACGTGCCGATCGTGATACCGCCGGTCGGCAGACCCTTGGCCTGCTGGTAGGACCTAACCGCTGCCATGGTCTGGGCGCCGATATCGCCGTCGATCGGACCCGGGTTGTGTCCGGCCTTATCGAGCGCGGTCTGGATGCGGGCGACGATATCCGGCGTGGTGTTGGTCTTGCACAGCACCGGGCGCCACTCAACACGGCCGTCAGTGGTCATGATGCGCTTGGTGACGGTGTCGGCAACCTCTGGGATCTGAATGGTCTTGGACTTGGCCGGTTCAGCCAGCTTGCGGACCCGCATGGTCTTGTACTCGGCCGGGATCTCCACCTTGCGGGTGGTCGGCGGGGTCTTCATGACCCGCTTTTTGACCGTCTTGTACTCGGCCGGGATCTCGATTTCGCGGGTGGTGGCCGGCTTGACCTGTGCCCGCTTGGTGACCGTCTTGTAGGTCGCAGGGACTTCGATCAAACACATGATCTCGCCGGTGGCCTCGTCTACCTTTGTGATCGGACCGCTACCTTTCTTCCAGACGGTGTGCGCCGGTTTGTCGAGGATCTTTTCCGAAATGTTGTCATAGGTAGCCGGTATGGTTTCCAGACGGGTGGATGCCGGACGCACCAGGACCTGTTCCTCAACCCACCCAAAGGTGGCCGGGATAACCTCGAGGCGTTCCGAGGCATCTCTCACCAGGACCCGCTCGTCAGCCCACACATACTTCGGCGGGGTTGTCTCGATCCTGGAAGTCGCCTCGCGGCGGACCACGCGAATCTGCTCGGTCTTGTACTGCGGTGGAATGAATACCCGTGCGTAACACTCACCGGGCTTGGCGTTAGGCGGCAACAGTTCGCTACCAGCGACACCGGTAGTGGCTGCTGACTTCTGGCTATCATCTGCAGATGACCGCTTCAACCGATCGATTGTCGATTTCAGTGAAGAGATCTCACTGTCTTTTTCGGCAAGCGCGGCATCCTGGGTTCCTGTGGATGTCGTTTCGGTCGTGGTCTTGCCGGTCATGCTGCTGCACCCGCTGGATGCGATACCGGCTACGAGCAGAATGAATACCAGACGGGATGTTCTGATATTGTTCATTGCATTCTCCTGTGTGACTTTGGTTATTTGACGTTGAGCACGGAGCAACACTTATGCATGAACATCATCGATGCAGCAGTTATTTGATCCGTGGCTGAATTGTAGGTAACCAACTCGAGAAGTCACTAAAATTACTGGATTTCTGACAATTTGTTACATTTGGAGCCGGCAATAAAAAACCGGCAGGTACAGGCGCCGGTGCCCGTCAGCCTGCCGGTTAGTCAGGTGAGACGCTCAGTGGGTGATGAGCGGATTGAGCGCCTTGGCCTGTTCGACCCACTTGGTGACCGTCTTCGCCGAAGGCACGGTGCGGGTCAGCTTCTTCGCAGTATTCACTTCCTTCATCTTCACGGCCAGGTTCTCGGCATTGCGGTTTCGCAACTCCTTGACCGTGTCCACCCCGGCCGCCTCAAGCAGTTCGGAGAATTCAGGACCGATACCGGAGATGCGCATCAGGTCAGCCATGTTCACCCATTCCAGCAGCTTGGATTCGGAAAGACCGGTCTTCTCAGCCGTCGCCTTCCTGCCCCTGGCATCACAACACAACTTGAGCAGCTTGGCAGTGGTGTCGACGCCAGCACCTGAGAGTTTCTCCCCATAGGCCGGGCCGATCCCCTCGATTTCCTGGATTTTATATCTCATGTTCCCTCTCCTCATTTTGTTTCAGGTGGCTGGATTAAACTATCAGCATCGATATTATTCAACCACGATCCGGCCGCGGCAGGGTTGAAAGAATGTAAAGAATAGTTACCGGTGCCTGCATGTTTGTCACCAGCATAGGTGGATGCAGGATTTCCGGTATTGACCTCAAAGGTGGCTCAGGCGGCTGATGCATGCCTGTATACTTTGCTGAGGCCAACCCGTTTTGTGTTCCGGGTCAGTAGTGATGGATGTGGAAACACAAACAGAAGGCAGGTGACTTGATGACAGCAGTCAAACCGATACGCGAGATCCGCATCAATCCGACCCTTCCGTCGGAGTCGGTTCTGGTCGCCACGGAGCGCGGCCTGCGGCCACGCAAGGAGGAGGCGCGTGTTCCCCACGACAGCCGTGTACACGTGGAAGACTGTCCGTTCTGCCGGGGCAACGAGGACAAGACACCGCCGACCCTGCTCGCCCTTCCGGATGAAAAAGACTGGCAGGTGAGGATTGTCCACAACCTGTATCCGGTGCTCGGTACCGACAACACACAATCCGGCTACAGCTTTGGGCTGCAACAGGCACTGGAGGGCTACGGTCATCACGAGGTCATTATCGATCACAGCCGGCATGGTATCCGGATGCACGAAATGTCTGAACGCCATCTCGTCCTGGTACTGCAGACCTACCAGCAGCGCATGGACGCGTTGTACAGCGCTGACCAGCGTATCAAGTATGTGCTGGTGTTCAAGAATTTCGGCCGTGCAGCAGGGGCGAGCATCAGCCACACACACAGCCAGCTGATTGCCATGCCGGTTATTCCCGAGAACGTCTGCAACGAGGTCGAGCACAGCCGCCGTTACTATCGCAAGCATCAGCAGTGCATCTTCTGCAGCCTCATCGACGAGGCGCTGACCTTCGAGGCAACGATCTACAGTCCGGAGTCCGGGGAGGTCAGGCGAAAGATCGGCATCGGACAGTTTGTCGTCGAGCGCGGCGAGCGCTTTATCGCCATCAAGCCCTTTGCCAGCCGCTACGACTGGGAGGTTCACATCCTGCCGCTTGCGCATCAGAGCAACTTTCTGGAAGCCTCTGCGGATGACATGGCCGACCTGGCCCGGGTGCTCAGACGCACCATGGCGCGCCTGGACAAGGTCCTGGGCGGTGCCCAGTACAACTACTACTTCCATACAGCGCCGCGCTGCGAGATGTTCGCAGACTGCAATCCCGGGTACCATTGGCACCTGGAAATCTGTCCGCGGACATCCATCCCTTCCGGTTTCGAGCTGGGATCGGGTCTGTTTGTGACGACCATCAGTCCGGAGGATGCCGCAGCACGACTCAGGGAAGCCTTATAATGAACAAAGAACGCACAAAACAGGACGACAACCAGAAGCGCCTGGGAAAAATAATCAAGCGCATGCGAAAAATCCAGCGCGGGATCAAGGCCTCCGGCCAACCGGCCTCGATGCGGGAACTTGCGGAACTGAAGGACCTGGGCCGGGAATACGCCCGTATAATTGAACAGATCGCAAATTCACCAGGCGGCTCGGAACTGGCCTGAGCCATAAAACGGGGAACAATAAATATTATGTCCACGCAACAAGATCCGGGTATTTTCATCGGCAAGGGCACCAAGCCCGTCTACCTGCTGCCACGGCTTGCCAACCGGCATGGCCTGATCGCCGGCGCAACCGGTACCGGTAAAACGGTGTCCCTGCAGATCCTGGCCGAGGACTTCTCGCGCCGGGGCGTGCCGGTGTTCATGGCTGATGTGAAGGGCGACCTGTCGGGTATCAGCCAGCCAGGCAGTGAACATCCCAAGCTCATGGAGCGCGCCGCGACCATCGGCCTGACTGACTACCGTTTCGAGTCCTTCCCGGTGGTGTTCTGGGACCTGTTCGGCAAGCAGGGCCACCGGGTGCGCACCACGGTCTCCGAGATGGGGCCCTTGTTGTTTGCCCGCCTGCTGGATCTGAACGACACCCAGGAGGGGATCCTCTATGCGGTCTTCAAGATGGCCGACGACCAGGGGCTGTTGCTGCTGGACCTCAAGGACCTGCGTGCCCTACTGACCTTTGCCGGTGAGAATGCCAAGGAGCTGACCTTCGAATACGGCAACATGTCGCGGGCGTCTATCGGCGCCATCCAGCGGCGCCTGCTGGTGCTGGAACAGGAGGGCGGCAAGCAGTTCCTCGGCGAGCCGGCCCTGGACCTGTACGACTTCATGCGTACCGGCTCGAATGGTTACGGCAATATCAACATACTAGCGGCCGACAAGCTCATGGAAAGCCCGAGGCTGTATGCCACGTTCCTGTTGTGGCTGCTGTCGGAACTGTTCGAGGAACTCCCGGAGGTCGGTGATCCCGAGAAACCGCGCCTGGTGTTTTTCTTCGACGAGGCCCACCTGCTGTTCGACGATGCGCCCAAGGCGCTCATCGACAAGGTCGAACAGGTCGTCCGACTGATTCGCTCCAAGGGTGTCGGTGTCTATTTCGTCACCCAGAACCCGCTGGATATCCCGGACAGCGTACTGGGCCAGCTGGGCAACCGGATACAGCATGCCCTGCGTGCCTTTACCCCGCGTGATCAGAAGGCGGTGCGAGCGGCGGCCACGACCTTCCGCGTCAACCCGGCCTTCGACGCGGTCGAGGCGATCAAGGAACTGGGCGTTGGCGAGGCGCTGGTCTCCACCCTGGGCGGTAAGGGTACGCCGGGCATCGTGGAGCGGACCCTGGTCCGGCCGCCGTCTTCCCGGCTGGGTCCGGCAACACGTGCCGAACGCCGGGAGATTATCGAGGCCAGCATGCTGGGCAGACGCTACGATGAATCGGTTGATCGCCGCTCCGCCTATGAGCATTTCAAGGAGCGCGCCGAAAAGGCCGCCGAGGTCGAGGCACAGGAGACGGAAGAGAAAGCCGCATCCCGGACCCGGAAGAAGGCGCCCCGGGCGCGGCGCAGCAATCGCCAATCTGTCATGGAAGCCATGGTGAAGAGCGTGGTGCGTTCCGTCGGCAGTTCACTGGGCCGGCGCATCGCCCGCGGGGTGCTGGGCACGATACTCAAGGGCTAGCCCACATCGACGTGCCTTGCCTGGCACTTCAGACCGGTTTTGACCGATAGAAATAATGAATTCACCGCAAAGACGCAAAGGACGCAGAGAACATAATTAAATTCCCTCTCCCTCCGGGAGAGGGTCAGGGAGAGGGGGTAAGTCCTGATGCAATGCACATGTATTCGATAGAGACAGAAATATGTCTGAATTAAATAGAGGTGAAAGATGCAAAGACAGATGATTTCATAATATTGCTTGTTTGAATTATTTCTTTGCGTCCTTTGCGTCTTTGCGGTGATAAGCGATTTAGCGGTTTATTTCGATTCTCAGGGTATTACATGGTGAATAAACAAAACTTCCTGCGCCGGACGGTGTTGCCGGCTCTGGTGCTGCTTGGCCTGGTGGCCTACCAGTATTACAGTGAACACCAGCCCCCGCTCAGTCGCGAGGACGTTGCCGAGTCCGGCGTCGTCGAGGCCGCCTACGCAGCCAAGCGCTCCGGTGTCTGGGTTGAAATCAACGGACGCATCAAGCGCATGCTGCCCGATGATAACGAGGGCTCGCGTCACCAGCGGTTTATCCTGGAACTGGACAGCGGCCATACCGTCCTGGTCGCCCACAATATCGACCTGGCGAAGCGGGTACCGGTCTACACGGACGACCGTATCGACCTGCGTGGTCGTTTTGAATGGAATGACCGGGGCGGCGTGATTCACTGGACCCATCATGATCCCGACGGCAGCGGACCGGAGGGCTGGATACGTGCACATGGCAAGCTCTACCGCTGAGTCGTCCCACTAACCCGTTAACCGCATGTCACACGGATCCAGTAAAGCAGTCCTGACGGCACTGGTCGCCAATGCCGTACTCACGGTACTCAAGTTCATCGCGGCGCTGCTGTCGCACTTCGCCTCGATGATGAACGGGGCCATCCATTCGCTCATGGACAGTCTCAACCAGGGTTTCCTGTTCATCGGCCTGATGGCTCGGGCGGCCTGCCTCTGGAATCATGAACTTCTGTTAAATCTACCGGCCGGCGGGTTCGTTTGGTCTAGAATTCAACCTACCTGCAGGACATCCAGACAAGCCCGGATATTCGGTACTGAGAGCAGCGGCTAATCGGCCACTGGTGATTTACAAACACAAATACGAAATGAGGATGGCATTATGGACTTACTTAAACTACTGCTCGATTCACAAAGTTCCCCTGCCCTGAAACAGCTGGCTTCCCAGTTTGGTGTCAGCGAGGGCGACACGAAGAATGCGCTCTCCGGCATGGTGCCGGCCCTTACCCAGGGCTTGCGCAAGAACATTTCCAGCCCGGACGGGCTGGAGGGTCTGATGAATGCACTGAGCAAGGGAGATCACCAGCGCTATATCGATCGCCCCGAGACGCTTGCCGATGCGTCCACCGACGGCAATGCCATCCTCGGCCACCTTCTGGGCAGCAAGGACGCCAGTCGCCAGGTCGCCAGCGATGTGGCGGCCAAGACCGGCCTCGATAACGGCCTGCTGAAGAAGATGCTGCCCGCGGTGGCGGCCATGGTCATGGGTTCGATGAGCAAGCAGACCGCCGCCAGCGGCCTGACGAGCGCAGTCTCGGGGCACGGCGACAGCGGCGGCATGCTGGGGATGCTGTCCGGACTGCTGGATGCCGACAAGGACGGCTCCGTCATGGATGATGTGATGAAGATGGCCGGCAAATTCATGCGTTAAGACATCCCCGGGACCGTGAACCCGGGTATGGGTTAACTGGACCTGATTTCGGTGGATCAGGCCTGCTATGATCGGGTCGAGGTGCCGGCAACCGGCGGCACCTCGACAGGCCGGTCACTGAACACCGCCTGGCGCGCTGCAACTAACACCAATCACCTGCCACACGGTCCGGGGGAGTATGAAAGACGATCTAAGCAAGCTGTTTGAAGACATCATCAAGGGTGTCGGCGAGGACCCGTCCAGGGAGGGCCTGCTGAAGACCCCCGAGCGTGCTGCACGCGCTTTTCAGTACCTGACCCGCGGTTATCACCAGACGCTGGACGAGGTGGTGAACAAGGCCATCTTCGAATCGGACAATGACGAGATGATCCTGGTCAAGGATATCGAGCTGTATTCACTGTGCGAGCATCATCTGCTCCCCTTTATCGGCAAGTGTCATGTTGCCTATATCCCCACGGGCAAGGTAATCGGGCTGTCGAAGATTGCGCGTATCGTCGACATGTTCGCTCGCCGTCTGCAGATCCAGGAAAATCTCACCAAGCAGATTGCCGACACGGTCAACGACGCCATCAAGCCGGCCGGTGTCGGCGTGATCATCGAGGCCAAGCACCTGTGCATGATGATGCGCGGTGTCGAGAAGCAGAATTCGATGATGACAACCTCGATGATGCTCGGCTCGTTTCGTGATCACGACCGTACCCGCTCGGAGTTCCTGCGTCTGGTGAGGTCATAGGCAAGTATTACCCAGGATCTGGACCCACTGCTTAATACAAACTGTTATTACCCACTGGACATGAATACCGGTCACCAATCTACAAACATAGCGTCCCTTCTCCTTCCGGGACTCTTTTCAGTGCCCCCTTGAGGGGTAGAAGCCCATGATGAGGGGATATAAAATCAGGCAGTTACAATTATATTATCCCCCTCCCCAACCCTCTCCCAGTGGGAAAGGGATTTATGGGGCAGCGGTGATCTTGGCCCGATTCAGTTTCCATTCAATCACTACAAGGAGAAAAGCAATGTCAATAGCAAAAGTCACCGAGATTACCGCATCATCCAAGAAGAGTTTCGAGGATGCCGTGAGTACCGGAATCAAGCGGGCTGGCAAAACGCTGGACAACATCAAGGGTGCCTGGATTCAGGAACAGAGCGTAGTCGTAAGCGACGACAAGGTCACCGAGTACCGGGTTAACATGAAGGTCTCCTTCGTGCTCAAGGACTGAGAACGTCCTTTGAATCGTTAACGGCCGGCTCCGCTCCGGGGCGGCCACTTATGTTTCTTTACCGAAAACTATGCCCCGTTCAATGGGTCGAAATCGTGGTAGAAACCGGGATCAGGTAGCCGCTGAAGTGAAATCGCCAAAGGATGAACTTAAAAGTCTGCGTTCGGAAGGCGCCCAACGTCGTGAACGTGAACACCGGAAACGGATGCAGAAGCTTGTCCCGTTAATCATCTTCACCGTTATTGGTCTGTTCATCGCGAAGCAGGAGATCCCAGCGGTCGACCGCTGGATCAGCCGCCTGATCGATGCGGATGCCTGGGATGCACTCGAGGCCTGCACCGAACAGGCGCGCGCAACAGTTGCCGAGCCCGGCTTTGCGCGCCTGCTGCGACGCGGCGAAGCGGAACGCACTACTGAGGGTTTCTACGTCAGTGGCGTGGCGTTCTCGGCGCTGCACAGTTCGGGCCTGGAGCGCAGCTACCGGTTCAGTTGCAATGTCGATCGCAACGGCAAGGTGGTGACTGTCAGCGATGCCAACGCCCCTGCGAAGGACGCGGTGGACAGCGTGGGGGACAACCTGCAGGGCGACGCGACCGTGGACTATTGAATATCCCGAACCGGCTCACTCCATCGTGTAACTGCGCTCAAGCTCACTCCGCGTCAATACCCCGTAGATACGATCGATTCCGGGGATGGTGCGGCGGATAACATAAAGCGCCTCGGCGCCGGTGCTGTTGAGGGTTTCATGGGCCTCCTGCAGCGAGGCCTGGAAGTCGATGGCGCTGATTTCACGGCGTTCTGCCGGAATGTCGTTCAGATCGATGGTTTCTTCCTGTTCCGCTTCCTTGAGATAGCGCGCCAGGTCGGCCGCCGGCATCAGGCTGACAGGCTTGTTGCCCTCGCTTATCACGATCCAGCGGGGTTCCCTCGCCAGCGCCTCCCCGGCGCGTTCCCGGTCCACGTTCTGCGGCAGGGTCTCGATCTTGCGGTCCATGACACTCGCCACACCGATACGCCGCAATACCTGGGCGAGCGGGCTGTCATGGTAGTCCAGCCCGCGTGCGCGTATCAGTTCGACGTAAACGGACTCCTTGCCGAACAGTTCCCGGCTCACCATTCCGGCGGTAATCAGGGCCAGCATGCCAGGCAGGATGATGTTCGGATTGGCGGTCAGTTCCAGCATGGCCATGAGTGCGGCCAGTGGCGCCTGCAGCGTGGCCCCCATCATGGTGCCCATCCCGATCAGTGCATAAAAGGCGGGCGAGGAGAATTCGCCCGGCAGCCAGGTCTCGGCAACCGTGCCCATGGCGCCTCCGGCAACGGCGCCGATGACCAGCGTCGGACCGATAAGGCCGCCGGGCAGTCCCATGCCCAGGCCAAAGGCGGTGGCGATCAGCTTTAAAAGGGCGATTGTGACCAGCAGTACCAGCCCCAGTTGTCCCAGCAGGGCCTGGTTTACGGTGTCGTAACCGATCCCCATGATCTCTGGAGCGACCAGCGCGAGCAGGCCCACTGCCAGGCCCCCCAGGGTGAAACGCAACCAAACCGGCCAGTTGGGCAACAGCAGGGTGGACCGCTGCAGCAGGTGAATGAACAGCGCCGCCAGGGTGCCCAGTACAATGCCCATCAGGATGACATAGGGCAGTTCGAGCAATGAGCCCAGTTGCAGTTTGGGGATGGTGAAGGCCGGCATCGACCCGTACACGACCTGAGTCAGGGTGGTGGCCGACACTGCCGAGAGGATAACAGGGGCGAAGCTCGCCAGGGCGTACTCCATCATGACTACCTCCATGGCGAAGATCACCCCGGCCAGCGGTGTGTTGAACGAGGCGGCTATCGCGGCGGCAATGCCGCAGGCCACCAGGGTGCGGATGCTGTTGTTGGGCAGGCGTAGCCACTGACCCAGCTGACTGCCGCTGGTCGCGCCCAGGTGGACGCTGGGGCCCTCGCGGCCGACCGAATGTCCGCTGATGATGCTGACTGCCGCACCGAAAAACTGGGCCAGCGCATTGCGCCAGGAAAGCCGTCCCTGGTGATAGGCCAGGCGCTCCATGACATGGACGATGCCCACCTCACGGGTTGTATTTTTCAGGTACTGCCACAGCAGGCCGATCAGCAGGGCGCCGGCCGTGGGTAGCAGCACGCGCCACAGGGGTGCGATACCTTCGTAATATTCGATGTCATCCCCGGGCAGGAACAGACCCTGGGTGGATTCCATCAGGATACGGAACAGGATAATGACGCCACCGGACAACAGGCCGACCGGGATGGCCAGCATGGACAGTTGGGGCAGGGCATCGAGGCCGGACACACGTATGCCCAGCTTGTCCAGCCATTGATGCCAGTGGCTTCTGAACACGGGGACTCCTTGCAACCGGGATGTTTGCTGAAGCATGCAGACCGTGCTGCAGTCATCACCCGGCGGATTGATCACGGTCAGCTATTGTAGAATGATTGATGCACGGATGGTGTACTATTTGCTTTCGATTTTAATGATTTGGCAGGTGCAAAAACGATGATCAAGGTGGGTGTTGTCGGCGGTACCGGTTATACCGGTGTGGAGTTGTTGCGCTTGCTGGCCACCCACCCGCAGGCGCAACTGGCTGTTATTACCTCGCGCTCCGAGGCCGGCCGGCCGGTGGCCGGGCTGTTTCCGAACCTGCGCGGGAGTCTTGATCTCGCCTTCACGGCGCCGGACGTCGAGCAACTGCTTGCCTGTGACCTGGTGTTTTTCGCAACCCCGAACGGGACCGCCATGACCATGGTAGCGCCGCTGATCGAGGCCGGCGTCCGTGTGATCGACCTGGCAGCGGACTTCCGTCTCAGGCAGGCGGACGAATGGGAGGCCTGGTACGGAATCCCGCATGCCTGCCCGGAATACCTGGAACAGGCGGTTTACGGCCTGACCGAGGTGAACCGGGAGGCCGTGCGTACGGCACGGCTGGTGGCCAACCCGGGCTGCTATCCGACGGCCGTCCAGCTCGGTTTCCTGCCACTGATCGAGGAACAGCTGGTGGATACGGAACACCTGGTCGCGGATGCCAAGTCGGGTGTCAGTGGTGCCGGGAGAAAGCCGGCCACGGGCACCCTGCTGTGCGAGGCGAGTGAGAACTTCAAGGCCTATGCGGTGCCCGGTCACCGGCACCTGCCCGAGATACGTCAGGGGCTCGGTATTGCCGCCGGCAAACCGGTCGGGCTGACCTTTGTGCCGCACCTGACACCCATGATCCGCGGTATTCATGCCACCCTCTATGCCAGGTTGCATGATCCCGACCAGGACCTGCAGGTCCTCTATGAAACGCGCTACCGCGATCAGGCGTTCGTGGACGTGCTGCCGGCGGGTTCGCACCCGGAGACACGCAGTGTGCGCGGCGCCAACCACTGCCGTATCGCAGTTCACCGCCCGCAGCAGGGCAACGTCGTGGTGGTGCTCTCGGTGATCGACAACCTGGTGAAAGGGGCCGCCGGGCAGGCGGTACAGAACATGAACGTCATGTTCGGGCTGGACGAGAATGCCGGGCTGACCGGCATCGCCCTGCTACCGTGAGTTATCCACGGCCTCCTGCTTTTGTGACCCGTTACCATTTGCTGCTGGATGAGTATGCCATACTCACCTGCAGTCGCTGATCAAGGATCGTCATGCAGATCGGCTACCTGAAGCTTTTCATGGTCGTGGTGATTGTCGGTTTGACGGCCATGCTGGCCTGGTGGATTTATGATTTCGGCAAGTTGCATGGCGCGACCGAGCTTGGTTCCCTGCGCGACGAGTATGACCTGCTGGCAGGCCAGAATGAGCAGGTCATCAAGGTCAACAGGACCTTGCGTGAGCAGGTCGCCATACTGGAGCGGTCCAGCCAGATTGACCGCCAGGCAACGAAGGAGGTGCAGGACGAACTGGGTGCACTGCAGGAGGAACTGCATGCTGCGCGCGACGAGATCGAGTTCTACCGCGGGATTGTTTCTCCCGGGGACGGCAAACCCGGATTGCGCATCCACCGCTTCACGCTGAGCGCGGGAACCCGGCCGGGTGGCTTTGACTATGATCTCGTGCTGACACAACTGAAAAATAATGATCGTTATGTCGCTGGCCGTGTAGGCTGGTCGATCAGCGGAAGACGTGACGGGGAGCGTGAAGAACTGGATCTGGCGGCAATTACGGAAACAGGTGCCGGGCACCTCGATTTCCGCTTTCGCTACTTCCAGCGCCTGACAGGGGTCATTTCACTGCCGAATGGTTTCCAGGCAGATGAGGTGACATTATCTGTCAAAACGACCGGCAAGAATGCACCCGAGCCCCTGCTGGAGATATTTGACTGGCAGGTCGCGGAACCGCAAGACAGGAGATAACTTATGTTGGGACAAGGCAAGAAGGGCAAAACGGCAAACGCCAAGGTCGACACCATCATCGGACAACAAACCCGGATCCAGGGGGATCTTCACTTTAGCGGGGGGCTGCATATCGATGGCAGGGTCTGTGGCAATGTGATTGCCGAAGGTGACGGCAATTCGGTACTGACCGTCAGCGAACACGGCAACATCGAAGGCAATGTGCAGGTACCGAACGTAATCCTGAACGGCACGGTGACCGGTAATGTGCGGTCGGACGAGCACATCGAGCTGGCTGCCAAGGCCCGGGTCATCGGTGATGTGCACTACAAGCTGATCGAGATGGCGATGGGGGCCGAGGTCAACGGCAGCCTGGTGCCCCAGCAGGAAGCCTCCCCCTCCGTGGTCAGCTTCGAGCGCGACCAGTCCGGCAGCAGTAACGTCCCCGACTAATACTTGACCAATTTAGTCAGGAAATGACATAATTTTCGCATCCGCTAACTATTGAATAGCAAGAGGCAGTACCCATGATTGAGATAGCCACCTCGGTCGCCCCCAATATGACTTTCACCGATGCCGCGGCGAACAAGGTCAAGCGACTGATTGAAGAGGAAAATAATCCGAATTTGAAGCTGAGGATCTATGTCTCCGGCGGCGGTTGTTCCGGTTTCCAGTACGGGTTCAGCTTTGACGAGAATGTCGCGGAAGGTGATATCGTCATCGACAAAGGCGATGTCAGCCTGGTGATTGATCCCATGAGTTATCAATATCTTATGGGGTCCGAGGTGGATTATACCGAAGGGCTCGAGGGCGCCCAGTTCGTGGTCCGTAACCCGAATGCAACCACCACCTGCGGCTGCGGTTCCTCCTTCTCGCTCTGACCGCCTCATCCAGGTTCCAATTACATCGGGGGCGGCAACGCTCCCTTCTTGTTTGCCTGCAGGGACGCAGGTACGGCCGTTCACGGCGGTCGCTTTGGACTTCCTGTCCGCTCGCGACACTTAGACCTCCCAGTCTGTCGTCCTGCCTCCCGCGGCACTTGTACGTCCCTGTACATCGTCGCGAGCACCGGGATGCACGAGAGCGATTCAGAGGGTAACCGGCCTCTCATCCCAGCGGTTTTTGTTATTCTTGGGGGTTCCCGGCCCATCTATCGCCTGGTCGCCGCTGCGACCTGCCTGCAGGGGCGTGGCCATGAGGCCGGGTTTCAGCAACGCTATCTTTTCTTAACCCGAGGACGCGTTATGAGTGAGTTTCACCCCGGGCTGGAGGGTGTTCCTGCCAAGGAGTCCAAGATCTCCTACCTGGATGGCAGGCAGGGCATCCTCAGCTATCGCGGCTACCCGATCGTCGAGCTCGCCGAAAACAGCACCTTTGAGGAAACCGCCTACCTGCTGATTGACGGTGAACTGCCCACGGCCGAGCAGCTGGCCGAGTTCGATACCCAGTTGCGGGTGCACCGGCGGGTGAAATACAACATCCGCGATATCATGAAGTCACTGCCGGTGACCGGGCATCCCATGGAGATGCTGCAGACCGCGGTATCCAGTCTGGGCATGTTCTATCCCAACGATGTGCCGGTCCAGATACGCAGTCCGGGCGATGAAAGCGAACGCTACGTGCATGGCCAGTCGATCCGCATCCTGGCGCGCATGGCGACGCTGGTCGCCATGTGGCAGCAGATGCGCATCGGCAATGATCCCACGCCGCCGAGAAATGACCTCAGTTATGCGGCCAATTTTCTCTACATGTTCCAGAACGGGGTGGAACCCGACCCGCTGGTCGCGCACATCATGGACGTGTGCCTGATTCTACACGCCGAGCACACCATCAATGCCTCCACCTTCGCGGCCATGGTGACCGGTTCCACTTTAGCGATGCCGTCCTATGTCATCGCGGCCGCCATCGGCACGCTGGCCGGCCCGCTGCACGGCGGTGCCAACGAGCAGGTGATCCAGATGCTCGAGGAGATCGGTAGCCCTGAAGCGGTGCCGGCCTGGCTGGACAGGAAACTGGCGGCCAGGGAGGTCATCTGGGGCATGGGCCATCGCGAATACAAGGTAAAGGACCCGCGTGCCACGCTGTTGCAGCAACTGATGCTTGAGCTGGCCGAATCGCGTGGCAGCAGCAGCCCCTTGTTCGAGACGGCGCTGGCGCTGGAACAGGCCTGTGAGGCCATCCTGGCGCCGAAGGGGGTCTATCCCAATGTCGATTTCTATTCGGGCATTCTCTACCGCGAGATCGGTATACCCCCCGACCAGTTTACCTCCATCTTTGCCATCGCCCGCACGGCGGGCTGGCTGGCCCACTGGCGTGAACAGGTCACGCAGAACCGGATCTTCCGCCCGACCCAGATCTATACCGGCCACGAGCCCCGACATTACGTGCCCGTCACCGCCCGCTAGCGGGCCCCCTGTCCCGGTTGGCGGCCACCCGCGATGTCGATCAGGCCAGGTGGCACCTTCACGCCCGGGGTTCCTCCCGGTGCCATCTTCTCCAGCCCCGTCCGGCGGCTGAAAAATTCACACTATATATCAGTAAGATAGAAAAACACTACGGTGCCTGACCTGATTCCGGGAGCATTCATCGCCACTCTGGCGGTTGCCCCGGAGCATCTGCAGGGTCCTGGGTAGTAAAGAAATTACCCGCCGGGCCGTTAAATTCTTCGATACCTCGGGATATGAAAAATCACGGCTTGCCCGAGCAGGCAACGGACCGGGTATCACTGCGGCGGGCGCAGTGTCGATAACGGATTGATGCGGGTTAGAAAACACACATGAAAAAAGAAACCGGATTCACGGCGATCGAATTGATGGTCACGCTCGCGGTGGCTGTGGTGTTGATCTCCATGGCGATACCCGCCTACAACAGCTTCGTGCAGAACAACCGCATCACGGCACAGGCCAATGATCTGGTGACCGCCATCAACCTGAGCCGTGACGAGGCCCTCAAGCGGCGCACCACGGTAACGATCTGCAGCAGCGCCGACGGGAGCACCTGTGCAGGGAACTGGCACGACGGCTGGATCGTGTTCACCGATGCGAATGCCGACAGCACCGTCAACGGGACCGATCAGGTGCTGCGGGTCTGGGGCGCGCTGGCGGGCGGCGCCACCATCACCACGACACCGGCCGCACTCCGCTACAGCCAGATCGGCCTGGTCAACACCGGCGCCGTGTTTCAGCTGAGGATACCGGGTTGTACCGGCAACCTCGCCCGGGATATCAACGTGAGCGTCACCGGCCAGCCGTCGGTGAGCCATAGCGCCTGCTCCTGATCCGTCATGCAGCATCGAACCATGCGAACACCTAGACACAACCCGGGCACAGCCGGCGGCTTTGGCCTGATCGAGGTCCTGGTCGCCGTCCTGATACTGGCGATCGGGCTGCTCGGGCTGGCGAGCCTGCAGACCAATGGCATGCGTTTCAACCACACCTCCTACCTGCGCACCCAGGCCACGGTGCTGGCCTACGATATTGTCGATGCGATGCGCGCCAATCGGGGCGCGGCTGGAAAGTCTGAAACCGCCCTGGGCGGCGCCTATCTGACCAACTACACCGACGGGCCGCCAACCGGGTCTTCGATCGCAGAAGCCGATCTCCGAAACTGGAAGACCCTGCTTACCACTCTGCTCCCCACAGGCCGGGGCCAGGTCATCCAGAACGGCCGCCTGTTCACCGTCAACGTCGAGTGGACCGAGCGTGGCGGCGCCCCCACCGTGTTCAGCCTGGTCACGAGTCTGTGAATCGCGGATCCATGACAACGCACCTGCGACACAGACAGCACGGTTTCAGTCTGGTCGAACTGATGATTGCCATGGCCATCGGCCTGGCCCTGCTGGCCGGTGTGACCCACATCTTCACCAGCAGCAAGGCCACGCAAGATCCGCATGGGCGGCTACCAGGGCTGCGCCAACCTGCGTTTCATGACCCCGAGTAACATCATCAGCAGCCCGCCACCCGACGCCATCTTCGACCTGGACGCCGTGGTCAACGGCTTTGACAATGTCGCCGCAGGTAACTCCTTTGGTAGCACGGGGGCACGGGTCGGTACCGATGTGCTGGTGATGCGCGGGGCCGCGGCCGCGGCGGCGCAGATGACCGGCAATCTCACCTCAGACAACGCCAACATCCAGCTGGATATCAACTCGGAAGACTATCAAGCCGGTGACTACCTGTTCATTACCGATTGCGAGACCGCGGACATCTTCGCGGCCACCAACGTGTCAACGGGTTCCGGCAAGATCACCATCGCCCACGCCAACAGCGCGAATACCACCAACCGGCTCTCCAAGGCCTACCTCGACGATGCCTTTCTGCTGAAGTTCGAGAGCTCGACCTTCTATGTCATGGATTCCGGGCGCACCAACCGGGCCGGTGCGCCGCTGTTTTCCCTGTACGAGACCGATATCCAGGGCAATGAGCGCGAGTTCATCAGCGGCGTTGATGATATGCAGATCACCTACGGCTTCGATACCAGTCCGAGTCCGGATGGCACCGTCGATGTCTATCGCGATGCCGCCAGCATTGCCGCCAGTGACTGGGGCAAGGTGATGAGTGTCCGCATTGGGCTGCTGCTGAGTACCGATGAGAACGTTGTCACGCTGCCGGTTGCCTATAACCAGCTTGACGGCACGGTCGTGGCCAGTCCGGCCGATCGCCGGCTGCGGCGGCGGTTTTTTTCAACGGTCACCATTCGCAACCGCGTGTTATAGCCCGGGTCCTGATCATGATGCGCAGACTTCAACCGCCAAGGCATGTAAACCAGCGAGGGGCCATCCTGGTGGTCAGCCTGATGATGCTGCTCCTGCTGACCATCATCGGCATCACGGCCATGAATACGGTCACCATGGAGGAACGCATGGCCGGCAACCTGCGCGATTCCAACCTGGCGTTCCAGGGGGCCGAGGCGGCATTGCGTGATGGTGAAGGCACGCTGGAGGCGCTGACACTCGAGCCGACCCTGTGCTCGAGTGCGCCCTGCAAGATATGGAACGAGGATGTACTGCCGTTTTATCTGGAAGACCAGCCGGCCAGCTGGTGGGCCAGTAATGCTGTGGAATACGGTGTTGGTAGCTCGCACGAGTTGGTGTCGAACAACAGCGACCCGCGCTGGTTCAACGAATTCCTGGAATTTTCCCGTGACAGCCTGACGGTCGGGCACGGGGTGACCACCGGACGCAGTTTCTTCCGGGTAACGGCGCGGTCCGAGGGTGGCAGCGACACCGCCCTGTCCGTCCTGCAATCGACTTTCGTCAAACGACTCAACTGAGAACCTGTCGGAGCTGACAATCATGAAAACCTATTTCAAGCGGATGATAGACAAATCCCGACTGAGGGCCGGGCTGGGCGCGGCCCTGCTGGCCATGCTGGCCATGGCGCCGGTGGCACAGGCGGTAACCCTGGCCAATTCGCCGCTGTTCCTGAACACCTCGGTGGATCCCAATGTCTTTTTCGAAGTCGACGACTCCGGTTCCATGGACTGGGAGGTCCTCACCACCCAGCAATGGCATGCCTGTGGCTACCGGGACGAGGCGTACTGTGACGGATCCCCCGGCTACCTGGTGACCAACGGCAAATGGCGTGCCTACGGCGGGAAAAAAACCGAAACAGATACTTCAACCGACCCTGCGACCATCACAATCATCGATTACTTTGGTGATTTCGAATACATCTTCGACAACAGCGACAACTCCTACACCAATGGCTGCACCGATAACAGGGAGACCCTGTATTCCTGCGGCACCGATCTGAACACCAATATCCCCTATCAATTCGACTGGCGTATCCTGTCGAGTGATTTCAACGTGGTCTACTACGATCCGCTGCAGGACTACGCTCCCTGGGAGGCGCCCTGCGACGGTAGCGGCACCCCGTGCGCCGACGCCAGTTTCAGCGCGGCGCGCAGCAACCCGCGCAGCGGGGAGGCAGGCTATACCGTGCTGCGCAACCTGGACGGGTTTCGCTTCGAGGTATGGAAAGACGACCGGGGTTTCGACGGGGCCAGCCCGCAGGCCGGTGACGTCATCAATGTCAACGCCACGCCCAACGGGCTGGTGGACCTGTGGGATGCGCACACCACCTACACGGTCAGCGGTACGGACATTATCGAGTCGACCGTTCTTTATGCCCCAGATGACGAGGGCCTGAATCCCGTCTTTGGCAGCCCGGTCACCTATGCCGCTACTGACACCGTCTGTCACGGCGGTGGCACGGTGTGTCGCACCGCGGCCGATGAGCTGCAGAATATCGCCAACTGGTATCAGTATGCCCGCAAGCGCTCCTTTGTGACCAAGGGCGCGCTGGCGACGGTTGTCAGAAACCACCCTGAATTTCGTTACGGCCTGAGTGTCATCAATAATTACAGTTCGCTGTTCGTCGAGGTGCCGCCGGCCGCGCCGGATTACAGCGCCCATAATGACAGCATGCTGGGTTCGCTGTTCGAACTGAACTGGCCCAGCTCCAGTACACCCCTGCGCCAGGGGCTCGAGCGGGTCGGCAAGTATTTCGACAATGCCGACGGCCGGACCGACCCGATTATCGATTCCTGCCAGAAGAACTTTGCCGTGACGTTCACGGACGGCTACTGGAACAAGAACGATCCCGCGGCCGCCATCGCGGATGCGGATGGCGATAGCGTCTCCCTGACGCTCGCCGACGTGGCCAAGTACTACTACGACAAGGACCTGAGCCCGTTACCCAACAATGTGGCACCGGACCCGTCCTATTTCGATCTGGCCACGCACCAGCACCTGGTGACCTTCGGGGTCGCCTTCGGTGTCGAAGGCAAGCTGAGCGACACCAACGGGGATGGCTGGCCCGATCCGGCCCTGACCGAGAGCGGCGACTGGGGCAACCCCTTCTGCTCGGACTGCCCTGAGAAGATCGACGATGTCTGGCACGCCGCCTACAACAGTCGCGGGGCCTTCATCTCGGCCAAGACGCCGGCTGCCGTGGCCGCGGGTCTGGAGGCCGCCTTGCAAAATATCGAAAGCCGGACGAAATCGGCGTCCTCCGCCGCCGCCAGCACCGGGCATCTGCGTTCCGACACCCTGCTGTATCAGGCACAGTTTGTCGCGGCCGACTGGCATGGCAAGCTGCTGACCTTCGGGGTCGACACCACGGATGGTTCGGTGATCCAGCCCGCCAAGGCGGATGCGGGCCAGCGCCTGCCGGCGCCGGGCAGCCGCACCATACTGACCCTGGATACCGATGCGGCTGCAGCCGTTCCGTTCCGCTGGGCTTCGCTGACCGCCGGTGGAGCCCTGCAGACCGCCCTGAACAAGAACGCCTTCGGTACAGCCGACGGCAAGGGGGCCCTGCGACTCGACTACCTGCGCGGTGACGCCGCCAACGAGAACAGCAGTGGCGGCTTCCGTGAGCGGCCTACCAGCAAGCTGGGCGACATCATCAATTCCGCGCCCGTCTACGTCGGTGAGCCCCATTTCCGCTATCGGGACAACTGGGGTACGGGCGAGCCCGAGAGCTGTACGGGATGTGAATACTCGGCCTTCAAGCTCACCAAGAGCTTCCGGGATCCGATGATTTATGTCGGTGCCAATGACGGGATGCTGCATGGTTTCAAGGCGGAAGGGACCACGGACCTGCTGGAGGAAAAACTCGCCTATGTACCATCCCCTGTCCACAAGAACCTGAGCAAGCTGACCGACCCCGGTTATTCACATCGCTATTATGTGGACGGTTCGCCGACCTACGGCGATGCCTTCTATGCCGGCGCCTGGCATTCGGTCCTGGTCGGGGGTCTCAACCACGGGGGGCAGGGGATCTATGCCCTGGATATCACGGACCCCTCCGGGTATTCCGAAACCGGCAGCGGGCCCGCGGACACCGTGCTGTGGGAATTCACTGACGCCGATGACAGCGATCTCGGCTATACCTACAGCCAGCCGGCGATCGTGCGCATGCAGAACGGGGTCTGGGCCGCGGTGTTCGGCAACGGTTACAACAATACCGAGGCCGACGGCAGCGCCAGCACCAGCGGCCACGCGGTGCTCTACATCGTCAATATCGAGGACGGATCGCTTATCAAGAAGATCGATACCGGTGTGGGGACCACCAGCAATCCCAATGGTATGTCCACACCGGCCGGCGTCGACATCAACGGCGATCACCGGGTTGATTACATCTATGCCGGTGATCTCTACGGGAACCTCTGGAAAATCGATGTCGATTCACCCAATACCAATAACTGGGATGTGGCCTACAAGCAGGGGCCCAATTACAAGCCCCTGTTTACCGCCAAAGACGCCAGCAACAATCCGCAGCCGATCACCAGCCGGCCGGAGGCCGGACACGGTTTCTTCAGCTTTGACGTGATGATCTACTTCGGTACCGGGAGCTACCTGGGCAACCCGGATGTGACGGATACCAGTAGTCAGAGCTTCTATGGGGTGGCCGATACCGGTTCCCCCATCACCAGCCGCTCCGGTATGCTCGAGCAAACAGTCACCTTCCAGGGCACGGACCCCGGGTTTCCGGATGACAAATTGCGGACCGTCAGTGACAATGCCCTGACGAAGACCCACACGGGCTGGTATCTCGACCTGCCCGATACCGGCGAACGCGTCGCAAGCAACCCCTTGCTGGTGGACGGCCGGATCATCTTCGTGACCATTGTGCCGGATGGAGGGACCTGCAGCAGCGGCGGTTACAGCTGGCTCATGGAGATCGACGCCAGGAATGGCGGCGCCCTGAGCGATCCCCCGTTTGATCTGAACGATGACGGCTTGTTCACCCTGGCTGACATGATCGACACGGATGGCGACGGCAAGGGCGACACGTCTCCCGCCGGTATCAGGCCCGGTGAAGGCATCAGCCCGGCACCGGTACGCCTGATGGACTTCGACAAGGAACACAAATACATGCCGAGTTCATCCGGTAGTCTGGACCATGTGGTGGAAAACCCGGGTGAGGGCTATCTCGGTCGGCAATCCTGGCGACAGATCCGCTAAATCGACAAGGGGCACATGATGAAATTAATTAGAATGTCATTTCTCGCCGGTTGGCTGGTTGCCTGCGCGCTCCCGGTGTTTGCCGAGCCTGTAACGGAGGGTGTTATCCGCGAGGTGAACCGCGGCACCCAGCAGATCCGTATCGATGAAAGGCTCTACCGGCTGACGGCTGGCACCCGGATTCGAAATTTTATCGGCGGCACCGACCATATCTGGTCGCTCAAGCCGGGGCAGCCGGTGCGTTACTCGGTTGCAATAGACAAGACCATCGGCGAACTCTGGGTGCTGCCAACGGATACGCGCGAACTTGAGCGTCTCAAGCTGATGCAAAATCCCAAGGACTAGGCCGGTCAATCGAGGCAACAAGGGGCTAGATGATGAACGGAACCGGACAACGTGGCATGACGCTGATCGAGTTGATGATTGTCGTGGTCGTCATCGCCATCATGGCGAGCATCGCCTATCCCAGTTACACCAACTATGCCCTGCGGGCGAAACGCGGGGATGCCAAGGCGGCGTTGCTGGAGAATGCCCAGTTCCTTGAGAGGAACTATTCGGAAACCAACCGCTACAACCTCAAGCCTGACGGCAACGCCCTCGCGAATGCCGATCTGCCATTCCGAACCGCACCCCGGGACAGTGCTACCACGGCCTATGCCTTGAGCTTCCAGGGCGGGGCGCCGGCTGCCAATGGTTTCATCCTGCAGGCCGTGCCGCAGGGTCGACAGACCAGCGACGCCTGCGGCACCCTGACGGTAAACCAGGCGGGTACCCGGGCTGCCAGTGGTGGCAGCGTGGCCGACTGCTGGGCGCGCTAGTCACCTCTATTACCAAGACGAAACAAAGTAGGCAGACATCACTTGCCTTGTTTCACTTGGCAATAGAAGTTTCATTACACTAACCCCACCCTGTCCCGTTCTCTTCAACAGGTCGGGGACGTTCACCTGAATGTCGGCTTGTTAACGGACTCATTAGTAACCCTGTTTGAACAGCCTTCCCAGGACCACCGGGTGGTCGGCCCCGGTGACCTCGGGGATGTTTCCCGGTTTGCCTTCCAGGTGCCGTTGTGCCAGCCAGGCGAAGGCAACCGCCTCCACCCAGTCCGGATCGAGTCCATGCGCGCGGGTTGATTCAACCACTAGCGGATCCAGTGCTGCTGCCAGTCTGCGCAGCAATTCCTTGTTGTGCACACCGCCGCCACAGACAAGCAGGCGCCGGGTCTCGCCGGCAAACTGCCGGACTGCATTCGCGATGCTGACCGCTGTCAGTTCACACAATGTCGACTGGACGCCCTGCGCCGTTGCGCCGACCGGTCCCAGGCAGGCCGACAGCCAGTCAAGGTTGAAATGTTCACGCCCGGTGCTCTTGGGCGGCACCTGTTGAAAGTAGGGATCGGCCTGCAGGCAGGCCAGCAGGTCCGGGTCGATGTGCCCGCCCGCGGCCCACTCACCGTCCCTGTCCAGGCTCAGGCCGCGCTGCTGCCAGATCCACTGGTCCATGAGGGTATTGCCGGGGCCGGTATCGAAACCGGTCACGGGCTCCGAGGGGTCGGCAGGCAGGACGGTGATATTGGCAATGCCGCCGATATTCACCACCACGCGGGTTTCAGTCGGGCAGCGGAACAGGGCCGCGTGGAAGGCGGGTACCAGGGGCGCGCCCTGGCCGCCGGCCTCGATGTCGGCATGCCGGAAGTCCGCTACCACATTGATCCCGGTCAGGCGGGCGATGCGCCGGGGATTGCCTATTTGCAGTGAACAGGGTCGGGGTGCGTCCGGCGCATGGTGGATGGTTTGTCCATGACTGCCGATGGCGGTGACCGCAGAAGCCTGTGTGCCAGTGGATTCCAGCAGGGTATTGGCCGCTTCGGCGAAGACCACGCCGACGTCGTCATCGAGTCGGGATAAATCCTCGGTCAGCGGGTCTTTTAGCCGGATGGCCTCAAGCAGCCGGGTTCTGAGGGTTTCGGGGCAGGGGTGTGTGTGCGTTGCGACCAGCCGCGGCGGCATGGCCGAGAGGTCGACCAGTGCCGCATCGATTCCGTCCATGCTGGTGCCTGACATCAGGCCGATAAACAGGGCGCTCATGGGGGCGACTTGTCAGTGCCTGCCGAGTGGAAAAAGCTGTTCTGCCAGGCCCGTTGCAGGGATGTGGGGGCACGCAGCACCGGCACGGACCCGCGCAACGATCGGTCCGCTACTCGCTGCTTGCCACCTGTACGTTGCGCACCAGGTCAAGCTGGGCAATCAGCGCACCGGCCTTTTTCTGGAAATCCTCCCGGTATTTCTTTTCCAGTGGTTCGGCGCCTGGCAGCTTCGCCCGCAGCGGGTCGCGGTGAACGCCATTGATGCGGAGTTCATAATGCAGGTGGGGTCCGGTAGCCAGCCCGGTACTGCCGACATAGCCGATGATCTGGCCCTGCTTGACGCGCGAACCCTTGCTAAGCCCTCTCCTGAATTTCGACATGTGGGCATACAGGGTACTGTACTTGGTTCCGTGCTGGACGATGATGGTGTTGCCATAGCCGCCTTTCTTGCCACGGAAGACAATCTTGCCGCTGCTGGTTGACTTGATGGAGGTGCCGCGTGGTGCGGCATAGTCCACACCCTTGTGGGCCCGGATACGGTTCAGGACGGGGTGTTTGCGCTTTAAATTGAAGCGGGAACTGACGCGTGAAAATTCAACCGGTGTGCGCAGGAAGGCCTTGCGCATACTCTTGCCGTCAGGTGAGTAATAGTCGGTGCGACCGGACTTGTCAGTGTAGCGGACAGCCTTGTACGTCTTGCCCTGGTTTACAAAGGCCGCGGCGAGAATATTGCCGTTATCAATCTTTTCGCCGTCCAGGTACATCTCCTCAAAGAGCAGGGCAAACTGGTCACCCTTGCGGATATCGAGGGCGAAGTCGATGTCCCAGCCGAATATATTGGCCAGTTCCATCGTCAGGCTGTCAGGCAGGTTGGCCTCCTGGCCCGCGATAAACAGTGAACTGTTGATGACGCCGACGGCGTTGGTGATGCGCCGCTCCGGGGTACGGTGTGAGGTGCCGATTTCGAAATCATCGTCCTGACGGTGCACTTCCATGCTGCTTAACTCGTCGATCCGGTACTCGAGTTTTACCAGTCCGATGTCCGGGTTTGTCAGGATGCGCAGTGCCTGGCCGGGATGAATCTTTTTGAGGTTATGGGCCGCGCCGCCGAGCTCCAGGATCTTGTGCAGCTGCTGCGGTGGTATCTCCAGGCGCTCAAAGATCAGTGCCAGGCTGTCGCCGGATTTAACCGTGACATCATGCCACTCGCCCTCCACGGCGGCCGAGGCCGGGCCGCCGTTGCCTGCCGCGGACGGCTCGAGGCTGGCTGGGTCGGGCAAGGGGACCGATGCTTGACCGGTAAGGGCCGCTGCATCGAGGGGTTTGTCTTGCGAGAGATTCAGCGGGAGGTGGCGTGTTGCCTTGGCCGGCTCCGGATTAAAACCCAGGAGCAGGACGGCAAAACCGGCGAGCAGACCACCCAGAAGCCAATAGCCCGGCCGCATGAATCTGCGACCTGGTCCTGTCGCCATGCGTGATGTGAAGTCACGGTTGCTTGGAGACGGTTGCTTCACGTTAACTCCTTGTTCGATTAGAGCTAATTTAACGATACACAGACTCCGGGTCAACCATTTCTTGTCCCCGCACGCGCAGTCAATTGGATACTGAGGTCTATGGTAATCTCTAAAAAGTCACTATGCAGGGAGATGATTCATAAATGGCGTCATACGACGATCTTGTGCAGCTAAAGCGCGGAGCCGAGGAGATACTGGTAGAGAATGAGTTGGCTGAACGGCTGAAGCAGGACAGGCCGCTACGCGTCAAGGCGGGTTTTGATCCTACGGCTCCCGACCTGCACCTGGGCCACACCGTGCTGATCAACAAGCTCAGGCAGTTCCAGGACCTGGGACATGAGGTGATGTTCCTGATAGGTGATTTCACCGGCATGATCGGAGACCCGACCGGTAAAAACGTCACCCGCATACCGCTGACGCGCGAGGACGTCATTCAAAATGCAATGACCTATGAACACCAGATCTACAAGATACTGGACCCTGAGAAAACTACCGTGCTGTTCAATTCCCAGTGGATGGGCGAGATGAATGCTGCGGACCTTATTCAGGTGGCTGCCAAGCATACTGTGGCGCGCATGCTGGAACGCGATGATTTCAGTAAACGCTACACCAGCAAGCAGCCGATCGCCATCCACGAGTTTCTCTATCCACTGATCCAGGGCTATGACTCGGTTGCAATGAAGGCCGATGTCGAACTGGGTGGTACCGATCAGAAGTTCAACCTGCTGGTAGGGCGTGAATTGCAGAAACATTATGGACAGAAGCCACAGGTAATCCTGACCATGCCGATTCTCGAGGGCCTCGATGGAGTGCAGAAGATGTCGAAGTCGCTCAATAATTACATCGGTATCAACGAGCCGCCGGACGAGATGTTCGGCAAGCTGATGTCCATCTCCGACGACCTGATGTGGCGCTACTTCGAATTGCTCAGCTTCCGGCCCATGCAGGAGATCGAGCAGTTGAAGCAGGACGTTGCACAGGGCGCCAATCCGCGTGATATCAAGTTCCAGCTGGGCCAGGAGATCGTCGCTCGCTTCCACGACCGGGCGGCTGCCGAGGCGGCCGAGGCACATTTTGTGGCACGTTTCCAAAAGGGGGCCATGCCGGACGAGATGCCCGAGGTGGCGCTGGACAGCAAGGACGGTATCCTGGGTATCGCCAGCGTATTGAAGGGGGCGAACCTGACCGGCAGCACCTCGGAGGCCTTTCGGATGATCAAGCAGGGGGCCGTGCGCATCGACGGGGAGCGGATCACTGACAGGGACCTCACCATCGGGGCCGGCAGCACCCACGTGCTGCAGGTCGGCAAGCGCCGCTTCGCCCGGGTGACCGTCAATTGACAGGAAGTTCAATAAAGGGTCAGCACCCATTGCTGTCCCATAAACATTGATAGGATTTTCAGTAAAGTCATGTATGACAAGACTGATACCAGCTGTTCCTACACATGGGACATGAATCCGCATCGCCGCCATACAAACAGAACGTCCCTTCTCCCTTTGGGAGAAGGACAGGATGAGGGGGCTTGAATTCATGCAGTTATCACTTTTTGATCCCCTCACCCCGGCCCTCTCCCGGCGGGAGAGGGAGTTTATGGGACGGCAGTGGTTAGCACCCTTTTCTCTGCGAATTCCATATAAAAATCAATAGCTTATGGATATGCAGCCAGGGCCGAACGACTTGTTCTGATAATTCATTATAAAAATCAGTATGTTATAAATAATAACGGGTTCCGGCACTGCTGTCCCACTTAATACTGCTCATTTCTAGGCGAATCCCTTCATGTATAGGTAAAAAATCATGTCGGTAGTCTGTGAGACCTGAAATTTACTATCTAATGGTAAAGAAGGCCTCTTCCTTCTCCCTCCGGGAGAAGGCCAGGATGAGGGGATATAAATCATGCAGTTAATTCTTTTGATCCCCTCACCCTAACCCTCTCCCGGAGGGAGAGGGGATTAAGTGGGACAGCAGTGATTCCGGCCCGCTTGTTTCAGACCTTTTAGCGACGGGATTTTCGGGCGCGAATCCGCTATACTTAGTGGGCCGTCAGTCTGTGTGAGGCGGGTGTTTTTCAGGTACTTTTCGCCTTATCCAAGGTGATGAATATTTTTGAAAAATATGTGTTGACGGTACGCCATTGCTGCGTATAATTTGCCGTCCTCGCCGGGCTCCGTTCCCGGTCTGCTCTTTAAAAATTCGATCAGGTAATTTGTGTGGGCGCTTACGTCGATTAGGTTGTGTACGCAACAAATATCGATGAGCGTCTAACTCGATTCCGAGTTAAACATCATCGAGCAAGGATCTGGTTACCCCTTAATGTAACCAAGTAAGATTAAACTGAA
>CAMYMI010000013.1 GCA_947259415.1 uncultured Ectothiorhodospiraceae bacterium | reverse complement strand
CAGGTGCAGCATTTTCGCCGCCACGATGCGCAGGCCGCCCTTTTCGAAGCGGCTGTAGATCTCACCGATGATGTTTTTCGCAACCGCATCAGGCTTGATAATGGAAAAGGTCTGTTCGATGGCCATGCAAGACTCCGTTTTATATCTCGTCTATCAGGAAACCCGCCGGAAAACCGGGGCTTAGTGAAATTAGTTAAGGCGCGTAGTGTAACGCCGAAGGCCAGAGACAGGCAATGACGGCGTCACAGTTCAGGATGCTGGTAAATATCAGGACCCCGGGGCCGGATCAGTACAGCTAATGGGGCGGCACTGCCACCAGGAAGCTGTCGGATTGCGGCCAGCGGCCTGATATGTCCACTTCACTTGGCATTCAAGACACCTGACAGTTGGGGCAATACCGGTCAGGAAAACACCCGGTGGGCGGTCTCGCCGATGAGGGCCGGATTGCGCACCACATGCACGCCCAGCTCTTCCATCAGGTCCATCTTGGCATTGGCGGTATCGGACTCCCCGGCGATGATGGCCCCGGCATGCCCCATGCGCCGCCCGGGGGGTGCGGATACGCCGGCGACGAAGCCGACTACGGGCTTGCTCATGTTCTCCCTGGCCCAGCGTGCCGCCTCGACCTCCTGGGGTCCGCCGATTTCGCCGATCATGATAACGGCGTCGGTTTCCGGATCCTCCTCGAAGGCGCGCAGTACGGTGACGAAGTCGGTGCCGTTAACGGGATCGCCGCCGATACCGACCGAGGTCGACTGCCCCATGTCCAGGGCGGTCATCTGCTGCACGGCCTCGTAGTTCAGCGTACCCGAACGGGACACCACTCCGATGCGCCCGGACGTGTAGATGTGCGATGGCATGATACCGACCTTGCAACCGCCCGGCGTGATAATGCCCGGCGTGTTGGGGCCGATGATAATGGCGCTGCGGTCCCTGGCGTAGCGCTTCACCCGCACCATGTCCTGCACCGGGATACCGTCGGCGATCACCACGATCACACCGATCCCGGCCTCCAGCGCCTCCATAATGGCATCCGCGGCGAACGGCGGCGGTACGAAGATGCCGCTGACATCGGCACCGGTTTCCTCCACGGCCTGCGACACGGTATCGAATACCGGGCGGTCGAGATGGGTCTGGCCACCCTTGCCAGGCGTCACTCCGCCCACCACGTTGGTACCGTTGGCCATAGACTCCTCGGCATGGAAGGTCGCGTGCTGCCCGGTAAAACCCTGGATGATGACCCTGGATTCCTTGTGTACAAATACACTCATGAGCCCTGCTCCGCGAGTGTTGCCATGACCTTGGTGGCGGCATCGTCCAGATTGTCGGCCATGATGAAGTCAAGACCGGACGCAGCCAGCATCTCGGCGCCCTTCTCCACATTGGTACCGGCGAGACGCACCACGATCGGCACTCCGATCTTCTGAGCCTGCATGGCCTTGATCAGACCCTCGGCAATCCAGTCGCAACGGTTGATGCCGGCAAATATGTTCACCAGGATGATTTTTACATTCGGGTCCTGCAGTACGATGCGAAAGGCGTTACCGACCTTTTCCGGCGAGGCACCGCCACCGACATCCAGAAAGTTGGCCGGCTTGCCCTTGTGAAAGCTGATCGCATCCATGGTCGCCATGGCCAGCCCGGCGCCGTTGACGATGCAACCGACATTACCATCGAGGGCAATGTAATTAAGGCCGTGACCGGTGGCCTCGACCTCCTTCGGGTCTTCCTCGTCAAAATCGCGCAGCTCGGTAATCGCCGGCAGGCGGTAGAGGGCATTGACGTCGAAGGACATCTTGGCGTCCAGCGCCATCAGGCTGCCGCCGTTCACCTCTGCCAGCGGGTTGATCTCCGCCATCAGGGCGTCTTGATCACGGAAACACCGGTACAGGGCACGCATCAGCTTGCTGGCCTCACTTATCTGCTTGCCCTTCAGACCGATCCTGGCTGCGATCTTGCGACACTGGAATTCCATCAGGCCGACGGCCGGATCCACCGACTCGCGCACCACCTTCTCGGGCGTGGTCCTGGCCACCTCCTCTATATCCATGCCACCGGATGCCGAGGCGATGACGGTGACGCGCTGTGAGCCGCGGTCGATGACCAGACCCAGGTAGTACTCCTTGTTAATGTCACAGGCCTGCTCCACCAGTACACGCTGCACCAGTCTGCCTTCGGCACCGGTCTGCGGTGTCACCAGGTGACAGCCGATCAGCTGGTCGGTGATCAGCCGGACCTCATCCAAAGAGGAGGCAACCTTGACACCGCCGCCCTTGCCGCGGCCACCGGCATGGATCTGCGCCTTGACGACCCAGCGCTCGCCGCCAAGTTCCTCGGCCACCGTGGCGGCGTAGTCGAGATTATGTGCCACGCGCCCGTCGGGAACAGGCACACCATAGCTTCTGAGCAGTTCCTTGGTCTGGTATTCATGGATATTCACAGACAATAACTCCGTTTAGTGTGCTGCTATTGATTTCTCGATCTGGACAGCCTTGTCAACCATGACCTGTGCCTGGCGGATTGAGGCGGCGTCTATCAGCCGGCCATCCAGTGCCACGGCACCTCGGCCCTGTTTCGCCGCTTCGTCCATGGCAACCAGGATGCGCCGGGCGCGGTCCACCTCGGACTCCGGCGGGGTAAACACCTCGTTGGCCAGTTCGATCTGCGAGGGATGGATGGCCCACTTGCCCTCGACACCCAGCGCGGCAACGCTGCGGGCCACCGCCTTGTAGCCTTCCGGGTCCTGGATGTCACCAAATGGGCCATCGATGGGGCGCAGGCCGTAGGCACGGCAGGCCACCACCATGCGCGAGATCGCGAAGTGCCACTGGTCACCCCAGTGACGTTCGCGCGCACCCTCGTTGTCAGGATGGGTGAGCATGAAATAGTCCGGGTTGGCGCCACCCATCTGCGTGGTGCGCGCCTGCGTGGATGCCGCATAGTCGGCCACACCGAATACCATCGCTTCAAGTCGTTGCGGGCAGGTCTGGGCAATGCTCTCGACATTGGCCATGCCCAGCGCGGTTTCGATCAGGATGTGAATGTTGATTGGCTTGATTTGCCTGGCGGCTTCAATCTGTTCGAGCAGGGTGGAGACAAACAGGATATCGGCGGGGGTGCCGACCTTGGGAATCAGGACGGTATCGAGCTTGTCACCGGCCTGTTCGACCACATCGACGATGTCGCGATAGCAGTAGTGGGTATCCAGGCCGTTGATGCGCACCGATACCGAACACTTCGACCAGTCCATGTCATTCAGGGCCTCGATGACATTCTTGCGCGCCTGCGCCTTGTCATCCGGCGCCACGGCGTCTTCGAGGTCAAGAAACACAATATCGGCACCCGAGTCCGGTGCCTTTTCAAGCATGCGGGTATTGCTGCCGGGGACAGCCAGCTCACTGCGATGCAGACGATTTCTAACAGCCATGGATTACCTCAATCTCAATGTGAATGTATTCGGTACCTGCCCCGGCTCAAGCACAGCGGGACCCAGGACCCGGGCCGTCGAGCGGGATACCCGGCTGCACTGGCGAGCCATGCGGGCGTGCAGTCAACTTCATCCAGCAGGGGTTAACCGGTAAAAATCAAGGCCGCGTAATATACAAGGTTGGCGGGGTTAATGGAATCCGGACGCCTTGGTCGAAAGCCGTCCGGATCCAACGACCAGCCTTCTGGGGTACACATTAATTCAATTATTTTTATTCAGTTACAATAACTTGCTGATCTTTTATAAGACACCGTTGAGCTGGCGTCACGGACGGCTCACTGGCGTTCTTCGATCCAGGCCATCTGGATGGCCTCGAGGATGCGCTCGCCGCTGTGCTCCGGATCATCCTCGAAATCATCCAGCGCCAGCACCCAGTTACGCAGGTCCACGAAATTCACATGTAAGGGATCCACGTCGGGATGTGCTTCATCCAGTTCAATGGCGATATCCAGTGAATCCGTCCATTTCAGTCCCATAGCCAGTCTCCTGCAGTTGATCCAGCAGAGTGCAGTGCACCCTGACTGCTAGTGGTTCTCACTCACCATGTTGATGGTGTACTTGGGTATTTCGATCACCAGGTCCTGTTCGGCAACGATCGCCTGGCAGCTCAGGCGCGAGTCCGGGTCCAGACCCCAGGCCTTGTCCAGCAGGTCGTCCTCGTCCTCATCGGATTCGTTGAGCGAATCACCGCCTTCGCGGATATAGACATGACAGGTAGTGCATGCGCAGGACTTTTCGCAGGCGTGCTCGATCTCGATGCCATGATTCAACGCTGCATCACAGATACTGGTACCGGCCTCGGCCTCGACGATGGCCCCTTCCGGGCATATTTCCTCGTGCGGTAGAAAGATAATCTGCGGCATAACGGTTACTGGTTCCTGAAAATACGTTTCTTTTGATTGTCACGTTGACTTGAAATCATCGACGCGGTGCCCGGCCATCGCCTCGCGGATACTGGTGTTCATGCGACGTGCGACGTAGTCGCTGCTGGCCGCCTCCACGGCCTCGATGGCCTGCTTGATCGCCTGTGGGTCACTGCTTTCACGCGCGGCTGCAAGCTGCCGTGCGGCGTCATCGATAACGGCACGCTCCTGCGCATTCAGAATCCTGGCGCCGTCCTCGGCCAGTGCAGCCTGTAACGCCACCAGTACCCGGTCTGCCTCAACCTGCTGTTCGCGCAGGCGGCGCGTCTCCATGTCATCCTGTGCATGCGCCATGGAATCCTTGAGCATCTTCTCGATCTCGCCGTCACTCAACCCGTAGGACGGCTTGACCTCGATGCTGCTCTTCACGCCCTTGACCTGTTCCTCGGCGGTGACACTGAGCAGCCCGTCGGCATCGACCTGGAAGGTAACCCGGATGCGTGCGGCCCCCGCTGTCATTGGCGGGATCCCGCGCAATTCGAATTTCGCCAGGGAGCGGCAGTCACTCACCAGCTCGCGTTCGCCCTGGACCACGTGCATGGACATGGCGGTCTGGCCGTCCTTGAAGGTAGTGAATTCCTGGGCGCGTGCGGTCGGAAGTGTGGTATTTCGCGGGATGACCTTCTCTGCCAGTCCGCCCATGGTCTCCAGGCCCAGCGACAGGGGTATCACGTCCAGCAACAGCATCTCGTCCTCCGGCTTGTTGCCGGCCAGGATATCCGCCTGGATCGCCGCACCGATGGCGACCACCTTGTCCGGGTCGATGTCCGCCAGGGGCTCACGCTCGAAGAACCCGGCGACCCGGCTGCGCACCAGCGGTACGCGGGTGGAGCCGCCGACCATTACCACCGCCTGCACGTCCCCGGCACGGATCCCGGCATCGCGCAGGGCACGCCGGCAGGGACTCAGGGTTTTCTGCACCAGTGAGCCGCACAGCTCATCAAATGTTTCGCGCGTCAGATTGCCGCTCCAGTGGGAGCCATCATTGCGCTCGATCTTTACTTCGACTGAAGATGCCTCTGTCAGGGCTTCCTTTGCGCTGCGCGCCACCTGCATCAGGCGCCGCATCTGGAAATGGCCCGCATCATCCGGAATCCCTGCCTGCTGCATGATCCACAGCGCCACGATACGGTCGAAGTCGTCACCGCCGAGGGCGGTGTCACCCGCCGTGGACATGACCTCGAAGACGCCCTTGTTGAGGCGCAGGATGGAAATATCGAAGGTGCCACCGCCCAGGTCATAGATGGCCGTGATGCCCTCGGAGCCCTGGTCCAGCCCGTAGGCCACGGCAGCGGCGGTGGGTTCATTGAGCAGGCGCAACACATGCAGGCCGGCCAGCCGCCCGGCATCCTTGGTCGCCTGGCGCTGGGCATCGTCGAAATAGGCCGGCACGGTGATGACCACGCCCTTCAGCTCGCCACCAAGGGCCTCCTCGGCACGCGTCTTTAGGATCTTCAGGATCTCGGCCGAGACCTCGACCGGGCTGACATCGCCCCCGGCTGTGTGCAGCAGGGGCATACCGCTGGCTGCGGGCACGAATTCGTAGGGCAGGTGCGCACCGAGTCCCTTGACGTCCTCCACCCCGCGTCCCATCAGGCGCTTGACCGAGGCAATCGTATTCAGCGGGTCCCGGGTCGCGGCAGACAGGGCCTCGCGTCCAACCAGTGGACCTCCCTCTGCCCGGTAGCGCACCACGGAGGGCAGCAGGTGTTCACCCTGCTCATCCGCCAGGGTCTGCGCCAGGCCGCTGCGAACGCTGGCCACCAGCGAGTTGGTCGTCCCTAGATCGATGCCGGCCGCCAGCCGGTGTTCATGCGGCGCAGTGGATTCACCGGGTTCTGATATCTGTAACAGTGCCATGATTGACTATTTATTAATTCACCGCAAAGACGCAAAGAACACCCAATAAAATATAAAAATATACAGGCTACAGAGATGGTTTAAATCAACCAGTTAAACAGGTCTGATTTAATATCTTTGCGTCCTTTGCGCCTTTGCGGTGAGTTGGTCTTGTTTCCATGGGCACTCAGTCCAGTTCGTCTTCGAGTGCCGCCTCCAGTTCCTGCGCCTCTTCATTGAGACGCCGGAAGAATTGCATCTTCACCAGCGTGTCCGCCGCGGACCCATCCTCATCGACATTGTCCAGGCGCACCTCCAACTCGCCGGTCAGGTCGTCGAAATCTGCCGCGATCCGGTCCATGATCCCGGCCAGTATACTGAACGGGTCGTCCGCTCCACGCACCTCTGCCAGTGCCTCGCGCAATTCCATCTGTTCCATCAGGAACGCGGCATCACTGGTGGTGTGATGCTCGTCATCAAAGCTGTAACCCCTCAATTCCAGGAGGTAACGCCCGCGCTTGAGTGGATCCCTCAGGGTCCGGTAGCCTTCATTGATGCGGGTCGCCTGCTGCATGGAGAGCCGGCGCTCCTGATCCGTCGCATTCACGAAGCGGTCCGGGTGTACCGTGCGCTGCAAGTCGCGGTAGCGTGCGTCCAGCAGTTCCAGGTCCACCTGGAATGTCTGCGGCAAGGCGAACAGCTCAAAATAGGTTGAGGATAAATCCACAGCCATGATCTAACAACAAGGATCCAGATACAGGGCCAGCCGGATGCTGACCTCAGACGTTGAAACTCTCCCCGCAGCCACACATGTCCTTGACGTTTGGATTATTGAACTTGAAGCCCTCGTTCAGCCCCTCCCTGTCATAGTCAAGCTCTGTGCCATCGAGGTAGACCAGGCTCTTCGGATTGATGACCACCTTGATACCCCGGTCCTCGAACACCACGTCATCCTCTTCGACCGCGTCGGCAAATTCGATGACATAGGCCATGCCGGAGCAGCCCGTGGTCTTCACGGCCAGGCGCAGACCAACACCCTTGCCACGGTTATCCAGAAAGTCTTTCACGCGACTCGCAGCCGCTTCAGTCAGGGTAATTGCCATTGTGTACTACCTGAATATTCGTCCGATTGAGAACTAGTGTGCCGCCCACTGCACCGAGTCAAGATCGATGCCATCCTTGTACATTTCCCACAGGGGTGAAAGTTCGCGCAGCTTGGATACCTTTTCGGTGACACGCTCGATGATGTAATCGATCTCGTCCTCAATGGTGTAGCGGCCGATGGAGAAACGGATCGAGCTGTGTGCCAGTTCATCATTGCGACCCAGAGCACGCAGTACGTAAGACGGCTCCAGGCTGGCACTGGTACAGGCAGATCCCGAGGACACAGCCATGTCCTTGAGTGCCATGATCAGGCTTTCGCCCTCGACAAAGTTGAAACTCACGTTCAGGTTGCCCGGGATGCGATGGTCCATGTCACCGTTCAGGTAAACCTCTTCCATGTCCTTGAGGCCATTCCACAGGCGATCGCGCAACATCCGGATGCGCTCGTTTTCCGTGACCATTTCCTCCCTGGCAATGCGGAAGGCCTCGCCCATGCCGACTATCTGGTGGGTCGCGAGGGTCCCGGAGCGCATGCCACGCTCGTGTCCGCCTCCGTGCATCTGGGCCTCGATGCGCACCCGCGGCTTGCGGCGTACGTACAGCGCACCGATTCCCTTCGGGCCGTAAATCTTGTGGGCCGAGAAGGACATCAGGTCGACCTTGAGAGCCTGCAGGTCGATGGGGATCTTGCCGGCACTCTGGGCGGCATCGACGTGGAAGATGATCCTGCGTTCGCGGCACAACTCACCGATTGCTGCGATATCCTGGATGACGCCGATCTCGTTATTGACATGCATCACCGACACCACGATCGTATCATCACGTATGGCTGCCTTGAGTTTCTCCAGGTCCAGCAGCCCGCTGGGCTCGGGATCCAGGTAGGTTACCTCGTAGCCTTCACGCTCCAGCTGCCGGCAGCTGTCCAGGACGGCCTTGTGTTCCGTCTTCAGGGTGACAATGTGCCTGCCCTGTTTCTTGTAGAAGTGCGCGGCACCCTTGATGGCAAGGTTGTCCGACTCGGTGGCCCCCGAGGTCCAGACGATTTCCCTGGGATCGGCGTTGATCAGCGCCGCGACGTTATTGCGTGCCTCGGTAACGGCGGTGTCGGCATCCCAGCCGAACTGGTGTGAACGCGAGGCCGGGTTACCAAATTTGCCCTGGCGTGTCAGGTAGCTACACATCTTCTCGGCTACCCGTTCATCCACCGGCGTGGTCGCCGAATAATCCATGTAAATAGGGATACTAATGTTCATAACGTCAGTTCCTGCCTGAAATATACTTAATCGATTGTCGTCAAGCGACCGTCTTTTTCAAGCCCGCTGCCATGACATCCAATCCATGCTGCTGTCGACGGATCACCTGGCTGACATCGTCGCGCTCAAGAAAACTCGCCAGCGTAATACCATTCAAAAATTCGTAGATTTCCTCGCCGAGCCGGGTCCAGAGCACATGGGTCAGGCAGCGCTCCCCGTCCTGGCAATTCTCCCTGCCCTCACACTGAGTGACATCGATGCCTTCACCGATGGCGGTAATCACCTCGGCTACCGAGATATCCTGGGGGTGGCGCGACAGACGGTAGCCACCACCGGGGCCACGCAGGCCTTCCACCAGACCGCACTTTCTCAACCGGGCAAACAACTGCTCCAGGTAGGAAAGGGAAATGCCCTGGTTCTCGGAAATTTCCGCCAGTGTTACCGGACCCTGCGTATGATGAATGGCAAGGTCCAGCATGGCGGTAACTGCATAGCGCCCTTTTGTCGATAACCGCATGAGTTTATTCCCGTTGGTTGCCCGCACCGGAAATGTGGGGCAACAGCCAATAACCTAGTAAAATGCTCAGGTACTAGTATGCGATACTCGGGTATAACTATCAAGGTGTTGGCACCAGGCCGGAGTGGCCCGATGGGCGTCTGGAAATAACCTCAGGATTCAGCGATAAGCAGTGAATTCTCAACTATTTGTGTGGTTTCATCCGCAACCGGGTTGGTGATTTTCGGGTTAAATCGGTGTCCCTGCCTCAGGCAGTATCCAAGCCATTTTTGCAGAAAGCGGTTCATGCGCCACTTCTCGTCCAGGGTGTAGTTGTGGTGCATGCGGTTGTATACGGCATGACGCTGGCCCCGGCGACGCCCGCAGGCGATTACCTCGCCAACCTGGGCATCGTGGTAGATGCGCACCTGCAGGTCGGGGGCCGGGAACTCACCCTCCTCATCCTGGAAATGATAGGTGAGGTTCAGGGTGGTAGTGAACTTGCAGCGTTCAATGATGCGCAGGCGCAGGTCAAGGGCACCAGGCGCCCTTGAGATCAGGGCAAGCGGAATAGCATCGAGATCCGGTACCAGATTCCTCAACCTGATGTAATTGCATTCATACAACTCCATCAGGCCGGCAAAGGTGCGCGGCGGGATGCCGTAGTGATCAACCTGTCGTAAACTGCATTTCATTGTTCCATCATACCATGATGTGTAATTGATCTGTCTGAACGGCGTGCTTATGTTTTATAGTATCGGGTAAACATATCGGCACAGAGCGCCAACTCTTGATCGTACCATCCTTGATATGTTGGTATGGTTGTTAGCACACCGGGCAAATCGCAGTACTGACTTTTATCTGGCAGGATCCCTGCATGTCTGACACCACAATCATTGATCTCCTGTGTGAAAAGCTGCCGGCGGAATGCGTGCTTTCCGAGCCAGAGGATCTCCGCCCCTATGAGTGCGACGGTCTGTCCGCCTACCGCAGGCTGCCCATGGTGGTGGTTATTCCGCAAACCCTCGAGCAGGTGCAGACGACACTGCAACTCTGTGCACGTAACGGTGTTGCGGTCGTGGCACGCGGGGCCGGCACTGGCTTGTCCGGTGGGGCCCTGCCCCTGTCTGATGGTGTGTTGCTGAGCATGGCGCGGTTCAACCGTATCCTCGAGATAGACACCGCCAATCGCATTGCGCGGGTACAACCGGGCGTGACCAACCTGTCTATCTCACAGGCGGCTGCACCCCGAGGCCTCTACTATGCACCCGACCCTTCATCGCAGATTGCCTGCTCGATCGGCGGCAATGTCGCGGAGAATGCCGGTGGCGTACACTGTCTCAAGTACGGGCTCACCGTGCACAACATCCAGCAACTCGAAGTGCTGACTATCGATGGCGAACACCTGACCATCGGGAGCCAGGCACTGGACAGCGCCGGCTATGACCTGCTGGCATTGATGACGGGATCGGAAGGTCTGCTTGGGGTGATCACTGAGATCACCGTGAAACTGCTGCCCCTGCCGGAAGCCGCCCAGGTCGTCCTGGCTGCTTTCGCGTCTGTCGAGGCTGCAGGAGCTGCAGTGACTGCCACCATTGCAAACGGCATCATACCGGCCGGGCTCGAACTGCTGGACAACCCGGCAATACGCGCCGTGGAACAATTCGTGCACGCCGGCTACCCGGAGGACGCCGCCGCCATCCTGCTGTGTGAAGTCGACGGCACCGATGCCGATGTCGCCACCCAGATCGAACGTGTCAGCCGCGTATTCAGAGATGCCGGCGCAACCGAACTGCGCGTCTCCCGCGACGAAGCAGAACGGCAGCGTTTCTGGGCCGGGCGCAAGGCAGCATTCCCGGCCATGGGCCGGCTGTCACCTGATTACTACTGCATGGACGGCACTATCCCGCGTCAGCACCTGGCCCGTGTTCTCGCGGAGATCGATGGCCTGTCACGTGAATACGGCCTCCCCATCTGCAATGTCTTCCATGCCGGCGACGGTAACCTCCACCCCCTCATCCTTTACGATGCCAACCAGCCGGGGGAACTGGAGCGCACCGAGGAACTCGGTGGCAAGATACTCGAGTTGTGTGTTGCCGTAGGCGGCACCATCACCGGTGAGCACGGGGTCGGTCTGGAAAAGATCAACCAGATGTGCGTACAGTTCAATACCGAGGAATTAACCCAACTGCACGCCGTCAAGCACGCCTTCGACCCGCAGGGACTGCTGAATCCCGGCAAAGCGGTCCCAACCCTGCACCGCTGCGCCGAGTTCGGTGCTATGCACGTCCACCAGGGCCAGTTGCCACACCCGGAACTGGAGCGCTTCTAGCCACCCACAATGTCACTCATTGAATCCTTCCAGGACACCCTGCGCGATGCCGCCGCAACCGGTACGGGGTTGGCGATCTGTGGTGGCGGGAGCAAGTCCTTCTATGGCCGGCCAGCGACGGGTACCGGATTCAGTGTCGCGGAATACAGCGGCATCACCGACTATTCGCCCACGGAACTGGTGATCTCGGCGCGCGCCGGCACAACCCTGGCCGAGCTGGAGGCCGTGCTGGCGAAAGAAAACCAGATGCTGCCGTTTGAACCGCCGCATTACGGACCGGACGCCACCCTCGGCGGCACCATCGCCTGCGGTTTCTCCGGACCGCGCCGCCCCTATGCAGGCGCGGCCCGCGATTTTGTACTTGGGATCACCTGCCTCAACGGCCGGGCTGAACGGCTGCGTTTCGGTGGCCAGGTCATGAAGAACGTGGCCGGTTATGACATCTCGCGCACCCTCACCGGATCCCTGGGCACCCTGGCTGTGTTGCTGGACATCAGCCTCAAGGTCCTGCCGCGCCCGGAAACCGAGCTCACCCTGTCCCGGGAGGCCTCACCCGAACAGGCACTGGAGTGGCTGAATACCTGGGCGGGTCAACCGCTGCCCTTGTCCGCTGGCTGTTATACCGGCCGGCAACTCAGGGTGCGTCTGTCCGGATTCGAACAGGGTGTGCAGGCGGCCGCCACACAGCTGGGCGGTGATGAACTGGCCGCGGCCGATAGTTTCTGGGAAGAACTGCGCGAACACCGCCACCCGTTTTTCCAGGATGACCGGCCCTTGTGGCGTTTGTCGGTCCCGCCCGCTGCAGCGGCACTCGAACTCGAGGCCGATGAACTGATTGACTGGGGCGGTGCACAGCGCTGGCTCAAGACCACCCTGCCGGCGCAGACGCTGCGGGATGCCGCAGTACGTGCCGGCGGACATGCCACCTGCTTCCGCGGCGGCGACCACGAGGATGTGTTCCATCCCCTGGACCCGGCACTCATGGCACTGCATCAACGCCTCAAGGCAAGCTTCGACCCGGCCGGTATCCTCAACCCCGGTCGCCTGTACAGCGGACTATAGATCGATCCATGCAAACCTCACTGCCCGCATCCTTTTTGCAAACCAGCACGGGAAAGACCGCCAATGAAATCCTGCGCAATTGTGTGCACTGCGGCTTTTGCAACGCGACCTGCCCGACCTACCAGCTGACCGGCGATGAACTGGATGGCCCGCGCGGGCGCATCTATCTCATGAAACAGGCACTGGAGGGCCGGCGTCCGTCCTCCCGTACCCTGCTGCACCTCGACCGCTGCCTGACCTGCCGGGCCTGCGAGACTACCTGCCCGTCCGGCGTCGATTACCACGCCCTGCTGGATACCGGACGCGAATACATCGAACAACGTGTCAGGCGGCCGCCGGTTCAACGCCTCGTGCGACGCCTGCTGCGCCTGGTCCTGACCAGCCCGCGGCGTTTCACCCCCCTCCTGCGCACGGCACAGGCCTTACGTCCCGTGCTGCCCGCCAGGCTGGGCAAGTCCGTCCCCACCCGTGCCCCTTCCGGACAATCCGTAAACAGTATGTCACTGCCGCGCACCATGCTGCTGTTGGACGGCTGTGTGCAACCGGTACTGGCACCGCAGATCAACCGGGCGACACGGCACGTCCTGGCAGCACTCGGTATCAATGCCGTGATCCCCGAAGGCAGCGTCTGCTGCGGCGCACTCAGCCATCACCTGACCGCGATGCAGGAAGCCAGGGGCTTTATGAAAACCAATATCGATGCCTGGTGGCCAGCCATCGAGGGTGGTGCGGAAGCAATCGTGATCACCGCCAGCGGCTGTGCCCCCATGGTCAAGGACTACGGCCGCCTGCTGGCGGATGACCGCGAATATGCGCCCAAGGCTGCACGCGTCAGTGAATTGGCCCGCGATCTCAGCGAGGTCGTCCGTGCGGAGTGGCCGGCTGCGTCCCTGAAACACCATGCCAGCGGAAATACAATCGCATTCCATTCGCCCTGCTCGCTGCAGCATGGACAACAGATCAAGGGGGTCGTCGAGGATCTACTGACTGCGTCGGGCTATACTCTGCTGCCGGTGGCCGATGCCCACCTGTGTTGCGGTTCGGCCGGCACCTACTCTATCCTGCAGCCTGCACTGGCCGGACAACTGCGGACCGACAAACTCGAGGCACTGCAGGCGGCTGATCCGTCCATCATTGCCACCGCGAATATCGGCTGCCTGACGCACATGGCCGGCCACGCCCGGATCCCCGTCAGGCACTGGATCGAACTACTGGAACCACTATTCACCGAGGCACCATGACCGACCTCCAACTCCCGCTGCTCATCGAGCCAGATACACTTGAAGTAACAATGGGTTACGATAATTTCCTGGTTGTCGATCTGGGCAAGGCCGACACCTACCGGAAACTCCATGTACCGGGCGCCGTGTTTCTTGATTACGCCCAGATCGTGGCCAGCAGAAGACCCGTCATGGGCCTGCTGCCGGATGATGACACCCTGCAGCGGGTGTTCTCCACCCTGGGCATAAACGCCGATACCCATGTGGTTGCCTACGACGATGAAGGCGGTGGCCGCGCCGCGCGTTTGCTGTGGACGCTCGAGGTCGCCGGTCACAGGCACTATTCACTGCTGAATGGCGGACTGCATGCCTGGGCCAATGAAGGTCACCCCTGTGATGCCTCACCGGTCACCCCGACCCCGGGCGAATTCCGGGTGGCACACAACGATGCGCCCACTGCCAGCAGCGACTACATCCTTGAACGACTGGACTCGGTGGACACCCGCCTGCTGGACGTGCGCAGTCCGAATGAGTACAACGGCACCCGGAAATTCGCCGAGCGCGCCGGCCATATCCCGGGCGCCGTCAATTTCGAATGGACCAGCGCCATGGCGCAGAGCCTCAACCTGCGCTTCAAGCCCGATGTCGAGCTGAAGCAGCTGCTTGCGGACATCGGTATCATGCCCGACAGGGAGATCATCGTTTACTGCCAGACTCACCACCGCTCGGCCCACACCTATATCATGCTGAAGCACCTGGGCTTCCCGAGGGTGAGAGGCTATGCCGGTTCCTGGTCGGACTGGGGCAACAATCCCGACCTGCCGATCGCGTAGCAGGACAGACGCCCGCCATGCGGGGTGAAACCCCACCGGCTAAAGCCGGCGACTTCGAGTTATGGCAAAAAAACCGGATGCATCGGCCGTTCAGCTGATTATTCTTTCCCTCTCCCTTCGGGACGCCGACAGGGATGTCGGCGGTAGAGCACCAAAAGTAGGCGCTCTAGGCGACGCATGGAGCAGTCGCCGAGAGGGTTGGGGAGAGGGGATCAATACAACAAACAGCCCCTTAGATTTATATTCCCTCATCCTGCCCTTCTACCGGGGCCCCAAATGATGGGCATAAAGGGGAAGGGACCCATTTCAAGCGTCATATTATTAATCGTCAAAGCAGCATTTGCATACATGCTGATCCATCGCCTGTAGGCGGGGAGGGTTACTGATCCCCTATCGGGGACTCTAAAGCTTGAGAAGCAGCTCCCGGTAGTGCTGCAGTTCGCGGATTGAATCCTTCACGTCGTCCATCGCAAGATGGGTATTGCCCTTGGTGAATCCCTTGGTCACGTCCGGCGACCAGCGGTTCGCGAGTTCCTTGAGGGTGCTGACATCCAGGTTGCGGTAATGAAAATAGCGTTCCAGATCGGGCATGCAACGCGCCAGAAAGCGCCGGTCCTGGCAAATACTGTTGCCGCACATCGGCGAGGTATCGGGCGGGACATGCTGCGCCAGAAATTCCAGTGTCTGGTGCTCTGCCGCGCGTTCGTCCAGCTTACTGTTGCGGACCCGCTCGGTCAGGCCGGAGTTTCCGTGCTGCCGGGTGTTCCACTCGTCCATGCCACTCAGGATCTCGTCCGCCTGATGAATCGCCAGCACCGGCCCTTCCGCCACGATGTTGAGCTTGCTGTCAGTGATGACGGTCGCTATCTCGATGATGTAATCCCTGGTGGTGTCGAGCCCGGTCATTTCCAGATCGATCCAGATGAGGTTGCCTGCATCTTGCGTCATGCGCTGCCTTCCCTTCCAATCAGTATGGTTGTCTCGCATTGTACCAGAGGCTAATCTCCAACAATGTTCTTGTGAAAACCGGAAGGAATCGATGAACCTGTTTACCGCCGTATTTGTTGCCGCACTTGCCGGGTCGACACTGCTGCAACTCTGGCTGGCCAGCCGGCAGCGATCACATGTTCGTGCCCACCGCGTAGCCGTACCGGGCGAGTTTGCCGAGCGCATCGCGCTCGACGAGCATCACAAGGCCGCTGACTATACCGTGACCAAAACCGGCCTCGGCATGATCGAGCTGGTTTATGGCAGCCTGCTGCTGCTTGCCTGGACACTCGGCGGCGGGCTGGAGTGGCTCGACAGCAGCTGGCGCAGTGCCGGCCTTGGCCCGATCACGACCGGTGTCGGATTAATTCTGAGCGCCATGATCATCATGACCCTGCTGGATCTCCCGTTCAGTCTCTACAACACCTTCGTAATCGAAGAGCGCTTCGGCTTCAATCGTTCCAGCCTGGGCATTTATGTCAGTGACCTTGTAAAACAGGCCATCCTGCTGATTGTCATCGGTGCACCGATGATCGTTCTGGCCCTTTGGATCATGGACTCCACCGGCAGTCTCTGGTGGCTGTATGTCTGGCTGGTGTGGATGACCTTTTCGCTGGTGATGTACTGGGCCTACCCGGCGGTCATCGCACCGCTGTTCAACAAGTTCACCCCGCTGGAAAATGAAACCCTGAAGAACCGCATCCAGGCGCTGCTCGACAAATGCGGCTTCAAGAGCCAGGGCATCTACGTCATGGACGGCTCGCGCCGTTCCGGTCACGGTAACGCCTATTTCACCGGGTTCGGGCGCAACAAGCGAATTGTCTTTTTCGATACGCTGCTGGAAAGCCTTGATCCACAGGAAATCGAGGCGGTGCTGGCCCATGAACTCGGCCATTTCAAACTCAGGCATATCCAGAAACGCCTGCTGACGACTGCCGCACTCAGCCTCGCCGGTCTTGCTGTGCTCGGCTGGCTGGTCGGTCAGCACTGGTTCTACCATGGCCTGGGTGTCAGCCAGCCATCCTCCTACATGGCCCTGATGCTGTTCATGATGATCACCCCGGCGTTCACTTTTTTCCTCCTGCCGCTGATGGCGCGGCTTTCCCGCAAGCATGAATTCGAGGCGGATGCCTACGCGGTGCAGCAATCCAGCGGCAGCGACCTGGTGCAGGCCCTGGTCAAGATGTACAGGGAAAACGCCAGCACCCTGACACCGGACCCGCTGTACTCGGCATTCCATGACTCGCATCCGCCCGCACCGCTGCGGATCTCGCAGATATCCGGTAATATGAAACAGATATCATCAGGAGGCTACGCATGAACAGACTCATCAAGACCGCCGCTCTCGTCCCGTTACTGGCGGCAACACAGGCTCTGCAGGCGGCCGACACCGGCAAGGCACTGGTTGAGATCAACTGCACAAGTTGTCACAGTGACGCTGTCTACACCAGGGAAAACCGTCGCATCACAACCCTGGAAGGCCTGAAGAATCAGGTTAAGCGCTGTGAACTGTCACTGGGCCTCAAGTGGTTCGATGACGACGTTAATGCGGTGACCTCTTATCTGAACACGAACTACTACCATTTCAAGTAGCCGGCATGGCGACACTGGAGCTGAGGGACAGTCACTGCAAACCCTGTAAAAAGGGCGATCCATCCCTGGGTGCGGAACAGGCGGCGGAATACCTGCCCGAGCTGCATCCCGACTGGGTTCTGGAAGACAACGCCACCGCAATCAGTCGCAACTTCGGCTTCGACAACTACTACCAGACCATTGCCTTCGTCAATACACTGGCCTGGGTTGCGCACACGGAAGACCATCACCCGGACCTCGAGGTCGGTTATAACCGCTGCCGGGTGCGCTACAGCACACACTCGGTCGGCGGCCTTTCCACCAATGACTTCATCTGCGCTGCCAAGATCGATGCCCTGCTCACGAAGGCCGTATAAACCTGTCCCGGGTCTTTTCAACAGCGTCCGTAGAGGAACGCGCCGGATCGTCTTCTGATAGAACGGCATGTCAGCCAAGCGCACCTCTCCTGACCCGAACCCCATCGAAACCTCACAGAACAACCGGCCAGTGCAGCAAGCGAACGGGCTGGTAATCGTCAATTACGGCAAGGCACTGCTGGTAGAAGACGGTGGCAGGGACCTGCATCGCTGCGTGGCACGTCGTAACCTGGGTCAGATTGTCAGCGGCGACCGTGTCAGCTGGGAACCCACTGGCAGCGGGGAAGGCGTCGTAGTCGCGGTCGCGCCGCGCAGCACTGTCCTCAAGCGCCTGGATATCACACACAAACCACGGCCCCTGGCTGCCAACATCGATCAGATCGTCGTCGTCAGTGCATCACAGCCCGCACTGGATGAATTCCTTATCGACAAGTACCTGGTCGCGGCCGAACTCATCGGTACCAGCCCGGTTCTGGTGATCAACAAGTCCGACCTGCTTGATACGGATACACGTGAGACACTGGCTACCCGGATCAGCGTCTATGCCGGCATCGGCTATCAGCTTCTCTATACCAGCGCACTCACCGATGACGGCATCGACTCGCTGGCAGAGGCGCTGGCCGGCAAGACCAGCATACTGGTCGGACAGTCGGGCGTGGGCAAATCATCGCTCATCATGAGGCTGTTGCCGGACCTGGATATCGCTATCGGCAGACTCTCCGATGCCTCTGGGCAGGGCCGGCACACCACGACTGCCACCACGCTCTATCACCTGCCGCATGGCGGCAATCTGATCGATTCACCGGGGGTGCGCGATTTCAGACTGGAGCCGACAGAGGCAGTCGAGCTGGCGCAAGGCTTTCGCGAATTCCGCCCTTTCCTCGGACAGTGCAGATTCCATAACTGCCGGCATGTGAATGAACCCGAGTGCGCGCTGGGTGCGGCAGCGAGCCGCGGGGAGATCAGCGAGCGGCGCCTGGAAAGCTACCGGAACCTGTTGCAGTGGATGAGTGAAGCGACGCCCTGATGTCACCTGCTAACCCGGTGGCCACTTCATAGGCCGTCCACCAAGCACGTGCAGGTGGATGTGATAGACCGACTGGCCCGCCTCGGGGTTGCAGTTCATCACCATGCGGTAGCCACGCTCGGCAATGCCTTCGTCAGCGGCCACCTGCCGGGCCGCCAGGTACAACTTACCCACCAGTTCGGCATCGCCAGCCTCCAGGTCGTTGGTAGTGGGGATATGCTGCCTGGGGATTACCAGAAAATGCGTCGGGGCCTGGGGGTTCATGTCCCTGAAGGCAAGGACCTCATCGTCTTCGTAGACGACATCCGGTTTTATTTCACCCTGGGCCATCTTGCAGAAAATACAGTTAGCCATAATTACCCCCTAGATCAGAAATACATTAATCACCGCAAAGGACGCAAAGGACGCAAAGGACAAATTAGATACTTACCGCAGAGATGCAGAGAAAAGAATTGTTTTTAAAAAACCCCGAACATTTACTGTGTCTATGCACTGAAAAAGCATTATTAACCGAATAATAATTTATCACTGCTGTCCCATAAATCCCCTCTCCCACCGGGAGAGGGTTGGGGAGAGGGGATAAAATAAAAAATGACTGATTTTATATCCCCTCATCCTGGCCTTCTACCCCTCAAGGGGGTACTGAAAAGAGTCCCGGTGGGAGAAGGGACGTTCTGTTTGTATGGTGGCGACGCGGATTCATGTCCCGAGTGTAAAGGCCAACGGTATCAGTCTTGTCATACATGAAACTACAGTTAATTCTACTCAATGTTTATGGGACAGCAGTGATAATTTATTTAAATGTTTTCTCTGCGTTCTCTCGCTAACTGCTCCTTGCGTCGCCTGGAGTGCCTACTTTTGGTACTCTACCTCCTGCGTGGCCCAGGCCAGCCTCTCGACCGGTTCCCGGTCTCACCTTCTCCATGCAGCCGTGCGTCTCTGCGGTGAGATTATTTTTTTGAAAGAATTTCATTTCTTTACGCCTTTGCGGTGAGGTCCTGGTCGTTTAACGGGCCACTACAGCTCGGTGCGGCCAGCAAAGGCGTGCGACAGGGTATTGCCATCGATGTATTCCAGCTCGCCGCCCATGGGCACGCCGTGCGCGATCCGGGTAACGCGGACTCCGCAGGCATGGGCGATTTCGCCGATATAATGAGCGGTTGCCTCCCCTTCCACGGTGGGATTGGTAGCCAGGATCAGTTCCCGGACCTCACCGCCCCGCAGGCGTGGCTCCAGCTGGTCCAGGCCCAGCTCTTCCGGCCCGATGCCGTCCAGCGGCGACAGGTGTCCCATCAAAACAAAATACAGGCCCTGGTAACCGATGGACTGCTCCAGCGCCAGCACATCCGCCGGTGTCTCCACTACGCACAGCAGGCTGCGGTCCCGGCGCTCGCTGGAACACAGGGTACAGCGGTCGTCCTCACTCAGGGTGCGGCAGTCACGGCAATGACCGATTCGCTCCATCGACTGGTTCAGCGCCTCGGCCAGCCGCCGGCCACCCTCGCGATCATGTTCCAGCAGGTGGTAGGCCATGCGTTGTGCGGATTTCGGGCCCACACCGGGCAGGCAGCGAAGGGATTCGATCAACTGCCCGATCAGGCGGGAAGTACTCATGGGTATCAGAAAGGCAGCTTCATACCGGGCGGGAGATTGAGCCCTCCGGCGAGACCGGAAAGACGCTCCTGGGTGGTTGACTCAACCTTGTGCACGGCATCGTTGATGGCCGCCGCCACCAGATCCTCGAGCATGTCCTTGTCATCACCCAGCAGCGTGTCATCGATGTTGACACGCCGCACCTCGTGCTTGCCGGTCATGACCACGCTGACCAGACCGCCCCCGGATTCACCGGTGACTTCCAGTTTGGCAAGCTCTTCCTGGGCCTTCTGCATGTTGGCCTGCATTTCCTGGGCCTGCTTCATCAAGTTACCTAGTCCGCCTTTCATTGTGCTTACCTCATTATCCAGAATTCTTGAATCGTACTGTTAATACCCTTAGATCTAGTCACGTGGGCGAATTGAATCGTAATTAACCGTCGCCGCGAAGGTATCCTGAAATGCCTTTATATTCTCGTCGCTTTCGATCGACTTGATGGCCTGTTGCTGGCGGTTTTCCTGATCTCGCGCCTGTTTTCCAGCCGGCGTCTCATTTTGCAGTGGTCCGTCCTCCAGGATCTTCAGCTTGACGTCGCGACCGTAATACGTGCACAGGGCCTTCTCCATCTGGCTACAGCGTGCCTTGCTGAGAAGACGCGCGTGAGAGGGGTCCACCGTCAGGGTCACCGCACTTCCGGTAATCTCCTGCAAGGCACAGTTCACTGCCAGTTGATGCGTCAGGCCCTTGAGGACCAGTTTCTCTACAATCTGCGCCCATTCCACCGGTTCAGCCCCGCCCTTCCCGGTACTATTCGGTGGCTCGGCGGGTGCAACCGTCCTGGCTGGCCTGGCGCGGCCTGGCTGCACGTCTGTTTCTGTCGACCTGCGGGTGGCCCCGCGTACTGAACCGGTCGCGGCCGCTGGACGAAAGGCCAGCATGCGCAGCATCACCATCTCGAAGCCCGCGCGTGGCTCGGGGGAAAGGGAAAGGTCGCGCCGGCCGATCAGGCCAATCTGATAGTAAAGCTGTACATCCTCGGGAGGAAACCTTCCGGCCAGTCCGAGGACGGCATCCCGGTCGCCGAAGGTATCGTCAATGGCATCCGGGAGGGCCTGGGCCAGGGCGACTCGCTGCAGTATGGACAGCATATCGGCCAGCAGGGCCTCGTAGTCCGGAGCGAATTCGTCCGCGGCACGGATTTCATCCAGCAGGCGCGCGGCATCATTGTCTGCCAGGTGATTCAGTATGCGGTAGACAGCATCCCGATCAATCGTACCGAGCATGGTGCGCACCTCGTTCTCCACGAGTGCGCCACTGCCGTAGGCGATGGCCTGATCCAGCAGGCTCAGGGCATCCCGCAGGCTTCCATCCGCGGCAAATGCCAGCTGCCGGATGGCAGCATCGTCCGCCTTGATCTTCTCGTGCTTGAGAATTGATTCGAGCTGTCCGGTAATTTGCGGAACAGTCAGGCTCTTGAGATTAAATTGCAGGCAGCGCGACAGGATCGTGACCGGCAGTTTCTGCGGATCAGTTGTTGCCAGCAGGAATTTCACATGGGGTGGCGGCTCTTCGAGGGTCTTCAACAGCGCATTGAAGCTGTGACCCGAAAGCATGTGCACCTCGTCAATGAGGTAAACCTTGTAACGCCCCCGGGTCGGTGCGTACTGCACATTCTCGAGCAGTTCACGGGTGTCCTCGACCTTGGTACGGGATGCCGCATCCACCTCGACCAGATCGACAAAACGGCCGCTGTCGATTTCCTCGCAGGCGCTGCATTTGCCGCATGGTGTGGAGCCGACGCCTTCCTCGCAGTTGAGGGACTTGGCAAATATCCTGGCGATGGTTGTCTTGCCGACACCGCGGGTACCGGTAAACAGGTAGGCATGGTGCAGGCGGTCGTGATCCAGGGCGTTGACCAGCGCCTGGCGGACATGTTCCTGCCCGACAAGCTCAGCGAAGCTACGCGGGCGCCATTTGCGCGCGAGGACCTGATAACTCATTGACGGATGTGCCTTGTTATTTCACCTACAGTTATCGCCGGCGCCCGAGTCCACTGCTGCCGCTGCTCCCTTCCGGGCCTGACGGGGTTCACAGCTTATCGTCGCGAGGGGACCGGCACAAGCCGCCATAAACAGTTTGAGAATCTAATACGGCTGACCGGTGGATTATACTGACACTTACCCGATAAGGCTCGGGTTGGGAAATATCGAACACACCGCTAGATGGCACACAACAGTCAACTGTAAAAAACCTTGCTTTCCGGCCCTCACCTCTGATGACGGCCTGAGACAGATAATACCATAAGAAATTATGGTGTTGAGTTCACGGATAGGTGGCAACCGGGTAATGAGGCCTGGTTGCATACCAGCCTCCAGCCGGCTGCGAGACAGGAGCGAGTGCCATCAAGCGTGCGCTGTTGATGGTTCAGTGAGCGCCTTCCCTGGCAGGCACTGCTCCAAAGGATAACGCGATCTCAGCTGCAACCTGCGTGACGGCAGTGGTGTCACGGTCATTGAGAACGGAAGGTCCGGGCAGTACCACCTGCCGGTTCCCGGCATTCCACGCCTTCAGCCTTGCCCGCACGGGATAGCTGCGGCCTTCAGACTCGCTGACGATGCATTCCTCCAGCAGCGGCATCGGCAGCGATGTCATAGACTCTGACCGGACCTGCCCGGCCGGGCCGGGGGCCTGATACCCGGCGAATCACGTCGCCGGGGCCCGGCCAGCCCGATACCACGAGGGACGTGGTGTTGAACACCCGCAACGGGGTCGGGCATAGTGCAGTCATGGCCGGGCAGAAGTCGCACCGGTTGGGAATAGCGCAGCAGGTCGTACAATACGCCGGATTCACACACATAAATTCCTGGAGAATTCATGGCAATCAGCGTTTTCGATCTTTTCAAAATCGGGATTGGTCCCTCCAGTTCGCACACCGTTGGACCGATGCGGGCGGCCGGTCTGTTCATTGCCGATCTGGCGGCGCGGGAGTTGCTGGATGCGGTGACAGGGATACAGATCCAGCTGTTCGGTTCACTCGGTGCCACCGGTAAGGGACACGGCACGGACAAGGCTGTCATCCTGGGCCTGGAGGGTGAGCACCCCGAAACGGTTGATACCGACGCCATACCGGCACGCCTGGAAACCCTGCGCCAGCAGCAGCGCCTGAAACTGCCGAAGGGGCCGGTAATCGATTTCGACCCCGATCGTGACCTGGAATTCCATCGCCGCAAGACCCTGCCCTTCCACCCCAACGGCCTGCAATTCCTGGCCCGTGACTCGGAGGGAACCTCGCTGCACGAACGCGTCTATTACTCGGTCGGTGGTGGCTTCGTTGTCAACGAGGATGCCGCGGGTGCCGACCGCATTGTCGAGGACCGTACCCCGCTGCCCTATGATTTTAACAGCGCCGCGGAATTACTCGCGCTCTGCGCCAGGCACAACCTTTCCATGAGCCAGGTGATGCTGTGCAACGAGATGGCCTGGCGAACCGAACCCGAGATCCGCAGCGGTCTGCTGGATATCTGGGGCGTCATGCAGGCCTGTGTCGAACGCGGCTGTCACACCGAGGGCATCCTGCCCGGCGGCCTCAGGGTCAAACGCCGCGCCGCCCGGCTCTACCGCCAGCTTACCAACGACCGCGAACTGGAAAACGTACCCCTGGGCACCATGGACTGGGTGAATCTGTATGCCCTGGCGGTCAACGAGGAAAACGCGGCCGGGGGGCGGGTGGTCACGGCGCCCACCAACGGGGCCGCCGGCATTATCCCGGCCGTGCTGCACTATTACGCGAGGTTCTCACCCGGATGCAGCGATGACGGCATCGTGCGCTTCCTGCTGACGGCCGGCGCCATCGGTATCCTCTACACGATCAACGCCTCGATCTCCGGCGCCGAGGTCGGCTGCCAGGGCGAGGTCGGCACGGCCTGCTCGATGGCCGCGGCGGGACTCACCGAAGTGCTCGGCGGCACACCCGAGCAGGTCGAAAACGCCGCAGAGATCGCCATGGAACACAATCTCGGCCTGACCTGCGACCCGATCGGTGGCCTGGTGCAGGTCCCCTGCATCGAACGCAATGCCATGGGCGCCGTCAAGGCCATCAATGCCTCACGTATGGCGCTGCGCGGCGACGGCCAGCACTTTGTTTCCCTGGACAAGGTCATCAAGACCATGCGCGAGACCGGTGCGGACATGAAGACAAAATACAAGGAGACGGCGCGCGGCGGCCTGGCGGTGAACGTGATCGAATGCTGATAGCCGCCGCTCACTACCAACTGCAAACGCTCTTTTGAATTTCCACCGTGGACAGCATCCGCGCCATTACATTCGATCTGGACGACACCCTGTGGGACAACCGCCCCGTACTGATGGCGGCGGAACAGTTACTCTACGACTGGCTGGTCCGGAATTACCCGCGGATCGGGGAACGCTACACCCTGGAGGACATGCGCAGTCAGCGCATTGAACTGTACCGCCAGGACCCGGAGCTTCGCCATAATATATCTGAACTGCGCAAGACCTCACTACGGCAGGCAGCGGAATCTGTCGGTTACGACCCTGCATTGGCGGAATCCGCTTTCGCGGTTTTTCTCGAGGCTCGCCACCGGGTCGAACCCTATGATGACGTCACTCCGGCTTTGCGACGACTCAAGACCGCCGGTTATCAGCTCGGCTCGGTGACCAACGGCAACGCGGATGTCCGGCGCCTGGGTATTGCCCCGCTGTTCGACTTCTACCTGACGGCGGAATCCGTCGGCCGGGCCAAGCCGGATCCGCTTATGTTCGAAGAGGCGTGCCGGCGCGCGCAGGTGGGCCCGGCACAACTTGCCCACGTGGGAGATGAAGCGGATACCGACCTGGCCGGGGGGCACGCCGCCGGAGTCACCGTTATCTGGATGAATCGTCGTAATCAGCCACGGGGCGCCGGGATTAACCCGCATGCGGAAGTCAGAGACATGTACGAACTGCTGGCATTGTTCGGGCTGGATTAGCTGCCTGCACGACACAGACCGCCGACGTTTACAGACAGGCAATATGCCCGTTGATGGATTACCATTGCCGCCATGTATTTTCCGTTCAATGACGTCCCGACCTGCCCGGGTGATTGTGCATGAAGCATCCCGGATTCATGTCAATGATTGATGCACGCCACTGGCCAGGCTGGCTGATCGCGTGCCTGTTCGCGGGCATGTTGCTGTCTGGCTGTACCAGGCCGCAGCTGGGTGACTCGGAGGCGGCGCTGGCGCTGGAAGATCTCGCCTCCGGGCTGGGCAGCAGCCGCCTGGCTGCGCAAACGCCGGCGCCTGAACGCCACACGGTCAGCTATTCGACAGTGGTCGGTGAACGTCGCGCGGATCTCTACCTGTCGCCACAGGGTGCCCGTGCCGGGATCGTCCTGGTCCCCGGGGTCGTGGCCCAGGGCGGCAGGGACCCGCGCCTGGTGGCCGTTGCCCGGACCCTGGCACGGCTGCGGTTTGCGGTACTGGTGCCCGACATGCCGGAGGTGCGCCGTTTCCGGCTGCGCGCGACCGATGCCGACGAGGTCGCCGCTGCCTTTACCTGGCTGGCCAACCGCCCCGAACTGGCACCGCAGGGCGCTGCCGGTATCGCCGGTTTCAGTTACGGTGCCGGTCCGGTGTTGCTGGCTGCGATGCAACCGGATATCCGTGAACAGGTGCGCTTCGTAATGAGCGTCGGCGGCTACTATTCACTGCATAACGTGATTGCCTATCTCACCACCGGCTATCCCGCCACTACCCTGTCAACTGTAGCGGAGACCAGTGCAGACAGCCGGCCGGGCCCACCGCATCCCTATGGACTTGCCGTATTCATCCGCTCGAATCTGGATCTGCTGGAGCGCTCCGTCGACCGGGGCTTTCTGCGCAGCTATGCGGATTACCTCGTCGACGAGGGTGTACCCGAGGAGGAACCCCTGGTCGGAACGCTCGCACCCGATGCCAGCGCCTTCTATGAGTTGCTGACCAACCCTGATCCGAGGCGGGTACCGGCATTGATCGAACGCCTGCCGGAACGGATCCGGGTGGAGCTCGAGGGCATCGATCCATCAGCCCGGGACCTGGCGTACCTGCGCGCGCAGGTCATCCTGCTGCACGGTCGCGGCGATAACCTGGTTCCCTACTTTGAGAGCATCATGTTGGCGAACGCCCTGCCGGAGGGACAGGCACAGCTGTTCCTGATCGACGGCCTCGCCCATGTCGACCTCATGCCTGCAGCACATGACATACCGCAACTCCTCGCCGCACTGGAAGCGCTGCTGGCAGAACGTATCGATCACACACCCTGAAGCAGCAGACCGGCACCGAAAAAGGCCGGGAGTGTACCGGCCGGCTTTGTGGCATGTCACTCCGGCATGCCGGTTTTGCCATTCAAACCGCTTATAATAGACACCCTGTGCGCAGCATGTGCACAGTGGGCGCACCCCCTTCTGTGTATCCAGGATAGCGTCATTACTCCCGGTCCCGACCGGAGGAGCCATCGCCATGCATTGGAACGAATTAATTCTGGAACAGGAGCTGCCGATTCGCCTGGGCTTTTTCTTCGGAATCCTCGCCATTATGGCACTGTGGGAAATCCTGGCGCCACGCCGGGTGCTGAGCATTTCGAAGCTGGTCCGCTGGAGCAACAACCTGGGACTGGTCATCCTCAACAGCTTCCTGTTGCGGATCCTGTTCCCGGCGGCCGCCGTGGGGGTTGCCGCCTTCGCCGGCGAGCAGGGCTGGGGACTGTTCAACTACGTCGAGGCACCGTTCCTGCTGGCGGTGGTGGTTTCGGTGATCTCGTTGGACTTCATCATCTATCTCCAGCACGTGATGGTGCACGCCGTGCCGGTGCTGTGGCGGCTGCACCGCGTCCACCACGCGGACCTCGATTTCGACGTGACCACGGGTGCGCGCTTTCATCCACTGGAGATCATCCTCTCCATGCTGATCAAGTTTGCCGTCATCCTGCTACTGGGACCCCCGCTGGTCGCCGTGGTGATCTTCGAGGTCATCCTCAACGCCACCTCGATGTTCAACCACAGCAATGTCCGCATCCCCGCCCCGGTCGACGCGCTTCTGCGCCTGATCATCGTGACACCGGACATGCACCGCGTGCATCACTCCATCGAGGATGACGAAACCAACAGCAATTTCGGCTTTAACCTGCCCTGGTGGGATCGTGTGTTCGGCACCTACCGGAGCCAGCCGCGTGCCGGCCACCGGCAGATGACCATCGGCATACGCACCTTCCGCGAAACCCGGTGGTGCAGCTGGCTCCCGGGCATGCTGGCCATCCCCTTCGTGGGCAAGGTGCAGGACTATGCCATCAACCGGCGCCAGTGGAGCGACCCGCATGAACACTAGGCAACGCTGGCTGCGCACCCTGCTGTTGCTCGGTCTTCTCGCCGGCATTGCGGTTGCAGTCGCCTACCGCGACCGCTTCGATGCCGCCGTACTGGAGACCTGGATACACGAGGCCGGTATCATCGCACCGCTGTTGTTCATCCTGATCTATGCCATCGCGGCCGTGCTGTTTCTCCCGGGCACGGTGGTGACCCTGGCAGGGGGCGCACTGTTCGGCCCGGTGTTCGGGACTCTCTACAACCTGACGGGCGCCACCCTCGGTGCCACCCTGGCCTTCCTGATCGCCCGCCACCTGGCCTCTGACTGGGTGACACAAAAGGCCGGCGGACGTGTGAAGCAGCTGATCAGCGGGGTTGAGCACGAGGGCTGGCGCTTTGTTGCCTTTGTGCGCCTGGTGCCGTTATTCCCCTTCAACCTCCTCAATTACGCCCTGGGCGTTACGCGCCTGCGGCTTACCCACTACATCATCGCCAGTTTCGTCTGTATGTTGCCGGGAGCGGCGGCCTATACCTACCTCGGTTACGCCGGCCGCGAGGCGCTTGCCGGAGGTGAGGGCATCATCCGCAAGGCACTGCTCGCCCTCGCCCTGCTGGCAGTGGTCGCGTTTCTGCCACGCCTGATCGGGAGCCTGCGGCGCGGTCCGATGATCGAGGTACAGGACCTGGTGAGGATGCGCGACAGCGGCAATGCCTTGTGCATTCTCGATGTACGCACAGCGGCAGACTTCGTCGGCGAACAGGGACATATCCCAGGAGCCCGCAACATCCCTGTCGAAGACCTGCCTGCGCGCATGGAGGAACTCGCGGAGTATACCGAGCGCCCGGTTGCCATTGTCTGCAGGACGGACAGGCGTTCTGCAAAAGCCGCGCTGTTATTGAGCAAGGGCGGTTTCAGCGACGTGCACGTGGTACACGGGGGCATGACCCGCTGGCATGAACTGGGCCTGCCGGTAAAACAGTAATCCGCGGCTCACCGCACCACTGTCTGATAATATCCAATCCGGCTATGATAGGCGGATCGATTCGGGCCTGTATTCCCTATCCGGATCGAGCACCAACAGAGGAGTCAATAACAATGAACCGATCGTTATCAATGCATCTGCTGGCAATCCTGCTGCTGGCCCTCATCGGCAGCGCCGGCCACGCCGATGAAGTCACCCTGGCGCATGGCGATATCACCCTCAATGCCAGACTTGAACTGGCCGATGGCAAAACACTTGGGGACGGCGTGATCCTGATGACGCACGGGACGCTGGCGCACAACGGCATGGAGATCATCCAGACCCTGCAGGACCTGCTGAAAGAAAACGGCATGAACACCCTGGCCATCAACCTGGGCCTCGGCCTGAACGACCGTCACGGCATGTATCCCTGCGAGGCGCTGCACAGCCACAAGCACACCGATGCCCTGGACGAGATCGGGGCCTGGACCGGCTGGCTCAAGGATCAGGGTGCCGACAACATCGTGCTGCTCGGCCACTCACGTGGCGGCAACCAGGTGGCCTGGTTCGCGGCCGAACGCACCGAGCCGGCAGTCAAGGCCGTGGTGCTGGTGGCGCCCCAGACCTGGGACGCGGACAGCGAGGCGAAAGGCTATGCAGCGCGTTACGGCAAACCGCTGGGGCCGCTGCTGGAGAAGGCCCAGGCACTGGTCAAGGCCGGCAAGGCCGATGCCAAACTCGAACACACGGATTTCATTTACTGCGCTGATACCGAGGTAACGGCGGGCAGCTTCGCCGCCTACTATACCCCGGACACCCGCATGGACACGCCTTCCCTGCTGCCCGGGATCGGCATACCGGTGCTGGTATTCAGTGGCACCGAGGATAAGGCCGTGACCGGGCTGGGAGACAAGCTGGCCAGGCTTGAAAACACCGGCAATGTCGAGCATGTCACGATCGAAGGCGCAGACCATTACTTCCGGGACCTGTATGCCGAAGACATGGTAGATGCCATCATCGACTTCACTGGCCGGCTCTAGGGGTTACCAGATGCGCCTATGAACGGGACCGTGAAACCGGCCCGCTATGAGGCGTGGTACCACACGCCGCGCGGCCGGTGGATCGGTGATACCGAGTTCGGTTTGCTGATGCGGCTGCTGCAACCACCCGCCGGCGCCAGCCTGCTGGATGCCGGTGCCGGCACGGGTTACTTCAGCCGGCGTTTCGCAGCTACCGGACTCGCCGTGACCGGACTGGACACCGATCCCGCCGCAATCGCCTACGCCCGCGAGCAGGATGCGGCAGTCAGTTACCTGCAGGGCACGATGACCGCCCTGCCATTCGCCGATGCGTCCTGTGATTATTGTGCAGCGGTCACCAGCCTGTGTTTCGTCCCCGAACCGGCTGCCGCACTCCGGGAACTGTGGCGCATCTGCCGGCACGGTGTCGTGCTGGGGCTGCTTAACCGGCAGAGCCTCCTCTATCTCCGCAAGCACGGGCGCGGCGGCTACCGGGACGCCCGCTGGGACAATGCGGCGCGGGCCCGTGCCTGGGCCCGCGACCTGTCACCGTCACCCCGTGACCTGCAATTGCGCTACGCGATCTTCCTGCCCGGCGGTTCGGGGATGGCGCAGCTGGTCGAACGCGCTCTGCCGGCTTCGGTCCCGGTTGGCGGCTTTCTCGCTGTCCATATTCGCAAATGAGTGCAGCCCCGCCTAAGGCTATTCGCTGAAACCCTTGGCGCGCAGAATCGCCTCGATCCGGGCACGGTGATCCGCCTCCCATTCATCCAGGTTCTCGGCGGCATCCCTGGCAGCACGCGCCTGCGCTGCCTCGAACACGGTGTCCAGCTCCGCTACCGGCACGACCACAATGCCCTCCTCGTCCGCGACCACATAGTCACCCGGCGCCACCTCCACCCCGCCGCAGTGTACGGTGCCATTCAATGTCCCGATTACCGCCTTGTCCCCGGGGATGGGGATCACGCCGCGTGCAAAAACCGGAAAGCCCTCCTCCCGCACCTCGGCGATGTCACGAATCACGCCATCGATGACAAAGCCGACGATACCGCGCCGCTGGGCCACGGCACACACGTTGCCACCCGAAACGGCATAATCAATATCGCCCGCTTCCACCACGATGACGGAACCGGGTGGGGCGCGGTAGATCGCTGCATGCAGCATCAAATTGTCGCCGGGTGCACACTGCACCGGGTAGGCCGGTCCGGCAATGCGCGGGATCGGCTGCCACAGGGGCCGGATGCCGATATCCATGACACGCTCGCGACTCAGCGCATCGGCAAGCGCGGTGGGTGAAAGCGTCTTGAAGGCAGTGTAGTCCGGCATTGTTTATCACTCCGTTTTTCAGCTAGTTATGAACATAACTTGCAGTACTTTAGCGCGTTTATCATGGGACAGAAAGGAACAGCAGATAACGGCTGTGGTCAAATCAGGCACCCTACCGACCGGCGTAAACGCCCGGGCCAGATGGCTGGGACCGTAGCATTGAAAATCTTATATTATTGATCCTAGCCTATGACAAGCCACGATCATAAGTACAGCCTCGAGCTTGACCCCGAAGGAGACAACACCGGTCTCATCCGGGTTGAATGCCATGCCGGTCAGCGCGCGGCAGAATCAGAATCACCACGCCGCTTTTTTCTGGGTCAACGCGAAATCAAGGTAACGGAGATTATCGACCGCTGGCTCGATCCTGACTACAGCTACTTCAAACTGCGTGGCGACGACGCCGGCATCTATATTCTGCGTCATGACCGCACGACTGACACCTGGGAGTTGACCTTGTACGACAGTGACACCCATGATGAACTCAGGCTCTCGACGACGCGGGATTCATAAAGCATCGCCGCAGCCGATCAACCCGCCCTGACTGCCGCAATCTCATTCGGAGCATCGTGATCCCCTCCTGCTTCAGATCCAGAAACAACAATTAAATCTGTTCAGGCCGCGGACAGGCTGGCGAATACACCCTGCCTGCGCACAGCGACATGGCGAGTTGGTGCGGACCTGGCCCATAATGAAACTGTGACCAATGACCCGGACTGGATAGCCTTTTTCAAGTGGGCCCTGCCGCAGCTGCGCATGCGCTGGGCCGGTTTTCGGAAGGTACGCGGCCAGGTGCAGAAACGGCTGTACAGGCGCCTGCAATTGCTCAGCCTGGCAGATCCCGGGGCCTACCGCGACTACCTGCGGCAGCATCCCGGTGAATGGCGGATACTCGATTCGCTGTGCCGGATCACCATCTCCCGTTTTTACCGGGACCAGGGCATATATGCGCTGCTTGCCGCGCAGATCATGCCGGATCTTGCCAAACAGGCTGAACGGGACCGGCAGGCAGCGTTGCGCATCTGGAGTGTCGGCTGTGCCTCCGGCGAGGAACCCTATTCAGTTGCGATCCTGTGGGGGCTGCAACTCGAGCAGCGTTTCCCGGACACGGAGCTGTTGATCCTGGCTACCGATACCGACCGGCACCTGCTTGGGCGGGCTCGCAAGGCCTGCTACCCCTACAGCAGTCTCAAGGATCTGCCGCCGGCCTGGCGTGCGGCCGCGTTTACGGATTCGGCCGACGGGTATTGCCTGCAGCGGACGCTCATGCAACCGGTACTGTTTGTTGAACATGACGTGCGCACACCCGTACCGACCACATTCCTGCACCTCATCCTGTGCAGAAACCTGGTCTACACCTATTACGAACGGGACCTGCAGCAGGAGATCACGGCGCGGCTGCATGCCGCCCTGCGGCCCGGGGGTATACTGGTGCTCGGCAGCCACGAGACCCTGCCGCCCGGGGTTGCCGGTTTTACCCCGCTGCCCTACGGGCGCTGGATCTATCAGAAACAGCCGTCCGTCGATGCTGAACCAGGGTGATACCAACCTGCGGCGATGAATCTGACTTTCGGGCCTGAATCAACATGTCACTGCGCTACCTGCTGGTTATGCTGTTTTTAGTGGTGGTTCTGGTCACGATCATCCAGCTTGAGGTACTGACCATTGCCTTCCAGAAACTCGGGCTGTCGCCCCGGGCGGCCCTGTTACTGGTGTTGGCGGCCTTGTTTGGCAGTAGCATCAATATCCCGCTGGCCTCTGTCACCGGCACGTCTCCCCCGTCTCCGCCCGCTGATATACCACCCTGGGGGCGGATCTGGTTGCCCGTTGCGCCTGGGCAAACGGGAAAGACGATCATCGCGGTCAATCTGGGCGGCTGCATCATCCCGACTGTCCTGTGCCTTTACCTCCTGGCCAGACGGCTGGTCGACCCGTTCGACCTGCTCCCCGCACTGCTGATCGTCGCCACCGCCAGCTATGTATTCAGCCGCCCGATCCCCGGTATCGGCATCGGTATGCCGGTGTTTATCGCGCCCCTGGTCGCGGCGATCACCGCCCTGCTCCTGGCGCCTGCCAATGCGGCACCGCTTGCCTTCTCATGTGGCGTACTCGGCGTACTCCTTGGAGCCGATATCCTGCGCCTGAAGGACACCCGGCAGATGGGAGCGAACATCGTCTCCATCGGCGGGGCGGGCACCTTTGACGGAATCTTTCTGACCGGCATTATTGCCGTGCTGCTCACCTGATTACTGTACGGTTGAATCAACGGATACCGCCGCATTCGGCCGTCGCGCCGTGACATCAACGAATCACTGCTATAATTTCAATATGCCATTGGCTGCATGCTGGCATGATTGGTTTGTGGCATCGACCCATGAAACGCAGGGACTTCATCAAGTATTCCACACTGGCGCCACTGGCCGCCGCTTTTCCGTCCGGGGCCTTCACCATGCCAACGCCATCCACTCAACCAACCCTGCAAGGCACGGATGCGGTCACCCTGTTCATCGCCGGTGACGTCATGACGGGCCGTGGCATCGACCAGATACTGCCCCACCCGGGCAGCCCCCGCATCTTCGAGCCCTACTGCCGCTCGGCCCGGGATTATGTACGCCTGGCCGAACGGACCAACGGCCCCATTCCCCGGCCGGTGGACTTCGCCTATATCTGGGGGGACGCGCTGGCGCTACTCGATGAGGCGGCGCCCGATGTACGCATCATCAATCTGGAAACAGCGGTCACCCGCCGGGGCGAACCCTGGCCGCGCAAGGGCATCCAGTACCGTATGCACCCGGACAACATCCCTTGCCTCAGCACCGCCGCGATCGACTGCTGCGTGCTGGCCAACAACCATGTCCTGGATTGGGGTTATGCGGGATTCGAGGAGACCCTGACGAGCCTGTCCCGGTCTGGATTGACCAGCGTGGGCGCCGGTCCGGACAAAACGGCGGCGCAGACACCGGCGGTGTATGACCTGCCGGGGCGGGGCCGGGTGCTGGTGTTCGCCTGGGGCCTGCCGAGCAGCGGCATCCCCGCGGCCTGGGCCGCGACCGCCCGCAAGCCGGGTGTCAACCTGCTGCCGGATCTGGCGGAAAGCGCGATCAGGGACGTTACCGAGGCCGTGGCTGCGCACCGGCAAGCCGGCGACTTGGTGGTGGTCTCGCTGCACTGGGGCGGTAACTGGGGCTATCCGATCCCGGACGAACACCGCCGCTTTGCCCAAGGACTCATCGATGCCGCAGCGGTGGACCTGGTTCACGGCCATTCCTCGCATCACCCGCTCGGCATCGAGGTCTACAGGGGCAAGCCGGTCATCTACGGCTGCGGTGACCTGATCGATGACTATGAAGGCATCACAGGCCATGAGGAGTTCCGCATAGACCTTGCCCTGCTCTACCTGGTGACGCTGGAACGAGACACCGGTGACCTGCGGCAACTGGAGATGATCCCGATGCAACGCAGAAAATTCCGCCTCAACCGGACAGTCCGCAACGACAGCGACTGGATGCGGAAGGTGCTGGATCGGGAGAGCCGCCCGCTGGGCGCGCGGGTCGAGCGAGTGGAAAACGACACGCTGCAGTTGCGCTGGGGATAACCCGCGAAGGGGTATCGAGACCGACCTATTGTCCCAGAAAGGGGTAATCGGTGTAGCCGTGTTCATCACCGCCGTAAAAGGTATCCGGATCCGGAGTATTGAGCGCGGCACCCTTCCTGAAGCGTTCAACCAGGTCCGGATTGGCGATGTACAGGGTCCCGAAGGACACCATGTCCGCCGCACCGGACTGGATGGCCTGCTGCGCCCGTGCCAGGTCGTAGTTGCAATTCGCCATGTAGTTACCCCCGAACGCAGCACGGATCTGACCATACTCCAGGGAACGCTTGCCCGAGATCATGTCGCTCTCAACCACGTGCAGGTAGGCCAGGCCAAACCCGCCCAACAGACCAGCGGCGTGATTAAATGTCTCCTGGGGACTGCTGTCCTGTATATCGTTAAAACTGTTTTCCGGGGAAAGCCGCACGCCCACCCTGTCCCCACCAATGACCCCGCACACGGCCGTGGTCACCTCCTGCAGGAAGCGTGCACGCTTATCCTGGGTACCGCCATACGCGTCCGTCCTGTGGTTGGTGCCATCGCGCAGAAACTGGTCAATGAGATAACCGTTCGCAGCGTGGATCTCGACGCCGTCAAAGCCGGCCTCGATCGCATTGCGGGTGGCCTGCGCGTACTGCTCCACGATAACCGGGATTTCATCTTCACCCAGTGCCCGGGGTGTCACGAAGGCCTGCATACCCGTATAGGTGAAGGCCTCCCCGGCCGGCCTGATGGCCGACGGCGCCACCGGGAGTGCCGCGTCGGGCTGCAGCGAGGGATGGGAAATACGCCCGACATGCCAGAGCTGCAGGAAGATGCGACCGCCGTGCTCATGCACGGCCCGGGTGACGTTCTGCCAGCCCGCGACCTGTGCCTCGCTGTGGATACCCGGTGTTGCCGGGTAGCCCACGCCCTGCGGTGAAATCTGGGTGGCTTCCGTGATGATGAGTCCCGCCGTGGCGCGCTGCCGGTAATACTCCACATTCATGGCCTGCGGGACATTACCCTCGGCCGCGCGGTTACGGGTCAGGGGTGCCATAATGATACGATTCGGCAAGTCCAGCCGACCCACCGTGAGCGGTGAAAAAAGATCCGGTTTCATAATCAGCATACCTCCGATGGCGCTGTTTTTAGGGACGCAATCTCTATCAACAATGGGTTTGTCAACACACCACGACTCACTGCTATCCCACTTAATACTGCTCAAATCCAGGCGAATCCATTCATGTATAGGTAAAAAATCATGTCGGTAGTCTGTGAGACCTGAAATTTACTATCAATAATAAAGAAGGCCTCTTCCTTCTCCCTCCGGGACTCTTTTCAGTACCCCCTTGAGGGGTAGAAGGCCAGGATGAGGGGATATAAATCATGCAGTTAATTCATTTGATTCCCTCACCCTAACCCTCTCGGCGCCTGCTCCATGCGTTGCTCTACCGCCGACATCCCTGTCGGCGTCCCGGAGGGAGAGGGGATTAAGTGGGACAGCAGTGACCACGACTCCTTTATCCATGAATTGTGGTCAATCTGTGGGCATCCCCGGCGATGCGTTCATTCCATTGCTGATCCATCGACTAGAATACATTATGAGGACACAGTGCACACCATGGCATATGCCTGTCTGACTACACTGCCTGTGACTAGCGGAGATCGTCATGACCATAAAGCTCGTATCGACGACGTTTGAACACACGGCCGAAATTCCCGCCCCTTGCACCTGTGACGACCGGGACATCTCGCCCCAACTCGAGTGGTCGGGACTACCGCCAGGTACGCTGAGCCTTGCCCTGATCGTTGATGACCCGGATGCACCGGATCCGGCTGCACCCCGAATGACCTGGGTGCACTGGGTGCTGTACAACATCCCGCCCGCTGCGACCGGACTGGAACAGGCCACGGGCCACGATGACCTGCCCGCAGGCACAGGGGAAGGCATCAATGACTGGGGCCAGACCGGCTACCGCGGGCCCTGCCCGCCTGTGGGTCGGCACCGCTACTTCTTCAAGCTGTACGCCCTGGACGCCCTCCTGCCGGATCTCGGCAAACCCAAAAAGCCCGACCTGCTACACGCCATGGAGGGACATATCCTGGACCGGGCCGAACTCATCGGCACCTATCAGCGTAGTGCCTAGAGGCTATCGAGGGTCCCGGATCCTAGCGTCCCAGTTCGGTGAAAATCAGCCTGGAAAGCAAGCGCTCGACGGGCACATGGTCATCGGTGAGGAGTGGCAGTGCGGACATCGGCGTGCCCTGCTCTGCCAGTAATGCCACGACATCACGCCATTCACGCTGCGGTCCGCGCAGCGCGTGCAGTCGCACTGGCGCTGTGTGTGTGTCTCCGGCCGAGATCACATAGGTCACGCGCGAGTCCGGCGCCGTTCCGGACTCTATCCATACATGCACCTCACTAAACACCTGGCGCAGCGTTTTCAACATACTCTTGACCAGTTTCGGATCGGGATACACGTCGACCACGTTGAGGGTATAGAGCCCTCCCGGAACAAGCCGTGATTTCACAAGTTCGGCATATTCCCGCGTCACCAGGTGGTATGGAACAGCGATATCATGAAACACATCACCGACAATCACATCGAAGCGCTGCGCATCCAGATTCTTTAGCACGCGACGCGCGTCTGAATGAATGATGCGCACCTGGCCGGGCTTGAAATACAGCGACTCTTCCGCTACCGCTGTGACCTGCGGGTCCAGCTCGGCCACCATGATCCTGGCATCGGGATAGCGCGCCTGCACGGCACGTGGCTGGGTATAGGAGCCGCCACCGGCGAAGAAAAAGGCGGGGGTCTGTTGCCGGTTACCCAGGTGCGCGGCGATCAACTCATCCATGAGGTGGGTGTAAGGGGCAATCAACAGCTCCGGCCGGGTTTCGTGACTGACACCGTGCAACAGATGATCGAGCACCATGCCGCGTGCGCGCCCGAACGGCACCTCGCCGGACATATCGATGACCCGGATACAGAAGTAGTTACTCTCGCGATCACAGGGTTTTAAAAAGCCGCCGCGCGCCTGGGTCCAGACCGTGAGCGCCAGCGCAAGGACCGCCAGTCCCAGCACGGCCCAGCGGGCGCGCAATAGGAATGTCAGTGCCAGCAAGCCCAGCACAATGCTGGTGCCGATAATCACGGCCCGGGTGCCGAAGTATTGTATAAACAGGTAACCGGTCGCGAAAGTGCCGACAATACTGCCGAGTGCAGCGAGGGCGTGCATCATGCCGACGATGTGCCCGATGCGCGCATCAAGCCGTAGCGCCAGCGTGGTCAACAGCGGTGTCACCACGCCGAGCAGCATGGCGGGCAGAAAGAAGAGCGCCGCGACGAACAGAAAGCTTACCGACAGCAGACCCAGTTCGCTATGCTGCAGGAACGGTGCAATGAGCGTCAATTGCAGCAGGATGCCAATACAGGACAGCGCACCAAGGCCGAGCACCAGTCCGGCCGAGTGCCCGCTACCGCCACGATCCGCCCACACTCCGCCCAGCCAGTTTCCCAGTGACAAACCGCCCAGCACTACGCCGATGATGGCGGTCCAGGAATACAGTGATACGCCGATGTAGGGTGCCAGCAACCGTCCGGCGGCGATCTCCAGCACCATGAGGCTGGCCGAACTCAGGAATATTACAAGTGCGTACCACGCGATGCGCCCACGTACCGTTTCAATGGGCGGCGAAGATTCCGGATCTCTGGTCATCGTTCACTCTGTGAAACAGGCCTGCGGTGTATCTTACCCATATTGACGGTGACATTGGTCGCGTTTGTCTAAACGCCGGACAACCACGGATACACAACTGGCCACCTGTGCGGAAACATAAATAGCGTCGTAGCTATCTATTTTTCAGTTAGTTACAACGATGGCGCGCTTTGTGTTAGCCGGGCATGCAGCGCGCTTTGGCCGCGGGATTATAACGCCCCGGCGCGACGAGGGACACTGACGCGCGATCATGCAATGGGTTGGTGACGTGCCTGCCGGTAGAGTCGCCTGAAGTCCTGCGTGGTGAGAAACAAATACAGTCCTGGCACGCTACTGAGGAGTAGTACGGCCAGGTAGAGGAATGCCAGAGCGCCGGCATGGCCAGGGGACATCCCCGCGGCGGTAAACAGGCTGACGGCGGCGGCCTCGCGCACGCCGAGCCCGCCGATGGAAACGGGCAGTGTGGCGGCCACGAAGACCAGGGGCACGATCACCAGGTAGTCAAGCAGTGCCACTGAGGCACCAAGCCCGAGACCGAGTAGATAAAAGACGCCTGCGGTCATCACCTGGAGACCGACGCTGATAGCGAATACCTGCGCCACGAGCCCGGGATGAGCAAAATAGGTATGAACTGCTTCTGCGATGCGCAGCACGGTGGCAACGATCTTGAATCGTTGCAAGCGGGCGAGTACCGCCCGTATGAACCGGTAGGTTTTGTGGCTGCCAATGAGTGCAAGCACCGCGACCGTGAATACCAGAATCCACGGCAGGGTGTTCGCCAACACGCGCACATACGTCTGTTCGCGGGACAGTAACTGCACGATTACGGCTGCCACGGTCACCATTGCCACGAAGCCAAGCAGGCGTTCAGTGATGACCGGAGATGCTGCAACGGCCGCATCGTGATTGTCGCGATAGATGTAATACATTCGAAACAGGCTCCCACCGAGCATGCTCGGCAGGAAATTATTGAAAAACACGCCGATGAAATACGGGGCGAGCAATTTCGCGGGACGGTAGCCACACGCGTGGTAATTCAGCAGGACCCACCAACGGACGTTGGCCAGGGAAAAAAGCAGGAGTTGCAGTGTAACTGCCAGCGGGATTGCCCACCATCTGACCTCCTGAATGCTGTCAACGATACGGGTGATGTCCAGCGTGTAGACAAGCAGCGCGAGCAATCCAATACTGACAGTAATTTTGAATAACCTGGTCATATAGCTGTTGCGATCATGCACATCAAATCAGGGCAACAAAACCGGTTCGGACAGCGATGGACCGGGGCTGCTGACGGGACTGCCGTATCAATCGGGCCGCTTTGTTACATCTAAAGCCTGAGATACTCCGTCATCAACGCTGGGTACATCGCGGGATTGAACAGGATATTCGTAATGTAGTTACATTCGTGTGTACAGGTCCGGCAATGGGGGTTGCTGGCGGATATTGAACGCAGGACGTCCCTGGCCTTCTCAGTGCGGGTCACCTGCATGATGTCGTAGTCATGATCCCGCACGTTGCCGAGACTCTGGGTAAGGATCTCGCAGGGATACACCTCGCCCGCTTCAGTTAGCACCAGGTTCAGCTTCCCCGCGTAACAGGGTAGTGACCGGTCCTGCCCGGTCAGCGTCTGGTGAATAAACCGACGCTGCAGTACGTCCTGTGCCGCCTTGAGGCGCGCGCCCCTGAACCGGTGAATACCCGAGGTCCGCTCCCTCAGGCGGGTTGCCAGGGTTTCTGCCGCGCGATGGTAATTGTCCGGCTCGACCTGCTTGTAGCCGTTGTCCAGCAGGTTCCCGCGCACCATCGAGATGGTGTGCGTTGTCCGTCTGTCGAGACCACCGACAAAGTCGATGATCCCGTCGGCCTTGTCCTGGTTCTGCGCAGTGAGCACCGTATTGAAGCCGAGTTCGAAGTTTGAATAGGCATCGAGGAGGTCCTGCAAAAGTGCATAAGTCTGCATGGTCTTGTCGAAATTATCGCGGGTGTTGCGTAGCGTGTCATGGTCAGTGCCGACGCCATCGAGCGAGAGCTTGACGACGACGACACTGTTGCGGCAGTGCGCCACAATCTGTTCCGTTCGATCCCGGATCAGATCGGGCAACATGCCGTTGCTTGGAAACAGCATGACGGCGGGCCTGTTTCGGTCATAGAACAGCTTGCTTATCTCGACCAGGTCCTTCCTCAGGTAGACCTCGCCGCCCGAAAAGGCGAGCCACAATAGCCGGCCAAGGGACCGGGAGATGTGGTCTATCTCATCGAGTGACAACTCCGGCTCTGCGGTCTTCGGATTATCCGGGCTCTTCAGGTAAAAGCAGAACGGACAGTGGGCATTGCACTTGCGGGTCAGGAAAAAGGTCAAATGAACGGGCCGCCGTTTCCAGAGAATCGAGCCGGCATGTCGAACCACCGAGGACATCAGCCGGCGGCCTCCAGCAACCCGGCGTAGCGGCGGTAACTCAGCAATCCGGCGAGACCACCCGCGCCGACAACCAGGGGATAGACCAGGAGGTAGTAGGCCGAAGCCGCGAATGCAAAAGTCATCCCCCGGGCCCGGTAGAACGCCCGCAGAAGATCGCGATTCACAGTGATATTCAGTGCCATCAGTACTGTAATAATAACGAAAAACCACGCATCCCTGGTACTCAGCGCAAGCAGTGCCACCAGGATACTGCAGAACAGTGCGACCACATTGAGCTTCAACGCCTGCGAAGCCGTGCCGGAGTCCGCGAGCAAATCCCTGTTATGTATGGAATAGATAGTCCAGTATTTGGATTTTCTGAAACCATTGCTGACCGATCCCAGAAGGGAATAGTTGAACAGGTGACGGACCTGGATACCTGGATACAGGATGAGACGATGGCCGGTTCTCCGCAACCGGTGACTGAATTCGACATCCTCGAGTATAGGCAGAAATTTTTCTGGGAATCCCCCGCTTTTCCTGAAGGTGTCCGCGTAGAGCACCATGGCGTGTGCCGGAATGTAGTCGGACTTGTCAGCGCCACGGCTTTCTGCGTAATGAACGAAGACCGACTGGAAGGCGCTAAAGAAACGGTTGTCAGCCGGCTCCAGCGTGTAGGTCCCGCCCACGATCACGTCACGGCCGGCGCTGCTCAGCGTTGCAACGGCAATCTCAACGGCATCCTCATTCAACAGGCAATCCGCGTCGGTAAAGAACAGGATATCCCCGTGACTGTTGACGGCGCCGATGTTGCGCGCCCTCGAGACCCCGGAGGGCCTGGGTAATTCAACGAGCGTGCAGGGGAAGGTCTTTATTATCTCGGCTGAGCGGTCGTCCGAGCCGTCATTGACAACGATCACCTCGAAGCGCTCGTAGCGCGAGGCGAGTGCTGCTTCCAGGCATCGTGCTATAGTGGCCGCACCGTTTCGGACGGGGATGATTATAGAGACAAGGTCAACCATACGTGGGTTTCATTGTTGCTGCGTCACCAGGGCCAAGATTGCGTGCTGTGCGGTGGCAGGTGACGTGAGAGTCTGTTGAAAGCTGGTGTATCCGCTCACAGGTCGTATGGAAGGGTCGGGTGCCCGACCGGGGCAACGCAGCTGATGCCCTCAACCAGACAGCAGACGGACCTGAGCACCTGTTGATTACCGCCAGCTGCACGCCCGCAATGCACGTCGTGGTTCCTGTTGAGCGAATATTTGCGCGCGGCGTACCGACTTCAGTCAGCTCAATCGGAAGTGTCGCCTAGACGTTTGACCACGAGCACGTCGCATTTTGCACCACGGACCACACGCTCCGCCACCGAGCCAAGCTGGAAGTGTTTCAGACCGTCGTACCCGTGCGTTGACATGACAATCATGTCATAGTCACCGGAGCTGTCGATAATGGTCTGTGCCGGTTTGCCCCGCTCGACAAGAATGTGCCGTTTCGCATTTTGCGTGTTGAGCGTAGCAGACCATTTCTCCAGAATCTTTCGCGCCTTCGCCATTAACTCCTCAGTCATCTCGGTGGGTTCCGGGTACTCATCATCCATGAGATGAACCGTTGCCGGTGCATGGACGAACATCAGGGTCAAATCGCCGCCGTTCCGCGAAGCCAGGGCGTCGGCTTCCATGAGAGCTGAATGCGACCTTTCTGAGCCGTCAACCGGTGCGAGAATGCGTTGTGTCTTCATGGTTCACTCCAATCTATTGGGTTGTTATCACATTGTGGTGCTGCTGTGCGGTTCGACCTGCATATCCGGTGATGCCGCCGTCCTTGCACGGCTAAGTCTCGCTGCGCCGAGGCCGGTCGAATGGAAAACATCGATGCCCTCGCGCGATTCGTATTCCATGGTTTTCCCTCGTCGGGCAGGGACGGCCAGCAGATGTGCCTGCATGAAAACGACTGTGCCCGTCAGAGGGTGATTATCCGATCAGCGGACACGATCGCCTGCACGGCGCGGTCCCAGTCGTCATCGGTAAGCTCAGCGTCTGCGTCGTGCCGAGAGACCTCATGGTCCGACCCAAGCTGCGCAAGCGCATCCTCGAGCACACCCTTCTCGGGAAACAGGCCTGTGTTCAGTACAAAGATCTTCATGACGGCGTCCTTTTATTGCTGTTGTGACTAGATGTTGATGATTTCGTCCGCCGCGAGTACCGCAGCGGCCAGGTCATCTGCCCCGATATGCGGCTGCGATTGATCCGGCACTGTGGTTTTCGATACGATATCCGAGAACTCCAGCAACTCCGCCATCTCGGCGTTCTCGGGTGTATCCGCTACCGGCACCAGGAACACCACGCTCGGCGTGTGGCCGAAGATGGTCAGGCCTGCTGCGACGCGCATGGCTTCTGTAGGGTCCCGGCGTCCCAGCATCAGGATTGATTTTGTTTGTACCATTGAGAATCTCCCTAGAGGCTGATGATTTTATCGGTATCACCGACCATGGCGCTGTTGTTTGTCTGACTGCCGATCTCCACGGGGCAGGGCTTTTCCCCCATGTAGCGTTCCCAGGAGACCTCACAGGCCGCGGCCTTGGCGGCCCCCGTGACTGTCGCGAGGACATCGTCACGAGCGAGGGTCTTGACTCCGTCGCCGGTAAAAAAGCAGCTCCAGGCCACCGCATTGCGATCGCAGGCCCGGGCCAGCGGTACCAGCACATCAGCCGCATCACCGGATGAAACCTCGAACAGAATATTCATCGTATTAAATCTCCTTTTTTGCCGTTTTTCTGTTTTGCTGTTTTCATGAATGAGAAGGATCAGACTGCCATGGTGTCATTTCTCAGCGCTCGGCCCCGCAATTTCGTGCGTTCCCGCCTTGCCCTTCCAACCGTGAAACAGATTGCGCGTGGCCCAGAGCTGATACAGGCTCTGCAGACCCTGCAGGTTGCTCTGCAGGTCATGCCAGGAGCGCATCTGCAGCAGCCGGCGCACAAGGAACTTCGGCCGGGTGTAGAAACGCCGGAACGCAATCTGGCGCAGCTTGAGGATCTCATCGCGCGTCATCGTATAGGGCACGAACGCGGCTGACTGATAGGTACGATCCGAAAGGCTCTCGAGGACCCTGCCGTATTTCTCCAGGTTGTCGTACAACGGTGTGCCTGGAAACGGTGTGAGCGAATGGAAATTAGCGAAATCGGCGTCAAGTTCCACGGCGAAGTCGATCGTCTTCAGGCCGTCCTCGAAGGTCTCGCCCGGCGCGCCGAAGATAAACGGCGTGCTCACGCGGATACCGACCTGTTTCGCCAGCCTGACATCGTGCCGGATCATATCAAGCGTGGTCGCCTTTCTCAGCGAATTGAGCGTCTTCTGCACGCCGCTGTCCGCTCCAAACAGGATCGCCCAGCAGCCGGCGTCTTTCATGGCCTGCAACAGCGGCTTGTCCACCTGATTCACGCTGGCCGAGGCAAACCAGGTGAAATCGAGCTTGCGTCGCTTTATTTCATGACAGATCTCCATGGCCCGATCGTAGTTGGCGGCAAACGAGTCGTCGATGAACTTGATCTCTCGATAGCCCTGGGCGAGACACAGCTCAATCTCCTGCAGGACGTTGTCTACGCTGCGAAACCGGATCCCGCGGCTGCCGTACTGGCGCTGCTTGTCGGCCTGGGAACAGAAGATGCAGCGTCTGTCGCAGCCCCGCGAAGTGATCAGGGTTGTGACCGGCTTGCGCCGGTACTGTCCCGGCGGCGGGATGTAATGCGCCTTGTCGCCGAGCAGGTGCCGGGCCGGGAACTGCAGGGTGTCGAGGTCTTCGAGCAGCGCCCGGGGCGGGTTGCGGATGATCTCCGTACCCTGCCTGAAGTCCACACCTGGCAGGCCGGCAAGGTCTTTGCCGTCCGCCAGCCGCTCGAGCAGTTCGATGATCGCCAGTTCGGCCTCGCCGGTGACCACCGCATCGAAATTCACCCCGTCGTTTTCCAGGCACTGGCTCTTCATGGCCATGGGATAAGGGCCACCGACACACACGAATATGTCCCTGTCGATCTGCTTGAGTGCGTCTGCGGTGCGGACCGCTTTCGGAAAGCCAAAGGTGGTCGAGTAAAGCCCTACGAATTCCGGGCGGATCTCCGCGACCCGCGCCATGATCTCCTCGTGGGTCATGAACGCACCGTTCAGGAACTCAACCTCGTGCCCAGCCTCGAGTAGCGCGGCACCCACGTAGAGGGTACCGAGTGGCTGCCAGTAATTGATCTGCGATGAGACCGTCTTGGCCGGAAAGATCTCCGCAGGGGACCAGGCCGGATGTATCAGTACACACTTCATGGTCAGGCCCGGGTTATGACACCAGCGCCGGCGTTTCGACGGTGAACGGGAGCGCAAGGCGGGCCCGTATGGCTTCCGCCGCGGCGATGCCGGACTCCATGGCGTGATCGGTGTTGTAGTACTCGAATTGTCCTCCCCTTCCGACCAGTTCCAGGTTCGAAAAGCGCTCGAGATACTCAACGATACATTTCTGTTTCTGGATGTAATCCACCTCGAACAACGGATAGGCCTTCGGGATCCTCAGCACGGCACTGTCGAACACTTCGTTCGATTCGATAAAGCCCATCCGGCTCAACTCGCGGACCGTGCGCTGCTCGAGCGCCGCGTCGGTTGCCGTCCAGATAGCATCCCCACTGAAGCAGAAATACTCGACCACCAGGTGTGTCTTGCCCTCTGGCGCCATCCGGGCACTCCAGTTTTTCGGTTCGTGGAATCGGCCAAAGGGAACCGCCCGGTCGGGAATGTACATCCAGGTCTGGTCGGTCACCCGCTCCCGGTCGAGCATCAAAGTGACCACGACAAGGTCTCTGAACCGAAGGCTGGCCGCCGCTTGCAGGATCTCTGCGGGTGGTTGCGGATTGAGCAGCTTGACGAGGACCGTCAACGGTATGCTGGAGATGAATTCACTGCCCGAGTACTCATGAATGCCGCCGGCATTCTGTACCACGACACTCTGGATCTCGTTGTCCGCGTGGTTGATTCCGACCACGCTCGTATCGGTCATCACCTGACCAACACGGTCTATCCGCACCCGGAGGTTGTCACAGATCTGCCCGATACCCAGCGGCGGGTACAAAAACTGATTTGCCAGTGTCCGCAGGCGCCGCGACTCGGTGCGCGAGAACGCCCCCCTTATGGCCACACCCAGAGACAGGCCTTTTATTCTCTTGGCGACCCACTCCTTGGCGATCCTGTTGCAGGGCACACCCCAGACCTTCTCGCTGTATTCCTTAAAAAACACATTAAACAGCGAACGCCCGAAGTGGCGCACGACCCAGTCTTCGAGCGAGATGATCGGGGTCTTTGTGAAGTGCTTGCGGATCTGCTCTGAAAGATAATCCGCGACCAGCCTGATCGACGTGCGCAGGCCGAGCCGGGAGAGCGCATTGCGGATGGAAATGGGGTAATCATACAACTTGCCATTGAGCAGGATCTTGCTCGAGCGATCGACCACCAGCAGATCACCCCGGAGAATCTCCGTGACCAGTGACTCCAGCTGCTTGTTGCCGGTTATGAACCGGTGACCGCCCAGGTCGAATCTGAAACCGTTGTGCTCGATGGTTTTGGCGAGACCACCGACACGTGCCTGACGCTCGATGACAAGCACATTGCTCCCGCATTCGGACAGCACATGACCTGCCGAAAGGCCCGAGGGTCCGCCCCCGAGGATCACAACGTCCTTGAACTGTCTGTTCAGAACATCCATAGCGATATGCCTGGTCAGCTACGTCTCGACCCGCGCATTACCCGCGTATCGGGGTTTCCCGAAGCGCCGTTGAGCTGGATTCCTGACATGGTATCGGCTGGATCAGCCCCACCCGTCCGCACGGCAGGCCTGCCTCTTTTGAACCTTCCGGTGACTGACCAATAGCATCACCTCGGGCTATTCCTCGGTCAGGGACTTATAGTATTCCGCTTCTTCGGCGGATATGCCTTCGACCGCGTCGGACACCTCCGCCGCACCGTAGGCACCGGTTTCCACTGCACCAAAATAACCGGGTTCGGTCCCCGTGCGCGCCGAGATGGTGTAGCCCAGCATGAAGGCCACGACAAAGGCGCCGACTGTTATTGCTGTTCTAAGATATATATTCGACAATTTCCTGGTCTCCCCTCTCCTGCACCATCAGGCACACCGGGCAAACAGAAACACCCGAGGCACACTGTCCGGTGCAACGCTTATTTCAATAAATCTTCCAGTTCCTTGAACTGTTCCATCGCGGCATCGGCCTCGGCAGATTCCTCGACCCCGGCACCGCCATGCCCCATGGCATAGAGTCCAACCTCCTGGACCGGTGGAACGCCGTAGCCAATCATGAATCCCATGAATCCGGCGGTCACTGCAAAAACTATCCAGAGATCACTCTTCATTTCGCCCCCTTTCTAATCGTCCTGCCTGCAGGACGATGCTCTTATCATTTGTCCAATCGCGAGTGTTGCGACATTGTTCGCCAGTGGCCCAGATATTCCGCCTCGACTATGACTTCTGTATATGCCACTCGAACTGGCCGGCGTCGACATTCTTTACCACCAGCTCGTTTCCATCATTCTCGATCATTTGCTCGATGGATTCGCCGGATGAGGGATTATCGAAAAACAGCTCCAGGATGTCGCCCGAGGCCATTTTTTCCAACGCCTTCTTGGTGTAGATCTGCGGATGCGGACAGACATAGCCATTGACATTCAGCATGTAGCGCCCCTCTTCTTTCTTTTCAAATGTCATTCCCATTATCTATTACCTCCATAGTGCATAAACGTTACAAACCCATTGCCTCGGCCTCTTTGTCGAGCTTCCTCTCCGTCCACCAGTTAAAGAACTTGACACCCAGATAGGCCCCGCCGGCCATGCCCAGTCCAAACAACCATCCCGAGCAATCACCGTTGGCGACCCGCACGAAGTAGGCGCCCACGTTGCACCCAAGCCCGAGCCTGGAGCCGATACCCATGAATGCACCGCCGATGGCTGACCACATAGCAGTCTCCCAGGTGGGCTTCTTGAACTTGAACTCGTTGTGGTAGAGCGCGATGATCGCCGCCCCGCCAATCAGCGCTAGCGACATCCAGTCGGCCGGGTTGATCGCCGGGTTCGGGATGCCGTTCACGAAGCCGAAGTAGATGTTGTCCAGGTTCTCGATGCCCATCTTCTGTAGCGTCCAGCCAACCCATTGCGCCTCCTGGGTCGTCACGTACCAGTAGCCCGGGTCAAAGACCGTGCCCTGCACGGACAGGCCGAAGTCCCAGCCAATTCGCTCGAGCATCGTCCCGGCATTCTTGAAGCCGAACTTCACGCGCAAGCCCTGGATAACCAGCATGTGCAGGGCGCAGGCGATGCCAAGAATCATCCCGGCAATCGCTGTGCGCTTGTTGGCAGTGATCATCGACCAGTAACCGGCCAGCTCACCCTTGAGGCCCGAAACGTCCTTACCCTGTTTCTGCTGCTTCTTGCGGTAACCCTTGCGCCAGTAAAGGGCATAGACCAGGGCGAGCAGCAGTGATGCAGGCACGAAGATCCCCACAAACAGGTTACCCACGAAGGCGCCCGCGATTGAAGCATTCGGCATGCCCAGCAATTCGGCATAGGTTATCGCCGGGTTGTTCCAGACGTAGCCGGCGAGATACTGATCCACCCAGCCGTCGGTCACGGTGATCGATGCAGGCAGGCCCTTCTCCAGCGCCGACTGCGTCCAGGCCTCCGGCACGAAGTTGTTGGCCCATCCGCCCACGTCGGCAAACAGTGCCTGGGTGAGGCTGAGGGAGAAAATCACGATCAGTGCGTTCATGTTGCCCTCGCCGGTCTTGTACAGGGAACTCGATGCACAGCCGCCGGCGATGACCATGCCGATGCCGAAGAACACCCCGGCAATGATCGCGTGACTGCTGACCGGCGCCGCGTGGAAGGTGCTCAGCCCGGCCGCCGTGATCGGCGCGGACACCAGTCCAAACAACAGCGTTGCGATGACAATCCCGACTAGCATCCTCGGGACCTTGATGGCAAACAGATCCCTGAATGCCGATGAGAAGCAGAATCTACCGTACTGCAGGCACATCCCGTAGATCATTCCAAACCACAGGTACACCGAGAGATAGATGTAATACTCGTTGTAGACAAAGGTACTGATACTGATAAGGGAAAATAACCCTAACAGGCCCAGGGCCCAGAGCTTTTTTTTCCTTTTTGCCTCCTCTTCGAGTGTCATCTTTGCGACTGCGGCATCGGCAGTTGTTACATCTGCGACATGTTGTTGCATCGACCTCTCCTCCTTATCATTCTTTAATCGTGTGCGGCGAACGCAGGGGCTAAGCCCGCTGGTATATCCTTACTATTGATTTGTACCTGAATACTCGACTTGTTTGGGAAAATTCCTTCTTGAGGCGATAGCCCTCGATACGCTTCATCAAATAATCCGGGGGCGGCTGATCCACTTCACTTTGGATGACCACGACGGTCGGTGTGGTGCCGGCAGTACCTGCAGGCGGCAGATACTCTGTACTGGCCACCTCCCAGGTCCATCGCCAGGGAAGCAGCTCGTCAATAGACTGAGCGGCATGCGCAGCGTCCCCATCGGTGCGGTAGACGAGTTGCTGGTCAGTGAACAAATCCAGCATGGGCACTGCCACTGCAGGATTCACCGAAGACGTTGCCTGGGGAAGCACATGGACCTCAGTCGTGCCCGCGCGGATCGAATCGAGGTACGCGCCGGCCTGCTTTATATTGTTTGCACTCATGCTCTGGAAGAAGGGCAGATAGCCGACGGCGACAATCAAGACAGCTGTGACCACTGCATTGGCCACTATGAATTTCCTGTACTCGACACGCTTTATTGTTTTCAGCCCGTAGGCGGCCATCAGCGCCAGCATGGGCAACACCACCAGCATATAGCGGATCCGCTGCAACTCCAGCACCATCACGATGAGCAACATCCAGCCGATGATCGCGTAGCTGGCGTCTTTTCTCTTTACCGCGAGGTACGCGGAGAGCACGGCAGCGATGGTCACAAACGGGTGGATCTGGAAAAAGAACGTGGACAACAGGGACTCTCCCCATCCTCCGAGGGCGGGCACCTGGAAGTTGCGCAGCAGACTGATCTGCCCGGCGACGACGTCGAACTTCGCGTACAGGAAGAAGCCCATGAGTATCAGCACACCCGCCGCCATGGCTGCCGCACGCTGGAATACGACCTTCCAGCCCAGCCGCACATGGGCCAGCACGATAACGGGCACAACGCTGAGCATCAGCCAGTTCGAGTACTTCGCCAACATGGCCAGGGTTATCGCAACTGCTGCCATCACGCAGAACAGCGGGCCGCCACGGGCGACGGCCGTGATGGTCGCGAACACGGCCAGCGTCAGGAAGAACATCGCCGCCACATCGACCATCATCAGCGGCACCTGGGCCAGGAGATAGGGCATGCCGAGCAGCAATATCCCGGCAAACAGGCCGAGGTCCCTGGACCACAATGTCTTGCCGATCAGGTAGGTCAGTACCACCGTGCCCGAAAACAGCAGGCTCGTGAAAACCTGTATCGCAACCCGGCTTTCGCCAAAGACTTGGAAGATTATCCCGTGGATAAGCGGGGCCAGCGGCAGGTCTGTCCATGCCGGGATGTCGTTACCCCACGCCACAAGGAAATACCCGATACCGTGGAGCTCAAGATACTTGGCCTGCATGAAATGTCTTGCAGCGTCAACGATGACTTCCGGTTGCTGCCACAGTCCCGCCGTGACGAGGAACGCTGCCATGAACAGCAACGGCACCGCAGCCCGGCCCCGAAAAGACAGCCTCGATATCCCGTAGGCCAGCGCAATACCGGCCACGAGCATCAGGAAAAATGCGAACGGCGCGGTGCCGTCAAAGACCCACCACCAGCTGGTCAGGCGGTTGTCATCCAGGCTGCGCAGGGTGTACAGGCCGAGCAACGTCGCCAGCGTGCACAGCGAAATCAACACCATCCAAAGGGGGTTTTCCTGCCGCTTCAACCCGAGTCGCCCGCCGCTGATTCTCAGCACATCAGCGAATGCACCGAACCGTGGACCACTCCAGGCCAGCGCGCCTCCCCGTGTTACAGGACTGCAGGGTTGCGCACCACCGGCCGGGGTGCATGCCGATCCGAAAGACCGGCGCTGCCCCTTGTCTGTACCGGAAAAGACAGTACTCATAATCTAACCACGAACAGCTAGCAAGCCGGATCGGCAACGGCCAGGCGGGACAATTCTATCCCGCCTGGCCGCGGACCGATTCCAGTAAACCCGGGTGAACGCCTGCTATTTCTTGGCCTTCTCAAGCGCCTTTACCTTTTTCTCCAGCTTCTTGATCTTCTTGTTCACGCCGGCGAAGTTGTACCACTGCTCATCCTCGATCGGAGTATCCATCATGGATCCGTACACGCGCCAGGAGTCATCCCAGTTGGCTGGCTCCTTGAACCCGAGGGCCCGCAACTGCAGGTAGGTCATGGTGGAGCGGGTACCCGTCTGACAATGGGCCACGACACGCTTGTTCTTGTCCAGTGGCGCGAATGCCTTCTCGGCGGCATCCGCATCGAGGTAGGCGACGGGCTTCATCTTGCCGGTCTTTTTGTCTTTCTCCTTGAGCAGCGTGTCCTTGTGCGAGACCTGAAGGGTCGTGTTAGGAATATGGCCACCCCGCACCGCCCGGATATCCTTGCCCACGTGCTCCTTCTTGGTTCTCGAGTCGAGGAGCTGCGTGCCCGACGCTTGGCCGTTGGCAATCTCAATAACCTCGTCCGTGCTGCTGTAAGCGGACGGCCTGACATTGGCCTTGAAGGTGGCCTCTTTCAACTTAACCGGCTTGTTGTCCAGCCGGTTACCGGCCTTGCGCCAGGCGTCGACGCCGCCGTTGAGGAAATGGGCTTTGTCATGGCCGAGGTACTCCATGACCCAGAAGCCCACGGCGGCATCGTTCATCGTCTTCAGACCGTCGTAGTAGAAGACCACATGGGTGTCATTGCCGATACCCACCTTGCTGAACAGCTTTTCGTATTTCGAGACATCACGGAAGACCCGAGAGGTGGCGTCCCGGAGCGCCTTCTTGCAGCGTTTCCCGAAACTGATCGCCCCCGGGATGTGACCTGCGGCATAGTCCTTCAGGCTTCGGCAATCGACCGCTACCCAACCTTTATTTTCCATACCATCCTTGAGTTCATCGGCACTGACGATAAGCTCGGGGTTTGCCCACCCCGCTACCGCGCTTCCACTCAGGACGAACAATGCGAGTACGATGCCGCGCACGACATACGTTATTGACCTTTTCATTTTTCATCTCCTCCGAAAATATTGATTTTTCACGCTCACAGCCCGTGAGTCTTTATTCACACGACAGCTTGGTTCTTAAGATAATGACGGTCCGTGAGACCAGTCCATTCCAACTTTATTACAGATTTGTTACGTGACTTATCGGCTACTATCTACCTGCAGAACTTATTACTAAGGAAGGTTACAGCCAAGGTTACCTCTTTGATGCCCCAGTGTATTAGTACGCGAGTTATCCACTACAATCAACAGGGGCATTTAAAATAACTGGTTTACTAATTCAGTTCAAACAAGATACTTAAGCTAATAGTTATTTTCTGATTTCTTAATATCCCCTATACATACCCTTACAAAAACAACACCGTGGGGTGGCAACATAATGAAATCCCATCCTGAGTCAATGAGCGGACAAATTTTTTCAACACCATTTTTTCAGTAGCTAGGATGTTGAACAACGCTGGGTTCCAGCGCTGTTAAGGAAAACGCGCCTGGATGCCATGGCGACAGCAGTGATAGTGAGTTCATTAGTGTTCAGTTATTTGCTGTTTTATTAATTTTTATGGGTCAGCAGTGATGCGGCATAAAAAAAGCCCGGCAAAGCCGGGCTATGATCGATGTTGCCTGCCCTGCGCGGGCCGGGTCTCACATGGGTTGCGTGATGGTAAAGGCGCCGCGAATATCGCCCTCACTGTAACCGCGTGCCTGGTCTTCAGGATAGAGTTCCTGGATCTTGGACTCCACGGTAGCATCGATTTTCTCACCGTGGCAGGCGAGGCAGACAGCGCCGGTGGGAATGGCTTTCATGAAACGGTAGCTTTTCACCCCACCGTTCTCGATCACCTCGGTATAGGACAGCTGTTTCGGATCCTCGCCTTTGGCCTTGCGCTCCTCAAACTGTTCCAGTACCTGGCGTTCCCATGCATCCGGTGCATTGTCTGGATTGCGGTACTTGAGACTGGTGCGTGCGACCGTCCAGCCTTTCTTTTCCGAGAAATCGGCCGCGATCGACGGTGCCCGCGTGTTGCAGACCTGGATGGCATTGACCGGTCCACCCTCCTGCATCGCAGTCTGTAGTTCGCCTTTCAAGGTCATCATAAATTCCTTGGCGACGGCGGCGCTCTCGGTAGTGCGTTGCTCGAGGTCATCGGCCACAGTACATCCGGCGATGAGGCCCAGGCCAATAATTGATAGGACAATCTTATTCACGATGGTCTCCTGATTATGTTAGGGAAGGTCTGATTAATTTGTCTTTGCGAGGAGCGCAGCGATGAAGCAACCTGTAACCCGTTGATCGTTTTGCGGAGTGGTTTCCAGCTGGTACGCGATAACTTCTCGACAGCCACCGGCTTTTCTATGCTGGTGATGACCCGCATGGTTGCAGGTCATCAAGGATACAGCATGAGTTAGTTGATTGAGACTATGCTCGGGGTGGATGATAGCATCCGCGACACGAACCATAAAAGAATCGGCTGCAGTAACGTCTTTGCAGAGAGTTTGAAACGGGTGTAGAAAAACCTGCCCTCAGACGGAGGGCAGGTTATGAGAAGCTGCCAATAATCAGGCCGTTCGAGAGTCGGTATCAGCCCCGGTGAATGGCTCCACCTGGGTGGTCAACTACAAAACAACGTTTAAAACGCCGTCGGCGTCGACCGCAACGGCACCTCGCCGGTATTCCACCAGTTGGCCGCATCTTCCGCGGCGACTTCCAGATTTAGCTGATGCCGGATAGCTGCTTCCTTACACAGCAATTGCGGGAAGACAGCGCTACGGTCCAGCTCAACCGTCTCGAAACACCCCAGCTCTGCCTGCCTCTTGTTGAGCTTGTAAATCAGGTCTCTGGGGGTTGGACAATCCTGCCTGTAATCCACCACTTTCTGGCTAATATGCAGGTACCCGGTACCCTTCGGAATGGCCGCGTTACCGCAGGAACACTTGGGATCCGAGCATTTCCCGGCTCCATTGTTTACGGGCACCACAAATGACCGATTCGTTTCATCCTGCCGGTCCGAGGTGTATGTATCTGTTTTCATGGCGATTTCCTCATTTCCGTTGGTACATTAAGTCGTCTTGCAGCCTATATTTATTAGTATAACAGACTTTTCTAATTTAGAGAAGAATTATATAAATAGATGCTGACTCTATCGACCACCTGGCACAAGGCTTTAATCCCTTTGTTATGCATGGCTGACGGGGTCTAGAGGGGCATCCACTCGGGTGTTGTCTCCAGGATTTTTCACCGGCAATTTTCCAGGGTGTTTTGTGGCAGTCCGGCCGGCGTTCCTATATTGAGGACAGCGGCGGGATAGCGCTGGAGGACGTTGCCATCCGGGAAGGCCTCAGCAGTTTTCGAAGGTGTACCGGACTATGTATTGGTAGATACGACGGTATGACAGTGACGGGTGCTGTCCGCAATCAGTTCGTTATATAAGAATTGGTCGTCATTGAGGGGGCAACCGGTTGCCTACTTGACACCGGACACGTGCATGTTGTTGAGTGCGGGTGTGGTGACCTAATAATCACTGATCGGATTGCAGATGAAGCACATCGTACCCCTTATCGTCGCCAGCTTAATGCTAGCAATAGCAACCGCCATGCTGGAAGACGGCCCGCTCACCCTACCCTTCCTGGTCGGATACCTGCTGGGTATCGTGGTACCGGTAGTGGTCTTCACCGGCGTCCTTACGTTGGTACTGGGGGGAATCTACCGGGTTTACACGGGCAAGGATATGCCGAATCTGACACCCGCCATGTGGGGTATCTGGGTGCTGGTAGCGGCCGTTAATTTTTACGGCAACTATCAGAATATCAAGGTGCGGCAGGCCGAAAAGGCACACCTGACGGCGGGCGGGCAGTTATCTGATCCTACTATGGATTGGGAGTTGGAGAACAAGCTGCGGCAACAGCGACATGCTGAGGATGAGTCGGACACGCCTTCCGCGATTTTGACATTGCAGACTCGCTTTGCACGGGAAACCCAGCAACTCGATACAGAGTTGGCCAGGAAGGTTACCACGGTTTCAATTCCACCACTGTTCGATCCTGATTTCCTTGTTGACAAATTACGTTTCCCCGCGGCCGCGGATCAACTCGAGGACTACGGACAGCTGTTTCAGGAGCACAAAGAGAGGCGCAAGGAGATGCTCTCGCAAATGAAGGCTGAGATTGAGCAACTCGATCTGCCACAGGATGAAATCCTGCAGGCTATGCAGGAATTTTACGGCACCTATGAAATCGACGGGGCATTGTCTGAAAAATATTTCGACATCGTGATCGAGGTATCGCAGCAGGGTATCGCATTCCTCGATTTTCTGAACCGGGCCCGCTACGAAGTAACCGACAGACGAGTTTTGTTCGAGACGGATACCGAAACCGATAAATACCAGGAGTTCCTGCAGACCTTCAAGCGTTTATCAGAACAAGAGGTCGCCACTCAACGCGAACTGGCGGAAAGTCGTGAAAAAAGAATGCTGCGCTTGCGTGAACTTTCCCGTTGACCAATGCATAAATCAATGGGGTCAGATTCGATTGATTAGCAGTAAATTAGACGTATCAATCGAGTCTGACCCTATTGATTAATCAGGCTGACTGACTGCGGTCGGAGTATCGTCAAACTCTTTCTCGACCATCTTTCCAAGATCACGCAGCAGCGCGAGTTTCGCCTCATCGAGTTCCCGCGGGCGGTGATCAATGAGACACAGGGTGCCGACCCGGCTCCCGTCCGCGAGTGCGAGGGGAACTCCCGCATAGAATCGCACGTGCGGCTCGCTGGTCACCAGTGGATTGTCCGCGAAGCGTGAATCCTGTATTGCATCACTGACCAGAAAGACCGAGTCCTGCAGGATCGCATGTGCACAAAAGGCCATTTCTCGGGGTGTCTCTGTGGCGTCCAGACCTTGTCGCGACTTGAACCATTGGCGCTCGCTGTCGACCAGACTCACGAGTGCGATCGGGACATCGAATAGCGTGGACGCGAGCCGGGTATAGCGGTCGAAGCGTTCTTCGGGCGCGGAATCCAGGATGCAAAGCTCGCGTAACGCGTGTACCCGGGAATCCTCGTCAGCAGGCAACGGTGCCCGCTCCCAGCGACTGGCCTGCCGCAGCAGCCATGCCCTCACCCGGGTGCGCGCGTAGGTGCTGGTAAAGGGTCTGATCAACACATCCGTCACGCCGGCCTCCGCGGCTACACGCCGGTCAACAGCCTCCTCATTGTCTGCAACGACCACGATGGGGACGTCCTTTGCGTAGGCACCGCCCTCGCGGCGAATCGCCCGACAGACCTCAAGGGCGTTGCCACCCTCGAGTTCGCGTTCCAACACCACCAGGGACGGTTGCCTGGAGGCCACCATCCGCAGTGCCGAGTCAGCATTATCGGCAACATGCAGGGTCAGCTTGTCATCCCGGACCGCGTCGGAGAGTGCAATGGCCGATGCTGGATCGGTCACAGAGATCAAAACGGATTGATCTTTCAGGGCCGGTTGTTTGGTCGATACTCCCAAAACATCCTGGGCAGCGCTTGACGGATGGGCTGTACCGGCGGCTTCGAGTTCCAGGGTGTGCCCTTCGGCCGCGGCCAGAACCTCTAATTGGACGCCCGTTCTGGTGATGCGATCTCGAGCGTGCTGCACGAGGTCATCGACGGCCTTGTCGTCACGCAACGGATCGTGGTGGAACAATGCTACCCTGCGTACCCCGGCCGCCAGTGCCGTGTCCACGACGTACTCCACAGTACTGTGGCCCCAACCCTGCTTCGCCGGATACTCCTCCGCAGTGTACTGTGCGTCGTGAATGAGTAAATCAGCATCGGCTATAAACCGGGCATGACGGTCATCCTCGCCACCCGTGGGTTGATATCCCTGTTCGGCAAGACGCGGTAAATGGGGTTCGTGGTCCGAGGCATAAACCACCCGAACTCCGTTAGCTTCAATACGGTAGCCGAGCGTGAGTGCGGGATGGTGCAGGTATTGGGTGGTGACGATAACGTCGTCTATCCTGAAACTGCCCTCAACGAGATCGTGAAAATGAATCTTCGCTGCGAGCTGATCCAGCGTGATCGGAAAATAGGTGTACTGCATCTGCCCCGCCAGAGTCTCGCGCAGGGATGAACCGAGCCCGCGGGGACCGTAGATATGCCATTCATTCTCGGAGGCGAAAAAAGGCTGAAAGAACGGTATCCCCTGGATGTGGTCCCAGTGGGTGTGGCTGATCAGGACATGACCAGATAGCGGTCCGTCATGTTCCTGCATCAGGGCCCTGCCGAGTCCATGCGCGCCGGTACCGCAATCGAACATGACAATTGTGCCAGCGTCCGAACGCGCTTCGACACAGGAAGTATTGCCCCCGTAGCGGAGCGTGCTAGGACCGGGTGTAGCGAGGGAACCGCGCGTGCCCCAGAAGCGGATTTGCATCGGATTGCTCCTATGCCATGAGTATCATGTGCCGCCAGATCGCTCTGCCCTGACGATTTAACGACCTCGATAGCCGGTATACGACCTTCCAGAATCGGCATTAATATTTATTGCGGACAAGAATCATAACCCACGTATCTCTATATATGCCACCAATATAAACTGGGGTCAGAGCACAGTTTTCTCTAATATTTGAGAAATTGTGCTCGTACCCGACTTTTTCCACAGTTCCAGGTCGAACGGTTGTCAAAGTGAGCATGGACATAATGAACAAAAAGCATTTATTCTTCCTGTTTACTCCGAAAGGGACGTATTAATGCAGCGAGTCTTGTTATCGTTTCTGTTGCTTGCCACTGCACAGGTTTTATCCAATGAGGCAGCACCACAGTATGGCCGCTATGAGCCCATCGGCTCGGGTAAAGTGGTTATAGTGGAATGGGGTACGCCGGATGGCCAGCAGCGCCTGATGCAGTCACGGTACAAGAACGATTACGTGCAGCTTGCGACCCACTTTCAGCCACAGGTCAATCCGCTGTACTGCGGTGTGGCCAGTTCCGTCATTGTGCTGAATTCCATGCGCCTCACCAAAGGCATGGCTCCCAGCCAGCAGAATCTTGAAGTGACCCGACCGGAGGCACTGGGTGGTGGCAACATCACCTACCCTGCGTATTCACAGCTAACCTTTCTTAATGAAGCCACCGAAAAGGTCAAACCGCGGGCAGTTATAGAGCTTAAGAACACTGATAATGAAAATTCCAGAATCGATCCGGGCCTGACTCTGCTCGATCTAAAAGGGGTTCTGGAGACCTACGATATCAATGTCAGCATGCATTACGCTGACGCCTTGCTGCCTGAGGGTGTGGCCAAGTTCCGGGCTGTCGTGAAACAGGCCATGCAGGACAATGACCACTATGTACTGGTCAATTTTAACGGGAATGCCTATGGCGCACCGACCAAGGGGCATATCTCACCCGTGGCCGCCTATCATGATGCAACGGATTCCGTGTTGATACTGGATGTAGCGGGCTACAAGAACCCCTGGTACTGGGTGCCGGTGGAACAGTTATACCAGGCCATGCACACTAAAGACGGTGACAACTACCGTGGCTATCTGGTGGTATCTGATACGATCTGAGGTATTAAGTACTAAGGCGCGGTGAATTTTGATCTACCAGATGCATCCTGGTTTATCACGTGTTTCCATCCTAATAAATAGGCATCCAATAACCAGAAATTATCGCCCTTTGTGATAAGTTCAATCGTTCTTGCATAATCTTCAGGCCATGGCTCATTGTTGTAATTCTGCTCACCCACCTCGATAACGCCATTTTCATAATCCACATCGGTCACCACGGCAACATGGCCGGTGTTATAAAAGGCCCTGGCGTACACCAACAGATCGCCGACCCGTGGCGGCTGTTTTGAGCCATTCAGATGCGACTCGAGCGGAATCTTCCGGTTACTGGCCACGTGGGTCAGATGATCGATTTTATCCCATATGTCCGCGGCTATATCGACATCACCGTAGACTGCACCTTTGTGAACCAGCAGCCAGCGGCGCGCATACTCAACACACTGCCATTTGATTCCGGTATAGGTGCCTTTCCATTTATTAGGTTCGAAAATCACGCAGTTGGATTGACAATTGGAATAGGCCTCGACACCGCCCGTGGAAACACCCAGCACCTTTCCATACGGTGCTACACAGTCGGTTTGGCAGGCGACTGGTATTTCCCTATTCGGACTGTCTGCCGTTGCCGCCGCTATGGGAAGCCCGAGCAGAATTGATAAAAGCAGGTTGTGAAATAATCTGTTCTTTCTTTCAGGCATTCTGAAAATCTCCGCTGCGACACTGACATCCATTTAACATAACATGCGCCTGACCCGCGCAGCAGCCATCAACCCACTGATAACACGACCTTGCCCGACCGACTAACTCCGGGACAGGAGCATTACCGATGATTGTGCTCCCGGACCGGATTCGACCGCTTTCAGTTCGGCGATAGCGGTGTGGCATCGACCTCATAGGGCCAGTCACGAATACCGCCTTTCATGGAAAGGGCCTTGATGTTTCTTTCGCGCAGCAGATACGAACCGGCCTTGCTGCGGCGACCGCTCCGGCAATAGACAACGTAGGTTGCCTCTGGATCGAGCTTATGAACATCCCAGCGCAAGCGGTCCAGCGGCATCAGCGGGGCACCGGGTATTCGTGACTCCTCATATTCCATGTCGTAGCGGCAATCGAGCCAGCGGGCATCACCTTTGTTAACCATTTCCAGCGCCTGGTCCGCGCTGATCTCCTCGACCATAGTTGATTTAATCAGCTCATCAAAGTCATCCTTGTCCAGTACGAGCAATGTTCCAGGCGTTGTCATGGTGACCGTGGCATTGCGATTGGCATCCTGCAACAGCGCCTCCTCCCCGAAGGCATCACCGGATCCCAGTATTGCAACGCGACGGGTCTCCTCGGTGAACGGGTCCGTGCGCATGACCTCGGCCTCACCGCTGTCGATGACATAATAGCAGTCGCCTTTATCACCCTCCGTCACAATGGTCTCACCGGCCTGTACCGCTTTCGGATACATGCGCCTGAATATCTCCTTGGCATTCTCAAGCGGAACCTCGTGGAAGATGGCAATCTGCTTGACGAGATCCATACGACGCTTGAGTTCTGGGTCGTTCTCAATGTCTTCCGCGAAATGCTGGCTCCAGCCCAGCAGCATGTCGATGGAGTCCGCGTTGATCTTTATATAGCGGATGTCGGTCAGTGCCCGGGCCCGAATATTGTTTGCAGCCCCGAGGAAGGCAAAACTATCATCCTTTTCGCCGGGTTCGATCGTCCAGGTATAGCTCTGATCGTTCCCGCCTTCGACAGACCAGGTGCGCTGGGCCTCAAGTTTGCCCTCGATCAGGATGACATGATCGTGCATTACGTTGTTCTCCCTGATGATGATTTCACCTGCATTTGCCGTGGAAATGCCGCTCTGCTCCAGCAGATTGTTCAGTTGATTAACTGACAGTGGTCCCAGCAAGCGAGTCATGCGCAGTCGTTTGGCGAGTGTCTCCATGGTTTCCTCCTCAAGGAATGGATTTAATGTGCTCAGTTGCCCCCCCTCGGAGCTGCCAGGACGGTTTGGATATATCAGGTTTTTCATTGGGTGGTCGAGCCCCTTATGGATAATGTTGTCGGCACCGAATGTATCCAGGCAACCGGACTGCTCCAGTACCTCCTGCACCTGATTTCTTGTTACGTATATATAGATTTCATCGCCCTTCCTGCGTCTGTTGCCTGCCTCGGCGGCAAGCATCATGGCCCCCGGTACATCCAGGTAGGTCAGGTGGTCCGTCCTCAGCAACAGGATATTGTTGTCATCTTTCTCGCCCAGTTCCGAGAGCGCCCGTTCGACATGGCGCACCGAGCCGAAAAACAGGTTGCCATCGATGGTCACTACAGTAACCGGCCGACCATCGCGGGCGACGTGATTTTCTACCAGAATGTTGGGTGTCGAGGCATACCATAGATAGATAACCAGTGACAGCAGCACGCCAACGAACACGCCGACAGTAAGCCCCAGACCCAGTGCGGCAATAAAGGTGAGCGCAAAGATAACCGTTTCCTGCCGGGTCCGGAGGTTCTTGTGAATGCCTTTCAGATCGATCAGTCCGTAGCCCACGAGTATCAGCGCGCCGGCCACCGCCGCCATGGGGACATAGGCGATCACCCGGGCTCCGGCAAACACAACCAGGGCCAGAAAAACCGAGGCATAGACGGCTGCCATCGGCGTACGGGCACCCGCGTCATAGTGTGCAGCGCTGCGATTGAAGGAACCCGAACCGGCAAAGCTCGACAGGAAAGGTGCAACGATATTGGAAATACCCTGTCCGATAATCTCCTGGTTGGTATTGATGAGTTGCCCGGACTTCTCCGCCAGGGAGCGGGAAATCACGACTGTCTGCATCAGCCCAAGAAAAGCGATGGCAAGCGCACTGCCAAGCAGTTCCCGGAGGACGTACATGGATTCCAGGTCAAAACTTGGTGCCGACAAGGGCAACAGGGAGATCGCAAGGTTGCCGATCAGTTCGATCTGCGTGTTTGCAGGGCCATACACCAGGTTCAGCAAGCTGGCCGTGAACAGCCCGACAAACACAGCGATGACCAGTGAGTAACGCTTCCAGTAACGCCGTGCAAGCAATCCGGAAAGAACGGTTATTGCGCCCACGCCGACAGCGTAGCCATTGGCGCGCGGGATATCGTGCACAACCTGGTAGAGACGAATGAAGAACGGTTCGCCCAGGTTGGACAGTACCCCCAGGAGGGCGCCGCCGGCGGACACGATGATGATCAGGGCCACCGCCAGCACAATCGCATTGATCACGGTCTGTGAAATAAAGTCCAGTACAGCGCCCAGCCTGAGGATCCCGAGAGCGAGCTGAATGACACCGACCATCAGGGTCAGTGCCAGCACATAGCCGATGTAATAGTCACTCCCGACGCTGGCAAATGGTGCGACTGCCCAGGCAATCAGCACACAAACGGCCGTATTGGGCCCGGACAGGGTATGCCAGGAGGAACCCCACAGGGAGGCAAATATGACCGGGAAAATACTGGTATAGATACCGTATTCAGGTGGCATGCCGGCCAGCGTGGCCAGGGCGATGGCCTGCGGCAGGATCAGGATGGCGCCAATCACGCCTGCCTCGATATCCGGCCGGAAGGTATCCGGCTTGACGGCCGGCAACCATTGCATGAAGGGCAGCAGTGCGGATGAGAACAGCGTTCTGACAGCTGCCATGCTCATCAATCAAACAGCCCCTTGAGCAATCCTTTCCTTGGATCGTACGGCCGGATCTGCAGGTTGATGTAGGCGGCCACATCGAATGCCTCCTGATCGGTGAGTGACCACGGCTGTCCCAGCGGCATATTGGCCTTGATGAAACCGGCCAGCAGGTCATTATTGGCCATTCCCGCGCCCTTGTTGTAGGCGTCCATGCCCCACACTGGCGGCCAGGTATAGCCTCCACCCGCCTTCTTCTCGCCTGCGCCATTGGCCCCATGACAGCTGGCGCACTTTGCCTTGTAGATGTCGGCGCCGCGTTTCGGGTTGGGGTCACTGCCGGTCCTGACCACCTGCGGATAACCCCTTCCCGGCATCTCAGTGCCGATAGGGGCACCTTTGGAGAGAAAGTGGATATAGGAAACCAGTGCGCGCAGTTCGGGGGCATCCAGTGCCGGCGCAAACCCATTCAGGCTGAACTGGAAGCACTGCTGAATACGCTCTTCCAGCGAGTTGCTACGATCGTTCTTTTCCCTGTATGCCGGATACATGCCGTAGGCGGCCCACATCGGGCCTGCGTTGGGCTGGCGGCCCGCATCCAGATGGCAGTTCGCACAGGTCAGGTCATTACCGGCATAGCGCCGGCCATACTTGTAGGTCTCTGTGAAAATCTTCTTGCCCAGCCGCACCTCGTCCCCGTACTTGTCATTGGGGATGGTGTCTTCGTCCGGTGGGACATGATAATGCGTTGTACCCTTCAGATGATCAGCCAGGGCCCGGGTATGTTCAGCCGGCGTCGTACTATCCTGTGCAAGGCTCGCACAAACCGGAAGACACAACGACAGCACGACTGCCGCCATGCTGAGCGCAATGGAATTCCCCCCGTGCTGCATTCCCCGCAAGACCCCCGGCATTTTGAACCGTTGCACGCTCCCTGCATCGGCATGTTATTAGTGTGAATACCTTTGTGCTGGTCACTTCACGCTAGACGCGATCACCGGGTTTGTCAACATTCAGTAAATGCATCACGCCGGGCACCCGGGTACGTTCATTTTCCAACTATACGGGCCGTGCCAACATCAGACAGACAAAGGGTATGCTCACGCCTGGGTCCACATGCTACTGAATGGCTCGATGACCGAGCACACTGAAACACGATGAGTGCGACACAATAGACGCGCGCAAAACCGCACTGGCAGTGGCCACTGTCTGTCGGTGCGACTCACGAACCGTTTGTTGCCCGGCTGAGCAAGGTGGCTGAATTCCCGCCATGCCCGTCTTTAGAGCACGACTCGTCTGTTGAGCACCCACCCCGCTATTGCACCTATCTGATAAAACAGCGGTTTTTCCATCCCGGCGGGCCTGCGAAAAGTCACTGGAAAAACCGCACAACGCCAATTGCAAATGCGTTAAGATAAATATAACATCTTGATTTTAAAGAATAGAAGAAGAGCCGTCCGCGCCATGATACGAGTATGCCTGCCGCTATGCCTGCTCCTGGCAGCCACCCTGTCAGTTGCCGCCGAGATCCCGGCTGAGATCGAGTCCTGCATGAAGCAGAACCTGCCCCAGTCGACCGCCGTTCAGTCCATTGAACTGCGCGTCGTGGATCGCAGCCACTACGAACAGGTACTCGAGGCCGACATCTTCCTCAAGCGCTTCGCCGAAGAGCAGTCACGCGTCATGATGGTTTTCCACGAGCCGGTGGACGTCCGGGGTGCACGCTTCCTCATCGTCGAAAAACAGCCGCAAAACGACATGTATATCTACATGCCCGGGCTGTTCAAGGTCAGGCGCATCACCTCGAAGAAGATTTCCAGTTCCATAATGGGAACCGACTTCTCCTATGAGGACTTTGAACGTATCCAGGGCATGCTCACCGATATTAGCGCCGAGCAACTGCCAGATGAGACCCTGTCAGGTCGGCCGGTCTATGTACTGGCCAGTTTTCCCGAAGAGGGTTCGGGCTATAGCCGGGTTTCAACCTATATAGACAAGAAGACCTGCATCCCCCTGAAGACAGAGTTGTTCGAGCGTGGTGATCACCTGCGTAAACAGATGACGATCGATCCGGGGAACATAAAACAGGCTGATGGTATCTGGTACCCAACGGAACTGTTGATGCAGGACCTGCGTGACAAGACGGAAACCACACTGGTTGTAAAAAACATCCGTATCGGAACCGAAATCGACGACGGGCTGTTCGAGCCCGAACAACTCAAGCAGGTAGATGTCCCGTCCCTGAAACCCTGAACGCGCACATAGACCCCGGCAATAATAGATAACAGTGCACTGCTGTACCATAAATCTTGATTAGAATTGTCTGTAACGTCATGAATGAAAATATTTATACAGACTGTTATTACACGCTGGACATGAATGCCAGCCACCACACTACAAACAGAGCGTCCCTTCTCCTTCCGGACTCTTTTCAGTACCCCCTTGAGGGGTAGAAGGGCGATGTACATGGATGTACAAGTGTCGCAGGAGGCAGAATGCCGGGAGCGACCAGGATGAGGGGATTTAGAATCAGGCAGTTACATTTATTATATCCCCTCTCCCCAACCCTCTCCCGGGGGGAGAGGGAGTTTATGGGACAGCAGTGATAACAATGGGGATATTCGAAAAACTATCGACGCTTGTTTCACGATTAACCGGACCGATCCTGGTCCTGGTTGCCATACTGTTTGCAGTTGCCGCTGTCCAGATTGTCGATCCGATGACCGGACAGTTGAAACTGGTGATCGACCCCTCTGCAAACCGGTTGATCTCCGAAGACGAACCCGCCAAGATTTTCTATGACAATACCCGCCGGATATTCGGCAGCGACGAAACCCTGGTCATCACCCTGACCGCCGATGATGTGTTCACACGCAACACGCTGGAACGCGTCGACCGTATGACCGGACGTATCAGCACCATTGACGCTGTCCATCACGTCGTCTCACTGACCAATGCCCTGGATATCCGTGCGGTCGAGGATGATCTCGATATCGCGCCCTTCATCGAAAATATTACCGATGAAGATGCTGACTTCACTGCCATGCGGCAGCGGGTATTGGCCAATCCGGTCTACCGCGGGAGCCTGGTATCAGACGAAGGTGATACCACTGCCCTGATCGTCTATTTCCATGACATCTCGGACAGCGAGTTTCTCAGCCAGGGTATTCACGACGAGATCGTGGCGATCATCGAAGAGGAAAAAGGCGATAACGAAGTCTGGCTCACCGGGGCACCGCATTTCAAGGTCTCCCTGATGAAGACCCTGATTCACGAACTGATCTGGACGCCACCGATGGTCGCCGTCGTGCTGGCCATCATACTGGCCCTTTCATTCCGTAGCCTGCTGGGCGTGTTGGTTCCGCTGCTTACGGTGGCTGCCGGTGTGGTCATAACCCTCGGTGTCATCGCCGGGCTGGGTTACTCATTGAGCATGATCTCGGTGCTGGTACCCCCGCTGCTGATGATCCTGGGGCTGTCCTATTCAGTGCATGTCGTCTCCGAGTACCACCAGGAACGGGCAGCCGGCGGCGACAAACACGCGCTGGTCAGGTCGACGCTCAAACAGGTCATGTTACCAGTGGTCATCACCGGGCTGACGACCACGGCAGGATTTATCGCGCTTATCATCAATCCGATTGCGGCCGTCAAGGAGTTCGGGATCTTTGCCGTGATCGGCGTCATCATCATCACCCTCCTGTCGATTACCCTCACCCCGGCCCTGTTGAAGCATCTCGACTGGTTGGGCGCCGGTGCTGCCCGGAGCACGCAAACGGGTACGCCACTGTTTGAACGCTTCGTTGACCGCATAGCGCTCTTCGACCTGAACCAGCGCACCAGGATATTCACCCTGTTCGGTGTAGTGTTCGCATTCGCCCTGCTGGGCATGAGCAACATCAAGGTCAGCACCGACTTCATGGCAAGTTTTCCAGAAGACTCGGAGATACGCACGGGCTTCAATGTGGTTAATGAAAAACTCGGTGGCGCCAATCCGCTTTATATCGTGGTTGAAGGCACCCAGCCTAACATCTTCAAGGAACCGGCCAACCTCGAGATCATCAGGGAACTGCAGGACTGGCTGGTCAGCCAGCCGGATATCGGTGGTACCACGTCAATCGCTGACTACCTGATGCTGGTTAACCAGGCCTTTCATGACAATGATCCGGCCTTCTACAGCATTCCCGAAAACCGCCGCCTGGTTACCCAGCTGATATTCCTTAGTTCCAACGATGAACTGGACCGGCTTGTCGACACCCGCTATCAGACCACGAACATCGTGCTGCGTTCCAAGGTATTCAGTTCCGAGGACATGTCCGCCCTGATTGACCGGGTCAATGACAGACTGCAACAGCTACCGGAACACCTGACAGCGACCTTGACCGGCAACCCGGTACTGCTCAACAAGACACTGGCGAGCATCGTCGTCGGCCAGGCGAAGAGCGTCGGCCTGGCACTGTTGATTGTCTATGTGATCCTGGCATCTATGTTCATGTCCATGCGCATTGGCCTGGTCGCCCTGATCCCGAACATCGTTCCGGTGTCCATCTATTTCGGCTCCCTGGGATTCTTCGGCATCAGCCTGAACCCCGGTACCAGTCTGATTGCACCCATGGTGCTCGGCATCGCTATTGACGATACCATTCACTATTTCTCGCGCTTCAACCATAAGGTCAAACGCTTTGCCGATGACCGCAAGGCAACGGTAGCGGCTCTCAAGGCAGTCGGGCGCCCGGTAACCTATACCACCATGGGCCTCTGCCTCGGTTTCCTGGTCCTGACGACCAGCGAACTGAGCATGCAGGTCCAGGTCGGCATCATGGCCTCCTACGCCCTGGCGATGGCCTGGCTGAGTGACTTCCTGCTGACCCCGGCGCTCTGCAGCAGCGTCCGCATCACCACCCTGTGGGACGTTCTAACGCTCGACCTCGGCGAAAATCCCCAGGAATCGATCCCGCTGCTCAAGGGCCTGCGCAAATCACAGGCACGCATCGTCGCCGTGATGTCCCGGATCGTGACCATACCCGCCGGGGAGCGCCTCATCACCAGCGGGAATAAAGGGACACAGATGTATGTCGTCATCGACGGCAAACTGGCGACTTCATTTGAAGGCGAGGATGGTCGCGTCGAGGTTGCCACACACACTCGCGGTGATGTGGTCGGTGAGGCAGGGCTGTTCTATGAAAAACGCACCGCCGATGTCGATGCCACCGAGGACAGCCGCCTGCTGTCGCTGACCCAGAGCAACCTCGAGCGGCTCAGCAAACGCTACCCCTACATCGCCACCAAGGTATTCAGAAACCTGAACGAGATCCTTGCCACGCGGCTGTTCAAGACCACCCACAGGCTAGGGTGAGCATATAGCTAAGGAAGGTCTGATTAATTTGTCATTGCGAGGAGCGCAGCGACGAAGCAATCTGTAACTCGTTGATCGTATTGTCAAGAGATTGCTTCGCTGTGCTCGCAATGACGTCACAAATCAATTAATCAGAGGCTCCCTGAAACTATCAGTTCCAGGGAGAAAGACGAGGCACAGGGAGGCACATGTGGTTGTATTTGTACACTCATGTGGATTCGCGACATACGAACTTCCTATACATTGCCGCGGAAAGCAGGAGGCCGTTAATGACCAGGATGAGGGGATCCAAATCAGGCAATTGCCTTTTTTCAATCCCCTCTCCCCAACCCTCTCCCTGAGGGAGAGGGTGTATAAGGGGGTATTTTGAGCTTAATCTGACCGTCCCCTCTCCCCCGGGAGAGGGACAGGGAAAGGGAGTATAAGGGGATATATTGAGCTTAATCTGACCGTCCCCTCTCCCTACGGGAGAGGGACAGGGAGAGGGAGTAATAAGAAATGAAATCGCTAGCAAGGAAGCTACGCCAACAGCCCACTGATGCGGAGCATGCGCTATGGAAATACTTACGCGCTCATCGAATGGCAGGCTACAAGTTTCGGCGTCAGGTGGTCATTGAACCCTATATTGTCGATTTTCTGTGCCTGAAAGTAAGATTGATAGTCGAGGTGGATGGTGGACAACATCTGGAGCAGATAGAAGAAGACTTAGAGAGAAGCCTGTTTCTCGAATCTATGGATTATAAGGTCATGCGATTCTGGAATAACGAAATACTGGGTGATATCGATGCGGTACTTGGGCAGATACACAGTTATTTGATTGAAGCCCCCTCTCCCCAACCCTCTCCCGAAGGGAGAGGGGGTAAAATTGCTTAACAACTTGGAACTCTCTGACTCTGATGATGGCCATGCAACAGACATGCGGTTATGGAGTCATGAAATACTGGGTGATATCGATGCGGTACTTGGGCAGATACACAGTTATTTGATTGAGGCCCCCTCTCCCCAACCCTCTCCCAAAGGGAGAGGGGGTAAACGAGATAGCAGCGAGCATAAATAGAACGTCCCCTCTCCTTCTGGGAGAGGGACAGGGAGAGGGAGTATAAGGGGATATATTAAGCCTAATCTAAACGTCCCCTCTCCTTCCGGGAGAGGGACAGGGAGAGGGAGTACAAGGAGATATATTGAGCTTAATCTGACCGTCCCCTCTCCTTCTGGGAGAGGGACAGGGAGAGGGAGTATAAGGGGATATATTGAGCCTAATCTAAACGTCCCCTCTCCTTCCGGGAGAGGGACAGGGAGAGGGATCAATCATAAAACCAGGAGCAAAGACTGATACAACCCGTAAAATATTTCGTATGAGTAAAGATATAAAAAATCAGGACCCGAACAAAACGATATGGCGTACGCGGGCGATTGATTAACCAGCCTGCTCATTGAATATAAAACAACAACAAGCAGCCCGGCATTACCGCAATAAAAAGCGTGCTGTAGAGGAGTAGTACATGGAGGACACTAACAGCGCCAGGACACTGGCCGAGATCGTGGAGAATTCCATGCAGGAATTCCGCGAGGGCATGCAACACCGGGAACAGATGAGCATCCGCATCGGCCGACGCACCACGCAGATCATACGCTTCGGCATGACGGGTATGGCCATTCTGGGTGTGGCGCTGTTCTATCTTATATTTATCCTGACCAAGGATTTCTCTCTGGTCACTATTCACATGGAGGATATGTCAGGCTATATGCAGACAATGCAGGCGGACATGGAATCAATGGCTGACGACATGGGGACCATGCAGAAGACCATGCTCACACTCAACGATAACATCACTGTCATACCGGCAATGAATGCTGCCGTTGTCAGCATGGACGGTAGCCTGCTGAACCTGAGTGGTGACGTTCACTCGCTGGTCGAGCAAATTTATACCATGAATGGCAACGTCGCCAACATGGCAGCAAACATACAGCTTCTGAACCGGCAGGTCACCGATATGAATGTCACCATGGGCTATATGGGGGGCAATGTGAATCAGATGGCCAAGCCAATGAAACTGTTTCCGTTTCAATAACCAGTGATGAGATTCTTCTGAGTATGGAACGCATCAGAAAACTCTTCCTCGTCCACGAGGACGAGAGCGGCGAGGTCCTGTACTTCCTGCTGTTCTTCCTGCTGGTCAGCGCCGGCATGGCCATCGGTCGCAGCACCGCCGACGCCCTGTTCTTCAAGCGCTTCGGCATCGAGTATCTGCCCTTGATGTACATCATCCAGAGCGTGCTGCTGGCCGCTGCCAGTACCCTGTATGCCGCGTTTGCCGATCGCATACCGGCCGAGTCCTTTTTCAAGGCCCTGCTGGGCATCCTGGTGATCCTGGTCGGGGCCAGCTGGATGGTGATCAGCAATACCGGATCCACATGGGTCTACCCCTTCTACTACCTGGTCTACGAGGTTTCCTCCGACCTGTTGCTGGTCCATGGCGCCCTCTACATGAACCAGAACCTGAACACCCTGCAGGCCAAACGCCTGTCACCCCTGATATACGCCGGCGCCCAGGTCGGCACCATCAGCGGCGGTCTGACCCTGGCCGTGTTCGCCCCGCTGATCGGCACCCAGAATCTGCTGCTGGCCTGGTGCCTGCTGCTCGGCCTGGGTATTGCGGTTATCTACCTGCATCACAGACGCTACGGAGTCTCGGCACACTTCCGGCCACCGAAGAAAGGCGCCCACCTGGTGCGTGACTGCATCCTCGACATCAACCAGGGCGTGCGTTTCACCTACAGTTCAGCCTTACTGCGCGCGGCCTCGTTTGCGATGTTCTTCATGGTGATCGCCTTTTACATCCTCAATTACAGCGTCAACCGGGTCTATACCCAGACCTTTACCACCGAGGAGGCGCTGACCAGCTTCTTCGGTGCTCTGACGGCGGCCACCAGCATCATCGCGCTGCTGATCCAGCTGTTCGTCACCAACCGCACCATTGAACGCTTTGGGGTGCGCAAGGTAAACCTGATTTACCCGGTCACCACGGTATTCAGCCTGTTGGCCCTGATGGTCAGCTTCGCCCTGCCCTCCGCACTGCTCGGCAGCTTCAACAAGGACACCGTGATGCCGGCCTTCAGGAATCCGGTCAGGGCGATGTTCTTCAACGTACTGCCCGGTTACATGCAGGGACGTGCACGTGCCATGTCGGTCGCGATCGTGCTCCCCCTGGCCCTGTTGATATGCGGCACCCTGTTGTGGGTCATGCAGCGCATGGACGATCCGCGTTATTTCCTGATACCCGGTGCCGGCGCCGCCATGCTGTATTTTTTCTTCAATCACCGGATGAACCGGGCCTATGTCAGCACCCTGCTCAATACCCTCAAGGAACGCCTGTTCCTGCCCAATGAGCAAATGTATCTCGAGCTGCAGGGCAGCAGTTCTGGTGTGCTCGACGAGGTCCTGCGCGGTGTGCGTCACGAAGACAACGAGGTCTCCGTCGCGTTTGCGCGGTTGCTGGTGGATTCCTTCCCCGACGAGGCCGTGAAACTCATCCTCGATGAAATCGGTAAAAAGGACACACCCACGATCGACCGCATGTTGCGCATGCTCGGTGCGAAAGACATCGGACCCTACCGCTCGCAGCTTCATGCACTGGCGGACAAGGGTGATAAACACCTGCAGGCCACTGTCCTGAAGATGCTGGTAACAGACGGTGATGAACGGGCAAGAAATACGGCGATCAGGCTCCTGGATAGCGACAACCCACGCCTGCGCAGCCTCGCTATTCACGTGGCGGTGAACTACGAACACCGTCCCAATATCGTCCAGCACTGGCTGCAACTGCTGGGCGCCGACACCCCTGCCTGCCTGGCGGCCATGGACCTGGTTCCGGATATCACCAACCTGGACGACCCGGAGCGTGAGACCGTTACCTTCGCCTACCGCCAGGCACTCGAGACCCTCCTGCAGGAACCGGTGACGGATGCCAGAACACGCGCGCTGACGGGTATCAGCCTCTGGCCCGCCGGCTGCCGCATCAACATCGATGAGCTGCTGGATGATCCGCTCGACAGTGAGGACCCTGCGCTGCGCACGGCCGCAGCGGGCTGCCTGCACCTGGTCATCGCCGACCGGGATAACCGGATTGCCCGGGCACTGGGCGATGGTCACCCCCGGGTGCGCGAAGCGGCCCTGCGGTCGCTGCAGCAGGTGACCGATGACTTCGTACAGACCGCAATCCTGTGGATTACCGATAACCAGTGTAATCCCCGTGCCCAGGGTACACTGCTCGGGGCCTTGCAGGAGATGGGCCTGCCATCAGCCCGCTATGAAACCATTGCCATGCGTAAGATTGACGAAGCCGGAAGTCTCCAGGCTGCGGTCGCCGTCCTGGAGGAGGCCTCTGTGAATGTCGGTGATTTACCGGCCCTGGAACTCGTGAGATACACTCTCAGTGAGCGCATGAACCAGATGCTGCACCTCGCACTGCAGGCCCTGGAACCCCTGCATGAACCGGGGTTGATCAGTATTATCCGTGCCGGCTTCTCGAGCGGTGACAGCCGACATGTGGCCAACGCCATCGAGGTGCTTGCCAACCTGGACGATCACAACGTTGCCGGCCAGCTGCATGATATACTGCAATTGAGCATCAGCAAGCAGACCGGTAAGCCTGCCAAGGCCGATTTGAGGGCGCTGCAGGAGGTTCTGGACTGGTGCCGACAACAAAAAGATGACTGGTTGCGGCACTGTGCCGACACGGTCCTGTCAACCCTCAGCCCAGGAAACAGCCGTGCCTGATCTGTTTGACCGCTTGCTGTTGTTGAAGAAATCTGCGGTATTTTCCGAGGTTGCCATCGATGACCTGCGGCGCGTGGCCCAGGCGCTTGAGGAGCAACGTTACTTTGCCGGTGACCGCGTATTCGAGATCAACGCACACGGTGACCACCTCTACCTGATGGTGAGCGGCGAGGTCGGCATCAGTCTCGACCCGGACACGAGCAGTACCAATTTCATCGCCCGCCTGGGTCCTGGCGACTGCTTCGGAGAAATGAACATACTTGATGACCTGCCGCGTTCCGCCACGGCCCACGTCATCAAAGACAGCACGGTCCTGGCGCTGGACAAATCGCGCCTGAAGGGCCTGATCCTGAGCTACCCGGAACTCAGCATCGGCATGCTGCGCAGCCTGTCGCTGCGGCTGCGCGAGGCCAACCGGCGGGCACCGGGAACGGATAAATAAGTAGATAAAGCAGGTTGCATTGTCGTGCACATGACATTGGTGCATGTCAACAACATCAACGAAAGAATCCCCTCTCCCCTGAGTGGGAGAGGACTAGATGATTCCCTCTCCCCTGAGTGGGAGAGGGCCAGGGAGAGGATTAGATGATCCCCTCTCCCATGAGTGGGAGAGGGCCAGGGAGAGGGTTGAGAAATCAGGCAGTCAAGACAATTCCTTTCTCACCCCTCACACCATGGTTAATATAAGGTAAGGGGATAGGACTAGATGATCCCCTCTCCCATGAGTGGGAGAGGGCGAGGGAGAGGGTTGAGAAATCATGCAGTTAAAAAACTTCCTTTCTCATCCCTCATCCTAACCTTCTCCCCTTCAAGGGGAGAAGGAACGTAGCAGTAAGCCCGCGGATGAACAGCAACGGAAAAGGAGAAACCATGCGCATTATTAATCCAACCCGGCATGAACCCCGCATCAATCGGCGGCTAAGCCATTCGCTGATTATCCTCAGTCTGGCATTCTTCGCTGCAGCCGCACAGGCCGGCGAGGACCCGCACTACAACGCGGCCGGCTTTTTCGATATCCACGTGTGCAACTGGCCGGACCGGTCACTGTTTTTCATGCCGCTGTTTTCCACGCCGCGGTTTGCCGAGACCGAAAAGATCGAGGTCTACTACCCCGACGGCCGTCTGTTGTCCGAACTTGACCTGGGTAATTACCGCAAGATCACCCCCAAAAACAAGCCACCGAAGCGGGCCTTCATGGTCGAGACCGATGTCCCGTCGAGTGCACCCGATGGCTGGTATTCCGCGCGCGTCACCCTGAATGACGGCAGCCAGTTCCAGGCGCGCGATTACGTCATCATCGACAAGCTCCCCCAGGCCGCCGGCCATGTGCCCGCAGCGGATGCGGAGATCGATGAGGTACCGAAGGAACTGAGCTGGGATGCCATCCCCGGCGCGGCCTTCTACCAGGTCTTTATCCGTGACCTGTGGAACGACGGCAAGCTGATCCATAACTCGAAGTTGTTGTCCGAGCCTCGCCTGGTGTTACCGAAGGGACTGCTGGAAAAAGGCGGCTACTACTCCTGGGTTATCCATGCCCGCGATACCAACGAGCATGTCCTGCTGGGGGACTTCAATCACGGCTCCCTCAGCCGGCCGGTCACTTTCGCGATCAGCGACTGAGTCCGACACAAATCCACTCCAGGGCATCCGGGTGGATGCCCTGTCAGCAACCGTCGTCCTCGGTCATGTATTCGCCGGTATCCGGGTCCGTAAGCGGTGCACCTTCTGAATCGGTGAGCACGGTATTGACGAACATCATGTTCTCGACACGGTCGAACTGCTCATCGAACGCCCGGTCGATATCGGTGCTGTGCAGGCCATCATAGATCACGACCCGACCGCGGTCTTCAACCCTTCGCTGCGCCTCGCTGGGTGCATACAACAGACTCGTTTGCCAGGCGCGCATGGAATCATCGTCTTCGGCAGCGAACGTGGCGGGACTGAATCCCGCAATGGCCGCTGATAAAACCAGTGTTGTGAATAAGGTCCTTTTCATTTTTCTCTCCTCCGGCTGCGACAGGCAGCTCCATTGGTTACACACATTGATCTTTTCACTTGGCTATAGATTAACCAGATGGCTTTCTGGACGCGCCGGCAAAGTGGACAGAAAAAATGTCAATTATTCACATTTTGAATTGGTTAATTCCATTGGTAATTCAGTCAGTTGAATGATTAATTCGTTTAAGACAGCACGCGTCGCCTGACCGGCGTACAGAGTTCGGGCACAACGGCAAGCCTCACAATGGCACCTGGACGCACACCGGTACCAATTGATTTGTATCCCCTCTCCCCAACCCTCTCCCGGAGGGAGAGGGAGCTTATAGGACAGCAGTGACCGATCATCTATATGACTTAAGTGACAGGATCACCTCTCCCATGAGTGGGAGAGGACAAGGGAGAGGACTAGATGATCCCCTCTCCCATGAGTGGGAGAGGACAAGGGAGAGGGTTAAAAAATCAGCCAATCAAGAAACTTCCTTTATCTCCCCTCTCCCCAACCCTCTCCCGGAGGTAGAGGGAGCGTTTATAAACAGACTTTCCTCTCTCCCGGAGGCAGAGGGAGCGTGTATAAACAGACCGGTTCCTCTCTTCAACTGCGCCCTGCGTCGCCTAGAGCGCCTACTTTTGGTGCTCTAACGCCTACATGGCCCAGGCCAGCCTCTCGACCGCTACGCGGCCTCACCTCCTCCCTGCAGGCGTCCGTGCGGACCCAAAGACCGAATGCAAAGAAGAAGCTTGTAATATGGATGATCCCCTCTCCCTCCGGGACGCCTACACGGATGTAGGCGGTAGAGCAATGCATGGAGCAGTTGCCGAGAGGGCTAGGGAGAGGGGAGAAAAATACGACCTATACACAATCCTGCAGAGTGTGTCGCAGCCGCGATCGATTTTATTCGCCCTCCCCTTTTATTGGAGAAGACCATGTGGAGATATTTGTGTCAGACCGTCTGCCTGCCTACCAGTGCGAGGGCAGTTTCTGATGGATGCTGATACGCTTGTTCTCGATGCTGATATAACCACCGGTCCTGAGGTCGGTCAGGATTCGACTGACCATGGCGCGTGACGCTCCCGCCATATCGGCGATCTCCTGCTGGGTCAGCTTACCGGTAATCAGCTTCCCATCCTCCTTCTCGGCATGCTGCAACAAGGTCCGAGCCACGCGACCATAAACGTCGAGCAAAGCCAGGCTGCTGACATTCTGCGCCAGCATGCGTATCCGGCTGTTCAGTGGCCGAATCAGATTCATGGCGATTTCCGGGTTGGCCGAGAGACAGTCCATGAAATCGCTACGCGAGATAATCATCAATTTCGAGGGCTCCAGGGTCATCACCGAGGCGGCCCGCGGCTGGCGATCGATCAGCGCCATTTCGCCGAAGTACTCGCCCGGTCCCTGGTGGTTCAATACGGCCTCGCGCCCGTCCTCGCCGCTGAGAAACACCTTCACCCGGCCGGACAGGATCACGTAGAGGGAATCGGTCTCGTCACCCTCGTTGATGACGATGGTGTTCTTCTTGTAGCTCTTGGTCGAGCCGTGTTGCTCGATCTTGGTCAGCGCCTCTTCGGGCAACCCGGAGAACAAGGGAATATTTTCCAGCATAAATCGATGTCTCGAATATTAGCCGTGGTTCATTGTACTTCAGAGTGTGATCAGGCGTTAACCCTCTCCCCTTCAAACCTGTTTATTTTGAATTCTGTGAGCGAGCGCATTAACCCCTCTCCCCAACCCTCTCCCGAAGGGAGAGGGGGTTAACAACAAAACAATCACTAATTCCTAGGGTGGAGGGGGATAAACCAATTCACTTTCGGTGTGCGTCTCTCTTGTACAAGTACATATCATCTCCTTTATGCCACTCTCTGGATACTGCGGGAGCGAATTTCTTTACCCCCCTCTCCCTCTGGGAGAGGGTTAGGGAGAGGGTTAGGAAAAGGGCTGGAAAGTATCCTATTAAGCGCCGGGCATAAAAGAGGATAAATGGGAAAGCATTTATTTCATATCCCCTCATCCTAACCTTCTGCCCCTCAAGGGGGTACTGAAAAGAGTCCCGCAGGAAGAAGGAAATCTCTAGTAAAGATGGGCGAAAACAGGAAGCGAATTGGTTTCTTCCCCTCTCCCTTTGGGAGAGGGTTAGGGAGAGGGTTAGGAAAAGTGCTGGGACTACCCGATCAAGCGCAGGGTAAAATAGCGGATAACACAGAAAAGCAATCCCGAATCACTTCTGGGTGTGCACAAACACCCCATCCCAGTCGGGGGCTATTCGGCAGTTGGTGAACATATCCCTTGCCTGACAATTTTCCGATCACGATACCGCGGCGGGAAATCCCGGAACGCGACCTGCTTCACTGTCGGCGTTATTACCTACGGCAGGCAGGACACACCCGGTCAGACAAACCTTATCATCCGGGACCACGTGCAGCCTGATGGCTCCCTTGGTATTACAGGGATCCGTCTGTATTAGATGCTCAAGAACGGATCAATCGGAGAGGCAATCTGCACATAGTGTCCATTTTTGTGAAGGAAATCCGTGCCACTGCGCCATGGCATGATAGCGCAGCAAGCACTTTCTAATATAAGTAGTTCAAAAATTACCGAATTGCCTTCTACAAGAATCGGAGTTGGCTATTTTATGCCAGACACCATCCCACAGACCCGTAAAATACAGCCAATCCCGGTACCAAATAGACTTGCGCAGGAGGTGATCTGGCCAGATTTATGCGATACTTTGCGTATTGCGCCGGACCGCCACCAGGAGGTAAAAAAATGGAACGCAGCTTCTTCTCAAAAGCCTTGAGTATTACTGTCAGTTTCTTGTTTGCCACGTCAGTGTTGGCTGCTGTCGAACCACCCACCAGTGTCACCGTTGCCGACTCCGTCGAGCGCGGGAGCAGCTATTTTAAAGATGGTCGGTTCGAAGAGGCCCTGGGGGCATGGAACGCGGCACTTAAGGAATACCGCAAGACGAATGACAAGACCGGTCAGGCGCGCATACTGCAGCACAAGGCCGAGGCCTATCTTTCCATCGGTCAGAATAACAAGGCGATCAGCAGTCTGAAAACCGCACTGGGGCTGGCGGAGGCAGCGGGGGACGAACGGCTCGCAGCAAAGGTGGCGGCCAGCCTGGGGACGGCCTATCTGCTCTCCAACCGCCTCGACGACGCGAAGGTACTGCTCGAGAATGCGGTGTCAGCGGAGCGTGCAGGTGGTCGGCCGGGTGCGGCCGCCGTGGCCGGAAACAACCTGGGTAACCTCCTCGCCTCACAGGGTGAAGCGAACACCGCAGTCGCCGTTTTCAAGCAGGCCATGGCCGATGCGAAAGCGGCAGGTAGTGACACCCTGGTGGCCAAGGGGGCTGTCAACATTTCACGGGTACTGGTGGAAGACAACCGCTGGGACGAGGCCCGGGAGCAACTTGGTCGTGCAGCGGGACACGTCAAGTCACTTCCACCTTCGCATGAGAAGGCCTATGCACTGATCAGCATCGGCCGGCTTTATTCGCGCCTGTCGGGGAGTTCCGGGACTGCCACCGAAGCGCTGCAGAAGCGTGCGTATGATGCGCTCAACGAGGCTGCGGTGATTGCCGAGTCGATCGATGACGACCGGGCCATGTCCTACGCCTATGGCTATCTGGGTGCACTCTACGAAGGCGCAGGACGCAGCGAAGATGCCATGCGCTATACCCACAGGGCCTTGCACCAGTTGCAGGAAACGCCGGCACCGGAGATCCGCTATCGGTGGCAATGGCAGGAGGGCCGCCTGTTACGCGCAGCTGGCGATGTCGATGCCGCGATACGCGCGCACCAGCGTGCCGTCGATGACCTCCAGACAATTCGCCCGGTACTCGCGGCCGGTTACATGGGCAGGCACGGGGAGTTCCGGAATGAAGCCGGACGGTTATATCTGGATCTTGCGGATCTGCTTCTGCAAAGGGCGGATGCCACTGCTGACGCAAGTGCCGTGGAAGCTGACTTGCGTGAGGTGCGCACCACCGTCGAGATGCTCAAGGGCGCAGAGCTGGAGGACTATTTCCAGGATGATTGCGTTGCGGCGCTCAGGAAAAAAACGACGGGAATCGATCAGCTGGGTGAACGCACCGCGGCGATCTACCCGATTGTTCTGCCGGACCGCCTCGAAATCCTCGTCAGTCTGCCAAGCGGCATGCAACGCTACACTGTTCCGGTCAGTGCCGATGAACTGAATGAGGAGGTAAACCGTTTCCGCGCCCGGCTGGAGAAACGCACCACCCACCAGTACAAGCGGCATGCGCAGAAGGTCTACACCTGGCTGGTGCAACCGCTGGAAAAGGATCTCGAGGCGCTGAAGATCGACACCCTGGTCTTCATTCCCGACGGGGCCCTGCGGACCATCCCCCTGGCGGCTCTCTATGATGGCAAAGAGTTTATCGTCAACCGGTATGCCGTGGCGACCACGCCGGGTCTTACGCTCACCGATCCCCAGCCACTGCCGCGGGAAAATGTCCAGTTGCTGATGGCGGGTTTGACGGAAAGCGTGCAGGGTTTCCCGCCCCTGCCGGATGTGTCGAGCGAGATGACGAGCCTCGACGAACTCTACGAGGGTGCCGTGCTGCAGAACAGCAGTTTCACAATTTCGAACGTGGAACAACAGCTCAGCGACACCCCCTACTCGATCGTGCACGTCGCCTCGCACGGCAAGTTCCAGAGCGATGTGCGCGATACCTTCCTGCTGACCTTCGACGGCCGGCTCAGCATGGACCGGCTCGAAGGCTACATGGCCAGCACGACCTATCGTGATCAGCCGGTTGAATTGCTCACCCTCAGCGCCTGCCAGACAGCTGTGGGCGATGACAAGGCGGCCCTGGGTCTCGGTGGGGTTGCGGTGAAGGCCGGTGCGCGGAGTGCCGTGGCGACACTGTGGTACATCAACGACCAGGCCTCGTCACTGCTGGTCTCCGAGTTCTACAGGAATCTCAAGGAGCCCAGCGTATCCAAGGCGCAGGCACTGCAGCAGGCCCAGCTGACACTGCTCGACGATCCCCGCTTCCATCACCCGAGCTACTGGGGACCGTTCCTGCTGATCGGCAACTGGCTCTAGAGTGTAGAGAAAGTCAGAACGTCATTCCGGTTTGCGCCGGAATGATGAAAGATGAATTAATCACCGTCCCTGGCTTGTCATTACTGATGCTTGCCCCGCTCCCGCTGCAGGCCGCGGCCTGCTTCATGCGGCATGACTACATCCGCAAAAGCAGTCTCTCATTGGTGTCAGGGTTGTACGGCCTTCTGGAACGCAGTTACGTCCAAATCCGTATAAGCAGGACTTGCCTGCCCCCGGTCAGGGCCATTCCAGCAGGTTGGCGCTGATGAGGAAGTGCACGCCATCGTCCTGCAGGGAATCGTCGTCATTGTCCACGTCGCGGAAGGCGTGTCCCCAGTAGAGCTCGGCGTGAATCTTGGGGGTCGGGTCCCAGCGCAGGCCAAGGCCGGCACTGTAGATGTCCTTCGGATTCGATCCCTCGGGCAGTTCGTTGTTGTTCGCCCCACCGGCATCGATGAAGGGCGCCAACGCCAGGATGGTTCTGCCGCTGGCGTCCTTGATCAGCGGATGACGGTACTCGAGCGAGGCATCGTAGCCATAATCGCGCACCAGCTGATTCTCGCGGTAACCGCGCACGCTGAGCGCCCCGCCAACCGCGTATTGCTCCATGCTGAACAGCGGATCGTTGGTGAGCTGGACATTGGCGCGGAAGATCAGTTGTCCCCCCTTGTCTCCCAGCAGCCTGGCCCACTGGAACTGGCCCAGCCAGGCGAAGAACTCCCCGCTGGGAAGGTCACCTGAATTAACGGTGGCGTCGAAGGCATCGATGCCGATGCTGAACAGGGAACGCGCGGCCAGGACCTGGTTCGGTTCGCGCCTTGACCAGTCCTGGGAGAAACGGATGATCGTGGCCTGCACCTCACCATCCGCGGGCACGCCGGGAGTGAAGGCGAAGTCTTCGCCGAGCAGCCGGGATTCACTCTTGCGCAGGTCCAGTCCCAGCGCCATGCTGAAATTCTGGCTCGGGGTCCGGTAGAAGGGATGGCTGACCCGGAAACCGAAGGTCCGGGTTTCGTTCTCGATATCCAGGGCCTCGAACGGACCCTCCACGATTTCCGAGTCGGTGTAGTCCGCAAGCAGGGTGAGTGTCGTGTCATGGGCATTCAGGGGAATGGCCCAGTTAGCGTAGGCATTCGTCAGCCCGTCACCCACGCCGACGGCGGCATTGAGGATGTCACCCCGCCCGGTCAGGCTGTAGGCATAGATCTGCGGCAGCGCCCGGACATCGCCCAGACTCGGTGAAAGCCGGTTGTCGATGACCGGGATGAACTGGAAGCGGGGACCCTCGTCGACCATGGTCATGAGCGTGGCCTCGCCCGGCCGGTCACCCGGCTGCAACTCTGAATTGAGGGTGTCGAACAGGGGTGACTCGAGCATGATCTGGATGCGCTCCTGCAGATCCTGCACATTCAGTGGCGGTCCCGCGCCGAGCCTGAGCCGGTCCTTGATGTAATCGGCATTCAGATAGGTGTTGCCGGCAACCTCGATGTCGGTCAGGCGGCCCTCGACAATGGCCATCTGGATGACGCCGTCGACGACCTTCTGGTCGGGGATCACCGCGCCGGAATTCAAATAGCCGTGCTGAATGTAGTGCCGGGTCAGGGCAACGCGCAGGTCCTCGAGTTCGCTGCTGGAGACCTCGCGACCCTCGTAGGGTGCCGTGATTTCCTTCAGTTCCGCGGTGGTGAACACGGTATTGCCCGTGAGCCGGATCTCCTTGACGAACACCCGGACGCCATAGGGAACCGGCGCTTTCTCGGGGGCCGGCGCAACCGGTGGGAGTGCGACCGGTGCCTCTGGCGGCAGGCCGGGCGCCGGCAACACCGGACGAAAGTCACCCGGCCGGCTGACCCCGCCGGCGGGCGTATCGCCCGGGGAACCGGGGCCGACCGGTTGCGCATGGGCCGTACCCAGTCCCAGCCAGAGCCCCAGGGCAAGCACGATGAACCGGGAAAGCGCCGTCCTGGCCAAGAAGGTGTTAAGGGCACCAAGCGGCCCCTTGCCGGTTCTGCCTGCAGAACCGGCATTCTGATCAATTGGTAATGGCATAGTTAGCGTGCGCAGGTCACCAGGGCGAGTGGTAACAACGCTGTCTGGTTCATCTCCAGCGCCCACCAGCGCTCGCCGCTGCTGACAGTTCTGCTTCCCCCTTTCGTTTCGTCTTCTTGATTGGTTTCCAGTGCAAAACTTGGCAGATAGCCGTCCGGGTCGATCGCCAGTCCGCCCGCGCCGGCATCGACCAGGCTGCTGGCGCCGACGGTCGTGCCGCAGCGTTCGCTGATGAGTCCGGTCACATCGAGATAATTCGCAGGCAAGACGGCCAGGTCCTCGGCGACCTCCTGATCCGGCGAACTGATGTTGACCGTGCCGTCGAGCCCGAGGGCGGAAGAGGCGTCGATCGTGCTGTCCGGCGTCGTGATGAAGTTGCCGGCCACGATGGTGATGTTGCCGCCGGGGCCGCCAAAGGCATTGGCGAGGATGTTGCTCTGGTTGAGAACGACGAAATCGGGATCGACATCGATGTTGCCGCCGCCGCCCAGGCCACTCTCCACGGAGGTCGTGATCTGCGCCTGGTTCAGGTACACCCGCTCGGTTGCGTTGACCCCGATGTTGCCGCCGTCGGAGACGGTGGCCTGGGTGCTGATGCTGCTGTCGCCCGACATGTCGAGCCGGTTGCCGGCATTGATGGCGATGTCACCCGCCAGCCCGGTTCCCAGACTTCTCGCGGAGATGCTTGAGCCGGACTCCATGGTGACATCATTCGAAGCCGTGACCGCGATGTCGCCGCCATTACCGGAGCCGACATCCAGTTCTCCCGTGATGACGCTGACGAGCCCGCTGCGACTGCGGATCTCGGCGCCATCCGCGAGCGCTAGTGAACCCACGTTGATATTGATGGGGCCACCCGTACCATCGGCGGTCGTTGATGAGGTGATACGCCCCAATCCACTCATGGACAGGGTGGCAGCGGCCACGGACACGGCACCCGCATCCCCGGCGCTCGGCTCAGGATCCCCCAGATTGATAAAACCGATGATCTGCAGGGCACCCAGCACATCAAACATATCTGCATCAGGACCCACCAGGCCGAAATCCGTGAGCAACCCGACCAGCGTGGCAAAGTCGGGGACCCCGAACAGTTGGGCAAGGGAATCCTCGACAGCAGGTGGCGGCTCCACGGTGGCGCTGGCGATACCGCTGTTCTCCCCGCTGATATCAATCACGTTACTCGCTGAAACCGACACCGTTCCGCCGGCCCCGGTACCGGCCGTGCTGCCCGAGATTTCAAAACCTTCCTGCATCCGGATATCCCCGGTCGCCTGTATCTGGATATTCCCGGCATCGCCGGCATAAGCGCTTTGCGAGGCAATTGATCCGAAGGGCATCCCGTCCCGCGCAAGGAAGATGTCGCTGGCATTGATCGTGATATCGGCCCCCCGGCCAAAGGTGCGGCTCTCGCCGTTGATCGAGGCGCCACCGCGCACGGTCAGTCCCCCGGGACCCGTGGCATTGACGGTAACGCTGCCGGCATCCGCGAAGGTGAGTTCCGGGTTGGCCGGATCGAAGGGTGGCGGGATATCCGGGTTGCCGAAGACCGGGCTGACGAAGCTGGCCGAGGTGATACCGCTGAATCCGCTGGGGTCGCCCTCGCCATCGAGCACCACCTGATCCGCGTTCACGGTGATGCTGCCACCGGCACCGTCGTAATAGTTGATATTGGCGATGGGAGCACCGTTGCGGAATGCTACCGTGTCCGCGCTGATGCTGATGTCGCTCGCCCCGCCGGGGCCAAAGCGTTCGGTGATCACGCCGGCAAAGCCGGTGAAGTCAATGTCACCTGCCGTAACATCGATGGCGGCGACATTGGCGGGCGGCGGTCCGGGGACGGGGCTGCCCGCGAACGCCGTGATGCCCGAATAGTAGAGTCCACCATCGGGCTTGAACACCACGAAGGGCCCGAAATCAGGATGATTGATCTCCAGCTCCAGCGGTGTGTTGCCCGTCACGTCGATGGCCCCGGACATCCCCACATCGATGCGACCGCCACTCGGCGGCGGGGCCAGGGCGGCCACGGTAAAGAAGCCGGCGGCGATCACGGAATCCTGCATGAGCAGCTGGCCGCCCCGGATGTAGACATCGGTGGCATCGACGACACTGCCGCCGCTGATTTCGATGTCACCGAGCGTATCGAAGGAGGACAGATCATAGTCTCCACTGCCCGGCAGCGCCTCCCCGGCAGAGGCCACACTCACGATCTCGACGCGGTTCCCGGCCGACCCGATGTAACTGCCGGCACTGTTCGCTGTCCCCAGCAGGGTCTGGGTCCCGGGTGCCGCCTGCTCGAGCGTGATGTCGCCACCCACCAGGCTCAGCGTCGCGCCGTCCGGCTGATTGAGCGAGAAGAACCTCACCAGGTGCGTGCCCTCCAGCGCGATCTGCCCCGGGTTGCTATCGAGAAATCCGAAGGCGCTCGGTGGAGAACTGGTCAGCACGCTTTGCGCGGCGAGGTCGGCATAAAAGATACCGTCCTGACCCAGCCGGACAAAATCGCTGGTCGTGGCATAGAACGAGCCGTCGACATTGATCTGGGCGCCTTCCTTGAACAGGACGCCGTTGGGGTTGAGGAAATAGAAATTGGCGCTCGGGATTGCCGAGAAGAGCGGGCCGTTGAAGGTTGACGGACTGTTGCCGGAAACGCGTGAGACCACGTTGTCGATTTCCACGGGCCCGGTGAAGGTGGCGCTCTCGCCGGCGTTGATGCTGAAATCGCTGAAGCTGTGAAGCAGGTTGGCCCCGACGGTCTGGCCGACAGTGTCCGGGACGGTGAAGTTCCCCGAAAACGCACCGCTGGTGCCCATGGAGCCGTCGAGGGTGGCACCGGACCACGCGAGTGCGGGCAGGGTCATGCCGAGTACCAGGCCGATGCAGGCGGCAGCGCGTCGGCGACGGTAACGATCTGCTTGCATGAACAACTCCCCCTCTGCGGTCATCCGTCTCCGGTACCGCGCTGTGGTTATCGCGCCGCGCGGTGCAGGCCTGCACCGCGCGGTTACTTTGTTGTTAATCCCCGTTCCTACTGAAAGGAATAGGGATGACCGGCACACTGTGTCGGGAAATCATCACCAGCGCTTGGATCCAGGATGGTGAGAGGGGGCTTCTTACAATCTCCTTTTCCGATTCCTTCGACAGTGGTGACATCATTACCACCCGTTGAGATTGTACAGACACTTGGTGCACCTCGCTTGCCTTGCACCCATATCGCCGTTGCATTCCCGGTCAGGTCCACAAACACATCTTCTTCTATATTGAAGTCAGTGATAATGTCTTTGTCGACGTTGCCGTAGAGAACAAAAGCGTCGCTGCCTTCGCCCCCGGTGGCCGTGTCGTTACCGCGCCCGCCGTCGAGGCAGTCGTTGCCGGGCCCGCCGTTGAGGATGTCATCGTCACTGCCGTTGTTCGATACAACCGAGCAGTCGGCGTTGGGTCCATAGCAGTCGTAGCCCAACAGCAGGTCATCGCCGTCATCACCGTTAAGCGTGTCCGCATTGTCACCGCCCTGGAGGATATCGTTGCCACCCGCACCGTTGAGGGTATCGGCACCGCTGCCGCCGCGGATGGTGTCCGGTCCCTGCGACCCGGTGATGATGTCATCATTATTGCGGCCGTCGATGAAGCCGATGCCCTGCAAGGTGGTAGAGGAAAAGTTCCAGGTATTCACCTCGTTATTGCTGGGCGTGGACACGATGCAGGCCGAGGTGCACGGCGGGGTACTGTTGTCACCGGGGTTGCCGGGTGATCCGAAGTTCAGGATCGAGGCCACGTTGAGGTAATCAACCCCCCCGCCATCGGAGGAACTGTATGTGAACTCGATTGAATTAACGTTAGCACCACAAGTAGTGCCACCTGAATCGTACGTCGTTGGCATTTCAAGCAGGCCGCTACCGTCACCGCAAGCGGCGAGGTTGACCTCCGCGCATGATTCGAGATTACGCAGGTCCTCGATGCTACTAATACAGTTTATACTGAACGGTGTCTGAACGAGGAAATCCCCCGCGGAGTTGTTGAAGCCGCCGACGGTGAATTGTCCGTTCGCGTTGGTGGCGTCGCATTTGGGATCACCCATGTTGCTCTGCAGGTCACTGCACCAGTCCCCCTTGATGGCCAGGGCTTCGCAGGACCTTAATGTTGCTGATTTGGCGCTGAGGGCCGCGGTTGGCGCCAGGTTTAGATCGTCGAAAGCGTTAAATTGTGTGCAGATTTCATTCGAATAGAGGACCACATTCGCCGCCACGGCGTCGCCATCCGTGGTCACCGTCGCCGGGAAGAAAGCGGGTGGAATGGAATTATTGAAGCCGATGCCGACCTGGAAGTCACAGATTCGGGGCGGTGTCGCTGAGTCGCAGGCCGCCAGGTAACCGGTCCCGCTGCCCGGCACCGTCCGGAGACGCCCGCTGAGCAGGCCGTCCAAATCGGTAATGTCTTCAAGTTTGGGTACCGTGTAGGTACACTCTTCGATGAATCCCGGGGAGAGATTAACTGGATTACCAGCTTGGTCTAATAATTGATCACATGCCTGTGCCACATAGGAGTAACAGATACCAGTGGTGTTGAGTGAGGCCCCATCCACACCGAGCAATTCATAGATGGCTTCCCCGGTCATGGTCCCGTCCGAATACAGGCCCTTGACTTCACCCGTGAAGCACAGCCGTTCGTCTGCCTCGAAATAGTTCAGCTGGATGGTCGCGAGGTTGTCGGTGCTGTCCACGGTTTGCCACAGCAGGGTCAGTGAACTGCCGCCGAAGAAGAAGGAGCCGCCCCGTGATCCGGTCGGCCAGGCATGGGCGGTCGACGCTGCCAGCAGCGACAGCGCGGTGGTGAACAGGCAAATGGACTTGCAACACCGGGACGTTGAAGCGCGTACCGATTGCGAGATGGTTAATTTGTTCATGTCTGGATCCTCTGACGCGTTTATGTGTTATTAAGTTATTTTGTGTTACTTATTTGTTGATACTGGTAACCGCAGTGGTGATAGCGGCATCAATAGCTCGGATTAATCACCTGAATTCGCATCGGACGTAATTTATTTTTTTAATTATAGTCCATGAATAGCTTATGGGAGTCGCAACCTGGAGTGGATTGATTCGGCCCGCCGGGCTGTGTATCGATATATGTCCATATATTAAAATTCTTCTATCCTGTTGGTATTGTACGGGCGTATTGTAGTTGTGTTGAACTGCATTTTCCACAGGTAAACTAGCACCTTTGGGTTAACCTTCATTTCATAATTTGTGGTGCGTACCGCCACTTTATGGTGCGTGCCGCCACTTTATGGTGCGTGCCGCCCCATTCAAAACCACGCCGTGCTTAAAAAAAATCATCACCATGAGGCCGTTCATGGCTGTCGAGGTGCGCCCCGCAGGCCCGAGAAATGGCATGCAGGGAAGTCGCGCCCGGTTACCCTTATCCGTGCGACCGGTTAACAAAATCCGATAGATTACAGGTTGTTTTTTCATCACGGGTCTTTTGCAGAGAACGCCGCCGGATACCGAAAGCGGGCGCCTGTCGCCGTGGCAAAATACAAGGTGTCAACCGTTTCTATGCCGGCCTGTTGGCCTGTTAGAGATGCGTCAAGCCCCTACATAGGGCTTTATTAATTTTGTATTTTTACCCGTTTGAAACAAGAAGCGGGGCTCCGTGTCCGGTAAACTCGTAATCAAATGACAGATAATTTCCTGAACCGCACGCTGAAATCCACAGCTGCCGAGCCGCCGGCAAGGCAGGTCCATGAATGAAGGCTGAGTGGCTGGAACGGCTGCGCTCGCCGACCCTGGTGAGCCTGGTGCTGGGTATCCTGGCCTGTCTGCTGGTGGTCGGGCTGCGCGGCGCCGGCTATCTGCAGTTCCTCGAACTGGCCTCCTACGACGCCTTCCTCCGGGTCAAGGAGCGCCACACCGTGCCCGAGCCGCGCCTGGTCCTGATCCAGATCGTGGAGGAGGACATCCAGCGCATCCAGCAATGGCCGCCCTCCGATGACCGGCTGGCCGACCTGCTCGAGGCGCTGCTCGACCATGAACCGCGGGTGATCGGCGTCGATCTCTACCGGGATTTCGCCGTGCCGCCCGGGACGCAACGCTTCAATGCCCTGCTCCGCAATAACGACTCCATCCTCTTCATCGAAAAATTCGGCGATGCCAGCGGCACCCGGGTGCTCGGTCCCGAGGCCCTGCGGGGCACGGAGCGGATCGGGTTCTCCGACGTCACCGTGGACAGCGACGGCGTGGTACGGCGGGGCCTGCTGTTTCTCGACGATGGCCAGAACTTCTCCGTCTCGCTGCCGCTGCGGCTCGCCATGGCCTATCTGGCCGAGGCAGACATCACGCCACAGGCCGGTGACCCGAATCCCGAGCACCTGCGCCTGGGACCGACGACCTTCGTCCCGTTCGAGGCCGATGACGGTGCCTACGTGGGCGCTGATGCGGCCGGCTATCAGTACCTGCTCGACTACCGGGGCGGTGTCAATCCCTTCACGACCTATTCCATGAGCGATGTCCTGGACGACCAGGTGGACCCGGCGCTCATCCGCGACGCTATCGTCATTGCCGGTGTCAATGCCGACAGTGTGAAGGATGAATTTCTCACCCCCTACGACCGCTTTGCCGGCCCGGGACAGACCACCTCCGGGATTGCCGTCCATGGCTATGAAACCAGTCAGCTGCTGCGGGCCGCCCTGGCGGGCGATGTGCCCATCCAGGTGTCAAGCGACCGGACAGAACATCTGTGGATCCTGCTGTGGGGGATACTGGCGGCCATCCTCGGCCGCTTCACCCGTTCCGGCCTGCGCTTCACCCTGCTCGCGGCCGGCGGCCTGGCGACACTGGTTGCGATTGCGTTTGCCGCCTTCATGCTCGGTTGGTGGATCCCGGTCGCCCCCACGGGACTCGCCTGGCTGGCCGCCTCCGGCGTGGTCATGGCCTACCTCTCGACCCACGAAAAGGCCGAGAAGCGGCTGCTCATGGACCTGTTTTCCAAGAATGTCTCGCCGACGGTTGCCGATGAATTGTGGAAACACCGCGACAGCTTCATGCACGGCGGGCGTCTGGATGCGCAGACCATGAAGATCACGGTGCTGTTTTCCGACCTGGCCAATTTCACGCCGGTTGCCGAACGGCTCACCCCCACGGAATTGCTGAACTGGCTCAACGAGTACATGGAGGCGATGGCGAGCCTGGTCACGCAATATGAGGGTGTGGTGGACAATTACATCGGCGATGCCATCAAGGCGGATTTCGGTGTGCCCGTCCCGCGCACGACCGATGCGCAGATCCGCCAGGACGCCATCAACGCCGTGAGTTGTGCGCTGGCCATGCGGCAGGAGATGGAGCGGCTGAATGCGTTCTGGTCCGCACAGGGCTCGCCGCTGGTCAGGATCCGCGTGGGGATTGCCACCGGCCCGGTGGTGGCCGGCTGTCTGGGCAGCACGCAGCGCATCAAGTACACGACCATCGGCGACGTGGTCAACACCGCGGCCCGGCTCGAGAGCTTCAGCAAGGAGGCGCCCGGGAACTCTCCGGACAGCCTGTGCCAGATCCTGCTGGCTGACCATACGGCCGAGTGTCTGGGGGACCGGTTCGAACTCGAGCCCGTCGGGATCTGCAGCCTGAAAGGCAAGTCCGAGGGGGTCATGGTCTATCGGCTGCTTGGAGAAAAAACCCCTGCGGAGGCCAGCGATGTCCTTTCAGCAGTGGCCACAGCCAGCAACTGAGATCAACAAGAACCCACGATCTGACAAGCGTGTATGCCATCCCGGGGTGGCGTGTATCCGGTATGGGGGGATGGACAATGTGCCCGCAAGACGGCAGATGCACACACCGGCGCATGTCGCTGCACGCCGGCCTGACGAGACCGATTCACCTGCATGACCGATTTGTATTTCTGTAATTGATCCGCTATAAGTAGCGGGAGGTGCGTTCACTCCTGTTTCACGTCCCGGAAGAAACAACCGATCGGGGCCACCCGGTTCAAGATTCGCAAGGCAGCGTTACACAGGGGTGATTCAATAATGACTGGAAACCAGCGGGGAAAGCCTCCATGAATCCTGTTACGACACTTGCTCTGTTACTCACTCTGATTCTTGCACCATTTTCCACCCTGGTGTCCGCCCAGGAAACCACCGGCAGTTCAGTGCAGAAGAGCGGCGGCGGCTTTACCTACAGCCCCCCACTGCGGGGAGCACCTGCCAGTCGTGTCGGCGGCGGATCACGCGGGGTGGGGGAAACCACGCTCGAACTGTCCGTGCTTGCGCCGGATCACACCGGACTGACAACCAAGAGCCAGCCCACGCTCTACTGGTACATCTCCAAACCGGCAAATGCGCGACTGGATGTGACCGTGATCAATGACGAGGCAATCGATCCGATTCTCGAGAACGTCGTCGGCACCCCGAAAAGCGCAGGGATCCAGCAGCTGGATCTGGCAACCGCTGGCACCAAACTCGAGCCGGGTATCGAGTACCGCTGGTTCGTATCCGTGACACCTGATGAGGAACAGCGTTCCAACGATGTCATTGCCAGCGGCACGATTCAATATGACCCGCCAGATGCTGATCTCGAGAGCAGAATCGCTAAGGCAGACCATCAAACAATGGCGAGTATTTATGCGGAAAACGGGGTGTGGTATGACGCCATCGATTCGATATCTCGGGCAATCCAGCAGAATCCGGGGGATGCGACCCTACGTGCCCAACGCGCTGCCTTACTCGAGCAGGTTGGATTAACAGCAGCAGCTGATTACGACAAGCGATAGGGACCCGATTTAAGTCCGCAAGCAGGCCGGCTTGTGTGCCTGAGAACAACGCCGGCCTGAAATACACATCGACGTTCACTGCCGTCCTGTCAACCTTCAAAAGTAAGTGATCTGATCTGGGATCAGTCGATGAATGGCGGGTGGACCGCCCCGAGGCAAGCTATAGAGACCGCGCTATTCTATCAAGTTGACCTGCCACGGCGGCAAGATCTGCCGCATACTCTTGTCGCGGCGGTGCCCGCCATCTGATTACCGCATTTATTCAACCGTGATGCGAGTGCCCTCGGCTTGCGGGGTCAGGCGGATCTGCATGCCCTCCGCGGCACACACACTCAGCGCCGGGGCGCGCCGACCGCGGAAGAACTGTTCGTTTTCCTGCTGGATAAAGTCGATCTCGGTATCGGTGCGGTCGGGGTCATGGTGGAACATCACCAGGCAGTTGACCTCGGCGTCGACCGCCAGCTGGCGCACCTGCGAGACCAGTGAATGGCCCCAGCCGTGCTTGTGCGGCATGTCGGATTGGAGGTACTGGGCATCGTGGATCAGCACATCAGCCCCGCGGCAGAACTCAACCCATTGGTCATAGGTGGTGGCGGGCTTGTTGGGCGGTTCCAGCTCGTTGTCGGTGATGTACAGGCAGGAGGTGCCGTCTTCCTCTATCCGATAGGCATAGCCGCCGCCGGGGTGGTTGATGTGCGCCCGTCGGATCTGGATATTGTCGCCGGCCAGCATGGATTCCAAATTCTCTGTGATGCACTCGGCCCGTGACGGCAGCTCGTTGGCGTGCAGCGGGAAATTTGCCCCGTCGATCTGGTCGAACAGGGAACAGATCTGGCCGTGTGCCTCATTCGCCGCGGTAAACACCCGGATATGCCGATCACGCTGGTAGATCGGCGCGAAATAGGGATAGCCGTGGATGTGGTCCCAGTGTGTGTGGGACAGGAGGATGTTTATATCGCCGTCGGTCTGTTTGAGCCGCTTGCCCAAACCGCGGATGCCCGTGCCCGAGTCCACTATCAGGCTCTCGCCGTTAGCCAGTTCGACGTAGACGCAAGAGGTGTTGCCGCCGTATTTTACGGTCGTGGGTCCCGGTGATGGCACCGAGCCCCGGACCCCGTAGAAGGTGATTAGCAATTATATTTCCTTCGCCAAGGCATGGGAGTCTGTTGAGTATGATTCGTATCCAGAACGGCCGCAAGTCCGGGTTGCCGGACGTGAGCGGGGGCCGCGGTTGCGCCAATCTGGTAATTTTGTGCTTAAATTGAAGTAGCCTGGAATGATTGTCGGCAGACTGATGAGGAAAAAATCAGGCCGTTAGATTTATAGAAATCCTCTCCCTGTGGAGGGCGTTGTAAAACACGAAACACTTTCTACCTCCGGGACGCCTGCAGGGAGGAGGTGAGGCCGCGTAGCGGTCAAGAGCTGGCCTGGGCCATGCAGGCGGTAGAGCAAGGCATGGAGCAGTTGCCGAGAAAACTGGGATGATGGGATTTGGATTCATGCAGTTATCATTTTCTGACCCCCTCTCCCCAGCCCTCTCCCGTGGGGAGAGGGAGTTTATGTGACTGCAGTGAATTAATCTATAATAATAACCAGTTACCAGCGAGCCGCTCATGGAAGTCACACCCGAACAACTTAGTGCCGCCAACCGGGAAATCCGCCATCTGCAGGAGATGATCGCGACCCTGCGTACGGAGCTGGAGGCCATGCGCCTGGAAAAGGACCACGCCGTACAGCAGGTGGTCGCCGAGAACCATATCGAGAATCAGCAGTTCCGGGACACCATCAGCGCCCTGCGCGAGGAGCTGGAAAAGCAGCGCTTCGATGCCAGGGAACAGGTCAACCAGGCGACGGTTGCTACCAGTGATGAGATCAAGCAGCTGAAGGCCACCATCACCGCACTGCGCCAGGAGCTGGAAGGCCTGCATCAGCGCACTGACCGTGCGGGACAACCTTCCGACGACACCCCGGGCGCAGCGTTGGAGCCGCACCATGCCGGATAGTTCGGTCATCGACTTTGTCGAACGGCGTGGCCCGGACCGCGCGCATGACGTCATCGGCAAGCGTCTGCGCATGGCCGAGCTGCTGGTCGATGTCAATCATCAAATGGGCGCCATGGACACGCTGGATGAGGCGCTCGAGACCCTGGTGACGATCATCAGCCGGGAGACCGGGGCCGATCGCTCCACCTTGTTCCTGAATGATGTCGAGACCGGCGAGCTGTACTCTCGGGTGGCTCTGGGCGACATCCGACGTGATATCCGGATACTGAACACCGTGGGGATCGCCGGCCATGTGTTCACCAATGGCGAGAGCATGGTCATCCATGACGCCTACTCCGATGAACGCTTCAGCCCGTCCGTGGATGAAAAAACCGGCTACCATACCCGCAACGTGCTGTGCACACCGATCCGGACCGTCAAGGGTGACATCATCGGCGTGGCACAATCACTGAACAAGCAGCACGGCGAGTTCACCGAGGAAAACCTGGAGGTATTGCAGGCGCTGACCCTGCAGGCCTCGATCACCCTGCACAGCGTCCAGTTCGCCGAGCGCATGCACAGGTCCCACACCCAGGAACTGGAGTTCCTCGACATCGTCTCGGACGTCACCTCCGAGATCGACCTCGCCGTGGTGCTGCAGAAGGTGATGACCGAGGCCACGCGCATGCTCAATGCCGAACGCTCGACCCTGTTCATCAACGACGAGAAGTCCGGCGAGTTATGGTCGCAGACCGGCGTGGGCCTGGACGCCACCCAGATCCGCCTGCCCAATGACCAGGGTATTGCCGGCACCGTGTTCACCAGTGGCCAGTCGGTGAACATCCCCTATGCCTATGCCGACCTGCGCTTCAACCCGGAATTCGACCGCAAGACCGGCTTTTTCACACGCTCCATCCTGTGCGTTCCTGTGGTCAACAAGGACGGCAAGACCATCGGCGTCACCCAGGTGCTCAACAAGCGCGGCGGCGCCTTTACCGGGGAGGACGAATCCCGCCTGCGCGCGTTCACGGCACAGGTCTCCATCGGCCTCGAGAACGCCAAGCTGTTCAACGACGTCGAGAACATGAAGAACTACAACGAGAGCATGCTGCAGAGCATGTCGAACGGGGTGTTCACCCTGGACGAGGATGCCAACATCGTGACCTGCAATGACGCCGGCTCGCGCATTATGCAGCTCGACAGCCAGGACATCATCGGCCGCTCTGCCGACGAGTTCCTCACCGGCGCCAATGCCTGGGTCCGGGACAAGATCCTGCGCGTGGCCGAGACCCGCGTACCGGACATCTCGGTGGACGCCGAACTCGAATTCAACAACAACAAGGTCTCGGTCAACCTGACCGTGCTGCCGCTGATCGCCTCCGACGAGCACTCGCTCGGCACCCTGATCATGATCGAGGACATCAGCACCGAAAAGCGGGTCAAGTCGACCATGGCGCGCTACATGGATCCCGGCCTGGCCGACCAGGTCCTGGAGGGTGGTGGCGATATCCTCGGCGGCAAGAGCACCCCGGCGACCATTCTGTTCTCCGATATCCGCGGCTTCACCACGCTGACCGAGGAACTCGGCGCCCAGGGCACCGTCGCCCTGCTGAACGAGTATTTCACCCTCATGGTCGACTGCATCCAGCGCGAGGAAGGCATGCTCGACAAGTTCATCGGCGATGCCATCATGGCGGCCTTCGGTATGCCGATCGCCCACGATGACGACGAGGACCGCGCCGTGCGTGCCGCCATCGCTATGATCAGGAAACTCGATGACTGGAACCGGGAACGGCTGGCTCTGGGCAAACACCCGGTGGACATGGGCATCGGGCTCAACACCGACGTGGTGGTCTCGGGCAACATCGGCTCGCCCAAGCGCATGGACTACACCATTATCGGTGACGGCGTGAACCTCGCGGCACGCCTGGAGAGTGCCTGCAAACAGTACTCGGCGCGCATCCTGACCAGCGAGAACACCTACCGCAAGCTGCACGGCACCTACCGCATCCGCGAAATCGACCGGGTGATTGTCAAGGGCAAGACCGAACCGGTGTCCATCTACGAGATCCTCGACCACCACAGCGAGGAGAGCTTTCCCAACCTGATGGAAACGGTCCTTCATTTCAAGGACGGCCTGACGCAGTACCGTAACGGCAACTGGGACAAGGCCACGGCCGCCTTCAACGACGCCCTCAAGCTGCACCCGAACGATAAACTGTCGCGTACCTACATCGAGCGCTGCGACTACATGAAGAACCACCCGCCCGGCGACGACTGGAACGGCGTCTTCGTGATGACGTCGAAATAGTTATACGGGAACCCGTATATCCGACAAATGCCGATCATGCCGCAAGGTGTCGATCTGACAAGTTATCGGGATGCTGGCTTAGAGCATTGTGATCCTGAATGATGGCGACTAACGTGAGTTAGCGGCCGCTGACTCGGTTTTCGTGGCAAGCACGGTACCTGGCGCCCTTTATCCCGCTATAAAACTACAGCATGAACAAAAAAACACTGTAGAATATGGGGGAATGGCTTACAGCCTTCTTCTTCATCCAGCAAGCGACACGACCCGAATGAAAAACACAACAAACGGATTACCGATACAACGTAAAACCAAGATCGTTGCCACGATTGGTCCGGCCTGCAATACGGCGGACAAGCTCGCCGCAATGATCAGGGCCGGGATGAACGTGGCGCGCCTCAACCTCTCCCACGGCAACCTTGCCGACCACAAAAAGCAGATCAAACTCCTGCGCGATACATCCGAACAAGTTGGCACAAACATAGCCATCATGATCGATACCCGGGGTATCGAGATCCGCACCGGCCTGCTGGAGGGCGGTACGGTTGAACTGCTACCGGGTGCCAGCTTTACTCTGTACACCGAAGAGCGCACCGGTAATGCCGATGGTGTCGCAATAACCTACAGAAAACTGCAGGAGGAGGTCCATGCCGGCACACCGATCCTGCTAGACGACGGCGCCATCGAACTGGAAGTCACGGGAGTCAGCGGCAACGCCATCTCTTGCCGTGTCATCCATGGTGGCTGGCTGGGCAACAGCAAGAGCGTGAACCTGCCTAATACCCGGCTTGCGCTTAGCGCTGTCAGCCCTGAAAACCGTGAGGATGTCATAAGGGAACTGGGCTTTGCCGCCGAGAACGATGTCGATTACATCGCAGCTTCCTTCATTCAGACTGCGAACGATATCTACAAGATGCGGGAAATACTTGTCGAAAAGGGCGTCAACATCCCAATCATCGCCAAGATCGAGAACAAGGCCGGCGTTGAGAATCTGGAAGACATTGTGAGGGCGGCCAATGGCATCATGGTGGCACGCGGCGACATGGGTGTGGAGTTGCCATTGGCTGACGTGCCTGCCACCCAGAAACACATCATCCGTTCGACGGTGACCAACGGCAAGCCTGTCATTACCGCCACCCAGATGCTGGCTTCCATGGAACACAATCCGAAGCCGACCCGCGCCGAGGCCAGCGATGTTGCCAATGCCATTCTGGACGGAACATCGGCCGTTATGCTCTCCGGCGAAACCGCCGTCGGCAAATACCCCGTAGAGGCGGTGAGTACCATGGCCAACATCGCACGGCGCGCCGAATCCTCATTGGGAGAATACGGCTATTTACAGCGATTCAACCCGCATCCCACGGATATTGTGACCGAAACCGTCGGCCAGGCTGCCGTCAGCATGTCGGCGAACCTCAAGGCGGCGGCGATTATCAGCCTGACCGAGACAGGTTTTACCTCGCGGCTGATCTCGAAATACCGCCCTGAGATTCCGATTCTCGCGATTACATCTTCCGTGAAGGTTGCACGTAAACTGTCAATGAACTGGGGTGTCATCCCAATCCTCTACAGTGGCGAGCCCACAGACCGCGCACGCCTCGCCTTCGGAATCGAACAGGCGGAAGCATTGGGATACGTAAAGGCAGGTGATATTGTGATATCAACCGCTGGGCAGCATCAGCAAGCCGGTGGAACCGATCTGATACGGGTGATTACACTGGGGAAATGATTCTGGAGAAAATGGGGTCAGTGCCATTGCTTTGCCAAATCCCCCCTCTCCTTTATGCCCGTTTGTTGGATGTACAGGGAGAATGACGATGTGCATGGATGCACAGTGTCGCGGGAGGCGGGATGCCGGAAGCGACTAGGATGAGGGGGTGTGAAACAAGAAAGTTATCACTATTTGATCCCCTCTCCCCAACCCTCTCCCGGTGCACCCAAAAAACGGGCATAAAGGAGAGGGAGTTTAAACAGCAGTGTTTAATATCAGAGAGAATTGCTCTCTGACCCGGATATAACCAGGACTGCAGAGATATGACTGGAAGATCGCTCGGTCGTCTACTCGGTGTTGGCGGGGTGCTGGCAATTTCCCCTGCCTCGGTGCTGGCCGCAAGTGGTGCACTGCCTTCCCTGGTGCAGGATATCGGTGTATGTGTGTTGCTGGCAGGCACGCTGGCAATTGCCTGTGTCAAGCTCAGGATCCCCGTAATCGCCGCCTTTTTAATCGCCGGTATAGTGGTTGGCCCCATTGGCGCGGGACTGGTAACCGACCCCGGTAATATCGAAACAATATCTGAGCTGGGTTTGATATTACTGTTGTATCTGATCGGACTTGAAATCGATATTCGCAAGTTGCGCGCAAGCGGGCGGATTCTGATTGTTTCCGGACTGCTTCAATACCCGCTGTGTACACTGTTCGGGTTCCTGTTCGTCAAGCTACTGCTCTGGCTCGGGCTTGGCGGAGAAGTCTTGTCCGGCACCTACGTGCCACTGTATATCGGCTTTATCATGGCAGCGTCCTCGACGTTGCTGGTTGTAAAGCTCTTTCAGGAAACCTTTCAGCTGGATACCGAAGTCGGGCGCATCGTGCTGGGTCTGCTGATCTTCCAGGATATATGGGCTATTGGCGTGATCGCCATACAGCCTAATTTTAGTGCACCGGAACTCAGCCCGATCCTGCTGTCTTTTGCAGGCATCGGACTGCTTGCATTCATTGCAGGACAGTTTGCCAAGTACGTGATACCGATCGGCTTTAAATGGGTAGCCAAAAAGCCGGAAGTTATTTTTGTGGCCTCGATTGCCTGGTGTTTCATCGTTGTGCTGACTGGTATTTACCTTGATCTATTCACGGAGTGGTTGTTTAAGTTCAACCTGCACTTGAGCGTGGGCCCGGCGATGGGAGCACTCATCGCGGGCGCCACGATCGCCAATCTCCCTTACAGTACCGAAATCGTCGGCAAGGTGGGGGTTGTAAAAGACTTTTTTATCACACTGTTCTTCGTCGGTCTCGGCATGAGCATTCCGATGCCGAATGGCCTCGATGTGCTGCTGCTGGCTGTCTTGTTTGCGGTGGGCTCATTGCTGGCCCGATTCCTCATTTTCTTTCCATTGTTCTATTTCACCGGGCTCGACCGCCGCAATTCCATGGTTACATCCGTCCGGCTTGCCCAGATATCCGAATTCAGCCTGGTGATTGGTTTCATCGGCGTGCAGCTTGGCCACATCTCGGCCGAACTGAACAGTGCGATCATTTTCGCGTTTGTCATCACTGCCCTGCTGACACCGATACTTTTTCAGCAGGCCGATAACCTGCACGACAGGCTTTCGGGACTTCTCGAGAAAATCGGGTTCAAGGCGCCGACAACAAGAGAAACTGCTGACCAGGAGTCTTATAGCCTGGTTCTGCTAGGTTTTCATCGAATCACATCTTCATTGTTATATGAGCTTGAGAGACATCATCCCGAGTTACTCGAAAAAACACTGATAGTGGATTTCAATGTAAACATCCATCAAAAGATTGCGGCCCATGGCCCCGTCGTGAAATACGGGGATCTTAGCAATCCCGAAACCCTGCTTCATACAGGTGTCGACAAGGGTAAAATTATCGTGTCAACGATTCCGGATGATGTCCTGAAGGGTACAACGAACGAGAAAATCGTCGAGGCTGTGCGGCACATTAATCCTGATGCGATCATCATCGCCCATGCCATCGAGCTTGCGGAAAGCAAAAAACTCTATGAAGCAGGCTGTGACTATGTATTCCTGCAGCGTATCGAAGCCGCCAGCGCCATTGAAACGGTAATTGAAAAGGCGCTAAGCGGGGAAATCAGTGACCACCGTGCGGAGATCGAGACCCTGTATGGTGAATGGGATACGCGCAGGGAAATCATGTAAGCAGGCCGCTCGGGCGGGCGAGACGCCCTTGTAGACCAACCGGCATTCGGTCCACAATAGGCCAGTAATAAAGAATTCCCGGTTCTGTATAAAATACCCCGGAGCAGATACGCATGCCAGACACAGCACCTGAAAATGTCATCGAAATCGGGAAGCTCGTCACCCACTACGGAGACCGGGAGATTCTCAAGGGCGTGGATCTCGATATCCACGCCGGAGAGATCATGGTCATCATGGGCGGGAGCGGTTCAGGCAAAACCACACTCATGCGCAATCTGCTGGGGCTGAACAAACCGACTTCCGGAAGCATCCACATCCTGGGGCAGGATATTACCCAGCTCGGGACTAGAGAGCTCTACAAACTGCGGCGCAAGATGGGCGTCGCCTTTCAGGGTGGCGCACTGCTGGGTTCGATGAGCGTTGCGGAGAATATCGAGTTGCCACTGCGGATACATACCAGGCTGGATGAGAACACCATACGCATTATGACCCGCATGAAGCTCGAGGTCGTCAACCTGGCGGGATTCGAGGACCTGATGCCCTCCGAACTCTCCGGCGGCATGCTCAAGAGGGCCTCCCTGGCACGTTCCATCATCATGGACCCGAGCCTGTTATTCTTCGACGAACCCTCTGCGGGCCTGGATCCCGTTGTCTCAGCCGAGCTGGATGAGCTGATACTGCGACTCAAGGCTGCGATGAAGGTCACCATCGTGGTGGTTACACATGAACTGGAAAGCGCATTCAAGATCGCCGACAGGATCACGGTGCTGGGTGACGGGCAAGTACTGATGACCGGCACGGTCGACGAGGTCCGTAACAGCGACAACGAGGCGATTCAGGACATGCTCAATCGCCGGCCCAGAGATGAAGCCGTCAATGCAGAGGAATATCTGAAACGCCTGACTGCCGCACGCGACAACCGGTATTTCTAGGAGCGACGAGTCGCGTCAGGAAGGAGGATTGCTTATCTCGTCGATCTTCGCCTCCATCCTGGCGAGCAAGCCGGAGAAACCCTCCTTTTTCACAATCTCCTGATAGGTGCTGCGGTAGTTGCTGATCAGACTGACCCCCTCGATGATCACGTCATAGACCCGCCATTGGTTTTTCTTCAGGTATAACTTGTAATTTACAGGGATTTCCGCGGTGCTGGTGATGATCAGGGTATCCACAACGGCACGTTTACCCTTTATCTTTTCGGATGGATAGGTCACTTCTTCGTTGGTATAGGCCTCTACCTGTCCGATATAGGTATTCTGAATGAGCTTGCCGAAGAGTTTTACGAATTGCTGTTGCTCATCCTTTGATGCCTTTTTCCAGTTGGTCGCCAGCGTGCTCTGGGACATGGCACGAAAATCGAAACGCGCGTCGATGACTTCACGCATCCTGTCGCGCTTTACCGCTTTATCGAGCTCCTGGTTCTTGAGTATGTCAAGAATGGCATTCACGGCTATACGCACGGATTCGATGGGTGCGGGATCTGCGGACGCCAGTCCCGGCATTGCCATGACGGCACTCAACATGATTATCAAGGATAGACGTTTCAACATTTTCATTACCTCTTTCACCTAGTTCTCGACCTTGTGCTGGCGATACTGCATATAGGCATCACGAATGAAAAGGTAAGGATCGAGAGCATCCTTTTTGATCCCTTCATAGGTGTCCTTGTCGATCGACAGATCGTTAATGACATCGAAGATCTTGGCCCCATAATAGTCCTGATTCTCCCACGCATAGCGGGTCAGATCCATATAGGAATCCGCCAGCAGGCCGATGCCGTCCCGGATATTGGAAGGTCCGAGTGCTGGCAACACGATGTAGATACCGGGTCCCAGGCCGTAATGACCCAGTGTCTGGCCGGTATCCTCGTCTTTCTTCCTGATATTGAAATGCTCTTTTGCCGGATCGAACAGTCCACCGATACCGAGGGTGGAGTTAACGACAAACCGGGTCAGCTCATTGCCGGCGTCCCCGAACTTGAGCTGCAGGCCTGAATTTACCAGTCGGATGGGTGTTGCCAGGTTGGAGAAGAAATTCTGCACCCCGATCCTTATCGGCTCCGGTGCAAGCCATCGATATCCCCTGGCCACGGGTTTGAGCAGATAGAAATACAGCTTGTCATTGAACCAGAAGATCCCGCGGTTGATCGGCTGCAGCGGGTCGGAGACGACGAGCGTTTCTTCCTCGTCAAAGACAAACAGCTCTTCTTCCTCTTTCTGTGTATCCGCTTTCCCGGGGGCCGCTGTGCTGCCCGAGGAGACGGGATCAATGTCCTGGGCCATGAGCAGTGGCGGGCAGGCTAGAAGAAAAAACAGGAGTAGTAGCTTTTTCACGGGCTTCCCCCTTTTTCGGGTGTTATTCGCTTTTGAATATATACTTGCTGACCAATTCCTCCAGACTGATCGACGACTCGGTTTCCGCAATTTCATCACCTGCCCCCAGGTAATCTTCCGATCCGCCGGGGGTGAGCTTGATAAAGCGATCACCGATAATGCCGGATGTACGTATCGAGGCAATGCTGTCTTCCTGGAGCCTGACCTGCTTGTTGATGTCAAGCTGGACAACGGCCTCGTACTCTCCCCCGTCAAGCTCGATACCGGATACCGTTCCGACCTTGACGCCGGCCAGTTCGACTGCCGCACCTTCCTTGAGCCCACTGATGGAGATAAACCGGGCGCTGACTGGATAGGATTCTTCATTGAATAAGCTGAGATCGCCCATCTTGATGGCAATGTAGGAGAAACTGGCAAATCCTGCCAGCATAAAGAGCCCAACAATCATTTCGAGATTCATCTTGTTCATAAGAAACCCCGTATTTTCAAATATTATGTCCTGCTGACTAAACTCTTCATGAGAGTATCAATGACCCGATCAGGTAATCCCATACCAGAATGGTCACCGATGCAAGCACAACGGCATCGGTGGTGACACGGCTTACCCCTTCGGCACCGAATACCCCGGTCCGGTTGAGGTGCAGGAAATAGCCCTTGAAGGACGCAATCCAGACGATAAGCACACCGAAAATCATGGACTTGATAAAACACAGGCGGATGTCCGCCCACTCAACGCTATCGTACATGCCCTGAAAATAGGCGCCACTGGCGATATCGAGAAACACCACGCCGGCGAGATAACCACCCAGAATGCCCAACACATTGAAGATGAAGGTCAGCGCTGGCAGAGAGATCAGTGCGGCAATAAACTTGGGGGCAATAAGGAACTTGTAGGGGTCGATCGCCATGCACTCCAGTGCATCGATCTGCTCGGAATTACGCATAATCCCGATTTCCGCACAGATGGCAGAGCCGGCACGGCCAATGACCATGAGTGCCGTCAACACGGGGCCAAGCTCCTGTATGAGGCTGAGTGCCACGGCCGAGCCCAGCAACTCCTCGGAACCAAACTTTTTGAGGTTGTGGTATCCCTGCAGGCCCAGCACCATGCCGGTGAACAGGCCGGTGACGAGGATGACAATCACCGAGCGGGCCCCGATGAAATAGATCTGCCGGACAACCGGGTACGGTGTATAAGGCGGTTTCAGGATGGTGACCAGGGTCGTCGAGAAAAAGAATCCCATCCTGCCGATGTTTTCCAGCAGGTAGAGAAACTCCCGGCCGATTTTTTCTATGAATCTACGCAAAATCAGGATGGTGTTACAGTCGATGTGCGTTTATAGCTTGAGGTATACAACCGCAATGTGTAACAAGGTAGGCAGCCTCTATCCCTCTGCATTGATCCCCTCCTCAACTGTTGCATGCATCTTGAACACCTTATCGAGGCGCGCCAGTTCCAAAACCCGTCGAGTCGGCTCACTGGCCGCGGCGAGCGCAAACTGCTTACCATTCTTTTTTGATACCTGCAGGGCCTCTACCAGCGACGCGATCCCGGAGCTGTCGATATAGGTCACACCCGAGAGGTCGACCAGCACCCTGTCACTACCATCGATGCAGCTGAGCAACAGTTTGCGCGCTTCAGGCGAGCTTGAGAGATCGACATCTCCCCTCAGCACGACCACCGACGATCCCTGCTTTTCAATAATCTCATGAGTCATTCTGGATCTCTCTTGAAGGATTTTACCATTCGTAGCAGATTTCCGTGACCTGACGGAAGAGGAAGATGTTCCACCTCATCCATGATGTCGTGAATGAGGCAGACACCCAGTCCCCCGGCCTGGACTTTCTTCGGCCATACCGGCTTGAGTTTCTCGTTGTCCATCGGGGGGGCGTTATCATGCAGACGAAACTCCACTGCACCGTCCCGACAGAAGATTTCAAGGGTTGCCTCGCCATCGTCCACATCCCTATAGGCATGCCTTACGACATTCTGGCAGGCCTCGCCGACAGCGATCACCAGGTCGTTGGCCAGGGCGGCACTACACCCGCATTCGACGCAGGTCCTGCGTACCACCTCGCGAACCCGCTGCAGCTCCCCTGCCTGCGCAGGAAATGTGACCCGGACCGACGGTTCGGACTCCTTGCTCTGGTAATCGCTCATCGATTCTGACTGCTATCTTCCACGGCCAGGATAGTAATGTCGTCGCGACGCTTTTGCCCGGCACTGCTCAGGCGTGAAATCACGGACTCAATACGTCTTGTAACCGTTTCTCCAGACTGTTCACGGATGATCTTTTTAAGGCCATCAACTCCAAGCGGGTCACCGTTTTCGAGAAAACCCTCGGTTACGCCATCTGAAAAGATATAGAGTGTGCCACCATTGAGCCTGAATGTCTCATCCCGAATGCCGGTTTCTCCTGTTTCAGGATATAGTATGCCAAGCGGCGGGGCACTGGCAGGCATTGCCCTGAATTTTCCATCGCAATCATGCAGCAGGGCTGGCTCGTGGCCGGCATTGGCCAGCTGCACCTTGCCGCTTGCGGGGTCAAGGATGCCACAGGCCATGGTGACAAACATGCCATGGATCGCGGTCTCACAAAGCTCCCTGTTGATGGTTGCCAGCAGGACAGCGGGCATGTGTATGGTTTTACCCAGGCAGCGAAACAGGCTGGAGGTCTTGGACATAAGCAACGCGGCATCCATGCCCTTTCCGGAGACGTCACCCAGACTGAAATAGATGCGTCCATCGTCGATTTCGAAGAAATCGTAAAAATCACCGGACACCTCGTAGACCGGCAGATTGATCCCCGACACCGGGAATGGCGCCGGCTGCGCCACCGGTAACAGGCTGCGCTGCATTTCGATGGCGAGCTCGATCTCCCGGTTGAGACGCTCCTGACTGACCAGTTCCTCTGTCATGCGCGCATTGCGGATGGCCAGGGCCGCCGCAGATGCCAGCGTTTGCAGCATCATGAGATCCGGTTCGGAGAACAGCCCGCTTTCATCCTTCTTGTTGACCAGCTCGATGGCACCCAGCATCGCATCATGAACGGTCATGGGCGTACACAGTATTGAACGGGTGTGAAAACCGGTCAGATCATCCACCGATGGTTCAAAATCCGGATCCTCGCTGACTTCGCGCACGATGCGACTGCAATTCCCGGATACACACTGTCCCACGATCCCCTGACCTGCGTCGAGCATGAGACCGCAGATATCAACCTGACCGACACTGGCCTTGCAAACCAGTTTCCCGGTATCCGCTTCCAGCAGAAACAGCGAACCGGCTTCAGCACCCACGTAGCGGATGATCAGGTCCAGGGCCTTCTGAATGGTCTCCTCGATGTCAGTTGTGACGGCAAAGTGGCCGCTCATCCTGGCCAGCAACTCCAAATGCCCGGACAAAGCGGGACTCGAGCGGCGATCCTGCCGCGCCGGGTCGCGTCTTTCACCTTTTGGAGGGATATCGCCCATCACTGTCTGCCTGACATTACCTGCAGCATGATTCTATTTTATGTTCGGTGTCATTAACAGAATGCCATCTGTGAAGCACTGCCCTGCAAACCCGGCGATATCGTCATAAAGCGCCTGATTTAAGGCCTCGCAGGCAAGCGAGTGATACTCTTACACGAACTGCCGGGACCGCTTCAATGCCCGGGTGAGGCCCTATCTAACTGAAATCCCTAACGGTGGGCAGGGTATCGCCTTTTGACCGGCTTGATCTGGACTCCTGTCAACCATCAGAAACATCAACAAGCGAGACAGTGCAAAATCACTGCAGACTATTGAAAAAGGATGATACCGTTGTCTACTTCACCTTGAGACTCAGACACAGTATGTCGTCTTTTATTGCGCCATTGCTATAGTCATGGATCTCAGAACATAAACCATTAACAAAATCCCTGTTGTCTTCCTGTGAACTTGCACTCACATAGCGCTCCACACCTGCATGGCCGAATTCTACTCCGCGGCTGTTTCTTGTCTCTATAAGACCGTCTGTATACAAGAGTATCCTGTCACCAGAACTGATTGGGCTGGTTTTCAGGGGACATTCCACAGGTAACGGGTGCTCGAACCCAAGCAGAGTGGTTTCTGAATCCAGCCAGTTAATCCGGTTTTCTTCTGTAGACAGATGCAGCGCAGCGGGATGCCCGGCACCGGCAAACTGGATTTCCATAGATTCGGTATCCAGAAAGACAACAAAGAACGAGGCATACATGCCTGATTCGACGAGCCGGCGACACAGAAACTCGTTCAGCGCGCTGATCAGTTCACAAGGGTCGTGGCCCTGCAAGATATTTGTCAATACAAAGGTGTTAATACGCGCGGCATACAGGGCTGAGGCAACTCCATGGCCAACGGCATCACAGATACACGCTGCAAACCGCTGCTCACCAAGCGGGACGACACTGCAATAATCACCCCCCAGTACCGACTTCGGGATTAAATGGGTCGCCACATTCAGCCAGTCATCTTCGTAATGTTCTGGCAGAAAGCTGTAATGCACACGCGCCGCGAGCTGCAGATCATCGTTCATGACGGATACTCATAAACACCACTCGGGTGCACTTGCCTGGATGATGGTCACCACCGGCATGAATGTGGCAGGATAAAGGTCCTTCAGGCAATGCATTGGTGTGAACGGATTTGATTTTGGGAGAAATTCAAAGGATAAGAAAATACTAATCAAGTCTGTTTATCACGCTTTGAAACGACTGGCGGGTTTCGATTATTTCAGCTGTAATGCGCTCGACCCTGGACTTGTCATTTCCTATTCCTTCCCAATTGGACCGCCATGTATCAAATAATTTCTGTGCCTTGTCAGGCACGGATCCTTTAATAATATCGGCCAGATCACGTATTAGCAGGACTCGACCCCAGCACTCGATAGGACTCCCCATTTCAGTGTTCTTTTCGTAATGTCCAAAATCCACAATTGTCTGCAGCTCACCGAGATTTTTCAGGGCTTCAAATCCGAAAAATCTTATTTTTCAATTTTTCCTCAGTCAATTCATTGCGCAAGTGTTGTAGCTGAGACTGGAGACCGCAACCACGAGGCTGATAATATAACCAGATTGTTGCGGATCTGCTGAATAACGGTTCGTATCACCGTGTTCAGTACGATATCTGTAAATAAACGGTTTCGCCAGTCGCGAAAGCACATTGCCTCCACTTTGAGAATTCAGGGATAACCTCTCCGGGATACCGTGTTCCTGAAGAAGCGGCCCAACCTGCGTCGGGGCTGGCCTTGCCGAGAACCTGCAATTTGTGTTCTTGCCTGTATCGGGTAGAAGACCCGGATCAGTTCTCGATGGCACCATTTTCGATCCAAACCCGGATGGTTTCGATCTCTTCAGCACTGAGGGGATCTTTGCCATGCGGCATACTGATTGTCAGGTCGGCTTTACCGGCAACCATGATATACAGCGAACTGGATATGGCAGAGCCCGGGGCAATGACCGGTCCGAATCGGGAGCCTTTCATTACCGACTCGTAAGACTCCATCAGAAAGCCACTTGCCACGGCGCCTTGCTGTCCGGCCACGTGACATTCTGCACAATGTTTTTGCATGATGGGGTAGACATCTTCCGTAAAGGTCACCTTCTGAAATTGAAGCTGCTCTACTTTATCGCAAGCTGCCAGACCCGCAGTGATTACCAGTAACACAGCGAGAGGCATGGCTCGAATGCTCATTGGGGCGCCCTATCCGGAAATATTAGCCAGATGTTATTTTACCATCCTGATGCTTGATCGCACGTCTTTATTATGATGGTGATTGTGTTGATCTGGATCAATTTTTCACACTATTGGCATGCGCTTGAGCCGCTACGCCGATTTCATAACCGCCCGTCGCTCTATGTCATTTCTCGGGTCAGAGGAGTTGCAGACATTTACAGGAATGACAGTTTTCGCTGCCTTTCTGTCACTCAAGGTACGACGCTGAACTTCAGGGTTGAGTCGTAGCCTGTCATCCGACTAAATCAAGGATATGGTGTCCATCCGAGAACGTCCGGCGGCTGTTGAAGACCGTGCGGTACCGGGTCACTGGGAAGGCGCCCTGATCTCTGGAATCTGGCCCCACTTTATTTTAAGGATGTCGAGGTTGAATACCCGTCGCAAATGTTGCGCCCAAATCATCGCAACCTGACGTTCAACTTGGTTCTTCAGTTCGGCGATTGATAGCACGCGAACACACCATGGCCAACATACACTTAACATCAGTCGAACCAGCGGCCGGATAGCCGAATCCAGTGTCAGTTACGGAAGTGGAGCAAGTATATTAACGATTTTCCGACACTTTGGACAAAATAACGCGATGCCATAAAGATTTCAGCACCGGATTTTGCTCTGGCGCTAGCACTGAAAGGTCTATACTTTGTTATTAGTTCCTTAACTTATCCATCGAACCAGTTCCCTTGCCCAACCAGGAGGCAAGCCTATGTCGGCACCAGCAAGTGTCACCCGCTACGAACCCGGGGTGGTCTTCCCTGCCTTGCTTGGCATCATGGCCCTGGCGTTATTTATCAATCACGATGTCTCAGACCGCCAGGTACTGCTGCTGCTGATCGGCAGCGGTCTGGGTTTTAGCCTGTTTCACGCCGCCTTTGGATTTGCCGGCGGCTGGCGGCTCTTTATACGGGAGCGGCGTAGTGCGGCGATCCGCGCCCAGCTGTTGCTGGCGGCCCTGGTGTCGCTGGCCTTTTTTCCGTTACTCTCGGGCGCGGTACCCGGGTTATCACTGCACGGCGCCTACGCACCGGTGGGAATATCTGTTCTGGTAGGCGCTTTTCTGTTCGGCATCGGTATGCAGCTGGGTGGCGGCTGCGGTTCGGGCACCCTGTTCACCGTCGGTGGCGGGCATGTAAAAATGCTGGTTACACTCGTCTTTTTTGTTATCGGCTCGGTTATCGGCTCGGTCCATTTGCCCTGGTGGGCACAGCTGCCCTCCCTGGGTCAGGTTTCTTTGCTCCAGGGCTTTGGCTGGCCCCTGGCGCTTGCCCTGCAATTACTGCTATTGGCGACCCTCTATCAATTGGCCACCGACGCCGAACGGCGGCGCTTTGGCAACCACGAACCCCTGACCCGGTGCCGAGGGCAGCGCTCCCCGTTACAGCGACTGGTGTTCGGGCCGTGGCCGGTGTTATGGGGTGCAGTGGGACTGGCCCTACTCAGCCTGGCAACGCTGCTGGTTGCCCATCATCCCTGGTCGATCACCTTCGCCTTTGGTCTCTGGGGTACCAAACTGTGGGCCGCACTCGGCGGTGATATCAGCAGCTGGAGCTATTGGAGCCACGGCTATGCTGCCACCGCACTGGGGCGCAGTGTGCTTGCCGACGCCACGTCAATCATGGATATCGGCATTATACTGGGTGCCATCGCGGCCGCTGGCCTGGCTGGCCGTTTCGCGCCCGCCGATTCGATCAGGAGGCGCGATATTCTCACCGCCATTGCCGGAGGCCTGTTACTGGGTTACGGCGCACGCCTGGCGTTCGGCTGCAATATCGGCGGTCTGCTGGCCGGCCTGGTGTCCGGCAGCCTGCACGGCTGGCTGTGGCTCGCCAGCGGGTTCACCGGCAGCATCATCGGGGTATATCTCAGACAGGGCTTTGGTCTTGATAAAGCGGTAAACTAAGACACATGAAAGACGCTCGACGCAGAAATCGCTGGATTATGGGAGCCTTTGTGGGCACCGCAGCGATCGCCGTGGCCATAGACCATACCCGCCACCGGCTGCCGGCGCCGGCGCAGCCCGGTGAACAGTCCCGGAGCCAGACAACCGTTGTCATTATCGACGAAGAAGACGAAAACCCCTGTGACCTGGACGCCTCATATTGTTCGACGGATGACAATCCCTGTTCGCTGGACGATATGGACAATACCGAGGACGAGTCGCCATGCAGCCTCTAGCGAGGCATCGCACCGTCGAATGCCCGCCCGCGGCGCTGTTGTTCGACTGCATTCAGAAAATGGGTGCACACCACAGCAACCCGGTACTGGAACTGCTGCGGGACCTACCGACTTTTGTCCAGGGTGGCAAGTACCCGCAACCCGCGCTGGCATTCGGGAAAGACGGCTGGCGGAGCTATTATCACAGTCATTCCGTAGCTGATGCCGATTTCAGGGAACATGGCCATTTTCACCTGTTTACCCGCAAAGGACAGGGCTGGACACACCTGGCCGCACTGGCCATGGATCTGGAAGGGCAGCCGTTGTGCTGGATTATCACCAATCGCTGGGTCACGGGCAGCGACTGGGGTGACCGCAACAGCCTGCTGGCGGCAATTGATGCACTTGACCCTTCGGAAGAACCGGACGTCCTGCGCCGCTGGCTGGCGAGTCTGTTGAAACTCTATCAGACGGATCTAGGCGACTTGCTCGACGCGCGCGATGCGCGGATTGCCGGCCTGCTCCAGAAGTGCTCCAAAGACGAAGTACTCGACGATCGTACCCTGTATGAACTGGTCTGCGCGCAGATTGACCTGACAGCAAAACTGACTTCACAGATGACAGGGTAATCACCCGGGCCAGAGAGTAATTACTTCCAATATTAGTGAATATTGCTCTTTGATGTTACCCCAGTTTAACGGACCACTAACTAGCGGCTAACGGCCGCATTCTCGAATGCCCTTCCCAGCAGATCTCAATCCAGCTGGATACGTATACGTCCGATTTCCTTGTAGATAATCGACAAAGGTTTTTTGTTTGCTAGGGTGAATATTCTTGTCCCGGTACCGTAGGTAAAATGGGACGTCATGAACAGGCAGGAGTCGCTACTGTTTTCAAGGGTTTCTTTTATTGCAGCGATACCCTGTTGATCCGCTGCTCCGGACAGCGGGTATCGAAATGCGCCAATGTGGCAACCCTTCGGGCCGAGCTGAAGCATCGGTGTGTCACTTTTCCTCAATACTTCTCTGTACAGCGACTTCATCAGCTGTGGTGGCAGGATGAAACCCGACTGGTCCTCGCGAAGCAACCAACAGATGCCCGTATCTTCGCTGTGAATACTTTCGTGTTCACCAAAGGCCTGGCACCAGCCACGGAAGTATGCGGCATAGCGCTCGAGTTCATATTCATGCGTCATGATGGTGTGTGACTTATTCTATAGTGGATAGTTGTCATGCACATTCATACACCGGCCTGACAGGCCTATTAGCTTCTTCTAATTAATGTAATCCTAATATTCAGCTGTGGTCGAATCCCGTGTCGCCGTTTTTGCAGTCGTGCATGTGCTTCGGGTCCTGCTGATTACCTGTCTTGTAGTGTATCTGAAACACAGTCAGGTCACATGCTTGATCCACATCAATGCGCCCGTAGTCTAAACAGGTTAGTTTTTTCAATTGTCAGCAGATATTCGGCTGTTAGGAAATCAGATGGAGTACGACATCATGACCTGCCATAACCCCGGGTGCCTGGGGAATTACGATTTCGACCAGATCGCGTTCTTCGCGCGCAAACGCTTTGTCGAAGGTTGCCAGACCGTCACCTTGCTCGAGCAGGCACGATCGCAACGCGAAAAGGAAGAGATTGCGCTTGTTTGCATGCTGGATATTGCGGATGACCAGGTCCGTGACCTGCAACTCAGCTGCCGACACAGTGGAACCTGCAAGGTGACCACCTGCAGAAACATGCTAAAAAATATGATCACCGCAGAACTAGCGGTTCAATAGTGTGACTGTTGCGGTGTGTTCTTGAGCCCAATTTAAGGTGGCTGTTCAGCCCACTCTGCAGCGTATTCATGAGATCCTGCGGAAACATCCAGGAGAGAGCGCTGCCTGGATAGGGTCAGTGATCGAACTCGGTGGAAGGGATGAAGCCAGGTTCTATCGGGAACTGAACTCCAAACGCATGTGGGGCGGAGCCGGCTCCATCGCCAATCAGGCCCTGGCAGACAACCCGGGCATGGACGAACAGGCCTGGCAGGCGGAAATACGGGAGTTCCGGGAACTCATGATCGAACTGGGTAGCCATTTACAGGCGCGTGGCAAAGCGTATCCAGATATTTCCAGTTGGATGTTGGCGTTCAATAACTGGAACCAGTCAGAGCTATAAGGTGAGGCTGCAGCACAGCCCAGCTCGGGTCATCGACAGCCTGTAAAGAGGCTGGCATGCGTTTAATACTAGAGCCTGAATGACTGCGTCGGCCAAGAAGTTGCCATTTAGCAGAATATCCAGATGGTTACCATAAAAATGGCCGGGGTCGGTGAAACATGCCGTTCTCTCAATGGTGCTTATGAAGATGCACACCAGCCGGGCAACATTCTGCGTGCGGCAAAACACCCGGCGCCTGCTCATACCATTCACGTGTACTGTTGACCACTTTTACCGCTACCAGCATAACCGGAACCTCTATCAGGACACCGACAACAGTTGCCAGCGCGGCACCGGATTCAAAACCAAAAAGTACGATGGCGGTTGCTACTGCCAGTTCAAAAAAGTTACTGGCACCGATGAGTGCTGAAGGGCCAGCCACACAGTGCGGTGAACGCATCCGGCGATTGAGCAGATAAGCCAGCCCCGAGTTGAAAAACACCTGGATCAGAATCGGTACAGCCAAGAGCAGTATTATCAGAGGGTGAGCAATGATTTGCTCACCCTGAAACCCGAACAGCAAGATCAATGTTACCAACAAAGCTGCCAGTGAAATAGGATGCAGTGTCTTGATCAAACGTGCGAGTCTGGCAACACCGTGTTCTCTGGCAATAACGCGCCGCCTCCACAATTGCGAGATAATCACAGGGATCACGATGTAGAGTACAACTGAAAGGAACAAGGTATCCCAGGGCACAGCGATCGCAGACAACCCCAACAACAGGCCGACTACAGGAGCAAAGGCGAAGATCATGATGACGTCGTTGAGTGCAACCTGGGTAAGCGTAAAATGAGGCTCACCTTCGCTCAAGTGGCTCCATACAAATACCATTGCAGTACAGGGCGCAGCGGCCAGAATGATAAGACCGGCAATATAGGAATCGATCTGTTCAGCCGGCAGCCAGGGTGCGAACGCAATGCGTATAAATAACCAGGCCAACAGCGCCATGGAAAAGGGTTTCACGGCCCAGTTGATGAACAGCGTAACACCGATACCCCGCCAGTGTTCCTTGACGTGGTGCAGTGCACGAAAATCGATCTTGAGCAGCATGGGGATAATCATCATCCAGATAAGTACCGCCACTGGCAGATTGACCCTGGCCACTTCCATTTTGCCGATGAGCTGAAATGATTCGGGGATAAAATGCCCCAGGGAAATACCGGCAATAATGCAGAGGAACACCCACACCGTGAGAAAACGCTCGAACAGCCCCATGTCCTTACTACCGGTTCTTTTCACTGCCGATTCACACTGCATACTCATAATATAACTTCCAATGTCTTCGGTTATCGATATCAATGGTGCATTGTTGAATCTAGCCCCGATTGTTATCGCGCCTGTTTTTCGAACCTATAAGCCATTCTCGTGGTTGTTGTCTGCCACGAATGGAATATCGTGACGCGATGTCAATTCAAACACTCATATTGACAGCGGGCACTTGCCAATGCTCAGCGTCAATAATCAAACACATAGTATGGTCTTCTGATACAGTCGGCCGAAATATGTTCGCTTATGCACCCTTGTGGGAGTGAATCCAGGCGGTGCCCACTCCAGAATATCACGGCTCCAGAAGTTTTCGGCATAGGGTTCAAACAGTTTGAACACGCCGGTCATCAGATAGCGCATCGGGTTCCAATGCCCCGGCCTATGGTAATCCACAAACACGATGCGACCACCCTTCCGGGTTACCCGGATGGCCTCTGCGATGGTGGCGCGTCGTACTCCCTCCGGCTGCTCGTGCAGAAGGAAAAACATGAGCGTATTGTCGAAACTCGCATCCGGGAAGCGAAGCCTGGCCGAATCCTGCTGATGCAGAACTACGTTATCTTGTATGCCGATTTTTTTCCGGGTGTTAGCCAACTGGACCCGGGCCACGTCCACAACGTCCAGTTGTGCATCCGGCCCCAAGCGAACAGCAAGTCTCTCAGTTAGATTGCCGTACACACATGCCACCTGCAGGAGGCGACCGGTGATAACAGAACCCAGTTCATCCAGCGCAGTATCGCGCAGGCGGTTAAAGTTACCCCAAAGAATCAGATTGATGAGCCACTGGCGTTCGAAAAATCGGACTGCCCTTGGATGAAGATAGGCCCACCAATAGGCATTTTTCAAGTAGGGCGGGATGCAGCTATCAGATTCTGTCGAGTATGTTTGTGGAGGGCTGGCAGGGTCCGATCCATGGGCCAGCGAAGGCTTTTTCATTACTTCTACCTGATCCATTGCTTATGAAACCTCTGATTGGTTAACTGACTCAGGGATAATACCTAAACTGGTCTGAGAGGGAAGTAAGGACAATGTATTAATGGATAATGTTCACCAGAACGAGGTTGGCAAGTGCATCGTAGGGCACAATCTTGTTGCTGTCATTGCTGTCATCGACACTACCCGGTGGAGGCGAGACGCAACGCTGCTTCAGATCCCTCATCACAGCGACGGGTTGTTTATCTCCGGGTAGTTCCTATACGACGGAATGTGCCAACTTCAGCCCTATAGCTGTGGTAACCCGATAGGCCAGTTGCCGGTCTGGTGGTTCCCGAGCAGGAAGTCAGGGGAATATGGAGAGTTGCGGTTTTCAGTTGGGCTCTTGGGGAACAGGCGGATTATATTTCCTGTATATATTACATGAATATAATTTTTTTCTGGCAAAATTGTAGTGTTGTGCCGCGCTATAAAGAATCTCCTCCAAGGGCTACAGATCAGGTAATTACCGTGGGTTCCTTTCGTCCCGTGCGGGACACGATCTCCGCTATTCCGATGGCAATCTCGACCAGGGGATGCATTACCTCGGCGGTCTTGCGGCCCTGCTTTTCCGTGTCGGACTCGTAGGCCTCGAGATAAACTCTCAAGGTTGCACCCGCTGTTCCGGTACCCGAGAGTCGATAGACAATACGCGACCCATCGGTAAAACCGATGCGGACACCCTGATTTTTCGAGACGCTGCCGTCAACCGGGTCAGTGTAGGCGAAGTTATCGGCATAATCGACTATGTAACCATCCAGCGTCGTGCCCGGCAGGTCCGCCAGTCGTGCCTGCAGATGGGTCATAAGGCCATTGGCGGCCTCTGTGTCTATCCCCTCATAGTCGTAGCGGGTGTAGAAATTGCGGCCGAACCTCCACCAGTGTTCCTGCACAATCTCTTTCACGGACATCTTCCGCACCGCCAGCAGGTTGAGCCAGAAGAGCACCGCCCAAAGACCGTCTTTCTCCCTGACATGATCAGAACCGGTACCAAAACTCTCCTCACCGCAGAGGGTGATGCGTTTTGCATCCAGCAGATTGCCGAAAAACTTCCAGCCGGTTGGTGTCTCATAGCAGTCCAGGCCCAGTTCTTCAGCTACCCGATCGACTGCCTGACTGGTCGGCATGGAACGGGCCACCCCGTTGATGCCACCGGCATAACCCTTGATGTGGTGGGCATTAGCGGCCATCACCGCCAGACTGTCGCTGGGGGTGACGAAGAAATTGCGCCCCAGAATCATGTTCCGGTCTCCGTCGCCATCGGAGGCAGCGGCAAAATCGACTGCATTGCGCCCCGATGTCAGAGTGACCACCTCATGGGCGTGTACCAGATTGGGATCGGGGTGACCACCGCCAAAGTCCTCTTTGGGATCGCCATTGATCACGGTTCCGGGCTCCGCGCCCAGCATTTCTTCCAGAATGCGCTTGGCATAGGGACCGGTGATAGCGTGCATGGCATCGAAACGCATACTGAATAGTCCGGAGTCGAACAGTTGGCGGATGCGATCGAAATCGAACAGGTCTTCCATCAATGCGGCATAGTCCGCCACTGGATCGATGACCTCCACACCGGTTTGCCCCAGCGACAGGGAGCCGATGGTATCGAGGTCGATCGCATCAAAGGCGAGGGTCCGGTATTCGGTTATCTTCCGGGTGTGCGCGAAGATTGCCTCGGTGACACCCTCCGGGGCCGGGCCACCATTGGCTGTGTTGAACTTGATACCGAAATCTCCGTCCGGGCCTCCCGGATTGTGGCTGGCGGAGAGGATGATGCCGCCGTTGGTCTGGTATTTACGGATGAGACAGGATGCGGCCGGCGTGGAGAGCAGGCCACCCTGACCCACAATGACCTTGGCTACACCATTGGCTGCCGCCATGCGGATAATAATCTGGATCGCCTGCCGGTTGTAATAACGACCATCACCGCCCAGGACGAGTACGCCGCCCTTGAGGTCCGTCTGGGTGTCGAAAATCGACTGCACAAAGTTTTCCAGGTAGTGGGGTGCCTGAAAAATCCTGACTTTTTTGCGCAAACCGGAGGTGCCTGGGCGCTGGTCTGAAAAGGGCTGGGTGGTAATGGTTAGTATTTCCACTGTGATCTTCTATCCAATTGAATTCCTGCTTAATCATCATAACCCAGATCCGGGTTCCAGTCCGCTGCCCTGGCCTTTTCCATCGCCTCGTTCTGGATACGCATAAAACGTTCTCGCAACTCGTCGGGGAGATTGCCCACCAGGAAACCGTATTTTTCCCACTCCAGGTTTACCTTCTTCCAGAGATCCTCGATTCCCTGTGGAAGCCAATCCTCGCAGGTTTCACTTTCCTCAATGATACCGAACACCCAGGCATCGCGGAAGATCTTGGCGGTATCCGTCATGCTGCCGTCGATTTCATTATGAATGCCAACGTAACGCTGGGAGTCACGGCATTTCTACATGGTGGCAGGCCCGCTTAAGATGTCAGGTTTGCGAACAGCATGGGCAATTGTTCGGGTAAGCGCTACACATGATCTATCATCGTATAGTGTTTCTCTCCAAAGATCCGCTTCACGTATTGATCGGCGTTCGGATCCAGCGTCAGACAGTAGGTCGGCACCTTATTTGGTATAGAGTTCCTCCACCGCCTTCTTGGTATCGTGGCGCAGGTGCTGTGGATCACGCTCGTCGATATCCGCCGGCTCCCCGTCGGTGACCAGCAGCAATAATTTGCGCCGCTCCGGTTGCTTCAGCAGGTACTGTCCCGCGTGGCGCATGGCCGCCCCCATGCGGGTGGACATGCGGCCCTTCATACCCGCAAGCCGTGCCTTGGCCTCGTCGTCAAAATGCTGATTGAAGTCCTTGAAATGGAGGTAATGCACATCGATGAAATCGAGGTGCTCGAAGATCACATGTGTGGTGCCATCGCGATACGGCGATTGGTACGTTTCAGGGCCGAAAACTCCGCGGAGGCCACGGGTATCGCGGCGGTCGCTGCGCACCCCCCGCCACCGCCGCAACCGGGCAGGGCCGGGCTCAGGGCATTAAAGCCCAGAGCGGCACCGAACAGCTTCAGAAAATCGCGGCGGCTACACAGGCCATCCGGCAGGGTGGTGAAAAAGAACGACGGCGGTTTATTCGTATAAATGATGTCAGTGCACAATTATTCCCAATAGTAGGGAGTATGGTGCGCTGACACCATGACTGGTTTACTCCTAGGAGTTGATTTTTGACGCCCATTTGTCGGCAACCACCTTGGCGGCATCCCTGCCACCGAGACCGAAGGCCAGGGCAGCGGCAACCGCTACACTGCCGATCGTGAAACCAAAGGCCATGGTCACAATATTATCGGCAAGTCCCATTGCCTTCAGACCCATCGCCAGCACCAGGCCGAGTATGGCAATGCGTGCGATGTTGGCTATACCGGTGTTGCCGTGGCCGGATAGTTTGTCGTAGGCGATGGTGCTCAGGAAGTTACCGATAATCAGAATCAGGCCGCCAACCAGCAGGCCGCCACCGAATTCCAGGACCCTGGCGAACACTTTGGTGATGATATCGATACCAAGAATATTCACCGCAGCAGTCGCCGCAGCCACCATCGAGAAAAACATGATCGCACCACCGACAAGGCGGGTCGGAGTAAATGTTGTTGTAAACAGGCCTTGCATGGCCATTTTCTCAGGCAATGCATTGATGTTCGCGCCCTCAAGAAGCCCACCAAGGATGTAGACAACGAACTTCGCGGCAAAGTAGACCACGATCAGGATGATACCGGCGCCGATGATGTTCGGCACGGCGGCCATCAGTTTCTGGATCATGGCGGAAGCCGGGTCGGAGATCGCCGGAATGTTAAGAACGCCGAGTGCTGACACAATGATGGGAAGCAGGATGATGGCGAAAATAAGTGCACTGCCAAACCTGGAAATCTTGATATCCCTGTTTCCGGTACGTTCGGCGAGCTGCTCGTCAACCTTGCCCAGCCCCGCACTTGCCAGCTGCGAAACAATTTTCGCAATGACCCAACCCGCGTAGCCGATGACGCCGGCACCGATAATGTTGGGTACCGCTGTCATGAACTCGCTTACCATATTCTTCAGTGGTTCCAGCACGTCAGTCAGACCGAAGTGTTGCAGGACAGCCATCAGTACGAAGATGGTCAATACTGCCTTGATCAGCGAGGCAATCGGCGTCGCCAGGTCCGTGACTGAACCGTCAGCATTCGTGCGATGCAGCATCGAGACCTTTTTGAGCATGCGCCTGAAGATGCCGACGATGAACTTGACGACAAAAAGACCAATGACAAGAATCGCCAGGCCGACTAATGCATGGCCAAGCGCGCTCGAGCCTGCCGGTCCAAGTAAATCGTTTATTTTATTAATTATGTCATTCATTACGGTCTCTCCCGTTTCGTTCTGTTAACGATAATTCTGTAGACATTGTAAGCAACCACTAACGCATAATCTGCATATGTATTGTTAAGAATTGTTTCCAATATAGACGCCGTCCAGGAACAACATGTGGAAATGGATATTCAGATTTAGCGCTGATCCTAATCGCTGGATCAGTGTGACTGCACCGGAGCGGGCTTCTACACCTGGCAAAGCAGTCCCAGGCTGGCAAGATAATAGTTGAAAAACTGGATCACTCCTCTTGTGCAATTTCCAAATAAATACTATTCCTTAGTTAATAAGTGCGACAGGAAAATCAACTATATTGTCCCTTAACAAAAAACCGGGGTCAGATCTCAGTTTCTTCTAATATTAGTGGAAACTGGGATCTGACCCCGGTTTTTTGGGACAGGCTACGATTTGGCTGAAACCTGACCTGCCTGCGAGTTTGATAATCAAGACGAATCGGGCTGGTAATGGGTCTTTTAGCTCATCAGCACGTGTCAATGAGCTATTGATTACTGACGGAAAGTGCGATTATCCTTTGCATACTCATTTTTATCGCAAATCTCGTTCGAATACCGAGGATCAAACGGCGCACCGAAGAACGATGGAGCGGAGATCCTCGCGAGGCTGAGCTGAAACGGTGAAAGATGGAAAATAGAACAACAATCACCCCTTTGTCAGAGTCGAAGGAATCTCCCAGGGAGAACCAGGTTGAGGGCAAGCGCGGACGCAAGCACAATCAAGAACCACGACCAGAGAAACGGAAGAATAAATCTGAAAAAAAGCACTCCGAAACCCCGGGCATAAAATTTGGGCGGGGGGTCGAAACATTATTTCGGAATGCCTACCGCCTGCAACTCGACCTCACAACACTGGCCGACGGCAAAGCCAACATCATGCTGAGCATCACCAGCATGACATTCACAGTGATGATACTTGCCGGTAGTTTCGTTGCGAGCTGGCGCCCGTGGCTGCTGATCCCTATGGGTATCTTTCTGCTCTCCTCTGTCGGGGCCATGATATTCGCCATCCTGGCGGCTCAGCCAAGGGCGAAAGACATCAGACAAACCCGTGAGGAAATGCTGTCCGGGGATGCCGACCTGCTCTATTTCAAGAATTTTTCCAAGGTGAGCAAAGAAGAATACTCCCACACACTGGAGAAGATTTACAACGACCAATCACAAATCTACAGTCAGATGTCGCGCACGCTCTATGGGTTGGGCATTACCGTAGATCGCAAGTTCAGGAGATTGAAAATTTCGTACAGTATCTTCCTGTTTGGATTGGTCACGACCGTTATCGTATTTTTAATCCTGTCTAAAGCGAATACCACCCAGCCAACATTGAGCCTCTTGCCGATTGACGATCCCGCAAAGCTGGCATCCACTGCCGGTACGTTGCAGTCTCGCGCATTCAATGCGATATACGAACCATCCTCTGTTCAGCAGCTTCCGGATGGACGATTGCTAATTGCCGAAGACGAGGGACTGACGTTCTCCATCGTTTCGCCAGGATCAGATGGGACACTCAGCGAGATGCGGATTCCGGAATCCGAGCTCATCGCCCAGGGTTTAGATTATGCAGATGATCTGGAGGCCCTCGCTGCTGACGGGCGTGGTTACGTCTACGCGCTTACGTCCCATTCCCGTAAGCGCGACGGGACACGCAGCCCCGAACGGGAGCGCCTGCTGCGTATTAAATTCGATGGTAGCCGGGTTGTCGAGGCCGCTTCTCTCGATGGCTTGCTGGCGATGATGGTGAAGGCATACGGCTTTCTCGAACCTGCCGAACGATTCCCTGATGCCAGGGACATCCGGGGATTCAACATTGAAGGGCTATCCTTCGATCAGGGCAAGTCCAGACTCCACATTGGCTTGAGGACACCTTTGATCGACGGGAAAGCAGTGATTGTGACCATTGAAAACCCCAATGCCATGTTTGATCAGCAAGCAGCGCCGGTCTTCTCGGACGAGCCCCATTTACTTGATCTGGGCGGTGGCGGCATCCGTGGGATGGACTACGTTCATCATCTGGGTGGCTCCCTCCTGATCGCGCAACAACCGAACGGTCCATTCCGCTTATGGCTATGGCGGGAGCAGGCCGGTGGCGAACTGTATGAGGTACTGGCTCCAGATCTCCGGAGCTTCGGGCAAGCTGAGGGAATTGCTGTCTTCCGCGGGAAGGAATCGGAACGATTATTGATTGTCTCCGATGATGGCAACACTGATTTCATGCAACCCGGACATTACCTCTGGTTGGACTATGGCCAGCTTGTCATCAGGTAGGCAGTCGCTTGACACACTGCGTATTCATACCCAACACACCAAAGATTCCATTAGACATCTGATCATTCGGATACGCATGTCTGTAAAATCCCAATCGTCCCTGCTTGAAGAGCAGGCATCGGCCTCGCGTTGGATCTGAATCGGGTAGTCTGTGTCTTTATGACACCGCAAAGAAACCTCGCATGCGCAGGTCTTTTCAGAGCAATGACAACTCTTTGCCGTTCTCGGAAGTGGTGATTGCGTGATGGAAATTTCTGGCTCCTGCTGCAAACAAGACATCCAGAGGATGGACGTTTAACAGCAGATTTAGGCCGGATCTCCGACCTTCCTGAATAATAACCCTCGTGGCAGACTCAGGCGTCAATATCTTCTATACTGTTCGTGGGGTTACAAGGTCTTAACTATTTAGATCGAGCATGTGGACCTGGACGAGAGCTTGGTTCGCGCCGTCGCAAAGCAGGCCGAGGCCGAGCGCAACTTCACTATCTTGTCCCCATGCCCTGGACCTCATCAATGCATTGATGGGGGAGAATGCCGATCGACATGCAATGGGGCATGGGGCGTCCCAGAAAAACGGAGGAGATGTACATGAACAGACTGCATTTAAGCCTAATGATTCCCGCGATTGTGCTGACGGCCATCTCTGCACCACCACTGATCGCAGAGATGAACATTGATGGCATGATCAAGTATCGGCAGAATGTCATGAAGTCTCTTGCCGGACACGTGGGCGCCGTTGATCGCCTGGTGCGAGGTCAGGTCCCGCTGATGGATCAGCTCGAGATGCATGCGACAGCGGCGCGGGACATTACCCGGACTATTACCACGCTGTTCCCGGCCGAGAGCATACCGCCCGAGGTCGAGTTTTCCGGTGCGACCGTGGCCACTGAGGCGCTCGCATCCATCGCCGAAAAGCCGGATGAGTTCGATAAGGCGGCGCAGGCGACCATAGATGCTACCGAGGAGCTGGCTAAAGTGGTGCAAGCCGGCAACAAGCAGGAGCTGCCACTAGCCTTCAAGCGGGTCGGTGAATCCTGCAAGGGCTGCCACAAGGACTTCCGCGAGAAGAAGGAATAGCGCACTGCTGGTCGGAACAGCAGTGCGGCGTGCCCTGCTGGGCGTGTGTTTAGCCGCCATGGTGATCCGTGCGCCTACCGCGGCGCAGACGTCGACTCGCGGTGAGTATATCTTGTATGCCGCAGGCTGCGCCGCCTGTCACACGGACGTGGACAACGATGGACCCCCACTGGCCGGCGGCCGTGCCCTGAAAACGTCGTTTGGTACCTTCTACTCGCCCAATATCACGCCGGACCCCGTGCATGGCATCGGTGGCTGGAGTGATGATGACTTCGTGCGCGCACTGCGAGAGGGCGTCGCGCCGGACGGTAGTCATTACTATCCTTCGTTTCCCTACACCAGCTACACTCGCATGCGACGTGAGGACATGCTCGCTATCAAGGAGTACCTGTTCAGCCTGGATCCCGTTGCCAGCCCGAACCGCTCGCACGACCTGCCCTGGTATCTCTCGTTTCGCCAGCTCCTGTGGTTCTGGAAACTGATGTACTTCGACAAAGGCGAGTTCGAGGAGGACTCGGGCAAACTGACGTCGTGGAACCGTGGTGCATACCTGGTGCTGGCACTGGGACACTGTGCCGAGTGCCATTCGCCGCGCAATCACCTGGGTGCGATCGATCCCGGGATGCGCTTTGCCGGCACACGCAGCGGCCCCGGCGGCGAGGCGGTACCGAACATCACACCTGACGTGCTAACTGGCATCGGCGGCTGGCCGCGGGGTGATTTGGCGTATTTTCTGCAGACCGGGGCGACACCGGATGGGGACTACACTGGGGGGGAGATGGCCGAGGTAATCGATGAGGGTCTCAGTCGTATTGGCAGGTCCGACCTCGAGGCTATGGCCGAATACCTGCGGTCGATTCCGCCCGTCACGAACCTCGTCGAACGGCCGGAGAAATCGTCAGGTGGTGAAACGCGGGATAAGGATCCCTGGGAGTAAAGGCAACAAGATGATCGTGTTCAACATCACATGGTCCGAGCTCTTCACGCGGGCAATGTTAGCTCAGCACCAATTTCTCCTGCTGTTTGCCTGTTCGGTAGCGGTCTGGTTAGTCTGATCGCGGTAGCCAGAAGGAAAACTGTGTAACAGACTTACAATCATCCCAAGGCGGTACTTGGGCCGCCTTAATTATTTACTGCCAGTTCAACCGATCGACGCAAGACACGCATTAAAACATTCTGCCGGGGTTTGAAAACCTGGCGTCTTTCTCGGTCACTCATTTAGCTGACGAGCCACTGCATTCAGCTTTGTCTGTGAGTCTACCGACAAATCTGTGCCCTTGGGAAAGTACTGCCGTAACAATCCATTGATGTTTTCATTCGAACCCAGCTGCCAGGGGCTCTACGGATCACAGAAGTACACCTTGATGTCAGTTGCCAGGGTGAAGCGCTGGTGGTCGGTCATCTCGCTGCTACGGTCCCAGGTGAGTGACTTGTAGAGTTCTCTCGGTAACTTGTGAGCATGCTTTATCAGGGCGTTGATCACGTTTTCGGTATCCTTACCATTAACCTTGGCCAGCATTACGTAGCGCGTATTCCGCTCCACGAGCGTGGCGATTTGACTGTTGTGGGTGCCGAAGATCAGGTCACCTTCCCAATGACCGGGCACCGTCCGATCATCGACCTAGGCCGGTCGCTCACGGATGGAAACGGTGTTCGTGATCTGGCCAAGCCCCTCACCTTTCAGGCCGGTATGCCGGGTACTATGCGCTGGCCGGTGTGACAATCTCGACCGTGTCGGCCTCCGCCATCTCGCGGATGGCCTGGTCCATATCGATCTGGTCGGGGTTTTCCTTGCTCTGTTGACGCAACAGGCTGACCAGCTCGGCCTGTTCTATGATGCGTTGCCCCCCCTTTCTATCCCTGAGGAAGGCGGCCCAGGGGACGAACTTGGTTGTTGGGAAGAGTTCGCCGGGCTGCGGGGATATGTCGATATTCAGTCCGGATATGTAAAAAAGGCACTTGTCACGAAAGATGTTTGCATGGGCAACTGTGCGCAAGGTGCGGTCGAACTCGACCTGGGTATTGATCTGGGCGGCGGTCAATAGCGGCCAGGGTGATGTCACGATCCAGGGCATGGGGTATATCAGTTCCAGTTCCTGGTGATTGCGACCCTCAACGGTTTCATCAAGCTCGCGACGGAAGAAAAACATGTCCGGCTTGAGGTGTTCACCAATGGGAATACGTTGACCATCCTTGATTTTACTCTCGAGGTGCGCAAGCTCCTTTTGCAGGGCATCGCTGGCAAGAAAGCTCTTGGCGGTGCTGTGGCGCAGCAGGCCGTTGTCAATCCGCAGGCATAACGCGCCGTCTGAGCATTCCAGCAGGATGTCGGCCTGCGCGATTCGATACTGTTCCAGGTACCAGGATACGATGGCGTTGATCTTTCCGCAGCATGCGGTGTGGCGGCTGTCCCGGGTGTGTACCCGGTTGTAGGCGCCGAACTGCTCGCTGTCGGGTTCATAGCCGACATGGCTGGCGTGAATGATCACCAGGCCTTCTCCGTGCTCAGCGAAAGGCTCATGGCGATCCGTCGCGACAACGGCTCCGCCGCGCCCGTGGTTGAACGGGTAGCTACCGAAATGCTTGGTGAGGAGGATGATCGGGTAGCCCTGGTTCTCGTCGGCGCAGAAGGCGCGTGACGGAAGCATCTTGCCCGTTTCGAATCCCAGTGACTTGACGTAGTTGTAGAGCCGGGGCACGAAGCTGCTGTAGCGGAACGTGGCACCCTCGATGCGGAAGTTATTTATCAGTTCCTCGACGTTGGCTGCAAATGTAAACATATGGACCGCTAATCTCCATTCCGGTTGGTTAGGATGTCAAAGCATCAAAATGTGGGTGTGTAGCGCGTGGTCACCGTGCCTTTCTCACACGGTAAGGTTGGCAGTGCAAAGTATGCATGATGCGGGGGAATTTTTCCAAAAATGCCGATAGAATGGGTGGCCCCCGTATCCATTCATGTATCAAGAGGGTATACGGTTGCACCGGCTCTAGGAATGGCTGAAGATTTGCTTATTGAAGATCATGAACCCACCATCGAAACAGAAGTTCGCATCACACAATGCTAATAGCTTCAGATGTACCGTCTCACACGTAAGGCTTGCTCTTAATATTGACGATAGCGCCATCAGGCCCGGACTATCTACTCGGTCAAACTGTCATAACCGAACTAGCGAAATCGGCATTTGAGACAAGCCAGGATTTTGCGAAGATTTCGCGGAAAGTAGTTCGGTGTTCGGGGCTGAATAACACCTCTTATACCTACTAAGCAGCTGAATTCTTGTTGGATTGGCTCTGCCCCGCAGAGACGCTGGACAGAGACCAGACTGTATGGCGGAGAGGGAGGGATTACTCGGGCTTACGCCCTCGCCCCTTCGGGGCCGCCGCCGCTATGCGGCGACGTTCTTCGCGGCTACGCCGCTTGTCGAACCGGCCAATTGAATATCGAGGGTTCGATTCCACCATCAATAATCCATAGAAAAAGGGGCGCAAAGCCCCTTTTTCTATGGATGGCGGTGGTTGCAGTCTGCTGCGAACCCGTCTCCGCTGATTTCCCTGTTAGACGGGAAAATACAGGGAAAAATCGCACCTTATTGACCTGTATCCGCCCTCCTCTTCCGACAATTATCTGTTTTAATTGCCAATTTCTGTGCTCAGTGGACAGTCCCTGAAATCAGGAACAGGGAATTAACAGGGATATCATCGGCGCCAAAAGAACTGGTCCTTGTAGTCCAGCACCGATGGTGGACTGGAGACCGTTGGATCCAGGCGACTGGCCTGGTCCAAAGCCCAGTCGCACCAGGCCTCCAAGTCTCTACCACCGGTAATGGCAGCTTGTGCATAGTAACCACCACCACGGACAGCCTTGACGTAGTCGCGCAACTGCTGGGCTCCCTGCCATGCCTTGACCTGCTCCATCAGGGTATCGACACGCCCCTGATCGTCGATGATCTTTTGACGGGTTTTTATACCGTCTTCACTGACACATTCACCCATACAACATCACCGATTCTCGCTCGGCTATCCATGCTGCCTCGTCTGCCCCGGCAAGGACTTCCAGGTCAGACGGTGTGGCCTCCGGGTCATCCACCCACTGGCGCAGGAGTTCGCCGCCATTGATCAGATCGATGGCAAGACGGTCGACTTCATACTCGTAGGGGAAGTCTCTCCAAAGCTCGTAATCCGGCCGCTGTCGGCGCAGGGCCTTGAAAGCCACGGCCATCAGCCGCCAGGGTCTGAATGCAGCATGATCGTAGGCCCCGTCCTCCACATGAATCTGCACTCCGGCGCACAGCTTTCCCGCGTGTTTGTTGAAAGTGGGTTCGAACCAACACTCCCGCAGCCGGCAGCCCTGCAGCCACTGGGGAGCAAGTTGCTGCATGTCCCACAGAAGTTTTCGGGGTTTCAGATCCGGTGCCCCGAATAGTTCCAGGGGCCGGGTGGTACCACGCCCCTCAGACAGGGTTGTGCCCTCCAGCATGACCGTACCGGGATAGCAGCGAGCCATCCAGAGATTGGGCGCGTTGGGACTGGGGTTAATCCAGGTGCGTTCATACAGAGGCCAGCCATAGCCCGGCCCGTCCCCGGGTGCCCAACCCTCCATGGTCACAACCTCGCATTCCACATCCAGTTTCAGGGTACGCACAAACCTCAGGGCAAGTTCGCCCATTGTGAGGCCATGACGCATGGGCAAAGGACCCGCGCCCACGAAACTCTCCCAGCCCGGACGCAAAGTCAGCCCCTCGACCGGGCGCCCGACCGGGTTAGGTCGATCCAACACCACCACCCGCTTGTTAAATTGTGCTGCCGCCTCTAGAACATAGCGCAGGGTGGTAATGAAGGTATAGATGCGGCAACCCAAATCCTGCAGGTCCACCAGCAGCACGTCAAAGCTGTCCATCATTGCCGGTGTGGGTCGACGTACCTCGCCATACATACTGAACACCGGGATACCCAGCTCAGGATCGTTGAAATCCGGCGACTCCACCATGTTGTCCTGCTTGTCCCCGCGCAGACCATGCTGAGGACCGAAGGCGGCGGTAAGGCGAATATCGGGGAGACGCGCAAGGGCATCTAGGGAGTGGATGAGATCGTCAGTCACAGAGGCCGGATGGGCTAACAGAGCCACACGACGCCCCGCGAGGGACTGGCGCAGTATGGTCTGATGTAACAGGCGGTCGATGCCAAACTTCATGGCCTCACTCCGTCCGCTGGATTGTTCAAGTCACGCATTCAGGGAAATTCCAGTTGTAATGCAAAGGCGTCCGTATGATGGAAGTCGGGCTTGCCCGGAGGATGTCGCAAGGCCCAGTACGACAGCACGCCATCAGCATCCTCCACGACCGCTGACAGCCCCAGCCGCAGCGGACGGCCTGGTGGCAGGAAATCCTGACAGATCTCCGCATCCAGCTCCAGCCGACCCCCGGTCCGGCGTACCGCGATTCCCGGGATCAGTTCAACTCCCAGTTCGTCACCGGCCCGATAGCCGCGAAAAGCATAAATCGCCCACTCCCCCGAGGGCGAGAAGTTGAACTCTCGATATGCAGGGCCATCCTCCGCCATCACAAAAGCCTCGAAGCAGGTATGCCGCCACAAACCACTCGCCCGTTGAGATGGTCCAGGTTTAGGGATGCGTAAACCGGAGATATGACCTTCCAGTACAAAGGCCAGGGTGAGGATATCACCTGGCGCCGTACCCACCACTACCTCGATACCCTGTATTGCCTGAGAGGGGGTCTCCGGATGGCATGCCAAGGTAAGGGGCACTGAGTCGGAACTGGAACTCATGAATGGCAAGGCTAGCATTCAGGCACCTAGTTCGCACACGGTTTTATTCGGAAAATATTTGTAAATGGGAATTTCACAAGGAAACCGGAGTTGTCTTTTTATTCAATAGCCTCATCTGTCCCCCTCGAGCGCCCTATGGTAGGGTCTAGCCAGCAGTTTTCAGAGAAGGTCAATGATACAGAACACGCTGTATTGGCACGATTACGAGACATTCGGGTTGGATCCGGCGCGCGACCGACCGGTGCAATTCGCCGGCATCCGTACCGATGAGGACCTCAACATCATCGGTGAGCCGCTGAATATCATGGCGCGGCCTGCACCGGATACCCTACCGCACCCAATATCGTCGCTGATTACCGGCATTACCCCGCAGCAAGCACTGGAGCAGGGTCTGCCTGAGGCCGAGTTTATCGCCCGTATTCTGGCGGAGTTATCGCAACCCGATACCTGTGGTGTGGGCTACAACTCGCTGCGCTTCGATGATGAGGTAACGCGCAATACCCTCTACCGCAACCTCTACGATCCCTACGGTCGCGAGTGGCAAAATGGTAATTCGCGCTGGGATATCATCGACATGGTACGCGCGTGCCATGATCTACGCCCGGAGGGTATTACCTGGCCCCGCCGCGCAGATGCCGATCGGCCCAGCTTCAGACTTGAGGAACTCACCGTTGCTAATGGTATCACCCATGAACAGGCGCACGACGCCCTGTCCGACGTCTATGCCACCATTGCGATCGCGAAGCTGATCAAGGAAAAGCAGCCCAAGCTCTATGATTTTCTCTACCGGCTGCGGCGTAAGAAGGAAGCCCTCAAGTACATCGATCTGAAAGAGATGACGCCGATCCTGCACACGTCAGGAATGTACGGTAGCGATCACGGCAGTACCCGTCTGGTGGTGCCCGTTGCTGCCCACCCGACCAACAAGAACAGCATCATTGTCTTCGACCTCGCGCAGGATCCGGCGTTGCTGCTTGATCTTGGTGCGAAAACTCTACAGGAACGACTTTATACCGCAAACGAGGATCTTCCCGAAGGGGTCGAGCGCCCAGCACTCAAGCAGGTTCTGATCAATAAGTGTCCGGTTATCGCTCCGACGGCTACCCTCACCGGCGATGCCGCTAAACGGCTCCAAATCGATCTCATCACGGGTAAGCGCAATCGCCAGATACTGCTGCATGCGCGCAAGGCAATACAGCAAAGGGTAGCCAAAATATTCGAGCCGCGCGATTTAGAGCCGGTTACCGATCCGGACCTGATGATCTATGCCGGCGGGTTCTTCAATGACAGTGACAAGAAACTTATGAACGCGATTCACGATACCGATCCACAGGAACTGGGCAAACAAAGCTGGGGCTTTGTGGACAAGCGCCTTCCGGAGATGCTGTTTCGTTATCGGGCGCGTAATTACCCAGAAACGCTCAGTGCCGACGAGCAGTCGCAGTGGCTGGAACATTGCCACGCCCGTCTGGTCGACGGGGAATCAGGACACTTCAGTTTCACGGATTTTCACGCCGAGATCGAGCAACTACGCTCAGAGATGGCGGATGATGATACTAAAAGCAAGATACTGGACGACGTGGCGGCCTTCGGTGCCGAGCTAGAGTCCTTTGTCCAGTCCGCAGCTGATTAATCGATTTAAATAATTAAAATAATATGAATGTTGATGTATCTGTTGGCGTGTGATTCCCATTAAGAATCATTATTGAGCGTCATGATTGGGAAAGATTAGGGAATATCAGACTTGCCCATTTTGGAGCATTTAGCGTCTTCATTGAGAAAGCTGGATGATATTCAACTTGCCCATTTTGGGGCATTGAGCATCTTCATTGGAAAAGTTTGGGGAAATTGAAACTTGACCATTTACGCTTGTTTTAGGGCATATAAACAGGATTATTGATAAATTTAATCGAACGTCCGGGTTCTGATTGGAGTCAGACATCCGCATAAATGGCTAATCTAACTGATATGCGGATTCTGTACTTCCAAGATCGGCCAGTAACGGACATACAGCACAAACAAAAACGGCGACCCGAAGGCCGCCGTCATTCGTCGTTACTGCATGAGTCGAAACATCCATTGGGCGAGAGAGCCGAAGGTGTTACGCCTCATTTCCTCGTTGGCACCAAGCCAATCCGATCGGATGAAATCGACTATATAACCGGGAAGAGTATTGCTGCAGTTCCAGAGGCGACCAAAGACTCGTTTCGCCTCTGCTGGTCCTCCGAGATTCTCTACTACTACCTTGGGAATGGGACTCCCGCAGTCGAACGCCTCAATCACCGGCTCACGTACATCATCACGCATGTGCATAGTATGCACTCCTTTCTTGGTTGAACAAACAAAAGGAGTGGGCAGGTCCATACAGTCCGGGCCTGGCCTGCCAACTCAACTATGCCTTGCCTTGCCGCGATCGATCCCAATAAGGGACTGCCGGACTGCACTTTTAGATTAGCACAAAAATGGGTAAAGGCAACCGCCGGAGGTGGCGTACAAATTCGCCGTACAGAAAAATTCCCGATCCGCCCCCTAAGCCCGTCGCCCCAAGGGTGTCCCTCACCTCGGGATGTTCGATTGGGAAATGTGGGGGGTTATAGTTACAGACCTAAGACGACGTGTTTATCGCTCGTTCACAAGAGTGAAATACTTTTATCTTGCTAAATTGCGTGATCAAGGTGAAGGTGAATTCACCTTGTGAACGAACGTTACCCTGGTTGATCAAACGCGCTCAACCGTCACGTGGATTCGCCCTCTCCGGCGGAACTTCCAGTGCGTAGCGCACCAAGCCTTTAGCGATGCTGTAGCCGACCCAGGCGAAGAGGATCGGGAGGATTAGAGTCTGGATCAAGAAGTAGACGATCAAGTCGATGATTCTCTCTGGGGTCTGATTCGCGGTGGTTTTGAGTTCTTCAATCTTGTCGCTCACGTCTGCCTTCCCCTTCAGTGAGCCGACAAAGTCAGACAAACTTCGGGAGAAAGACTTCTTGGGGGGTGTCTGTTCGTCGGTAACCTCGTTGCCTTTCTCTTCGTCGTCGAGACCCCTCTTGGTCTCCACTAGGCTCTGAGTCGCGGCTTCATATCCGGGCGCCAGGAAGAGATCGAATACAGCCTCGTTTGCGATCGCGGCCAGGGGTACGAGGAAGCGGAAGAGAAGTAGAATTCCGGAGAGGGCCAACGCTACACGCCGTGTCCTCGGATTGAATTTGTGCGGTAGCCAGAGGGTCGCCAGCCAGAACAGAAGCACTGACGCCGTGAGGAAGGAGTACCAGACCCACCCGGACATCTCGATCAGGATTTTCTGCGTCCCCAGGACGGCGGCGCTGAAGAGCATCACCTGAGAGAACTGCTCCACAAGGTCGTTGATGGGGTCGAGTATCTCTCCGGGTGTGAAAATCGGCCCCACGCCGGCCGGCTGAAGCGCCAACTCCGTCCCCTGCGCGACGGATATGAGGCCGTTGATGACGCGGGCGCTCGCAAAGGTTATGAGCGCCCGTTTGAGGGCCGTCTCCGTGTACTCCTCGCTCACCTTGTCGGCATAGCCGCTGAAACTCAGGATGACGAGAAGCACCGCCACCAGACTTGCTGTGATTTTTGTCTGCCAGTTGATCGCCCACATTCCCTTGTCCCCCTTGTTCTCAAGATTCAAATGGTCATCCCCTGTCCTCGATTGTGCGAGGCTGTGTTACAACTGGCCCGGCGACCGGACATCACGGCCGTGTCGAGTGTGTAGGTGAAATCTATTCTACATGCGTGCACGCGTGTGCTGCTATACGGTCTGTCAGGACTGATCGTGTTGTACCGATATCTCGACGGATCGTGCGAGTGAAATGCCGGGGTGGATGAGATACAGATAGGCCCCGACCCGACGCTTTTCCATGTGCACCATGGTGTTATGTTGAACCGGGCGGCGTCAGGTGTGTCATGTGCGGAGCAATGACTGTCTGAATGTCTTGAGTCGGGGGTAATGGCGCCGTTCAGCAGGCGCCCTCATCGGCTTTTTGATAGCACGTTGTAGTACCGGGATCGGCCAATAATTGCCATTCCTGTAAGCGATAAATGCAACCTGAAGGCCGCCCTTGTCAGTACTCTGCAATTGATTCCTGATAACGATATCGATTGTTGATTTAAGTCACAATTGTCTCTTAAATTCCTTGACGCTTTTCAGGTTGAGAAGACTGATGCGATGTTTATCGAAATACTCCCAATCATAATATTTCTTTCTTGTCCTGTAATTATTCAAACGTTCGCAAGTTTTACCAACCATCCTGGCGTTATATGCAGTAGCACTGTCAGCATTATTAAAACGGATTACACCACAACCCCAATCAATATCAACCACGCAGTAATCTACTTTATCGTTCTCTCTTACTATATCGATAAAGGCAAGATACGTTTCACCCACCCACGAACCCGATGTAAAAACTGGTGAAATATATTTTTTATCGGGAGGATTGCAGTCATGAACAACCAGAGTACCCTCTGTATTCAGCACCATCAATGCGAGTTCAATGTCTCTTCTAGATGCTTCATAAGTGTGGAATGGGTCGACAAATACGACATCAAATTTCTTGCCTTGATCTATTAACGATTTGAAGCATGCGCTACTATCATCAGCAGGCGATCTACAGGAGATCGGCATTCCATCATCAAATTCTGGTGGTAGCCGATACATGATTCGTTCATTAGTCGAATAGATCTTCTGGTTAACAAATGAAAATTCGTGACCAGTCGTTAGAGTGGCGACCTCAAGATATTTTGTATATTTATACTTACGACCTATCCAGTTAATCAGTTCTGTTTTTGTACTCATCCGGCCAAGATTCTGTATCTTTCTCATTAGTCTTCGAAACTTCACAGAATAATGCCCCTAAAATTATTAATAGCAATTTAAACTGTACAATAATAGGCGGGCAAGTAAATACGCAAAATGCACATATCTGGTAATAACTATTCATGTAATCAAGACACAGCCCCGGAAAATGCTGTTCAAGCGCCTGGATGGCTACACTGGGTCGGAAGTTGTCTTTATGCTATTGATTATATTAGCAGCAGCTAAACGGCAACTATGGGTCCAGACTGTGTGAAAACAAAATGTGATTTTTCGATGTGGGTGAATAATATAGTAGTCGACTCTAAACAGTTTATTCATCCCATATTCAGCAGGCGTATATACGACAATTCACGTCGAGGTGGTAATCAACTACCACCCGCAGAGCGGGTGGTATGATGAAAGCCCCCGGAGGGGGCTATTGTTAAAGCCCTGCCAGTCGCATCTGTTCCTGGCGTTTCTCTT
>CAMYMI010000012.1 GCA_947259415.1 uncultured Ectothiorhodospiraceae bacterium | reverse complement strand
GCGCTGGTAGGATCGGTGAGCGTCACACCGCTACCTCCAGGGACCACCAGGGTCCAGGAAAAGGTCAGCGGATCGTTCTCGGCGTCCGTGCCGCTCCCGCTCAGGGTTACCTGTGTACCGGTATCGACGGCCTGATCGGGGCCTGCGTTGGCCACTGGCGGTTGGTTTTCTAGAAGCAAAGACAGAAACGGAAGAAATACTTGTTTGGGTATTGATGCAGGGTCGCGTGGATCACTGCGTCTACGATATTCATTCAAGTTTGAATAACCATCGTTATCATCATCTGCTGAGGCATCAGAGGCATTCAACGGATTGAATGTGTTTGCGAGTTCATAAGAGTCTGGCATGCCATCATTGTCGTCATCTGAATCACAGGCATCACCTAACCCATCTCCATCTGTGTTTGTCTGATTAGCATTAGGAATGCCTGGACAATTATCAGTACTATCAGGAACACCATCATTATCAGTATCTAGAGCGGTCACAGTCAGATTGAACGGAGGCAGACTTGTCGTGCTGTTTGGCAGGCCTTTCTGGTCATCGACCGTAATCACGATGCCGGTAGTGGTTCCCACGTTGGCATTCACCGGGGTGCCGGATAGCTTGCCAGTCGCGGTATTGAAACTCGCCCAAGATGGCTTGTTGGTAATGCTGAACAACAGCACATCGCCAACATCCACATCGCTCGCGGTTGGCATGAAGCTGTAGGCGGCATTTACATTGACTGATGTGGCAGGGGTGCCACTAATTGTGGGTGGATTATTAGTAGATGATGGAAGTGCTATAGCTGCTAGCAAAGCAGCATGTGCATTTAATCTGCCTCCAGATGCCACTTTACCAGAGAGCGCTGAAACTTGGTCAGCAGAATCAATTATCACCTGACGAATCTGCTGATGTGTGAGATCTGGACGTTGCGCCATAAGCAGCGCGGCGACACCGGAAACCAGGGGCGCAGAAAAGGATGTTCCATTCTTGTATCTATATTGGGTTCCGTCATAATCAAATATTCCAACTTCTGTGATTCTTATATTGTCAATGTAAACACCATCTGCTTCAAATGCATCATCAGTAATCAATTTAAATCTAAGCTGTGCGAGATTTCCAGCATAAGGTGAAAGATCGACATATCTTATGCCTTCAACATAGTTTGGCGATGGGGCCACCAAATCGATCACATCCCAATTAACACCATCTGTTGATATTTCAATGAATAGAAAGTCAAGAAATAATGAAAGCTCTGAGACTATGTCGAAAGATAGCAAAGGCCCAGTTAATGGAATCGTTATGATTGGACTATCAAGCCATGTATTAGTGAACGGCGAATAATCTATTATTAATCCAAGAAAGTCGCTATCTGTTACCCATGTATTGCCAGTAGTGTCTAAATGTAACGACCACTGGGGTAATGTCCCTGCTGCATACCATCCAATGCCACCACTCTCAAAGTCTTCGATGTAATTCAAATAGCGTTTAATATCTGCGCCATAAATATCTGTACCTGGTGCTGCTATATCTACACTTTCTTGCCCATAGTTAGAAAATATAGAAAGATTTCCAGTTCGATCAATTGCAGAGACTGCAATAAGATTGTCACTCTGGTAGGAGGCTGGGTATAAAGGAGATAAATCATTATTATCGCCATTTTTATCAACACCACCATTACCTGCTGCAGCAACAAGCAAAACACCTTGCGTATCGAGCCACTGAATCTGCGCAAGAAATGATGCGCTAAATCCAGGACCGCCAAAACTTGCGTTAATTATCCTGGCGCCGTTGTTGGCTGCGTAGATTGATGCTTCAATGAAGTTATCGTCCGTTACTAAAGGTGTACCGAATTTCCCTACGTCATTAGACACTCGTAAAGCCATAATTTCTGCATTTGGTGCAACACCTACTATTCCTTCGCCATTGTTTATCGAGCCAGCGACTATGCTGGCGATGAGCGTGCCATGCCCATTCTCATCTAATGGCAAAAAGTCGTTATCATAGAAATCCCAGCCGAGACCATCATCGACATATCCGTTCCCATCATTATCAAGGCCATCTAGAATCTCACCAGGGTTTACCCATGTAGTAGCTGAAAACTCGGGATGATCAAGTGCTACTCCTGAATCGATGACAGCAACAATAACGTCGGTATTCGACTGGAAAATATCCATTGCCTCAGGCCAATCTATATCAATATCTACTGGCCCAGTCTCACCATTAACTATTTGTCCTGTATTGTGAAGAGACCACTGTTGATTATATGCGGGGTCTGTTGGTACAAATAATTGCTCCCTGTAATAATTTGGATCAATACTTTCTACAATTGGTACGACAGAAAACTTTTGTAATGCATCAGGAACGGAGAGGTAACTTGGAAGACGATAATGTCGTACATTAATGTGACCAAAGTCGTGTAAAAGCAACAGATCATATTCAGATTCAAAGACACTTATTGCATCTTTTGTTACGCTTGAATTGTATTTAATTAGGACTTCATCTGGTGAATATATATCGCTATCAGCCCAGAGAAATGGTGGCGCACAGAAGAATGTGCTTAGCAGTATCAATAACGCTAAAATATTCTTAGTTAAAAAATATGCTTGTGTATGATGAAGTAGCAAACTAACTGATGGCCACTTACAATCAGCACTTTCATTAGCGTAATGATAAATTATTTTCATTAATATATTCCCTAATGAAAAACACCCAGACTTTAAGTAACTTACTTACTGAAGCGGTGTTGCATCACGCCTGAGTCTCTCTATATGTCTTCTTCTATTTTCTATTACATTGCTATACTCATCGTTAGTAATAACCCCATCGCCATTTGTATCTAAATGTTGAAAACGTTTTTTTACCCACTGCTCATGCCATGTCAGGTATTCATCGTACGTAACAAACCCGCTCTCATCCTTATCCATCTCAGATATACTTAATTCTGGTTTTGGTGAATGTGAATTAGATGGTAGAACGTCTGCATGAATTACAGCAGAGTGAGGTAAATAAAGACTGACGAGAGTCATGAGAAGTGTATTTTGTATTTTCATTACAGACCTCATATATGTATAAATATTTATGATATATTATTTAGGTGAAAACTCGTCGTATTGTGTCGCGCATTATTACCTCAATAGATAGCTGTAATGATTATTGCAACTGGTGCTCTTCTGAGTTTATACACCCCGGAAGACAACAGGGTACTGATATAGATCAACAGAATGTCCCGACTAGTACATATGTACTAGTCAGGTGAGAATGGCTAATAATGAGACAGCTGGAATGGGGGTGTGCATATCCTGAAAGGTTCAGAATATGACACCTGACTGATATAGCTAGGAATTATTTCCTTGGACTTTTGAGTTCAGCCACTACTGGAACTTCAGGGAGACCATCTCTCCAAAATGGCGCTATGTTAAACACCTTTAGCAGATAAGCGAACGTCTTCCATGAGGGGCGCAGATGGCAGGTATTCATTTCTGGGGCAGGCCACTATGGTTCCAGACACCTTTACACAGCTTGCCTAAATAATTGCCAACAATATCACTGTAATAACAAATCAAGAATCGGGATTAACCATGTGGGTTTATTATGTTGAGGACGCTCACTGTGTTCGATCACAAAGTCCATCGCTTGCTGGATAACGTAATCCGGTGCGCCGTGACGGTCTCGGGGGTTTGGTATTTTCAGGTCAAAGTAGGATGTGTGTGTATCGGTATATTTCATGTCGACAGAATCCCAATCCCGATCGACAACTTCAGTTCCGATATTATCCATGTTCACCGCAGAGTGGTAGGGCACATAGTCTGACCGAGTGTCCCTGTCCTCTATATACGAGCTGACATCATGATAATCGGTATGAAAGAGTAAATCGCCGAAATCCAAATGCCAATCGGACTCTCCATCACTCAAGGCTATCGCAGCAGTATGCATCGGATCGATGACATGTTCCTTGAACTCGGGTCTGCTTTCTACTGAGCGTAACCATCCGTAGTGCTCGAAATAGGAAACGCCCCCATAGAGCATCTGGTGGCCGGCTACCGAGTCAATGAAATCGGTTGCCCAGTCCAGGAACGGACTGAGCTGCACACCATGATGAGGCGAATCAACCGTCACAAAGATATCCGCACCCATCGCTTCATTCTCCTGAACAAACATGGTGCGTGCTACAATACCGCCCATTGAGCCACCAATTATCGCCAGTTCATAATCCGGATGTCCGTCACCATCCCTGTCGATAACACCGTTGGCAGAAAATACGCTATCTATATACCAAATAAACTCAGCTAAGTTATCGGCGTTTTCCTTGAGATCCGCTTCACCGTTGACATAATCGAAAATAATAATGTCATGCCCTAAATCTATCAGTGGTTGTGTGATCGCGCCTAAATCATTCTGCAAATCATCAAAAGGATGATCATCATTTACAGTATCATAGCCCTTGACCACAATAACCGGCTTATCCAGTTCATCGGTTACACGCCAGGCGCTTAAGAAGCCTGAATGCCCGTTTACCGGATCTCTGTCGTACACTATATCTGATGCTAAAGCGATTTCAGATACAGTTAACGCGACAGACAAGATGACCGAAGTAACCAGGCCAATATTCGCCCTGCATTTCATTTGAGGTCCTCGAGAATCAGGGTGCAGTATACCGGGTTCTTTTGCGTTTCATGTGGATTTGAGTATAGAGCCTGCGGGGCCTGCAATCAGCTAGACATAGAGATGACGGACTTCGTATTACGGTAGCTGTATGTTCTGGCCTAAGTGGCTTGTGGGTTTAAGCTATTCTCAAGTTTATATATGTCTGGCAAGCTGCATATACAGACTGCCAACATATAAGACTTGTCAACAGATCCCGCAGATATATTGTATGGGTTTATTGCATGTGCCGGCTAACCTTGTCCTGAATCGCCCGTAAAGATTTGATGATCTGCTCGTTTGAGAAATAGTTTACATAGCTCCGGTAGGCGCGATCCCCTTCCTGTATAATGAATTCGGGGCTACCGGCGAGGCTGGCAACCGCCTGGCCGAGCTGTTGCGGATTGTTGGCATCGACCCAGGTAATGCCACTGTCCGGGTTATTCAGCAATGCCTCCGGGTAGACATCACTGCGTGACGTGATCACCGGTTTTCCGCACGCCATGCCCTGGTAGACCTTGTTGGGTATCACGCGAGCGGTTTTTTCACCCTCGCCGAATACACCCAGCAGGATATCCGCCTGCCGGATGCGCTCTGCCAGTTGTTCAAATTCGATCCAGTCCTCGAAACGAACATCCAGTGTCTGTTTGGATGCTTTCAGTCGATTGATTTCCTGTTCACAGGCAGACCGAAGAGGGCCTTTCCCCAGAAATCTCCATTTCACCGGAGGCCCCTCGTATAGATCGATGGCCTTTGTAATGACCTGCGGCCCCTGGAGTGAGATAAAGGTTCCGAAGAACAGGACTTCTGGAATCGTGCTCCTGGTTTTGTGTTCCTGTGGCTTGGGAAAAAAGAGTGATTCCTCTGCGCCTACCGGAATGACCAGCAACCGGTTTTCATCGACATTCAGTATGTCTCTGAAATATTCGGCATGCCCGCGCGTGTCTGCAATCACGATATCGGCGAGCGAAAACAGCTCACGTTCCCATTCCAGTACCCGCCGGGCCTTGCGGCTCTCAGGAGGATATTTTTTCTTTTCGTTAACGCGTTTGTCGTAGGCGCTGATCAGGGGGTCGATGACCAGTGGAACACCGTGGCCGCTGGCCCATCGGCTTGCTGCACGGATATCGCGCTGGCGGAAGCAGGGGACCCAGACCAGGTCGGGCGGCTCGAAACGGTGGAGACGGGCCTCCAGGTGGCCAAGCCGGGATACCCTGGGTCGATATTCCTCGATGGTCCACCCCAGATGCCGCATGCAGCTCATCAGGGTGCGGTTGCGCGGATAATCCGGGCCGTAATTTCCGAACCTGCCCCACCAGAGAATATTCATCTAAGGCCAGTCTGCCTGGCTACTGGAGTTCAAGTGCTTCATAGATCGACCTCTGAAGACTGTCGATATCAGGTGGATTCGCGTCGTTGAAGCCGGTAATGCTCGCGAGATCGGCAATATTGATGCGCTGAATGTAGCCTTTACTGGCGTAATGCTCGAGCGCAAGGCGATCATTTTCCGTGGCTGAAACCGAAGCGGGCAACAGGGTGCAAACCGATTTCCCCGAAAAGATGGCTTCCGAGACCATGGTCAGGCTATCTTCGGTACAGAAGACGCGTGACGCGCTGGCCAGAAAGCGCTGTACGACCTTGGCGGGTTGTTTGCTGAACCAGATACTCTCCCGTATGACAGATTCCGGAATGGTTTCTTCCAGTATCTGTTCCGCGCGCGGCCCGGTGCGTCGGGATGTGGTGATCAGCCATTGAACCCCGAATGCCTGTGAGAGTCGATTGAGGCCTTCAGCCAGCCGGACCCAGTCCTCTTCTTTGTAATGATAACCGCCGCCTTCACCGCCTACCAGCAGGCAGTAACAGGACTCATCCGCGTCAGCGGTCGGTGGTTCAGTCTGGCTGTCAGACGGACCGGGGATATTGGCCGGAGGCAGGTCCAGCACGATATTGTTCGCAACGGATTCCAGTGGAACCACTGTAAAGATACGGAAGAACCTCTTGGGTTTGTAATGTTTCAGGGTGCCGCTATAGACATTCTTTATATTCTTGTACCCGGCGCCCAGTGCCGCATTGAAGAACAGGGTATTGCCGCCCCCGGATATGACAAGGTCCGGCCTGCCTTGCGGCAGTGAGTTGTATCGGTAAAAAAGCCTGAGCAACCCGGGGCATAGTCGCGGTATATAGTTAGCCAGATAACGCATCAGTGGACGCAACATCTTCAGTCGCTGTGTGGCCACGATGGTTTCATGGCGAACGTCACGGTAGCGCTCGATGGCGCGCACAATGCCAAGGCATGGGTTGTAGTGCCCCGGCAGGCCGTCAGAGATAATCCAGATAGTAAGCTTTGCAGGAAGCACTGTGATTTACAGGGGTTTCCTCATGCAACGCAGGATTTCACGCAGGTGTCCTATGATGATCCTCGACTTGACGCGCATCGCCCCCTGGCTGATTAACAGTTCTTTTTCAAGCCTGGAGATCGCCCCCAGCCCTTCCATTTGCCGAATAATGCTTTCTCCACCCGGTTGGCGTGAAAAATCAATGGATTCTATATCGCCCCGCGTAATATTCTTCTTTAACGTCATTTTGGCAAGAATGTTTTTTACATGTCGTTCCGAATGGCTTCTATCATCTAATGCAGGTTTTTGTACAATGATCGAGGCATCTTTCCAGATATTACCTTTTTTATATACAGGATTTTTCTGTATGTCTGACTCAAGAACCCGCAGGTCAGCGTACTTGGCTAGTGCCTGTAATCCGTCGGGATAATAACGCCAGCAGTCATAGGGATGCCTGTGCACGGTTCCCGCTGATGGCGCAATAATGCAGGCGAGGCCATTGGGTTTGAGCACCCTTGAAATTTCGAGTATGGAAATCCAGATAAACTCGATATGCTCGAATACCTGGCTGCAAAGTACTACATCAAAATTATTATCAGGTATTTCCATCCAGTCGTACGGGTCGCCGGGCACCACGTCAACATTTGGACCCGGTTCAATATCAAGGCCTGTATATTTCCAGTGTGTGTCGGCGATCAATGGGCGATGTGACTTCTGACTGTCAATCGCTGTCATACTTCCAACGTCAAGCACACTCAGGTCCTTATCCTTGAATTCTCCCAGATAGTCATCAATAAATATCCTGACCTTGTCGAGGCAGCTTTCGTGCATACAGATAATGCCCTCTGTTTGGAATGTTTATTGAAGCAAAGGCAATTTTATTTCATGTTGCCATCACAGTTGTCCCTTAAAACTCCCTCTCCCGCCGGGAGAAGGACAGGATGAGGGGGCTTGAATTCATGCAGTTATCACTTATTGATCCCCTCACCCCAACCCTCTCCCGCAGGGAGAGGGAGTTTATGGGGCAGCAGTGACCTATCATAAAGGAGTTAGCTAACAACATGTTCGGTATTTTATGGAACAGCAGTGTGTAACCCATCTATTTGAATAGCTCGATCCATCATTCTACTTGTTCTTTGAGTCATACAATGAAACCTCGCCGGCAGGTCGTGTCTTGAAGCGCCGGTGTGCCCAGATGTACTGGGACGGGTTTTCCTTGATGCGTTGTTCGAAAAGCTCATTGACGCGCCGGGTATCCGCCTCCATGTCCCCGCTGGGGAAGTTTTCCAGAGCAGGGGACAGGGTTAAATGGTAGCCACGTCCCCGGGGAAGCCGCACCTGGAAGAATGGCACCACAGCGGCACCGCTTTTTGCTGCGATACGTGCGGTCGCCGTTGTGGTGGCAGCAGGTATTCCGAAAAACGGCACAAAAATGCCATGTCTGATCCCATGATCCTGGTCGGGTGCATACCATATCGGGTTGTTTTGCTTCAGTGCCCTCAGCATGGCGCGCAAGTCTCTTCTGTCTATGACATTGCCGCAGCTGCGGACACGGGCGTCATGCATAATCGATTCAATAACGGGATTCTTGTGTTCGCGGTACATGGTATGGAACGGGGTATACAGGGAAAGCAGGTGTCCACCAATCTCCAGTGTTGTGAAGTGCCCGCTCAGCAGGATAACGCCTTTTTTATTGTCCAGTGCCTGATACAGGTTTTCCAGTCCATCTATTTTGACAAGCTTCTTTAGTCGATTCCTCGGCATCCACCAGCTCATGGCGATCTCCATGATGCCAATCCCCATGGAGGAAAAATTCTGTTTCAGTAGCAATTCGAGTTGTGATTCGGTCAGCTCGGGAAAGCACAGTGCAAGATTGACCCGTGCAATATGCCTCCGGCGCTTTGCCAATCGGTACAGGAGACTCCCGATAACATGGCCAATACCAATTTGCCAGGAATAGGGCAGTCGAGTCAGACTCCACATCAGCCCGAATCCTACCCAGGTCGGCCAATAGCGGGGCGCGTATTTTTCCAGGTTGGCGGCGTTGGCGGCAGTGCTCATGGGGGGCCAAGTGTTCAGTAACAGCACGCATTGTAGCCGCTTGCCGGCTTTGATGACACGCTTGCGTGCCGGCCTGGGAGTCCCGTTGTGCTATGCTAGTGCGTAATAATACGAACACCCGCCGATGCCGCCATGATGCCTGCTAATTTTTCGCCGTGAAGGTCAGCCGTGGCTGATATATTCACTTGAGAACACTCTATACCCTCTTGCTGTACCTGCTGGCGCCCGTGGCGCTGCTGCGCCTGGCCTGGCGCGGACTGCGCGCCCCGGTCTATTGGCGCCGTTGGCCGGAGCGTTTTGGCGCTATCGAGCCCACCGTCGGTGAGCGGGTTATCTGGGTGCATGCCGTATCCGTAGGCGAGGTGCAGGCGGCTGAACCTGTCATCCAGGCACTGCTCGAACGCTACCCGGAATACTCGGTTCTGGTCACCACCGTCACGTCAACCGGTTCGGCCCGAGTCACCGCGCTATTCGACGCCGATGTCGCGCATGTCTATGCCCCCTATGACTTGTCCGGGGCGGTAGTTCGCTTCCTTGACCGGGTGCAGCCGGAGCTGGCTATCGTGATGGAAACCGAACTCTGGCCGAACCTGTTTTATTTCTGCCGTAAACGGGAAATCCCCTTGCTGATGATCAACGCGCGTCTGTCGCAGAAATCGACCGCTGGCTACCGACGCTTCCCGGGGCTGGTGGGGAAGACGCTGGAGGCGGTCACCGAGATCGTTGCCCAGGGTAAACTTGATGCGCAACGCTTTGAGTTGATTGGTGCCGATCCGGGGAAAATCACCGTCGCGGGGAATCTGAAGTTCGAGCAGCGCATCCCGCACAGTTTGATCGAGAAGGCCGAAGTGCTGCGACGCGATTGGGGTACCAGCCGCCCGGTGTGGATTGCCGCCAGCACCCATGAGGGTGAGGACGAACTGGTCCTGGACGTGTTCCGCCAGGTCCGCAAGAAGGTCCGCGACTGCCTGCTGGTCCTGGTGCCGCGTCACCCCGAGCGTTTCGGGGCGGTCGCCGAGTTGTGCCGCAACCGCGGGTATCCTACGGTGCTGCGCAGCCAGCGGACCCCATGCAGCGACAACACGGCCGTCTTCGTTGGCGATTCCATGGGGGAGCTTCCCCTGTTCTATGCCGCCGCCGATGTCGCCTTCGTGGGTGGCAGCCTGGTGCACACCGGTGGGCATAACCTGCTGGAGCCGGCGGCGCTGGGCATTCCGGTGGTGACGGGGCCGAATGTCTTCAACTTCACCGAGATCTGTGACCTGCTGGTCGCGGCCGAGGCTTGCCGCAAGGTAGACAATAACGCGGAACTGGGCGAGACCGTGAACCACTGGTTGCTGGATGCCAATGAACGTCACCGCATTGGCGAGAACGGCCGGCAGGCCGTGGAGCAGAACCGAGGTGCGCTGGACACGGTGCTCGCAATCATCGAGAAGTATCTCTAAGTAGTTTGTAAGGTAAGCCGCGATTAATATCCCGAATCACTGCTGTCCCACATATTTCATCAATGGCACAATGAAATGCCGGTAGTTAGGGTTTTAAACTTTACTAGGGCTATTCGGCGACATGAAATAATATTGCCTTTGTTTAAATAAATATCCTTCTCCCATGTGTGGGAGTACCCTAAAGGGCATAAAAGGGGTAGGGTGAGGGTTGATAAATCACACAGTTAAGAAACTTCGTTTCTCACCCCTCATCCTCACCTTCTCCCCTTGAAGAAAGGGGAGAAGGAATTATGTGGGACAGCAGTGATCCCGAGTACATATGTTCCTGCTAATACCGGGTGTTTGCGCGGTACACCTTGTACAGTAGGGTCAGCCCGGGTAGCGCACGCCACGCCGTCTGGCCATGGCGATACCGATGTCCTTGAGCTGCTGGCTGCTCAGGCTGCTGTCCGCCAGCGGCAGAAACTCCATATTTTCACGCTTGATGTGTTCCCGATTCAACTCGCAGAAGCGACCGGCCTGATCGATGAAGACATCGGTGTCGGTCAGATTAGGAAAGCGCTTCAGTTCGGGTTCCAGCGTCGCCCAGAGGGTGTCGAGTTCGGTATGTGCCTGCTTCAGCCCATAGATCAGCTCGGCCAGTTTCAGCGACTGGCGGATCAACAAAGGGAACAGGTCCTTTTCCTCGTCCTGATGGTGCAGTCGCGCACTGGTTGAGAAGTAGCTAACGACCTTGCGGGCCGCGTCACGTGCCGCGTCGTCTACCGTGCCATCCCGAAGCCGGGCGACAATCGTTTCCAGCAGGTCGCAATGATCAAGGATGCGGGTGTGGCAGGCGCGCAGCAGCGCCAGGGGTTGATCAAAACCGGGCAGGTTCCCGGGTAGTTCGTTTTCGCTCATAAGATGATGTTCCAGTGCTTCAGTACGGGAGCGAGTTTATATGTGATAAGAATGGCCACGGAACAGCATGGAAAATTTGTTTCCGTAGGGTGCGCCGTGCGCACCTTGCATAGTCAATAAATTCGTAGGTCGGATTAGCGCTGGCGTAATCCGACGTTGTTTTTGTCGGGTTGCAGCGCTGCACGCTTAACCCGACCCACACACCCTGCAAGCTGACCGCTCAGGTCTCTTCCAGCAGCGCGTTGATCGCCCCGAGGTCTGTCTCGTTGAGAATACCCGCGGCCTGCTTGAGGCGCAGGGTGTCCAGCAGGTAGTCATAGCGTGCACGCGCATGATCGCGCCGGGCGCGCAGCAGTTCGCGCTGGGCATCCAGGACATCCACTGTGGTGCGGGTGCCGACCTCCAGGCCGGTCTCGGCGGCCTCCAGTGCGGTCTCGCTGGAAACCACGGCCTGGGCCAGGGCCTTGACCCGGCTGATACCGGTGGTGACCCCGCGGTAGGTGTCGCGCGTCTGGCGTTCCGTGGCGCGGCGCTGGCGTTCCTGCTCCTCCTGCGCCTGGAAAAAACGGTGGCGTGACTGGCGCGTCTTCGAGGAGACCAGTCCGCCCTGGTAGAGCGGCAGGTTCAGTTCCAGGCCAACCGCGCTGTCGTTGCGTTCCTGGTCGACTTCGCCACCGAACTTGATGTCCCTGTAGCTGAAGTCGGCGGTCAGGTCGAGTGACGGGTAGTGGCCCGAGCGTTGCACCTCGACCTCGTTGCGTGCCGCCTCGGTGGCGGCAATGGCCGCCAGTAGCGCAGGGTTCTGCTCCAGCGCGGTCTCCACCCATCGCGCCTGGTCGTCCGGCTCCGGTCCGACCAGCGGGATTTCAGCCTGCAGGATCTCGATCTTCTGGTGGGTTTCACCGGTGACCTCGCGCAGCGCCTCGCGCGCATCGTCCAGCAACTTCTCGGCGTTGATCAGATCGCTGACGGCGATGTCATAGCGGGCCTGGGCCTCGTGCACATCGGTGATGGCCGTAAGCCCCACCTCGAAGCGCTGCTTGGCCTGGTCCAGGGTGCGGCCAACGGCCTCCTTGTCGGCAGTGACGAAATCGAGGTTATCGAGTGCGCCCAGCACCAGGAAATAGCGGGTGGCGACCCGGGTCATCAGTTCCTGTTCGGCAGCACTGAACTCGGCATCGGCCCGCAGCGCCTGGTTGTCGGCCTGTTCGCGCTGGACCAGGCGGGCGCGCTGGTACACGGCTTGGCGCAGCTGCACGCTGTAGTTCTGGTTGGTGGCGTAGCTGGTCGGCTCGTCGTTGCGCGGGTCGAAGCGATCCCGGGAGACGTCGCCGCCCAGGCCGATGCTGGGCAGCAGCACGGCGCGGCTTTGTGGGACGACCTCCAGCGCAGCCTGGTGGGCCGCGGCCGCCGCCTTGAATTGGGGGTCGGCCTGCTGGGCCAGGCGGTAGACCGACAGCAGGTCCTCTGCCGCCCGCGCCGGTAGTGACAGCAGGCCGCCCAGGCAGGTCAGCAGGATCAGGCAGGCGGTCAGGTGCTTATGGATTCTCATTAGCGTCAGTAGGTTGCCAGCTGGGGATCGAGCTCGCGGGCCCAGGCATCCAGGCCGCCGCGCAGGTTGATGACGCTGGAGAAGCCCCGGCTTTCCAGAAACCAGGCCACCTTGCGGCTGCGGATGCCGTGATGGCAGATAACGATGATCTCCTGCTCGCGGTCGAGGTCTTCTGCCGCGGCCGGAATCTCCTGCATCGGCACCAGCCGGGAGTTGTCCAGGGACGCGATGTTGTATTCCCAGGGTTCCCGGACATCGAGCAGTAACGCGTCTCCCCCAACCTGCCCGAGATAGTCCTGGCATTCTGCCGGCGTCAGTTCACGCATCGTTACGGGTGCCCGTGGCTCTAGAGTGCGAAGCGCCGGGGTTCGGTGGCATTCACCAGTGGAGGGAGCGAGGTCTCGAACAGGCTTTCCTGTGCCCAGTTGTCCGCATCGAGACGTGTGATGAGCACCGCCTCCATGATTGGCGGCTTGCCGGTGATCACGAACAGGCGGCCACCTGCCTTCAGATTAGCGTGGAACTGCTGTTGCAACACCGGTACCGAACCGGTGACGGCGATGACGTCAAAGCGCGCATCATCTGCAATGCCGCTGGTGGCGTCACCGATCTCCAGGGTGACATTGTCGATGCCCTGTTTCGCCAGTGTGGCCTGTGCCATCTCGCTCAATTCCGGGAAGATCTCCCAACTGGTCACGTGCTTGCCCAGTTTGGCCAGGCACGCCGTCAGGTAGCCGCTGCCGGTGCCGATCTCGAGTACCGTATCCTCCGGCTGGATAGCCAGGGACTGCAATACGCGGCCCTCCAGCTTGGGTGCCATCATCACCTGGTCGTGGCCGAGCGGGATGCTGATATCGGCAAACGCCAGCGAGCGGTACTTCTCCGGGACGAATACCTCCCTCGGCAGCGTGGTCATGACATCGAGCACGCGCTGGTCAAGCACGTCCCAGGGACGCACCTGTTGTTCAATCATGTTATAGCGGGCCTGTTCGTAATCCATTGGCTTAATGAGTATCCGTTTGATGTTTGTTTTTGAGGCCGCTAAGGGTACGGTGTTTGGGCGCCGCGGGCAAGCCATGCGCTGACCCTCCTCGGACCCTATTAACTATATTAAACAATAACTTATGGATTCAGGTATTTATATTTTTCCTTGCAATGAGCGGTACCTTTCGCTACCGTGTAGCCCCTGCAGCTGGGGGTGCCCTGCGGGGCTGAGAAACACCCTTCGAACCTGATCCGGTTGACACCGGCGTAGGGAAGCTCGCGCACTTGCCGGCCGCAGCCCCCATCAGAGCACAGGACGGTACCATGAGCGCAATTCCAGAAGACTTTATCAAGAAGACGGCCCGACTCTCCGATGAAGTCACCCGGCCCTTTCCGAACTCCACCAAGATCTACGTCCAGGGCTCGCGTCCGGACATCCGCGTGCCCATGCGCGAGGTTGCGCAGGCCGACACCCCGGCCAGTATCGGCGCCGAGCGAAATCCGCCGGTTACGGTCTACGACACCTCCGGCCCCTATACCGATCCGAAAGCGCACATCGACCTGATGCAGGGTTTGCCGTCGGTGCGCAGCCCCTGGATCGAGGAACGTGCGGACACCGAACTGCTGGATGGTCCGAGCTCTGCCTTTGGCCACCAGCGACAGGCAGACCCGGAGCTGGCGCAGCTGCGCTTCGAGCACATCCGTCAGCCGCGCCGGGCAAAGCCCGGCGCCAATGTCACCCAGATGCATTACGCCCGCCAGGGCATCATCACCCCGGAGATGGAGTTCGTGGCGATCCGCGAGAACCTGCGCCTCGATGAACTGAAGGATGCGGGTTTACGGGTGCAGCACGGGGGCGCCAGCTTCGGGGCAAGTATCCCGGAACGGGTCACGCCCGAGTTCGTGCGCGACGAGATCGCGCGCGGGCGCGCCATTATCCCGGCCAACATCAACCACCCCGAACTGGAACCGATGATCATCGGCCGGAATTTCCTGGTCAAGGTGAACACCAATATCGGCAATTCGGCGGTAACCTCCTCGATCGATGAGGAAGTGGAGAAGATGGTGTGGTCGGCGCGCTGGGGTGGCGACACCGTCATGGACCTGTCCACCGGCAAGAACATACACGAGACGCGCGAGTGGATCCTGCGCAACTCCCCGGTGCCGGTCGGCACGGTGCCGATCTACCAGGCACTTGAGAAGGTCAACGGCAAGGCGGAGGAACTGAGCTGGGAAATCTTCCGCGATACCCTGATCGAGCAGGCGGAGCAGGGCGTGGATTATTTCACTATTCATGCCGGCGTGCTGTTGCGCTATGTGCCACTGACGGCGCGGCGTGTCACCGGCATCGTGTCACGCGGCGGTTCCATCATGGCGAAGTGGTGCCTGGCACATCACCAGGAAAGCTTCCTCTATACCCACTTCGGGGACATCTGCGAGATCATGAAGGCCTACGATGTGTCGTTCTCGCTGGGCGATGGCCTGCGCCCCGGTTCCATTGCCGATGCCAACGACGCCGCCCAGTTCGCCGAGCTGGAGACCCTGGGTGAACTGACCCGAATCGCCTGGGATCATGACGTCCAGGTCATGATAGAAGGGCCCGGCCATGTGCCCATGCAGCTCATCAAGGAGAACATGGAAAAGGAACTCGAGGATTGCTATGAGGCGCCGTTCTACACCCTGGGGCCGTTGACCACCGATATTGCGCCGGGCTATGACCACATCACCTCGGCCATCGGCGCGGCCCAGATCGGCTGGTACGGCACCGCCATGCTCTGCTATGTCACGCCCAAGGAACACCTGGGGCTGCCTGACAAGGACGATGTCCGCGAGGGGATCATCACCTACAAGATCGCCGCCCACGCCGCCGACCTGGCCAAGGGCCACCCCGGTGCACAGGTGCGCGACAATGCGCTGTCGAAGGCGCGTTTCGAGTTCCGCTGGGAGGACCAGTTCAACCTCGGGCTGGATCCCGAGAAGGCACGCGAGTTCCATGATGAGACTCTGCCCAAGGACTCCGCCAAGGTCGCACATTTCTGTTCCATGTGCGGGCCGCAGTTCTGCTCCATGAAGATCAGCCAGGACGTGCGTGATTACGCCGCCGCCCGCGACATCGGCGATGCGGGTAACGCCATTGAGCAGGGCATGACGGAGATGTCGGAGGAATTCCGGCGCCAGGGCACCGAAATCTACCGGAAGGTCTGATCCCCGGTGGTCCGCAGCCCAAGGGATGGACGAAAAGCAGGCGCTTTAGGGGACGCAGAACATAACGAGTCACTTTCCGAAGTAAACAAAGAGTCCCTTCTCCTTCCGGTACTCCATTCAGTACCCCTCAAGGGGGTACTGAATGGAGTACCGGTGCACCCAAAAAAACGGGCATAAAGGAGAGGGGTTAACAGGACAGTAATGATGATAGATACCCAATCCAACTTCAGCCGGCGCATGTTGTTCCGGCTGCTCATCCTCGCAGTAGTGGTCCTGGCCCTGCTGCTGGTCAATGTCGAGTTCATCAACAATGTCTACCTCGAGCGCCAGCAGACCCCATTCGGTTTGATGATCAACAGCGCAATCTTGCTGGTCTTCCTGCTGGGTCTGGCCAAGGTGGTTATGGCCCTGCTGCATTACATGCGTGAAGAAACCGCACTGGCGCGCTTTGTCCGCCATCTGGACGGCGATCCAAAGAAACTGCTCAAGGGCGTCGGTCGCAAGTCCATCATCGCACGGCGCTACAACACGCTACAGGAACTGAGTAGCAAACATGCCAGAATCAATCACAGCGCGCTGGCCTCGACCCTGCTGGCGTATGAGGGTGCACGCATCAGCTTTGCCCGCTATGTCAGCAATATCCTGATCCTTACCGGTGTGTTCGGGACGATCGTCTCATTGTCGATCGCGCTGGTGGGGGCCTCCAACCTCCTGGATACAGCACAGGATACCGCCAACATGGGACTGGTCATCCATGGCATGTCCACGGCCCTGTCGACCACCATTACCGCCATCCTGTGCTACCTGTTCTATGGCTATTTCTATATAAAACTCGGTGATGCACAGGCGCATCTGCTCGGTGGTGTCGAGGAGGTAACCACGATGCACCTGCTGCCAAGGTTTTCCAAAGACAGCGCCAGCATGCTGCATGAGGTGGCCGGTCTGATCAGCGGCCTGCGCGAGGCCGCAGAGCAGATGAAGGCCATCCAGGGTGAGTATGCGGAAGTGGGCATGCGCCTTAACGGGATTGCCGAGACCCTCGATCGACGCGTGCAGGGAACCAGCGATGACCTTGTGAACATCAAGGCCATCCTGCGAGACGGCTTCCGGCTTCCGGCGACTGGCGACTGAGATGGACGAGGCCTTCGTCGACCTGCGTCGAAATACTTATGCTGGCAGCGGTGCGGACAGCTTCTGGCCGTCGTTCACGGATATCATGATGGTGGTGGTGATGATCTTTATGATCGCCAGTACCGTGCTGATGCTGCGTAACTGGGACCTCGTGCAGGAACTGCGTGCCACCATCGAGGCGGAGCGCCAGGCCGAGGAAATGGCGCGGTTTGCCACCCAGACCAGTGCCACGCTTGAAGAACAGCTGGCCCAGGCCCAACACCTGATTTCGGAATTGCGCATGCAATTGATGCAGGCGAATGAGAGCGATCAGGAAAAAACCCGTCAGCTTGCCGACAAGGAGCGGCGCCTACTGGCGCTGGAGGCGGACAAGCAGCGCCTGGCGGCCGACCTGCAACAATCACAGCGTGAAATCCGGCTGGCTGAAGATCGTCTGGCTGAGGCGCAATCCGAACATGCCCAGCTTGCCGCGGCCCATGCCACCCAGCGGGAGCGCCTGCAGGAAGTCCTCGGTGATCTGACCCGCATCGAGCAGACCAGTCAGGAGCAGGCGACGGCGCTCGCTACCCTCCGACAGCAGCGTTCCCTGGCCGAACAGCAGCTGCTGTCACTGCAGGGCACCTACGACGAAATCAAGATCAAGTATGACAAGCTGGTGCGACCAGCGCGTTCTGCCGTGGGCAAGTTCGTGGTGGCAGTGCGCTACTCCAGGCAGGATGACGATTACAATATCAGTATGAAGCAAATGGATGCCGCCAGTTACGAGTCCGTGAGCGAGGAGGAACTGCATCAACGCCTGACGGCGCTCAAGGAAAAGTACAGTGGCAGCCTGTACGTCAAGATTATTATTCCCGAGGACAGCGGCCTGTCCTACAACGAGGCATCCAGCTTCACCTTCGATCTACTCGGCAAGTACGATTACTACCACCAGGATGCGCCGTGATTATGGGTATGAGCCACGAAACTTGAAGCATGAGATTTGAAGAGTAGGAGTGCTTCTGTCTCCTGTAGAAGCGGTCCCCAGGCTACGATATTCGACACAAACAATCGCGCCGGAGTACGTCGTTTATGCCCGGCGCTTCTACGACTGACCCCTTCTCCCCTTGAGGGGAGAAGGTTGGGATGAGGGGTGTCAAACATAGAGGTGTCAGTATGTACGCAGCGTTTTGCCAGCAGGTATTGTAGCTCCCAGCATCCTCGGCAATTTCTCCTGCATCCCTGCAGTCGTGCCTCCCGCGACACTCGTACATGGCCCAGGCCAGCCTCTCGACCGGTTTCCGGTCTCACCTTCTCCCTGTATACATCGTGGGCAGGGGGGTGAGCAGGGAGCGGAAGCCTTGCCCAACTTACGAAGCCTTCACACCGGGTTTATCGTCCAGCGCGGCCAGCATCAGGGCGGTCAACAGCAACAGGATCGGGAACCACCATCCTGAATACAGGATGGGTTGTGAATTCAGCGGGAACATCGTCACCATCAGCCCCATAGCATAGGGTAAGGCCTGTCGACGCTGTTCGCGGGGCGTCCTGAAATACCAGCGCAGCATCAGGACCCAGATGCCCAGCAGGGCCAGCAGCCCGGGATAGCCGCTCTCGGCCCACACAGAGATATAGGCATGGTGGGCATGATTGACCGGGAATCCAGCTGTCTTGCGGAAAGTGCCCGGTTCATGTTCATACTGCTCATAGGCCTCCCGAAATGCCTGCACCCCGACGCCGGTGATGGGGTGTGATGATGCCATGCGTGTGGCAGTGTCCCAGATCTGCAGACGGTATGACAGGACCCTGTCGATGCCGGAATAGCTCCATTCGAATCCGGACACGGTCTGGTTAAACTTGTTTTTGACGATCGGAGAGAAAGTAACGGCGGCTACTACGCAGACGATACCTGCAGCTGTGCCCAGGGCCATGACCCTGTGGCGAAAGGGATAGATGTACAACAGCATTACACAGGCCAGGCAAAGCATGATCCAGGACGAGCGTACTCCGCTCAGTACAATTACAATCGCTGTCAGAATGATGACTACGATGGTCAGGAGCCGCGAACGCGGCAGCAGGGTCAGGAACAGCAACGGTGTCAGCGTGGCCAGATAGGTCGCGAAGTGGGTGTTGTCGCGGAAAATGCCCACGACCCGGCGCCCATGCAGGGTCGGGATGCCCAGCAAATCACGGCCGAAGATGAACTGGATCAGGCCGTCGGCCACCCAGACGATCACCAGGACGGTGATCCATAATGCCAACCGCTCACGCAGCTGCGTGTCACGAAACACGTGCACCAGCAATACCCCCATGGGATAAAACAGGACCAGCAGGCAGGCGACGACCAGGGTGCCCTTGAAATCATAGCTGCCAGGCATCGAAATCAGCATCGGGATCCACAGCAACAGGAAGATGAGCGCCAGCCGGCGTACCGCCGGCTGTTGCCAGATCATGTCGCGCTGTTTCCACAGCAGCCCGATACCCATAAGGGCCAGCAGGAAACTGAACAGGCGCGGTCCGCCGAAGAAAGGTGCCCAGGCCATCATCATGAAGGTCAGGATGAAGACGCTGGTTTTGTAGAGGTCCTGTGTGATTCGCATACCTGTGTGCCCGGGCGGATTCATGCCCGCCACACCGACAGTAAGAACCTTGTGTGAAACAGGCTAGTTGACCGGCAGCCGGGCGCGCAATGCGTCCCGGTCGATCCACCAGTTGTCGCCGACGATGACATCGACCATGGCGGAAAGGCGCGACAGCAGTTCGTTGACGTCATTAAGCCCCAGGATCTCGATCCATGTCTTGATCATCTCGGGATCGTCTTCGATGCCGCGATGGCGCTTGGCCACACCGGCCACCAGCTGCTTGGTGAAAAAGGTCAGGCTTTCGTGCGCCTTGCCCTCGGTGCGCAGATCCGCGATGTAGTGGGCCGCCATGGCCGCCACCGCGGCGCCGTCGGAATCATCCGGGGTCTCATCGACGATGTGCTGCAGCATGGCCACGGTGAGCTGGGCGGGCACCGGGTAGGTAATGGCCAGCCAGACGCCATTGCCGAGCGCGGCAAGCGATTCCTCCTGCTCGCACTGAAACAGGACATCACAGGCCTCGATGGCATCCTGCCAGGACTCGTGCTCGGCAAAGACATCGAAGGCCGCACGCGCCGTGTCCCAGCTTTCAGTTTGCTTCTGCAGGCCCAGCAGGGTTTCCGCGATATCGAGCTGCACGCGGGCGCGATCCACCGGATTGCAGTCAGTTGGGAGGGCGCGCAGGTGTTGCTCATGCTCATTGAGTAGTGCCTGCAGAGAGGGCCTGGATTCGGCCAGGTCGATGCCACTCTTGTCGCCAATGACCATCTGTTCAGGGCTTGGTTCTTTCATATTGCATCCGTGTTGACTGTAGTTAAACGGCAGTGCTTTGCTGCCGGGTGGAAGAAATTACCTGGCAGGCAGTGAATTCCATGGTATCAAGGTCGCCCATGATATAGGTCGCGGGGGCCTTGATGCCGCCCACGGTCCCGGGGTTGACCAGTAAGGTTTTATCTCCGGTGATGTTATCTATGCTTTCTATATTAACCGTGTGGTCATGCCCGCAGCACACGAGATCCCAGTCACCCGTGGTGGCCATGGCCCGGGCGTAATGCGGGTAGTGCACCATGAAGATGCGCCTCCCACCCAGTAAGATGCCCGCATCCTGGCCGTAGTAGTGCACCTGACCGGTGGCACTGGAGGCGATGCGTCCCAGCACATACAGGTCGCCTGTGTTGTTGCCGTGGATAACGTGCACCGGCAGACCGAATGGCCGGATCACCTCCAGGGTGCTGGGTGCAACCACGTCGCCGCAGTGCAGCACGGCCTCGGCACCAGCAGCGCTGGCCGCACGTACGGCGGCTTCCAGATATTCCCGGTTGTCGTGGCTGTCGGACAGGATACAGATCTTCATGGCGGTGGGTGCAACTAAAAATGAGGTTTTTCAGGGGCGTTCTTGAACATCTCGAGGCTCTCCAGGATTTCCGCCTTGGCTTCATCGGCACTCCCCCAGCCCTCGACACGCACCCACTTGCCTTCGTCCAGATCCTTGTAGTGTTCAAAGAAGTGGGCGATCTGGTTTACCAGGCTGGCCGGCATGTCGTCGATATCATGCGCGTGCCGGTACAGGCTGCAAAGCTTGTCGACCGGTACAGCGAGAATCTTGGCATCGTCCCCGGACTCGTCGGTCATCTTCAGCACACCGACCGGCCGGCAGCGGATCACCGAGCCGCTGATGAGCGGTACCGGTGTAGTGACCATCACGTCCACCGGATCGCCATCCTTTGACAGGGTGTGGGGTATGTAGCCGTAGTTGCAGGGGTAGTGCATGGCGGTGGTCATGAAACGGTCCACGAACATGGCCCCGGTGTACTTGTCGACCTCGTACTTGACCGGATCACTGTGTGCAGGGATCTCGATGATGACATTGATGTCGTGGGGGACATCCAGTCCGGAGCTGACGCGGTCGAGGTTCATGGTGTTTTTCGGGGCCTGCCTGTAGTGATTACGGAAGCACAATAATACAGGTAGGGGAACTGCTGTCCCACATTATTCCTTCTACCCTTCAAGGGGATAAGGTTACGACTACATGGATGCAGTTCCGTAGGTCGGATTAGTGCGAGCGTAATCCGACATTTAACTTCACTCTTGTTCTTCTTACTTTTTACCGCCTCCATCTGGACAATCGCGCCTGCGAGGCGCTCCTACAGCGAATATTAAAGCTATTTTCTTCCTTCACGGCATTCTCTGGTGCGCACGCGCACACTGCAGGTGGCCCGACAAAGGTCGGGCCACCCGCGCGCAGGTTCCTACAGGATCGGTACGATCAACAGGGCGACGATGTTAATGATCTTGATCAACGGGTTGATCGCCGGGCCGGCAGTGTCCTTGTAGGGGTCGCCGACCGTGTCGCCGGTCACTGCCGCCTTGTGGGCATCGGAGCCCTTGCCGCCATGGTGGCCGTCCTCGATGTACTTCTTGGCGTTGTCCCAGGCACCACCACCGGTAGTCATGGAGATCGCCACGAACAGGCCAGTGACGATGGTGCCGATCAGCAGGCCGCCCAGCGCCTCCTTGCCCAGGGTCAGACCAACGATGACCGGGACCAGCACCGGCAGCAGCGACGGGATGATCATTTCCTTGATGGCGGCCTTGGTCAGCATGTCCACGGCTCTGGAGTAGTCCGGCTTCTGGGTGCGGTCCATGATGCCGGGCATCTCGCGGAACTGGCGACGCACCTCGTTGACGATGCCGCCGGCCGCACGACCGACTGCTTCCATGGCCATGGAACCGAACAGGTAGGGGACCAGGCCGCCGAGGAACAGGCCGATGAGTACCATGTGGTTATCCAGCGAGAAGTTCAGCACCTCGTCGCTGTATTTTCCCAGGGCGTGGGTGTAGTCCGCGAACAGGACCAGCGCAGCCAGCGCGGCGGAACCGATGGCATAACCCTTGGTGACCGCCTTGGTGGTGTTGCCGACGGCGTCCAGCGGGTCGGTGATGTTGCGTATCTTCTCGTCCAGCTCGGCCATTTCGGCGATGCCGCCGGCGTTGTCGGTGATCGGGCCGTAGGCGTCCAGCGCCACGATGATGCCGGTCATGGACAGCATGGAGGTGGCGGCGATGGCGATGCCGTAGAGGCCGGCCAGCTCGTAGGCGCCCCAGATACTGGCGCAGATGATCAGCACCGGGATGGCGGTGGACTTCATGGAGACACCCAGGCCGGCGATGACATTGGTGCCGTCACCGGTGGTGGAGGCCTCGGCGATGTGGCGCACCGGACTGAACTCGGTGGCGGTGTAGTACTCGGTGATCACCACCATGGCCGCGGTCAGCCCCAGGCCGATCAGGCCGCAATAGTAGAGAAAGCGGGTGGTCACTTCCTCCCCGCCTATCATGATGGTGTCGCCCATCACCATAGTGGTGACCGGATAGAAGGCGACCGCCGCCAGGCCGCCGGCAACGATCAGGCCACGGTACAGGGCGTTCATGATCTTGCCGCCCTCACGCACTTTGACGAAGAAGGTGCCGATGATGGAGGCGATGATGGATACGCCGCCCAGGGCCAGGGGGTAGAGCGCGGCGCTGGCGTGCTCGAGCAGCAGGCCGCCCAGCAGCATGGTGGCGACCACGGTCACGGCGTAGGTCTCGAACAGGTCGGCGGCCATGCCGGCGCAATCGCCGACATTGTCGCCGACGTTGTCCGCGATCACCGCGGGGTTGCGCGGGTCGTCTTCCGGGATGCCCGCCTCGACCTTGCCGACGATGTCCGCGCCGACGTCCGCACCCTTGGTGAAGATGCCGCCGCCGAGTCGGGCGAAGATAGAGATCAGTGAGCCACCGAAGGCGAGGCCGACCAGCGGGTGGATCGGGTCCTCAGCGCCGATGGCCAGCATCACGGCGTAGAATCCGGCCACGCCCAGCAGGCCCAGGCCGACGACCAGCATGCCGGTGATGGCGCCGCCGCGGAAGGCGATCTGCATGGCCGCGTTGAGGCCGTCATCGGCCGCCTGTGCGGTGCGCACGTTGGAGCGTACCGAGATGTTCATGCCGATGTAACCGGCGAGTCCCGAGAACACCGCACCGATGGCAAAGCCGATGGCCGTCACCCAGTCGAGCGCAAAGCCGATAACGAAGAACAGCGCTACACCGGCCAGGCTGATGGTGGTGTACTGCCGGTTGAGATAGGCCTTGGCGCCTTCCTGAATGGCACTGGCAATCTCCTGCATGTGGCTTGTGCCGGTAGGCTTGGCGAGGATCCACTTAACGGATACCACGCCATAGGCCAGCGCAGCGATACTGCAGGCCAGGGCGAAGATGAGTTCGATCGACATTGGTATTCTCCTGTTTGAAAAGTTGTCCGTGTCAGTACGTAATCAGGGAACCCTGAATTCTGTACCAGGTTGGAATCCGAATAATTGTTCCAGATCAAATTCCCTGATGAATCCATCCACGGCCTGTTGGCCGTGTTCGCGCTGGACCTCGGCCAGGATCAGACGGGCGCCATTGCGGTTGTAGCCGCCACCCATCTGTGCCTGCACCGATAGCAGTTCGCGTGCCTTTTCCAGTGTCACGGCTTAGTACCTGTCCTATTTCACCTCGAAGTCGCCCAGCTTCTTGGGAACCGCCACATTTTTCAGCTGGACGTATTTCGGCATGCCGTCCTTTCCATAGGGCGGATAATCCTCGCCCTTGATCAGCGGTCTCAGATAGTTGCGGCATTTCTTCGTGATGCCGAAGCCGTCTTCGGTGATGAAGTCCTTTGGCATCATTTTTTCGACGTTGGCGACCTTGTCGAGCTTCGCCACGCCGATCTTCCAGCGGTACGGCTTGTTTGAGGTACGCACCACGGTCGGCATAACGGAATTCTTGCCGGCCAGCGCGAGTTTGACGGCTTCCTTGCCCATGGCATAGGCCTGTTTGACATCATTCTTCGACGCGATGTGCCGGGCGGCGCGCTGCAGGTAGTCGGCAACGGCCCAGTGGTACTTGTGTCCGAGCTTCTCGCGGATCATGTTGGCGATCACCGGGGCAACGCCACCCAGTTGGGCATGCCCGAAGGCGTCCTTGAGCCCCTGATCGGCGAGGAACTTGCCGCTGGCGTCCTGCACACCCTCGGAAACCACGACGGAACAATAGCCGTAGTCCTTGACCTTCTTGTCCACCAGGGACATGAATGCCGCCTCGTTGAACGGTACTTCCGGGAACAGGATGACAATCGGCAGATCGCAGTCGCTGGAACTGGCGAGGCCGCCGGCAGCGGCGATCCAGCCGGCATGGCGGCCCATGACCTCGAGTACGAAGACCTTGGTGGAGGTCTTCGCCATGGAAGCGACATCGAAGCTGGCCTCGCGGGTGGAGATGGCGATGTACTTGGCGACCGAGCCAAACCCCGGGCAGTTGTCGGTGATCGGCAGGTCGTTATCCACCGTCTTCGGTACGTGAATGGCCTGGATGGGGTAACCGGTTTCCTTGGAGAGCTGGGAAACCTTCAGGCAGGTGTCGGCGGAGTCGCCGCCCCCGTTGTAGAAAAAATAACCGATGTTATGGGCCGCGAAGACCTCGATCAGGCGGTCATATTCGCGCTTGTTGGCCTCCAGGCTCTTCATCTTGTAACGGCAGGAGCCGAATGCACCGGACGGGGTGTGGCGCAGGGCGGCAATTGCGCGGGCGGATTCCTTGCTGGTGTCGATCAGATCCTCGGTGAGCGCCCCGATGATCCCATTGCGACCGGCGTAGACCTTGCCGATGCGGCCCCTGTTCTTGCGTGCGGTTTCGATCACGCCACAGGCGGAGGCATTGATCACAGCGGTGACGCCCCCGGACTGTGCATAGAACGCATTCTTCTTTCCTGCTGTTTTTGGCATCTGGTGTTCTCCCTTATGAATTGCAGTGTTTCGGTTTAAATAGTGATATCAGGTGGATCCTGTGCCGGAGCCTTCCCGGTTGACGGCGTGGTCCGCCTGCACCTGCAGCAGGGTGACCATGCACTCGGAAAGGTCATCAAATTCCTCGACGTCGGGGCTGAACATCTCGTGGCCACGGTAATAGAACTGGCAGCGGTAGTGTTTGTCGCCCGTCTTGCATATTACAAAATGGCAGCCGTTTTTCTCCCAATAGGCGGCCGGGCAGTTACTGAGCTCGCTGGAGTAGGGATTCAACCGCAGTTCGGTGTCGGCCAGCATGGTCTCGAGCGGTTCACCATAGCGCTCTTCAAGTGTGGTACTGATTATCCACAGTTCGCTCTCGGTGAAATCGGCAATCTGGCTCATGTTTTCGTTTGAACAGGTGGCAGTGATGGGCGGTGCGCCATCCAGGGGCGCCAGATTCTAGCTTAAAACCTGATTTATTTCATGAACTTCGTTGACTTCTAGTACAGGCAGGGGGTAGCTTAAACGGTGTTTTACTTTACGGCCACGCAAAAATTTATATGTCTGCATTCAAAAAATCTTCTGTAATACAGTAAGTTAAGAAAATCAACGTAATAGAGGAATGACCGCATTATGAGAATTGTACTGCTCGGGGCACCCGGGTCCGGCAAGGGGACCCAGGCAAGACTCCTCGTCGAACGCTACAAGTGGCCACAGATTTCGACCGGAGACCTGCTGCGCGAGGCGGTGGACACCGGTTCGCTGCTTGGGCGCCAGGCCAAGGTGGCCATGGATGCCGGCCAGCTGGTCAGCGATGAAATCGTCCTGGCCATTATCCGCGAGCGGGTCATGCGATCCGATGCCCGTAACGGCTTTATTCTCGATGGATTTCCACGAAACTTGCAGCAGGCCGAGGCGCTCGATCAGCTGCTGGGCAGCATGGGGCAACCCCTGAACCTGGCCCTGCTGGTGGCAGTGGACGTGGATGCGCTGCTGCAGCGCCTGACCGGGCGCCGCACCTGCCTGTCCTGCGGCAAGATGTACAACGTATTTTATTCACCCCCGCATATCGACGGGCGCTGTGACGAGTGCGGTGGCAAGCTGCGTCACCGGGCAGATGACAATGAGGAAACCATCGGCAATCGCCTGCGGGTCTATGAGACCCACACCCTGCCGGTGATCGAATACTACAAGGAACAGCAAAAACTGCGCACGGTACAGGGGGTCGGCGAGATTGCGGTCATCTTCAAGGCGGTCCGCAAGGTGGTTGAGGACGTGAAGGCGCACATCAAGCCCGGATCACGTTCTGATGCCATCCGGCGTGCAATTGCCAAACACCAGGTGGCATCCACGGCCGGGGCGGGGAAAACCCGGGGTAAGGGCAAGAAGGCAGCCGCTGCCAGGCCGAAGCCCAAAAAGACAGCAGCAAAGAAAAAGGCCGCACCCAGGAAGACAGTGGCTAAAAAGGCCGCTCCAAAGAAGGCCGCACCCAGGAAGACAGTGGCTAAAAAGGCCGCTCCAAAGAAGGCTGCACCCAGGAAGACAGTGGCTAAAAAGGCAGCTCCAAAGAAGGCTGCACCCAGAAAGACAGTGGCTAAAAAGGCAGCTCCAAAGAAGGCTGCACCCAGGAAGGCGGCTGCCAAAAGAACAACAGCAAAGAAGAAGGTCGTGACCCGCAAGGTAGCGGTAAAGAAAAAGGTCACCACCAAAAAAACCGCAGTAAAAAAGGTGGCGACACGGAAGGCCGCAAGCAAGAAGAAGGCCCCGGCCAGAAAAGCAGCTGCCAGCAAGAAAAAGGCCGCCAGCCGCAGGAAACGCTGATCTTCGCTGCCATCAGTGTGCGCTTGTCACTAGATTGAAATGTACGGGTAGCGGCCGTTTCAGAGTCCCCGACCGGGGATTAGTGAAAATCCCTTGCCAACAGTCGATGGATCAGAATGAATGGAAATAATCACCCCACCCCTCTCCCGGATGGGAGAGGGAGTAATGATTGGCCGAATGGCCAATCGATCCGGCTTAATGCCGTAAATCGAAGCCACCGGCTTTAGTCGGTGGAGAGTTCACTGACTTGAATGACTCTTCGCTGAATCCTTCTGGCAACGGTTGTCTATGTCGCACCTGATTACCATATGGCTGAATATTTGCCTGCTGCGCGCTGGACCCCAGGACCTGCCCGCCTCACAGACCCTGCTGGGCCTGACCATGAGCAGCTATGTCCTGGTCTCCCTGCTGCTGTCTCTGCCGGTTTACCCGGTGGGAACGGCGGTCCTGGTGGCCGTGCTGGACCTGGGTTTGCTGGCGGCATTCGCAGCTGCGCTGTTGTATTTCTTCGGCAAATGGGCGCGTTTCACGCAGACCCTGACCGCCCTCACCGGGACAGGCGCCTTATTGGGCCTGCTGGCGCTGCCACTTGTCTACCTGTTGTTCCAGGGACCGGAGGAAAATCGCCTTGCCGGTCTCGCGGCCCTGTTCTGGTTGTTCCTGTTTGGCTGGAGTCTGCTCGTGGTAGCCCATATCATGCGTCATGCCCTGTCCATCTCGTTTCTGTACGCAATCGGTATCTCGGTACTGTATACCCTGGTCGTCCTGCAACTGATGGCGGCACTGTTTCCCGGACAGGCAGGCTGACATGCATATACACATTCTCGGAATCTGTGGCACCTTCATGGGCGGCATCGCCCTGCTGGCACGTGAACAGGGTGTCGAGGTCAGTGGTTCGGACGCCAATGTCTACCCGCCCATGAGTACCCAGCTCGGGAAGCAGGGTATTGCCCTGAACGAGGGTTATGAGGCGGCACACCTGGAGCCGGCTCCCGACCGGGTAGTCATTGGCAATGCCCTGTCGCGCGGCAATGCCGCGGTGGAACATGTCTTGAACGCCGGGCTCGCCTATACCTCCGGCCCCCAGTGGCTGGCCGAACATGTGCTGCAGGGTCGCTGGGTCCTGGCGGTTGCTGGCACCCATGGCAAGACCTCGACAGCGAGCATGCTGGCCTGGATTCTGGACTATGCCGGCCTGGAGCCCGGTTTCCTGATCGGTGGCATCCCGCGCAACTTCGGGATCTCCGCCCGTCTCGGCCGGGCCCCGTTCTTCGTGGTCGAGGCCGACGAGTACGATACCGCCTTTTTCGACAAGCGCTCCAAGTTCGTGCACTACCGGCCGCGCACCCTGGTGCTGAACAACCTCGAATACGATCACGCCGATATCTTCACGGATCTGGCCGCGATCCAGCGCCAGTTTCATCACCTGGTGCGCACCGTGCCCGGCACCGGGCTGATTGTAGAAAATGCCGATGACCCCCGTGTTGCCGAAGTACTCGCCATGGGCTGCTGGAGCGGGCGCGAGGCCATCTCGACCCGCGGTCACGCGGCAAGCTGGCAGGCCGGGCAACAAAAGGCTGACGGCAGCCGTTTCGACGTGCTGCTGGATGGACAGGTCGCCGGCAGCGTTCGCTGGGGGCAGCATGGCGAACACAACGTGAACAATGCGCTGGCCGCGATTGCGGCAGCGCGTCATGCGGGGGTACCAGTGGCACAGGCCATTGCAGCCCTGGGCGAGTTTCAGGGGATCAAGCGTCGCATGGAGGTGCGTGGTGAGGTTAACGGGGTGACGGTCTATGATGATTTCGCCCATCACCCGACGGCGATTGCCACCACGCTGCATGGCCTGCGCCAGCGGGTGGGTGAGGCACGCATCCTGCTGGTACTGGAACCACGTTCCAACACCATGCGCATGGGGGTGCATCGCGACGCGCTGGCGGTCTCGATGCACGGGGCCGACCGTATCTGGCTGTACGAACCCGGCAACCTTGAATGGTCACTCGAGGAGGTGGCGCGTGAGACCGGCGTGCCGGCCAGCGTCTGTGAAAATGTGGAGACCATCGTGGATGAGGTAGTGCGTGCAGCGAAACCGGGGGATCATGTCCTGGTGATGAGCAACGCCGGATTCGAGGGCATTCACGAAAGACTGCTACGTGGCCTGGAGGCGGCGGCTGCTAAAGCATAAACTGTGAGCTGTAGGAGCGCCTCGTATATGCCCGGCGCTTTTTCTGTTGTAGGCTCGATCAGCGGCACGGAAGCACACGGAAAAAAATTTATAAATATATAATTAACCGCACGACTCCAGGGAAGTGGGAGGTAGAGCATCAACAGCAGGCGCTTCGGGCGATGCAGGGAGCAATTGTCGAGAGATGCAAAGGGCGCAGAATTCTATAATGACTTTTAAAAAGAATTTAATTATTTCGAATTCTTCCATGTGGCTTCATGGCAGTTTTATTTACATAACAATATGACCAGCTCGCAGTTTGGATTAGCGTGAGTGTAATCTAACGATGTTATTGTCGGGTTATGGCGCTGCGCGACTAACCCGACCTACACAGTTGAAGACAGGCGAGTCGCGTGAGCAAGAAGCGCAAGCTTCTTCATAGTGTTATTACAGTTGTTGTGCTTTTCTCTGCGTTCTTTGCGTCTCTGCGGTAATATTTATATAACAAACAGAAAAACCAATGACCATGCCAGCCAACAACGCCATTTCCCTCGCCATGACCGGTGCCTCCGGGGCACAGTACGGCCTGCGTCTGCTGGAATGCCTGTTGAATTCCCGGCGCACCGTCTACCTGATGATCTCGGCGCCGGGGCAGGTGGTCATCGGCATGGAAACGGATGTCAGGCTGCCGGGGCGCCCGGCAGAGATGCAGCGTGTCCTGAGTGAACGCTACGGGGCTGCACCCGGGCAGTTACGTGTCTTCGGACGCGAGGAATGGACGGCACCGGTTGCCAGCGGCAGCAGTGCGCCCGAGGCCATGGTCATTTGCCCCTGCACGACCGGTACCCTTTCGGCCGTGTCCAATGGCGCCAGCAATAACCTGATCGAGCGTGCCGCCGACGTCGTGCTCAAGGAAGGGCGCAAGCTGGTGATGGTGCCGCGCGAGACCCCGTTTTCCGTGATCCACCTGGAGAACATGCTGCGCCTGGCGCGTATGGGGGTGTCGATCCTTCCGGCGAATCCCGGTTTTTATCACAAACCCACGGGCATTGAGGACCTGGTGGATTTTGTCGTGGCCCGCATCCTCGACCAGCTGGGCGTGGAACACGGTATTGCGCGACGCTGGGGTGATCCGGGTGAACCGTCGTGACACGTAAAACGTGAAATATGTGTTGTAGGAGCGCCTAGGAGACGCGATTTAATGGTCACGGAATCCACGGAAGTGCACGGAAAATTTCTAGCAAATAAATAACCGCAAAGACGCAAAGGACGCAAGGAACCATGGAAGAAAGTAAATGCATTTCGTAGGTCGGATTAGCGCCAGTGTAATCCGACGCTATTTGTGTCGGGTTACGGAGCTGCGCGCCTAACCCGACATACACGGCTTATTTCTCACCTGACTCCCATGCCAGGAGCACCTTGCCGTCCCAGTCGATGTGCTGGCTGACGGCTGCCAGACGCTGCACGGTCCGACTGTGCACATCCTGGCCCAGTGCGGCCTGCAGGGCGGCCAATGGCGTGTTGAAGTCGATGGCGGTGCGCAGTGCCGAAACCAGCGGAAGCTTCCGGTCAAGCGACAGATAAGAGACGGTACCGACCCACACCGGGGCCGGCGTGTCGCTGATCTCGATATGGGCCGGCCAGAGGCGCAGGACGCTGAGCTGATCCAGCGAATCGGGCCGGCTGACCAGCAGCAGTTCATGATGCTGGCCATCATGCACCTGAGGCAGGACCGGCAGGCTGGTAATGTCCGGCTGCGGTGCCAGCCAGTTCAAGGCACTGGATGGCCCCGGTCGCGGCGGTGTGTGCCAGCCCTTGCGTTCGAGCAGCACCTGCAGTCGTTGCAGTGATCCGGCCCACTGGATGTTCATAGGCTGCTCATTGTGCCCTTCCAGGTCGATGCGGTAGTCGGGCAGTTGCTGCCAGTAACCGGTCACCCAGGCGTCCCGGCTAAGTACCTGTACCTCAATGCGGGTCGCATACATGGCCAGGTCCTGGCTGAAATTACCCTGCACCTGTATGCCACCTGCCAGGAGCATGATGATCGCAGCCACGCCCAGGGTGCTTTTCACCGGCAGGCGCGGTGCCGGGTGCCGGTCATAGGCAATCCCGATGAGGGCCGCCCAGAATAACCCCAGCGTGACGCCGCCGAGGACATCGGAAAACCAGTGCACGCCCAGGTACAGCCTTGAAAACGCAATCGCCATCACGAGGAGTCCGGCGATGGAATACGGCAGCCAGCGGTGTTTGAAGAGAATTTCCCGCGCCACCAGCAGTGCGAGGAATCCATAGACCACCAGGCTCATACTTGCATGGGCACTCGGGAACGAGTAGCCACTGTAATACTCAATCGGGCGTGCGATCTGGGCCGAGTGCTTCAGCACAAAGGTCAGGATGCCGGCACAGGCATACACGGCAATCCAGTGCAGGGCGGCCTTGGTGTTGCCCTTCCAGGTCAGCCACAGGCTGCCGCCGATCAGCACCGTGGCGAGCAGGGCTTGTTCGCCAAACTGGGTTACGAACACCATAAGGTGATCGGCCCATGGTGTTCGCAGGTTTTGCAGAAAGTGAAACAGGTAGTTGTCGAGGTCCCCCATGAAATCGCCATGCAGCACCTGGCGCAATATCAACAACAGCAGCCACAGGGTAAGGAAGAGCAGGCCGGAAAGGATGGTCAGTCCACGTGCCTCCGGGTGATCGGGGTCCAGCAGGGATCCGGCCAGTGGCCCGATGTGGGGATGGCTACGGCTCCAGTGGAGGAGTCTTTCCAGTGCCGCAGCGGCATGCGGCTGCACCAGCTTGCCGATGCCGCGAATCAGCATCACACCGAACCAGGAGATGCCGACCAGTACCACCAGCAGCACCACCAGTCGTCCTGCGACCTCGGCGGCCAGGCCCAGCGAGGCGCCAAAGACCATGCCGGGCAGGATGTAGGCCGGGGCCCACAGCATCGAAGCGATGAAATCCACCAGCAGGAAGCGCGACCGACGCATGTCCATCATCCCGGCGATCGCCGGCAGGATCGGTCGCACCGGCCCGACAAAGCGCGCCATGAAAATGCTCTTGCCGCCGTGCCGGTAGAAGAAATCGATGCCCCGGTTCACCAGGCGCGGATAGCGCTTCAATGGCCACATGACGCGCAGGCGCTGGTGGTAGTGCCGCCCCAGCAAGAAACTCACGGTATCCCCGCTCAGCGCACCGGCCGCGGCCCAGGCGAGGGTGGGGAGCAGTTCCAGGGCGCCCGTGGCAACCAGTGCGCCGACACCGAACAGCACAATGGCGCCGGGGATCAGCAGGCCTATGACGACCAGTGATTCCAGCAGGGTGACAATGTAGATCAGCAGCCCGGACAGGTGCGGGTGAAGGGATACCCAGTCAAGCAAGGTCTGCAGCATGTTGTCCATTTCAGCGGAGTGCCCGAAACTGAGACATGCGTAATGGCGGCACTTGCCCGGTTACAATGTCTTGAATATCTGTGCCGCACGTTCCAGCGTTTCATCGATGACAGCGTCGTCATGGGTCGACGAAACAAACCCGGCTTCATAGGCCGACGGCGCCAGGTAGACACCCGCATCCAGCATGCCATGGTAAAAACGCTGGAAACGTTCCAGATCGCAGCGGGTCACCTGCTCGAAGCGGATGATGTCTTTGTCCGCCGTGAAGAAGAAGCCGAACATCCCGCCGACCTGATTGGTGGTGAAGGGAATACCGGCCGCATCGGCGTGTTGCTGCAGGCCGACAACCAGACGTTTGGCGGCGGCATCCAGGCTGGCATGGAAGCCGTCGCTGCAGGCGAGTTCCAGGGTCTTCAGGCCCGCTGCCAGGGCGATGGGGTTGCCGGACAAGGTGCCAGCCTGGTAGACCGGGCCCAGCGGGGCAATCTGCTCCATGATATCGCGGCGACCGCCAAAGGCCCCGACCGGCAGGCCACCGCCGATGACCTTGCCAAGCGTGGTGAGGTCGGGGGTGACCCCGTAGTGAGCCTGGGCCCCGCCCGCCGCGACCCGGAAGCCGGTCATTACCTCGTCGAAGATCAGCACGCTGCCGTACTCTTCGCAGAGCGACTGCAGGCCTTCCAGGAATCCGGGCACGGGCGGGATGCAGTTCATGTTGCCGGCCACCGGTTCGACGATAATGGCGGCGATCTCGCTGCCGGCCAGTTTGAACGCCGCCCGTACGCTGTCCAGGTCATTGAAGGTCAGCGTCATGGTGTGCTCGGCCACGGCCACCGGGACGCCGGGGGAGGTCGGCACACCCAGTGTCAGGGTGCCGGAGCCGGCCTTGACCAGCAGGGCATCGGAATGGCCGTGGTAACAACCCTCGAACTTAACGATGCGGTCACGGCCCGTGAATCCACGCGCCAGCCGGATGGCGCTCATGGTGGCTTCGGTACCGGAGTTGACCATGCGCACCAGGTCCATGGAAGGCATCATGTTGCACAGCCTGCCGGCCATGCGCGTCTCGATCTCGGTCGGTGCGCCAAAGCCAAGTCCATTGGCGGCTGCTTCCTGCACTGCGCGGATGACTTCGGGATGGGCATGGCCGGCAATCATCGGACCCCAGGAGCCGACATAGTCAATATAGCGCTTGCCATCGACATCGGTGAGATAAGGACCTGCACCGGTTGCAAAGAACACCGGTTCACCGCCGACACCGCGGAAGGCACGTACCGGTGAATTCACTCCGCCCGGAATGTGTTGACAGGCGGCCTGGAAGTCATCATGTGATCGAGACATCTTGAGAAGTCCTTCTTGTTCGGAATCGGCGCGGGTTTATCTTCTCATAACGGCGGGATTGTCGCATAACGCTTGAGGCATGTAATGTCAGGGAGTCTCTGATGCCCGTGGCTTCACCCGTCATCCGCCGCTTCGAAGAGGGCCGCATAGCGGCGCGCAGCAGCCTCGACGTCAGGCTGGCCGAACACGCCGTGGATCACCGCCAGCAGGTCGGCACCGGCCGCGACCAGACCGGCCGCGTTCTCCGGGGTGATGCCGCCAATGGCGACGACCGGCAGGTCCAGTTGCGCTCGTGCCTGCTCGAGCAGGCCAGGCTCGGCCTGCGCCGCCCCGGGCTTGGTCGCCGAAGGGAAGAAGCGCCCGAAGGCCACATAGCTGGCACCGGCCGCCGCGGCTGCACGGGCGCGCTCGAGCCGGTTGTAACAGGAGACGCCGATAAACGCCCGTGGCCCCAACTGCTCCCGCGCCTGCACGATGGACGCGTCATCACGGCCGAGATGAACGCCCGCGGCCCCGACCATGGCGGCCAAATCGATGTCGTCGTTGATGATTAATGGGACCCGCCGCTCCCGGCACAACACCTGTAATGCTGCCGCCTCCTGCTGACGAACATCGCGGGGTTTGTATTTCTCACGGTACTGGATCATGACCGCGCCCCCCGCGATGGCCTGCGCAACCCGGGTGGTCAGTTCATCCGCAGGAATCAGTTGGCTGTCGGTGACCGCATACAGTCCGCGCGGCAGTTCGGAACGCCCCATTCAAGCCTCGTCATCGCCGGCCCAGAAGAACCGGTGGGGAAGATGTTGACCCAGGCCCGGCCGATAGCCCTGGCGCAGTGCATTCCAGGTGTAGTCCTGGGCCTCGTGGATCGCGGTAAACGGTTCCAGACCGTGGGCCAGCAGGCCGGCAATGCTGGCAGCCAGGGTGCAACCGGAGCCGTGGTAGCTGTGTGGCAGGCGTTCCCAGCTGAAGGTCTCCAGCAAGCGGTTCTCATGGTACAGGCGGTTGACGACCTCGGGGGTAAGTTCGTGACTGCCGGTCAGCAGCAGGTACTCAACGCCATTGTCCAGCAGTGCCTGGGCGCAGGCGTCCAGGGTGTCCGCGCCTGTGGCCAGGGCGCGGGCTTCCAGGCTGTTGGGTGTGAGTACCGTGGTCAGAGGCAGCAGCAGGGCCTTCATTGCCTCGACCAGTTCCTCGTCTGCGAGGGCGGTGCCGCGACCCGAGGCGAGCACCGGATCGAGCACCACCGGGATCTCGGGATAATCGGTGAGGATGGTATGAACCGCTTCAACATTCTCGACACTGCCCAGCATACCGAGCTTGAAAACGGCAACCGGCATGTCTTCCAGTACAGCCCGTGCCTGGGTGATCACGTCGGCGACTTCCAGGGGCCTGAAATCGGAGACATCCAGGGTGTCCTGGGTGGTCAGTGCGGTGATCACCGTTGCCGCATGACAGCCCTGGCTGGCCAGTGCCTCGATGTCGGCCTGGATGCCAGCGCCTCCGCTCGGGTCATGGCCGGCAAATACCAGGACGACCGGGATGTTTTTTATGTCGGATGTCATGTGATGGGATTACCGTTATGGTCAGAAGGTGTTGTCGAGAGTTCAGGTATCAATAACAACGACTGTGGCACAAGTGAGAAATTAATAAGTCAGACTGTACTGACAACCCTGTTGCTTCTCAGTCTCACTTGTTCATTTTACCTGTTTTACCGCGCTCCGTGACGGTACAATGCGCGCCAGTCCAGGCCCGGATGGGTAATAACAGTGTGTGTGAGGCACAAGCAATGGAAGAGTTCAAGGAATACATGTGTGTAGTGTGTGGTTTTGTTTACAGTGAGGAAGCCGGTCTGCCGGATGAGGGCTTTCCGCCGGGGACCCGTTGGGAGGATATCCCGGACAACTGGGTGTGCCCCGAATGCGGTGCTGCCAAGGAGGACTTCGAGATGGTTGAGGTCTAGGCCATTACAGCCTGCAGGACGCCAGTTTTTGACTAAACTGTTAAATAATCGAAGTCACGCCCTGCATAATAATAATCAATTGTCTGAACGTAACGTAAGGGGTTCACATCAGGCAGATTCAGATGGAAACGATTTCTGAAAAATTGTCGGACATGGCAAGAATTGCCGAGGCCTTTTGCGGGTTGATTGACAACTACAACAAGCAGGACAACGGAACCTGGCTCGAAGAGTTGTATGCACTGCTGCCCCGGCTGCACTCGGCGGTAACGGCGCTGAATGCATTTGGTACCAGTCAGTTACCTATGCCCAATGTCGATCTTGACGAGCGTTTCGATCTCTACAGCCGCCTGCGCCAGGCACTGGGAGAGCGGGATAGCTACTGGCTTGAATTCGATGCTTCGCCCGATCAGTTGCACATGTCCGGAAGCCTGGCGGATGATTTGACCGATATTTACTTCGACCTGCACCACGGACTCGAGTTGCTGGACGAGGCCTGGCCGCAACGTGCAGCACAGGTCTGGCAATGCAGCTATCAGATGCACTGGGGCCAGCACCTGGTGGACGCGGAACGCCACCTCTATGCGCTCAAGGTGCGCGATCAACTGGGCCCGAACGGCTTCACGACCCGGCAGTAAGCGCTCTGTTACCTCTATAACCTTGCTGTGGCCGGCGTGGTGGCGCCGGCGTGTCCGGCAGCGCAGAATTCCCGCTTGTTTTGACGTACCATTGGCCGGGTCCGGTCACCCCGGACAGAATTCGCATCAACCAGAGATAGTTCATACATGATTTATAAAACACACACAGAACAGGGATTTACGCTTATTGAGGTGATGGTGGTCGTGGTGATTCTGGGAATCCTTGCGGCGATCCTGGTACCCAAGGTTATGGACCGGCCCGACCAGGCCCGGATTACCAAGGCGCGCCAGGATATCCGTGCACTGGAGGCTGCCTTGAATCTCTACAAGCTGGACAACTACGTCTATCCGACTACCGACCAGGGGTTGGAGGCACTTATCGAGAAACCCGGCTCCCCGGAACCGCCGAACTGGAAAGAGGGTGGCTACGTGGACCGCCTGCCGCTGGACCCCTGGAAACAGTCTTATCAATTCCTGAGCCCGGGCGCACACGGCTCGATTGACATATATTCGCTGGGCCCGGACCAGCAGCCCAGTGATGATGATATCGGTAACTGGCTTCTGCAATAGGTCGCACCGTCCGCGCTGATCAGAAAGCACTGATCGCCACGGACGCTGCAGAAGAACACGGAAAGGTCAATTAAACACAAACGTCTCATTCCCGATTTCCCAGCAATGCCCCGGGCAAGGGCGATTGGCAGTGTCATGCACAGCAGCCAGTGGAACTTTACGGATAAACCTGCGGTTGCGCTCCCGCCCGCCGTGAGGGTTTGCCGGGGCTTCACCTTGCTGGAGCTGATGGTGGTGCTGGTCCTGATCGGGATCATCTTCAGTTTTGCCGTGCTCTCCATCCGCGGCGATGAGCTGGCCGAGACGATGGAACGTGAAACCCGGCGCCTGGCCACGCTGATCGGCATGGCCAGTGATGAGGCCGTGATGCGCGGAGAAGAACTCGCTATCCATTTCTCCGATGACAGTTACGCCTTCCTGGTGTTGCGCGCCGGGAACTGGCAGCCTGACGAAAACGACCCCCTGTTGAAGACCTATCGCCTGCCAGCCGGACTCCACCTGCGTCTCGAGGTCGAGGGTGAATCCCCGCTGCTGGAGGAGCCGGAAAACGAACACGAGGAAGAGGAAGCGCGCCTGGTACCGCAGGTCTATATCCTGTCCAGCGGTGAAATGACCGCATTTTCAGCGATATTCGAGGCTAACCAGAGTCGCTACCGCTACCACCTCAGTGCCACCCTGCTGGGCGAGCTGGACTGGGAAATGGAGGAGACATTCTGAACCGGCGGGTATGCAGCGGTTTTACCCTGCTGGAGGTGCTGGTCGCCCTGGCGGTGCTGGCGCTGACGCTGGGGGCGGTCATCAAGGCAGCAGGTGATTACACCGCCAATCAGGCCCATCTGCGTGACCGGACTCTGGCCACCTGGGTGGCGCGCAATGTCCTGGTCGGTCAGCAGCTGGAAAATGCCTGGCCGCGCGTGGGCGAACTCAAGGGATCGACGGAGATGGGTGGACGCGAGTGGCGCTGGCTGGCGATCGTCTCTCAAACCGAGGAGGAGGAACTGCGACGGCTGGATGTCGAGGTGCGCCCGTTCGATGACGCTGACGCCGAACCGCTGGCGGTCCTGAGTGGCTTTCTATGGCAGCCGGGCAAATGAGTTCAACCGGGTCATGCAGATTCCATCGCAGTCCGGGTTTTACCCTGCTGGAGTTGTTGGTGGCGCTGGCTGTCTTTGGACTGGTTGCTGTCATGGCCTATGGCGGGCTCGGTACTGTGCTTGAGCAGCGCGTTGCCACGGATGAGCGTGCACAACGCCTGGGTGCCTTGCAGAAGACCTACCTGGTGATGCAGCGAGATATCGAACAGGGCGTCGCACGCCCCATCCGGGATGAATTCGGTGACGAGCAGGCACCCCTGGTGGCAGCGCCGTTGTTCCAGTTGACCCGCGGCGGCTGGAATAACCCGGCCGGCCGTGCCCGCAGCAATTTGCAGCGTGTCGGTTACAGCCTCGAGGACCAACAGCTGGTTCGCTATGCCTGGACGGCACTGGAGCGTGCCCAGGACAGTCAGCCGCTGCAGCAGGAACTGACTGACAATATCGTTTCGATGCAGATACGTTACCTCGATGCGGCCAACCGCTGGCAGGAGAACTGGCCGGTTCAGACAACCGACGGGGAGACGGAGCTGTCGGAAGCCGAGATGCCCGCCGCGGTCGAGGTGACTATCGAACACGAATATTTCGGTTCTCTGATCTGGTTGTTCCAGTTGCCGCGATGAGGCATAACAAGCTGACATCGGCGCTTAACCCGTCGGCGAGCCGGCAGCAGGGGGTGGCGCTGCTCACGGCCCTGCTGGTGGTCAGCCTCGCCACTGTAGCCGCCGTGGCGATGGCCACGCGTCAGCATGTCGATGTGCGCCGCACTGGTAACCTGGTCCATGGCGAGCAGGCCTATGCCTACGCACTGGCAGCCGAGAGCTGGGCACGGGTTACCTTGCGCCGGGATGCCAGAGAGAGTGAATACGATTCGCTTGACGAAGACTGGGCCACGGCGCTGCCTCCAATCGCGGTGGAGGGCGGCGTGGTGAGTGGCAAGGTCGAGGATCTGCAGGGCCGCTTCAATCTCAACAACCTGGTGGGCGAGGATGGCAAGGCCAGTGATGCGGAGCAGGCCTATTTCACCCGCCTGCTGGACCTCCTGGGGTTGGAGAAGTCCCTGGCCGATACCCTGACCGACTGGATCGATGCCGATATCGATGTCCGCTTTCCGGACGGGGCCGAGGACGAGCATTACCTGCTGAACGAACCTGCCTATCGCACGGCCAACAGGCCACTCACCCATGTCAGCGAGCTGCGGCTGGTCAAGGGCTTTAACCCGGAGGTTCTGAAATTACTCGCCCCGCACGTCACCGCACTGCCTGGCTATACCCTGATTAATGTGAACACGGCCACGGCGGTCATGCTGCAGGCCCTGCACAGTGAACTGGACCAGAGTACCGCGGAGACGCTGCTGGCCGATCGCGGCGATACCGGTTACCAGAGTGTGGATGACTTCCTGGGCCACACTGTGCTTGCCGGGCTGGAACTGGATACGGCAATTGACGTCGGGAGCGATTATTTCCGGATCCTGACCGACGTGGTGGTGGGTCAGGGTCAGGCGCAGTTGGAGAGCCTGTTGAGCCGTGCTGACGGCGAGTCCCGGATCGTCTACCGGGTGCGAACGTCGATCCGGTCAGCACCGCAGGCTGTGGTCGTGAATGATTGATCTGAAAACGGTTTTTGGTAGGATGTCGGGATACAAAGGAGTGGGGCGAAGCGATGCGTAGTACCCTGTTGATACAGGCCGACCCGAATAACGCCGACAGCTGTCGGTGGGTGGCCCTGGATACTGAGGGCAGGCCTGCCGGTAGTGTCCGCAGTGGCACGCCGGCGGAGGCGACCACCGAGGCTGCTGGCCTGCGGGTCGTGGCGCTGGCCCCCGGTATCGACTGTGTGCTCACACAGGTCAGTATTCCCGGACGCAACCGTAAGAAATTGCTGCGTGCAGTGCCCTACGCACTGGAGGAGCAGTTCTCGGAAGACGTCGAGGACCTGCATTTCGCCCTGGGTCCTGCCGTGGCAGGGGGTGAATTCCCGGTTGTGGTCGTGGCGATACAGCGCATGAATGCTTTGCTCGAGGTGTTAACGAAGGCTGGCCTCGAAGTACACCAGCTCATCCCCGATCTGCTGACAATCCCGTGCCCGGCAGATACCGTTTGCGCGGTGATTGACGGTGACGTGGCCCTGGTACGCAGTGGTCCGTACAGCGGCTTTGCGGTTGACGCCGAGAATCTCGGGCTGCTGCTGGCCAGTCAGTTGGAGCAGGGGGATGGTGGCACCCGGTCGGTGCACATCACTGTGCCGGCGGGCACCACCCTGCCTGGCCTGGAGGTACTGGACGCGCAAGTCGAGGTTCAACGCACCAACGGTACTGCACTGGATGTTCTGGCCCGGGGGCTGTCTTCGCCTTCCATTGACCTGCTGCAGGGCGCCTACAGCCGCTCCCGGGAATGGGCCAAACTCTGGCGGCCCTGGCGTATCACCGCGGCGCTGTTGCTGACCGGTGTTGTTCTGACCCATGCCGTCAAGGGGGTCGATTATATGAGTCTGAAACAGCAGCAGGCCGAGCTGAATTCCCGAATCGAGACGGTCTTCAAGGAGGCCTTCCCCGATGCCCGTCGGGTGGTCAATCCACGCGTGCAAATGCAACAGAAACTGGAACAGATGCAGCGGCAACGCGGCGGCGGGTCGCAGTTCATAACCCTGCTGGCGCGTTCCGGTGAGGTGCTGCGCGCGGCCGGTGATGTCGACATTACCGGTGCCAGTTTTCGTGCAGGCCGGCTTGACCTGGACCTCACAGTTGCCAGCCTGCAGATCCTCGACGAACTCAAGCAGACCCTGGCCGCACGCGGGCTGGATGTCGAGATCCAGTCGGCAACCACGGAAGCCGGCCAGCGCGTCAAGAGCCGCCTGCGCATCCAGGGTAGTGGCGCATGAAGGCCTGGCTGGCAGGACTGGAGCCACGCGAGCGCATGCTGGTGCTGGCTATCGTGGGTGTGCTGGTGGCCCTGCTGACATATGGCATGCTGCTGCAGCCGTTCTACAATCAGCATGGCAAGCTCAAAGCCGGTGTGGCAGAGCAGCGCGAGACCTTGAAATGGATGCAGCAGAGTGCGGCGACCTTGCGTCAGTTGCGGGGCAGCGGGCAAACGGCCAGCACTGGCCTGGGTGGGCGTTCCCTGCTCTCGGTAGCGGATGCCTCGGCACGGAACTCCGGTCTGGGTCCGGCACTGAAACGGGTAGAGCCGGAGGGCAGCAGCGGAGTGCGTGTTTGGCTGGATGGCGCCGCATTTGACTCCGTGGCCGGCTGGCTTGACTTGATGAGTACCCGTTACGGCGTGGATATTGAGAGCATTACTATCGAATCGAGCGGTGGACCCGGACAGGTGAATGTGCGCCTGACCCTGCAGGCCCCCGGGCCTTGAGGCTTTCCTGGCGGCTTCTCTCGGCAGGGTTGCTTGTCTACCTGCTGTTCATGCTGATCGGCTTTCCTGCGCAGAAAGGCGTCCGGCTTCTGCAGCAACAGGTCGATGGCCTGGTCCTGCAGGCGGTGAGCGGCACCCTGTTTTCAGGACGGGCCGGGCAACTCGAGGTAAAGGGTATCGCCCTGGGCCCTGTTAGCTGGTCGCTCAGGCCCGCGGCCATGCTGAAGGGGCGACTGGAATACCGCCTGGATTTTGCCGGGCCGCAAATCAAGGGTGCCGGGTATGCCGGCATTGGGCTGAGCGGTGCCATCTACGGGCGTGAACTTGAAACGGCCTTGCAGCCAGATCCGTTGGTAAACCATTTCTCAGCGATCCCGGTACAGACAACCGGTGTGGTCGTGGTGCGGGCCGAGCGTTTCAAACTGGTTGACGGTTTTCCGCGTGACCTGAGTGGCCAGATCGACTGGTCGGATGCCAGTATCCTCGATCCGGTGAGCCTGAAACTGGGCGATGTCGCGCTGGTCCTGAACAGTGCGGACGATTCGCTCACGGGCCGGATCAGCAACAACGGACAGACCGGGCTCTCGGGTGGTTTCTCATTGACACCAGCGCGCGACTACCGCCTGGAGCTTGACCTGGTGCCTGGGCCGGACACACCTGCAGAGTTTATGGATATGCTCGCAGGTCTTGCGGAGTCACTCCCGGACGGCTCTTACCGGATCAGTGACGCCGGGCGTTTTTGAACACCGTGGGCCACATCAGTCACTTTGCTTTTACTGCCGGGCACTGCCAGGACCCGGTCATGCGCGGGCATCGAGAAATAGAACAAACAGCCGACACATTGGCATCCGGATTAGCGACTCCCTGCAGATGACGATGAAGCTGACACACCCGCTGGAATTATCCACGCCTGAACAGCATGACTTCTCCGACCCGACCGTGGAACGGAACGAGAAGTACCTGCGTACCTGGCTGATCAACCTGCCGCTCATGGACGTGAACGAGACCGTGCGCCTGGTGCTGGGGGCGCTGAATTCCCTGAACCAGCAGAAGCTGGAAACGGAACAGCGCTTTCGGTTGCTCAACATCTATGCTGACACAGCCCAGCGCCTGTTTGTTACCATGGAACCGTCGCACTTGCGTCAGCTGGCCCTGTCCAAATCACAGCAGCAGCAGGCCACGGAAGGTGTGAGCCAGCTGCTGCTGGCGATGGCGGATGGCTACAAGCTGGTCATCAAGTCACTCTATACAGCTGTTGACGTCAACCGCCCCGAGCGCCTGTTCGGCATGGCAATCAAGCATGCCATGGAACAGCTGGATTACGCTCTGCTGGATGGCTATCGCTATTACCGGGCCATGCCGCCAATGGTGTTTTCAGAGTTGCACCAGCTCTACCGGATAGCGCGCCATTACGGCCTGCTGGAGCTGGCCGATGAAAGGAGCCATGACACGGAGATGCCGTTGACCATCTCGGCCAATTACCATGCGACCTTGCTGCTTGCTCTCGTTGATCCGTTCCGGCTGGTGGAGGGCGAGGTCGCAATGCTCCATGATGTCCTGGTTCAGCATGCCGACAAGTGTCGTGTTATCCCCGCTGGTAACTGGCCGGATGCTGCGGAAGGCCTGTTCTTCGTGGATTTGCGCAGTGGCGCTGCCCCCGTGGCTCATCCCCCGCAGGAAATGCGGCAACAGGCCGACGAACCCTACATCCTGGATGCCCGTGAGGCGCTGCAGGCCATCCACGACCAGCTTGACCAGACCCCGGTCAAGGTGCGCATGCAGAGTCCCGAGGCGATGATTCTGCGCCGTTTGTGGCCAGAGTCGATTGACCTGAAGCAGCAGCGTGAGCCACGTGAAAACGAGAGTGGCGAGATCGGTTTGCTGCTGGGTATTATGGATATTCACGGCTATCTTTCGATGGCCGTCAGTACCCCGCCGGATTCGCCGCTGATCACCCGGACGCAGCCCGTCGAACCGTCATCCGGCCAGATTGTAAACAGCAGTAAGGACGGCAGGCGCCTTTACTGGGAAGGGGGCGCCTGCAGTAGCGTCTGTGTCGGTGAATTGATGGGCCTGGTGGAAGAGGGCGGGCGTTTGACTCTGGCCGTGGTGCGCAACATGCGCGTCTCTCCCGAGGGAGGCATGGAAATCGGCGTGCAACTGATACACGGCCCTTGTGCCCCGATCTATTGCCGCGCCTCCGGCGAAGAGGAGGGCATGGCATTACCGGCCCTGTTCATGCCCGGCGATGAAGCCCAGCAGGCCACCACCTCGCTGGTAACCGCCACGGGCAGCTACGCAGAGGACAGTCGCATACTGATCAACATTGCAGGCCAGGAGATAAGAGCACGTGTCGGCCGCGGCCTCCTCGAGACCCCGGTTTTCAAGCACTTCGAATTTTCCACGGGCAGCAAGCTCTAGCCTGACACTTTCCCGGCAGTCATCGTACGAGTATGGCATCTGTATAGCAGACTGCTGCAGAGGACTGTATTCACTCGGTACATGAAGTGCGTCCTGTGGTAAGGCTTAACCGCCAGACCAGTGCTGTCGCCAATGATTGCGACTCTGACAGACGCTGGATTTGCTACGTGATACGCTAGCAGCCCGCGACCCAGACCGCTTGTCCTGAACCAGTCAGTTTCCCGTTATGGAAAAACATATACCCATCGACATCAAGATCACCCCTGAAAACAAGTGCGGCTTCTGCACCAACTCCAAGTGCTGCACCTATATCACCGAGGAACTGGTGACGCCGCGTTCCATGCATGACTTTGACCACCTCCTGTGGCAGGTTTCGCACAAGGACGTCCAGGCCTACAAGGACGAGGATGGCTGGTACCTGCTGGTGAACAATCCCTGCACCCACCTGCTGGCGGACGGGCGTTGCGGCATCTACGATGATCGGCCGCAGATCTGTCGCGAATACACCAATGATTTCTGTGAATTCGATGAATCAGCCAATGAAGGATTTGACTTGTTCTTCGACGGTTATGATTCGCTGCTCAAGTACGTTCACAAGCGCTTCAAGACCTGGGGCAAGTATGCCGCCAGCCGGGGATGATAGATTTTTTGTCAGGGGATTAGAGCGACAAGAAAAGATTTCACCGCAAAGACGCAAAGGGCGCAAAGAATGAATAATACATTATCTAAAACCCTCGCTATTTGAAGGTAGTGTGCGCCATGCGCACCATCGATGTCGGTTATTTTGGAGTCCTGTTCACGCGTATAATTAGCCACAGAATCTACGGAAACCACTGAAAAATAAAATCCATACAGGATTCAATTCGTTCGATATACATCCTGTAGAAAGCCTGAAAAATCCGGAATTCTACGTCGTTTATTACTCTCGGTGTTAACTATAATTCTGATTTTCTTTGCGCTCTTTGCGACTTTGCGGTTAATTGTTTTTTTAATATTTCTCTGTGACTTTCGCGTCTCCGCGGTGAGATGATGTTTGTATCTTCTGGTCCAGTATCATGCGCCCGCTGCCGGCGTGATATCCGCAAAATCCTCGATGGCCTCGAATTCCTCCGTCTCTTTCGGCGGTGACTGACTGTCAGGTTGACGTACCGCGAGCAGGTGACGCATACCGAACTCGCGGGCAGTGCGCAGGATCGGAAGACTGTCGTCGATAAATAGTGTGGTATCGCGATCAAACTCCTCATGCTCCCTCAGCTGTTCCCAGAACCGAAGATTCTCTTTCGGGTAGCCGATGTCGTGCGCGCAGATGAGGGCATCAAAGTGGTTCTCGAGGTCGGTACGCGCCATCTTCAGCGCCAGGCTCTTTGAGTGCGCATTGGTCAGTAGGACGGTGCGCTTGCCGGCCTGCCGGGTGTAATCAAGGAACTCGACGACATTGGCATGCACCGCGATCAGGTGGTCGATTTCGTTTTTGAGTCCGGCGATATCGAGGCCGAGCTCCCGGCTCCAGTAGTCCACGCAATACCAGTCCATGGTGCCCTCCTTGGCCTTGAATTTCGGGAACAGCATGGCCTTGGCGGCCTCGATCTCCAGGCTGTGGCGTTCGGCGTAACGCAGCGGGACATGTTCGCGCCAGAAATGGTTGTCAAAATGCAGGTCCAGCAGGGTGCCATCCATGTCGAGGAAGACGCTGGAGATTTCGTGCCAGGGGATCATGCTGTTGTTGCCCGTTAAATACTCACTTTCGGGTTGTCGGACTGGCCTTTTTTCTGCAATCCGGTAAATTTCTGCGGCGATGGCCTATTATCATACTTTATTGAAGCAAGGGTGAAGCAGCCACCAAACGTCAATGCGCATACAGCGAAAAAAGGGTTACTTCCGGCATTATCCGCCATGGTGGTTGCTCGCCATGGTATTCCCCATGTCGCTGCACGGTAATCCGGCCGATGATGCCTGGCTGGAGGCCCAGGAGGATGTACAAACGGCAACGGTCAATGAAGGCGAGTTGAACTTCCTGGAGAACCCGCCCGGACAGGCGGTGCATGCGCACCACAACCGGATTACCCTGAGCAGGCAGAGCCTGAACGATGGCTGGGCGGGGCTCTATCAATGTCACACCAATCTCGACGCTGTGCCGGCCGCCGAGGTGGTTTTTCGTCCCGGCCGCATGCGTCATTTGCAGGTAGAGAAGGTGAGCGAAATCGGGCGTGCCTGGGTGGAGGGTGAATCCGTACAGCTGGAGGGGGTCGCACCAGGTGCTGAGCTGTGCCTCTCGGGTGAGACGCGGGTCGTGGTGCCGCAGATTGACGGGGGGTTCCTGGTACGTAACGGGCCCTTCATGCGCCGCTTTCTTGATGGTTTCTATCCCATGCATGTTAGGCTGGAAATTATATTGCCGCCGGGAGACTGGATACTGGTTCGCAGTCAGCCGCCGGAGCAGCCCGGTTTCCAGATCACACGCAATGCACGCGGTCTCGATGTGGAGGCGTGGTTCGAAGGCGCGCTACGTACCGAATTCCAAATCGCGCCGGCAGACAGCAGAAGCCGTATGAACCACAAGCCAAGGGAACAGAATGAACAAGGGTACCAGTGATGTTGATGTTGCTGCGCTGCTGGAACCGGTTGTCGAGCTTGCCCGTGTGGCAGGCGACAGGATCCTGGAGATCTACAACAGTGATTTCGATGTCAAAGAGAAGGCAGACAATTCGCCGCTGACCGCGGCGGATATGGCCTCACACCATGCCATCGTCGCCGGCCTGGAGGTCTTGACTCCCACTATACCGGTGCTGTCCGAGGAATCTGCCAGCCTGTCATTCGCCGAACGTTCCGGCTGGCAGACATACTGGCTGGTCGATCCACTTGATGGCACACGCGAATTCGTCAAGCGCAACGGCGAGTTTACTGTAAATATTGCCCTGATCGAGGCGGGCGTACCGATAATCGGTGTCGTGCATGTGCCGGTCAGCGGGGTGACCTATTCCGCCTGCAAGGGCCGCGGTGCATTCAAGCAACAACCGGGTGAGAAACCGCAGGCCATCAAGGTTCGTCTGCTCACAGACGGCCCGGTGATTGTGGTTGGCAGCCGTTCCCACCGCGGGGATTCGCTCAACCGTTTCCTGGAGAAACTGGGTGAGCACGAAATGGTCGGCATGGGGAGTTCCCTGAAGCTGTGCCTGGTGGCAGAAGGCGTGGCCGACATCTATCCACGCCTGGGACCGACATCGGAGTGGGACACGGCCGCAGCACAGTGTGTGGTCGAACAGGCCGGTGGCGTGGTCACCGATACGGCCATGCAGCCATTGCGTTATAACACCAAGGACTCCCTGCTGAACCCCCATTTCCTGGTATTTGGCGACCACAGCCGCGACTGGTCGCAGTATTTGTAATTATTCGAATATTAGTATTGATGCCGGATTGCAGCGCTGTATGCCTAACTCGACTTACCCAGACAGGTTATTTCTGCTTCGTAACCTCACGAAGGTATACAGCACGTAGACGCCGAGCATCGCGCCGGCGACATCGGCGACCACGTCCCAGGTGTCTGCCGTGCGTCCCGGTACGAAACTCTGATGGAATTCATCCAGCATCCCGTAGAAGGCCGTCAGGCCGACGGCGATCAAGACCTGGGTGATGCTGTATCCGTTGGTTTCAGGATGCAGCGTACCCAGCACCAGAAAGCCAAGCACCCCAAAAACGACGGCGTGGAACACCTTGTCCTGGCCGGGAAACAGGGGTATCACATCCAATCCCGGCTGGTCAGAGAGCAAATAGATCAGCGCCGCCCAGCCAACGGCGGCCAGTAGAAACAGTTTGTGCGCGAGGCGATCTGTCATCGGGTTTCAGCTGTTCGTCGGCGATGCAGGAATAGGAAATGTCAGCCACGGAATCCACGGAGACACACGGAAAGATACAATAATTACTGGTCTGGATTCTGCAATATATTCGCTTCTGGCCGGTTTACTACTTCTGCTCTGCAATTTCGTCTATTTGCATGGCTACTCAGTCCTTTTCAGGTTATGGCGCTGTAAGTCTAAATCCATTGACTTGGGTAATCCTGCCCCTTTTTGGTGCCATGACCATGCAATCTGGGCGATCTCCTCCGGGATTCGTGTTTCGGTTGCCAGCACAGTTGCGTGTGAATGCGGGAGGCAACGGCGATCAGGACGGTCGGGGATGTATAGCCTTGATTCTATGCATTAATCTGTTTATCTACTGGAATGTGACTTTATTGAGATATTCAGGAATACATTAATGCGAATCTCGAAACTCCATATATATGAAATTTGCAGGCTTCTGCGTTGAAATTACATGAATTATGCTATAAAAATTTGAAAACTGGACAAATTGATCATTAAATGCATAATAATATGCAATTTATGTTGTTATATCGGTAACATCTATTAAATGTATCGATCTATCCACTATTATCCAGAATCTTGCCGCTAAATGCCCGCCTACAAGCTATTGGTCCTGAACGGCCCCAACCTGAACCTGCTGGGCACCCGTGAACCCGAGCATTATGGCTCCACCACGTTGGATGACATTCTGGCCCGGCTGGCCGTCCTGGGTGAGGACGAGGGGGCCGAACTCGTTGCCTTCCAGAGCAATGCCGAGCACGAACTGGTCGAGCGGGTCCAGGCGGCGGCCGGCGATGATATCGATTTCATCATTATCAATCCCGCAGCCCTGACGCATACCAGTGTCGGTTTGCGGGATGCGCTAAAGGCGGTTGGAATCCCATTTATCGAACTGCATCTTTCCAATGTGCACGCACGCGAAGAGTTTCGGAAGCATTCCTATTTCTCGGATATTGCCATTGGCGTGATCTCCGGGCTTGGGCCGATCGGCTATGAGCTGGCCTTGCAGGCGGCAGTGCGGTACCTGGAAGAAGTAAAAAGTAAAGACTCAAGAGTGAAATGAAGTGCCACACAAGCACACGAAAAAATCAGGAACGTAAGAAGCATCAATTAGCAAGGGTGTGTACGACGCATCCAGCCTATTAAACGTATCCGACAGACAGGATTCGACATGGACATACGCAAAGTCAAGAAGCTGATTGAGCTGCTGGAGGAATCGCAGGTCGCCGAGATCGAGATTCACGAGGGTGAGGAATCGGTGCGGATCAGCCGAACCACCCAGGCTATGCAGGCAGTGGTACCCCAGATGATGGCTGCGGCGCCGGTCGCGCCAGCCCCGGCAGCTGCACCTGTGCCGGCCGCGCCAGCTGCGCCGGAAGCAGAGGAACAGATCCCCGTGGGGCATACCATCACCTCGCCCATGGTCGGTACCTTCTATGAGGCCCCATCACCGGGAGCCAAGCCGTTTGTCGAGGTCGGCCAGCAGGTGAGTGCCGGTGACACGCTGTGCATCATCGAGGCGATGAAGATGCTTAACCAGATCGAGACCGACAAGTCAGGGAAGGTGACGGCAAGACTGGTCGAGAATGGCCAGCCGGTCGAGTTTGGCCAGCCACTGTTCGTAATCAGCTGATGCTGGAAAAGGTCGTCATCGCCAACCGGGGCGAGATCGCCCTGCGTATCCTGCGGTCCTGCAAGGAACTCGGTATCAGCACCGTGGCGGTCTATTCCGTGGCCGATCGCGAATTGAAGCATGTCTTGCTGGCCGATGAGAGTGTCTGTATCGGGCCGCCCGCCTCTACGGCAAGCTACATGAACATCCCCGCCATTATCAGTGCCGCCGAGGTCACTGATGCCACGGCGATTCACCCCGGGTATGGCTTCCTGTCCGAGAACGACGATTTCGCCGAGCAGGTGGAGCGTAGCGGATTCATCTTTATCGGGCCGCGCCCGGAGACGATCCGCACAATGGGCGACAAGGTCGAGGCTATCCGCTCCATGCGGGCGGCGGGCGTGCCCTGCGTGCCCGGCTCAGACGGCCCTTTGGGCGAGGATGATAATGAAAACCTGCGCCTCGCCCGGGAGATAGGTTACCCGATCATCATCAAGGCAGCCGGTGGTGGCGGTGGCCGCGGGATGCGCGTGGTGCATGCCGAGGCGGCCCTGCTGGGGGCGATTTCACTGACCAGTACCGAGGCGCTGAACGCCTTCAACAACGATGTCGTGTACATGGAGAAGTACCTGGAGCGGCCGCGGCACGTGGAGTTCCAGGTGCTGGGTGACGGTGAGGGGCACGCCATCCACCTGGGTGAGCGCGACTGCTCCATGCAGCGCCGCCACCAGAAGGTGGTCGAAGAGGCTCCGGCCCCGGGCATCACTCCGGAACAGCGCGAGGAGATGGGGCAGCGCTGCGTCAATGCCTGCGAGCAGCTGCGTTACCGCGGTGCGGGGACCTTCGAGTTTCTCTACCAGGACGGGCAGTTCTATTTTATCGAAATGAACACCCGTGTGCAGGTCGAGCATCCGGTCACTGAGATGGTGACCGGGGTGGACATCATCAAGGAGCAACTGCGCGTTGCCGCCGGGAATGGGCTGACCTTTCGACAGGAAGATATCACGATGCGCGGGCATGCCATCGAGTGCCGCATCAATGCCGAGGACCCGGTTAATTTCATGCCCTCGCCGGGCAGGATCGAGAACTATCACGCGCCGGGCGGCCCCGGGATCCGCATGGATACCCATATCTACAACGGCTACACCGTGCCGCCTTTTTACGATTCCATGATCGGCAAGCTGATTGCCTTCGGGCATGATCGCACTTCCGCACTGGCGCGCATGCGCGTGGCACTCGACGAAATCGTGATCGATGGCATTAAATCCAATGTACCCCTGCAGCGCAGTATCGTGACCGACCCGGCTTTTATAGAGGGTGGAGCGGATATTCATTACCTGGAGAATAAGCTGGGATTGCAATAGCCGCGGAATTACACGGCGAGAACGAAACCAAATTAAACTGTTTTTGGTGCGCGTAGCGCCCCCTGCGTGCCTCCTCCACCAAGTCACTCTCCATGCACTGGCTGCAACTCTCACTTGAGGTAACCCGTGACCAGGCCGGTCTCGTCACCGAGGTGTTCGAGTCGGCCGGCGCCCTGTCGGTAACCCTGCTGGATGCCGCCAACCAACCCCTGCTGGAACCGGCGCCGGGTGAGCAGCCGCTCTGGGGCAGGCTGCGCGCGGTTGCCTTGCTCCACTCTGGCTGCGATACGGAGGCAATACGGGACGGCCTGCGGGACGCGCTGCAGGTCCCGGAGATCGAGTTGCTGACCGAGCACCTGGAGGACCGCGACTGGTCCACGATATGGAGGGATGACTTCCATTCCAAGTGCTTCGGCACGCGCCTGTGGGTGTGCCCCACCAATGAATCACCGCCCGACCCCGATGGCGTCGTGGTACAGATGGATCCGGGGATGGCCTTCGGGACTGGCACCCACGCAACCACGGGCCTGTGTCTGGAATGGCTGGATGCCAATGTACCCGCGGGCGAGAAGGTTATCGATTATGGCTGCGGCTCCGGCATCCTTGCCATCGCAGCCTGCAAACTCGGAGCAAGCAAGGTGTACGCAGTCGATATTGATCCGCAGGCATTGATCGCCACCCGCGACAACGCGGCCCGCAACGCAGTTGAACAGTGTATCGAAGTGATGCTGCCGGATGCGCTGGATACGAGGCCGGTTGACGTGGTGATGGCGAACATCCTGGCCAACCCGCTGATTCAACTCGCCGGCATGCTGACCGGATATCTACGCGTCCAGGGGAGCATTATCCTGACCGGGATACTGGAAGCGCAGGGCCGTGAGGTAATGGCGGCATACCAGCAGTGGATTGATTTCAAGGCGCCGGTGCATCGGGATGAGTGGCTATTGCTTGAGGGAGTGAAACGGGCAAGTGGTTAGGAGTGAAGAGCAGGCAGTAATGAATGTTTTCCACGAAATCACACGGAAGGACACAGAATGAATAATAAAATGGCATAGGGTGCGATGTGTGTGCTGACCAGAAACAAGGGAAACACCCGTTCTGAGAAATAGGTAACAGACACGGCCCATGGTCAGATGGTTATGTTGTGGAGGTGGATCAACCTGTAGGAGCGAGTCTATTCGCGAAATAAATCGCAGCTAATGCCTTCTGAAAATACAATTAATTCCGTGTCCTTACTTGGCCAATCCGATTGCAAATGGATGTCAATCTCAGGCAGGAAAATTCCCTTCGCAATATAAATGTGTAAACTCGGACGCATGTATACGATCTGTCCAAAATGTTCGACGGTGTTCGTCATCGAGGCCGGCCACCTGCGCAAGGCGCGCGGCCAGGTACGCTGCGGTATTTGCCAGACGGTCTTCAGTGCCGTTGATGCGCTTTACCAGGACCTTGCCGACGCCCGCGAGGCACTGCTGAAGAAAGCGCCGGAAGAGTTGCCGGCCGGCGCTGACAGCCAGTTGTATGCGTCTGAATCCACTATGCAAATTGACGATAAAGCGGCGGCGGTCGATGCCGGGGTGGAGCCTGTATCAGAAATGGAGGACACACCGCCCGTATTCGATGTGCTTGACGAGACCAAGCCCGAGCAATCCATGAAACCGTCCCCTGTTCCCGGTCACTGGTCGGAAAGTACGGTGTCCTGGAAAGATGTCGCCAGCGGGGCCATGATTGGCCTGCTGATACTGTCGTTCGGAATGCAATGGCTGTTCTTCAATCGCGCAGAGCTGGCTGCCGACAGCGGCTGGCGTCCGATGCTGGAGCGTTTCTGCTCCATCCTGCAGTGCGACTTGCCGCTGCAGACCGACTTGTCGCACATCGAACTTCTGAACCGGGATGTGCGCAAGCACCCGTTGGTGGAAAATGCCCTGCTGGTCAATGCCACCCTGGTCAATTACGCCAGGTTTACCCAGCCCTACCCGGTATTCTCGGTTGGTTTCTCCGATCTTTCCGGCAAGCTGGTCGCGGCGCGCCGTTTCGGTCCCGAAGAATACCTCGGTGAGGGGACCGACATCGCTGCGGGAATGGCAGCTGATACGCCGGTGCATGTGGTTCTGGAGATCCAGGATCCGGGCAAGGATGCAGTGTCTTTCCAGTTTGAATTCCTCTGATTTATTGTTTTTCCGAAGGTAACATTTCTTAACTTTATCCCGCCGGCGGAAGGGAGTATTATCTCCCGTCCTCCACTTCCGGAACCCATCAAACAGACAGAAATCCGGTGCGTATCGGAACTTATAAACTTCCTAACAGATTGATACTTGCCCCCATGGCAGGCGTCACCGATCGCCCCTTTCGGCAGCTGTGCCGCAAGCTCGGAGCGGGTCTGGCCGTGTCCGAGATGGTGTCGTCCAATGCGCTGTTGTGGGGCAGCAAAAAGACCCGGCGACGCATCGATCATGCCGGCGAACATGCGCCGGTGTCGGTGCAGATCGCGGGTGCGGATCCGGTCATGATGGCGGAGGCCGCGCGCTTCAATGTCGGCCATGGCGCCCAGATCATTGATATCAATATGGGTTGCCCGGCCAAGAAGGTCTGCAACCTGATGGCGGGTTCCGCCCTGTTGCAGGATGAGGCGCTGGTGGGACGCATCCTGGAGGCCGTTGTCAATGCCGTTGACGTGCCCGTCACCCTCAAGATTCGCACCGGCTGGGACCCGCAACACAAGAATGGCCTCGCGATTGCACGGCTTGCCGAGCAGGCCGGTATCCAGGCCCTGGCGGTGCATGGCCGCACCCGCGCCTGCGGATACCGCGGTGAAGCCGAACACGACACCACGCGCGCCATCAAGCAGGCCGTGTTCATCCCGGTGATCGCAAATGGCGATATCACCACACCTGAAAAGGCCGTAGACGTCCTGGCCCATACCGGAGCCGACGCAGTAATGATCGGGCGTGCCGCCCAGGGGCGACCTTGGATCTTTAGGGAAATCAGTCACTTCATGGCCACAGGTCAGCGGCTGGCAGAGCCCGCGCCGGCCGAGATCGGCCATATCCTGGCCGGCCACCTGGAAAACCTGTACGACTTTTACGGCGAATACACCGGCGTGCGGGTGGCGCGCAAGCATATCGCCTGGTACAGCAAGCGCCAGCCCGAGGGGAACCGTTTTCGCCAGCACATCAACCAGATCGAATCGGCAGCATCGCAGCTGGCCTATGTCCATGATTTTTTTGCCGCGCTGACGGCACAGCAGGAACTGGCCGCATGAGTCAGCCGATTAGACGCGAACGGCGCAAGCAGCCGATACGCCGCAGTGTGCAGTCGGCGCTGGAGCTCTACCTGGAGGACCTCAGTGGCACCAAGGTCAACGACCTCTACCATGTGGTCCTGGAGGAGGTCGAACCGGCCGTCCTGGATGTCGTCATGAATCATGTGGCTGGCAACCAGTCGCAGGCGGCCGAACTGCTCGGCATCAGTCGCGGTACCCTGCGCAAGAAGCTCAAGACCTATCAGCTCTGATAGTAAGGGGCGTTTTTCCCAACACCCCTCATCCCGACCTTCTCTCTCCACGAGGGAGCAGGGGAAAAAAGGAAACCCCCGTATGACTCGTGCAGGCGTGAACATCCTGAAGTATGACGATTCACAACCAAGGTATCGACACATCCAATGAACACAGTTACACGCGCCCTGATCAGTGTTTCAGACAAGAGCGGTATCACCGAGTTTGCCCAGGGCCTGCGGTCGCTGGGCATCGAAATTCTGTCGACCGGGGGGACGGCGCGCCTGCTGTCCGGGGCCGGCATACCCGTGGTCGAGGTGTCCGACTACACCGGCTTCCCGGAGATGATGGACGGGCGCGTCAAGACACTGCACCCGAAGGTCCACGGTGGCATCCTCGCGCGGCGCGACACTGACAAGGAAGTAATGGCCGAACACGGGATCCCGCCTATCGACATGGTGGTGGTGAACCTGTACCCATTCGAGCAGACCGTGGCGCGCGAGGACTGTGACCTGGCGATCGCGATCGAGAACATCGATATCGGCGGGCCGACCATGCTGCGCGCTGCCGCCAAGAACCATGCCGCGGTGACCGTGGTGGTCGACAGCGCCGACTATGGACTGGTGCTGGACGAACTGCGCCAGAACAACGCCCGGGTGTCGGATGCCTCGCGTTTTATGCTGGCGGTCAAGACCTTTGAGCACACGGCCCGTTATGACGGCGCCATTGCGAACTACCTGGGGGCGATCGGCCAGGGGGGTGAGCGCACAGCCTTCCCGCACACCCTCAACCTTCAGTACCGCCAGGTGCAGACCATGCGCTATGGCGAGAACCCGCATCAGCGCGCCGCGTTCTATGTCGAACACCAGCCGGGCGAGGTCTCGGTGGCCACGGCGCAGCAGCTGCAGGGAAAGGAACTGTCCTACAACAACGTAGCGGATACCGATGCGGCGCTGGAATGTGTCAAGTCCTTCAACGAAAGCCCGGCCTGCGTGATCGTCAAGCACGCCAACCCCTGCGGGGTGGCGTTGGGTGATACGCCGCTGGCCGCCTATGACCGTGCCTTCAAGACCGACGACCGCGCAGGCGATCATCGACCGCCAGTTCGTCGAGGTGATCATCGCCCCGACAATCGACCCGGCCGCCGTGCCGCTGCTGGCCACCAAGAAGAATGTGCGCATTCTGGCTTGCGGGGAATGGGGTGATACACCCGCCGCCGGGCTGGACTTCAAGCGCGTCAACGGCGGCCTGCTGGTGCAGGACCGCGATCTGGGTCGGGTGAGTGAGTCCGACCTGAAGGTGGTGACACAACGTGCACCGACCGCGCAGGAGACGCTGGATCTGCTGTTTGCCTGGCGGGTCGGCAAGTTCGTCAAGTCCAATGCCATCGTCTACTGCAGGGACGGCATGACCATCGGTGTCGGCGCCGGCCAGATGAGCCGGGTCTACAGTGCCAGGATTGCTGCACTCAAGGCGGCGGACGAGGGTCTGGAGGTGCGCGGTTCGGTGATGGCCTCGGACGCTTTTTTCCCGTTCCGCGACGGCATCGATCAGGCCGCCGAGGTGGGCATCGTAGCTGTGATCCAGCCGGGCGGTTCCATGCGCGACGACGAGGTGATCGCCGCGGCGGACGAGCATGGCATGGCCATGGTGTTCACCGGCATGCGGCATTTCCGGCATTAAAATTTGGTAAGAAGTGACAAGTAATAACTGAAGGTGAGGCATGAATCGTTTACAGGGGGCGCTGTTCGCATCAGGAATTAGCCACGAATCCACAGCAGAACATGAATAAGAGAATTCACCGCAAAGATGCAAAGGATGCAAAGATTTTTATTAAAAAATCCTTTTTGGATTCCCGGCCAGCTTATCCATACGAGTTCAAATGAGACAAAGTCGGGCTAATATGATTTTGCTTTATTTAATAAGATTCTCCTTTGCGTTCATGGCGTCTTTGCGGTGAATTTTGGCGTTTATATGCATCTCGGGCTATGTTCATGATTAAGGAACAGCTATGAATATTCTCATTATCGGCGGGGGCGGGCGCGAACACGCCCTGGCATGGAAGGCCGCCCAGTCCCCGCAGGCGGACACGGTGTATGTGGCGCCGGGCAATGCCGGCACGGCGCTGGAACCGGGCATCGAAAACGTCGCTATAAACACAAGCGACATTGCGGGTTTGATGGCCTTTGCCCGGGACAACGAAGTCGGCCTCACCATCGTCGGTCCCGAGGCGCCGCTGGTCGCAGGGATAGTGGACCAGTTCGCGGCCGCCGGCCTCCCCTGTTTTGGCCCTACCCGGGGCGCAGCGCAGCTGGAGGGATCGAAGACCTTTGCCAAGGATTTCCTTGCACGCCACAACATCCCCACCGGTGCTTACGCTGCTTTTACTAACGTTGGCAAGGCCGTGGCCTATATCCGCGAGCAAGGGGCGCCGATCGTGGTAAAGGCCGACGGTCTGGCGGCTGGCAAGGGCGTCATCCTGGCCCAGACCGAGGAAAAAGCCATCCGCGCGGTCGAGGACATGCTCAGCGGCAATGTCTTCGGCGAGGCCGGTCACCGGGTGGTGATCGAGGAATACCTGCAGGGCGAGGAAGCCAGCTTTATCGTCATGGTGGATGGTACCCACACCCTGCCGCTGGCCACCTCACAGGATCACAAGGCGCGCGACAACGGCGATACCGGCCCCAACACCGGCGGCATGGGCGCCTATTCACCGGCGCCGGTGGTGACGCCGGAGATACACCGGCGCATCATGAACGAGGTTATCCGGCCGACCGTGCGCGGCATGGCCGAGGAGGGTAATGATTTTACCGGTTTCCTCTACGCCGGTTTGATGATCACCGTCGACGGCACGCCCAAGGTGCTGGAATACAACGTGCGGTTCGGTGACCCAGAGACTCAGCCGATCATGCTGCGGCTCAAGTCGGACCTGGTTGCGCTATGCCTGACCGCCCTCAAGGGTAACCTCGACGAGGTCGAGGCCGAATGGGATGAACACACTTCCCTGGGCGTGGTGCTGGCCGCCGGTGGTTATCCCGACAGCTACCAAAAGGGCGACCTGATCGAGGGCCTGTCTGCGCTGGGTGCCGGTCCCTGCAAGGTGTTTCATGCCGGTACCGCGACGCGCGACGAACAGGTGGTGACCAGTGGGGGGCGGGTGCTGTGTGTATGCGCGCTGGGCGCAACCATTGCGGCTGCCCAGAAGCAAGCCTATCAGTGCGTCGAGGCGATCAGCTGGCCTGGCGTCTATTACCGCAGGGATATCGGCTACCGGGCAATCGGGCGTGAAGGGTGATTGATTTGCATCCTGCGACGTACTTACCAAAGAGTGTCCACGGAAAGATAATAGAGTGAGAAGTAAAGAGCAAAGCTTGAAATTTGTGTTGTAGGAGCGTTTCTCAAGCGCGATGGGCAACAGTACTCAGGTTGCTTCTCGCCCACCGCTCGCCAGGTTTTACAAATTCAACCCTGGCGGCTGTCCTGAATTCTCAGGGATGTTATCCTCATGCCCACAACGGGAATCGCAGTGCTTCAGGCTCACGGATTACCGGGTCATCTGATATCAGTTGCGAAAAAAAAGGGGGTAACTAATGGAGATTATTGGCTGGGGGCTGGTGGCACTCGTTATCGGGATTCCACTGCTGGGGGTGACGCTCTACAACCGCCTGGTAAACCTGCGCAACCAGGTCAGGAACGCCTGGCGGCAGATCGACGTACAGCTGAAGCGCCGTCATGACCTGATTCCGAACCTGGTGGAGACCGTCAAGGACTACATGTCCTATGAACAGGAAACCCTGGAGAAGGTGGTACAGGCACGCAACCAGGCCGTGGGTGCCAGAAACCCCGAGGAGGCGATTGCAGCCGAGGGCATCCTGGGGGCTGCGCTGGGCAAGCTGTTTGCATTAATGGAGGCATACCCCGACCTCAAGGCCAACGAGAGTGTCGCGCGCCTGATGGAAGAACTGAGCGCGACCGAGAACAAAATCTCCTTCTCGCGCCAGTTCTACAATGACAGCGTCATGACACTCAACAATGGTATACAGGTATTCCCGTCCAATATCGTTGCCGGCATGTTCGGTTTCCATGAGGCCACCTATTTTGAAGTGCCGGAGGCGGAGGCCGGGGCGCCCAAGGTGGATATCCGCTAAATCGGATCAGCTTAATCAATGAGGTCAGACTCGATTAATCATTATTTGCTTTACATGATTAATGTTGTCAGCGATCGATCGGGTATGACTCCATTGATTACCTGATGGCCAGTTCGATTCCAAAATCATGCCCGGAATGCGGTACCGCAAACCGCGCGCATGCGCATGCCTGCCGCCAGTGCGGCGCCCCCCTGATCGCCAACTGGCAGGACAAGCCGTTGCTCCGCAACAAGGTGCTGCGGCGCACCGATTTCATGGCCGCGGCACGCGCCAATCAGAAGGCGACCCGTCGCCTGGTAATCATACTCATGCTCACCCTGGTCATCCTGGGTTACCTGCTGGGCTGGAGTGTGCAGGCCATGTCGGGCAATTTTCCCGAAGGGGCAGAAGACATCTGGTTTGCCAGCCGCTGGGGTGTCCAGGCGGCGCTGGTGCTGCTTGTTGTCGGTGTGATCTGGTCGTGGATTTCGTTTAAGAAAGGCGACCGCATTGTCCTGCGCATGACTGGGGCCCGGGAAGTGACGCCCGATGAGGAGCCACAATTGCACAACGTGGTCGAAGAAATGGCCATTGCGGCCGGAATCCGCAAGCCACGGGTTTACGTGATCGGGACGGATGCGCTGAATGCCTTCGCGACCGGGATGCACCCGGCACGTTCCTCGATTGGCGTGACGCGGGGCCTGCTGGACACGCTCAACCGGGAAGAACTGCAGGGTGTTATCGGTCACGAAATGGGTCACATCGTGAACTGGGATATCCGTTATGCCACTGCCGTGGGTGTCATTGTCGGCCTGATTGCGCTGATCAGCGACGGGGCCTTGCGTTCGCTGCGCTATTCCGGCCGTTCGCGCAGCTCGAACAGCCGGGGCGGTGGAGGTGCACTGGTGATCGTGCTGTTCCTGCTGTTATTCGCGGCCCTGGCGCCGATCTTTTCACGCCTGGTGCAGATGGCGGTTCAGCGCCAGCGGGAGTTCCTGGCCGATGCCACCAGTGTGCGCCTGACCCGTCATCCGGAGGGGCTGATATCGGCACTTGAGAAGCTGGCCCTGAATGCCAGGCCCTTCAAGGGCGCAAACCAGGCCACCCAGCATATGTTCATCGTGAACCCGTTTCGCAATTTCTCAGAGAAGGCCAACCGGCTGTTTGCCACCCACCCGCCGCTGGAGCGACGCATGGCGCGGTTGAGGAACCTGGGGGATGATGGGTAACTGGGAAGTGAGACTTAAAGACGTCAGGCAGTATCTATATTGCAACGGCGAGGTTATTCACGCGATCAATCGAGTCCTACCCAATTGATCCTTACCGTTTCATTGATTCGAAGAACTGTGTATTACTCTTGGTGGCCTTGAGTTTGTCGAGCAGGAATTCCATGGCGGCCAGTTCATCCATCGGGTGCAGCAACTTGCGCAGGATCCACATCTTCTGTAGTTCGGCCGGATCGGTCAGCAGTTCCTCGCGGCGCGTGCCGGAGCGGTTGATGTTGATGGACGGGTAAATGCGTTTCTCGGCGATCTTGCGGTCCAGGTGAATCTCCAGATTGCCGGTTCCCTTGAACTCCTCATAGATCACGTCATCCATGCGCGAGCCGGTATCGACCAGCGCGGTGGCCAGGATGGTCAGGCTGCCACCTTCCTCGATGTTGCGCGCCGCGCCGAAGAATCGTTTGGGACGCTGCAGGGCGTTGGCATCGACGCCACCGGTCAGCACCTTGCCGGAAGAGGGCACCACGGTGTTGTAGGCGCGTCCCAGGCGGGTGATGGAATCCAGCAGGATGACGACATCGCGCTTGTGTTCGACCAGGCGCCGGGCCTTCTCGATAACCATCTCGGCGACCTGTACGTGGCGGCTGGCCGGTTCGTCGAAGGTACTCGAGACGACTTCGCCCTTCACGGAGCGCGACATTTCGGTCACCTCCTCCGGACGCTCGTCGATCAGCAGCACGATTAAATAGCACTCCGGGTGGTTGGAGGTGATGGATTGCGCGACATTCTGCAGCAGCATGGTCTTGCCGGCCTTTGGTGGCGACACAATCAACCCGCGCGACCCCTTGCCGAGCGGTGCCACCAGATCGATGACGCGCGCGGTGATGTCCTCTGTGCTGCCGTTGCCGCGTTCCAGGGTCATCCGTTCGTTGGGATGCAGCGGTGTCAGGTTTTCGAACGCGACCTTGTGCTTGGCATTCTCCGGCTTCTCGTAATTGATTTCACTGACCTTGAGGAGGGCGAAATAGCGTTCACTGTCCTTGGGGGGGCGGATCTTGCCGTCCACGGTGTCGCCGGTACGCAGGCTGAAGCGGCGCACCTGGCTCGGCGAGACATAGATGTCGTCCGGGCCGGCGAGATAGGAACTGTCAGCGGAACGCAGGAAACCAAAACCGTCCTGCAGGATTTCCAGTACGCCGTTACCGAAGATATCTTCGCCTTTCTTCGCATGTGATTTCAGGATGGAGAAAATGATGTCCTGCTTGCGGGCGCGGGCCATACCCTCGATGCCCATCCCCTGGGCGATTTCGAGCAGCTCACTGGCGGGTTTGAGCTTGAGTTCGGAGAGATTCATAGAATGCCTTTGATGCGTGTCATGGATTGTTGAACTGAACAGGCTGCAGCTGGTGCAGCCGGGGAAGCTTATTATGGTGTTTTCGGGAGATGCCGCCCGGGTGAGTACCGAATCCGGAGCGGTTTGTGATTATGTTGTAACGTAACGCTAGCACGTGTGACGTGGTGCGTCTACCCTCCCTATCTATTTTAACAGGCGCTTGCCTAGATATTGCTGTCGATAAAGGCAGTCAACTGGGACTTGGACAGGGCGCCCACCTTGGTTGCTTCCACGTTGCCGCCCTTGAACAGCATCAGAGTCGGTATACCGCGGATCCCGTACTTGGGTGGTGTCTGCGGGTTGTCATCGATATTCAGCTTGGCGATCTTGATCTTGCCGGTGTACTCATTGGCGATTTCATCCAGGATTGGCGCTATCATCTTGCAGGGACCACACCATTCTGCCCAGTAGTCAACCAGAACGGGATCGGAGGCATTGAGAACCTCGGCTTCGAAGGTGTCATCTGTCACATAAATGATGTCTTTACTCACAGTACAATTTCTCCTGTTATCAAAAAGCAGCCGGAATGATCCCGTCCAATGACGGACTGATCACAATGCCTTTCGATCTGGTATCAAATGGAATCTACCGTAGTAATGATGTTGTCGAGGATCTGCAGGAAAGAGGTATTCACCGGCTTTCATGACGTATGGGTGCACGTTTTAGTGCGCCACGTGTCAACCAAGGTGTACATTTCAGCCTAATTCCGATCAATTTACAAGCCCGTAAATGATAAATTACTGTATCCTAGGCGGTTATGAGCGAGACACATTTAACAGATACAACATTTTCCGATTTTGATCTGCCAGCCGAGCTGATGCAAGGCATTGAAGAAGCGGGATTTTCAAAGTGTACCCCGATTCAGGCGGAGACGCTGCCAGTGGCACTCAAGGGGCGCGATGTCGCCGGGCAGGCGCAAACCGGCACCGGTAAAACCGCCGCGTTCCTGATTGCGGTGTTCAAACACCTGTTGACCCGTCCGGTGGATCCGCAGCGCAAGCCCAATCAGCCACGCGCGCTGATTCTGGCACCGACCCGGGAACTGGCAATACAGATCTACAATGATGCGGAGGCGCTGGGTCGCCATTGCGGGCTAAAACTGTGCCTGGCCTACGGCGGGACCGGTTACGACACACAGCGTGAGGCGATCGAGGCCGGTGTCGATGTCCTGATCGGGACGCCGGGACGCCTGATCGATTACTTCAAGCAGCATATCTACAATCTCAAGCAGATTGACGCCATCGTTCTGGACGAGGCCGACCGCATGTTCGACCTCGGTTTCATCAAGGACATACGCTACCTGATACGCCGCTGTCCTCCGCCGGAGCAACGCCTCGGTCTGCTGTTCTCCGCCACTCTGTCTCATCGTGTCAACGAGCTGGCCTACGAGCACATGAACAATCCCGAATACGTCGATGTCGAGCCGGAACGGGTGACTGCCGAGCGGGTCCGGCAGGTGGTCTACCATACATCCAATGAAGAGAAGATCCCCGTGCTGATAGGCCTGTTGAACCATATTGATCCCAGGCGCAGCATCGTTTTTGTGAACACCAAGCGCAATGCTGAACGCATCTGGGCCTACCTGGAAGGCAACGGTTTCAAAGCGGCCGTGCTGTCGGGCGATGTGCCTCAGAAGAAGCGCCAGAGCCTGCTGAGGCAGTTCCAGGAGGGCAAGCTGCCGATACTCGTCGCCACGGATGTCGCGGCACGCGGGCTGCATATCCCTGATGTCAGTCATGTATTCAACTATGACTTGCCGCAGGATGCAGAGGACTATGTGCACCGCATTGGCCGTACCGCGCGTGTTGGCAAGGACGGCGACGCCGTCAGCTTCGCCTGCGAGAACTTCGTTTATTCGCTGCCGGAGATCGAGAAATTTATCGGACACAAGATACCGGTGGAGACGGTGCCGGACGGCTACATTCAGAAACTCAAGCCGCCGGTCAGAATAAAACGTCGCGAAGGCCCGGGCGGCGGCCGCCACACGGGGCGCAAGCCCGGTGGCGGAAGGGGCTCCAAACCCCGACGCGAACGTCGCGCCAGGAACGTCTAGACAGGTATCCCGGGATGCAGGCAGGAAGGGTGATGAAAACCTTGATACCGCAATCGACTGACTGGTTGCGAATCATGCAGGGCACTCGCATGCGCGTGCTCATCACGGTCATCAATCTGCTGCTGGTGGTCTGGATTGCCTGGATGGTGGCCATGGCCGCGAGCAGCGCGGGTTTCTGGTCCAGCGGGCGCGAGCCGCTGGAAATCGCACCACCGGATATTCAAACGGAAACGCTGCCGATGGATAAGTATGCGCAGCTGGTGCGACAGCTGCCCAGTTGGCATCTTTTCGGCGAGGCGGCGCGAAATGCGGCACCGGCCAGACCGGTTGCCCCCGTCGATGCGCCGGATACTCATCTCAAGCTGGTGCTGCACGGCGCCTTTTCTTCCGGCGATGAGGCATTCTCCCGCGCGATCATCGCCGACCCGCGTGGCAAGGAAGAGATGTACGCCATCGGTGACAAGTTGCCCGGCAATGCCGAGTTGCGCGAGATCCATGCCGACCGGGTGATCCTGCTGCGCGGCGGACGCTACGAGACCCTGCGGCTGCCGCAGGACGAGAAGTCCAGCGGGGGCACCCGGGCAAGCCGCACACGCAGACCCGCAGCGACTGCCAGCCCGTCCCAGCGCCTGGGTTCGATCCGGCAGACCCTGAAACAGAATCCGAAATCGCTCTATGGCCTGGTACGCACCACGCCGAAAAAGGACGGCGAGGGCAAGATGATCGGTTATACCCTGCAGCCTGGCCGGGACCCGCAATTATTCGAGCAGATGGGGCTGCAGCCGGGAGATGTGGTGACCCAGATCAATGACATCGGCCTGGACAACCTGTCGAACGGGATGCGGGCCCTGAAGAGCGCCCAGAGTGGCGAGACGGTCAGTATGACCGTGATGCGTGGCGACCAGCAGGAGACACTTTCTTTCAATGTCCCTGAATAGCTGGTATTTTGCTCGTAATACCCATTTAACAATGAAGTTAAGCTGCAGATATTTATAAGATTTCAGGCCTGGTCCTGGCGCAATCAATAGCGCGGTAGTGATTATGAAAACGACAACACGAATACTGTTAGTACTGGTGGCCTGGTTTGCGCAGGCGTTGCCGCTGTCTGCCGAGACGGTGACCCTGAACCTGAAAGACGCCGATATCAGCGCCCTGATCAACACGGTCGCCGAAGTCACTGATCGAAACTTCATCATCGACCCGCGCGTCAAGGGCAAGGTAACGGTGGTCTCCTCGCGACCCATGGACAGCGAGGAGGTCTACCAGGTATTTCTTTCCATCCTCAAGGTGCACGGTTTTGCCGCCGTGCCCAGCGGTGCGGTCATTAAGATCGTACCGGATGTCAACGCCAAGCAGGACAGTATCCCGACAGTTGGCGACCGGGCTCCGGGGCGCGGCGATGAGATGGTGACCCGCGTGGTGCAGGTCGACAATGTCGCCGCCGCCCAGATGGTACCGATCCTGCGGCCGCTGGTGCCGCAGCAGGGCCACCTGGCCGCCTATCCGGCCACCAACGTCCTGATCATCTCCGACCGGGCCAGTAACGTCGATCGTCTGGTCAGCATCATCCGCCGCATCGACCAGGTCAGTGACAGCGAGATCGAGGTCATCCCGCTGGAGCATGCCTCGGCCAATGAGGTGGTGCGGGTGCTGACCAGCCTGGAACGGGCCGCACCGGCCGGCAAGGCCAAGGTGCCGGCTGCGGCGGGTGGCCCGGTGCTGGTCGCGGATGAACGCACCAACAGCGTGTTGCTGGGCGGAGACCGGGCTGCACGGCTGCGCCTGCGCGCCATCATCTCCCACCTCGACACCCCGCTGGATGCCGGCGGCAACACCGATGTGGTCTATCTGCGCTATGCCGAGGCTGAAGAGCTGGTGAGCGTGCTCAAGGGCGTGGGCAAGATCGAGGAGAAGGAGGTCGCGGGCAAGGGGGCCGCTCCGGGACGCTCCGAATTCGACATCCAGGCCGATGCCGCAACCAATGCCCTGGTCATCACGGCGCCACCCGATATCATGCGCAGCCTCAAGCGCGTCATCAGCCAGCTGGACGTGCGCCGGGCCCAGGTACTGGTGGATGCCGTGATCGCCGAGGTTTCCCTGGATACTGCGCGTGAGCTCGGGGTCCAGTGGGTATACAACGGCGTTGGCAGTGAAGGTGGTGAGGGGCCGGTCGGGCTGATCAATTTCACCAACACCGGCAACACCATCGCCGATGTGATCAACTCAGCGGCCGATGTTCTCGACGGCGGAACCCTGCCCACGCCGGCTGGCAATATCCTGCTTGGTGGGGGAAAGGTTGAAAAAGGCAGTAGTTCAAACTACCTGGCGATCCTGAATGCCCTGGCCTCGGACACCAACACCAATATCCTGTCCACGCCGACCCTGGTCACCCTGGACAACGAGGAGGCCGAGATCATCATCGGCGAGAACGTGCCGTTTCTGACCGGTTCCTTTACCAGCACCGGAGCGGGCGATTCGGCAACCAATCCGTTTCAGACCATCCAGCGCGAGGACATCGGCCTGACCCTGAAGATCAAGCCGCAGATCAACGAGGGTAATGCCCTCAAGCTGGACATCGAGCAGGAGGTCTCCAGCATCGCGGACAGCGTGGCCGGGGCCTCGGATCTCATCACCAGCAAGCGCGCCATCAAGACCAGCGTGATGGTGGAGGACGGCGAGGTCGTGGTGCTGGGCGGCCTGATCGAGGAACAGATCAATGAATCAGTGCAGAAGGTCCCGCTGCTGGGTGACATCCCGCTGCTGGGCCTGCTGTTCCAGTCCCGCGGAGCGGACGTGACCAGGAAAAATCTGATGGTGTTCATCCACCCGGTGATCATGCGCGATGCCGCGGTTACGGCCGAATACACCAATAGCAAGTACAACTACCTGCGATCCCTGCAGCTTGGGCAGGACCAGGAAGGCGTCAACCTGATGCCGAGCAAGCGCCAGCCGGTGCTGCCGGAATGGGGCGAACCCCTCGGCCAGCCCCCCATCCATACACAACCAAAAGCGGACAGTCAGGAACAGGATGCGGCTGTCTATGAATGGGCGGATGAGTGAACTGACCCGGGCGGATAACAAGGACCTGATCGAAGGCGCCGAGATAGCAATCCAGCGCCCGTCCTTTCTGTTTGCCAAGCGTCACGGTGTCCTGGTGTCTGGTGTGGAGGACGGCAAGGCGGTGGTGCTGCACCGCGGCAAGATCGATCCCATGGCGCTGGTTGAACTGCGCCGCTTCATGAACCAGCCACTCAGCTTGCGGCAGGTCGATGATGCGCGTTTCGAGGAGCTGCTGGCCTCGGCCTACGAACAGAACTCCAGCAATGCCATCCAGATGATGGGCGATCTCGGTGACGACATGGACCTGTACCATGTCGCACAGCAACTCCCGGAGCCGGAAGACCTGCTGGAGAGCGAGGATGACGCACCGATCATCCGTCTGATCAACGCCCTGCTGACCGAGGCGGTCAAGGAGAATGCCTCGGACATCCACATCGAACCGTTCGAGAACCGCCTGGTCGTGCGCTTTCGCTGTGACGGCGTGCTGCGCGAGGTGCTCGAACCCCAGCGGGTGCTGGCGCCCTTGCTGGTCTCGCGCATCAAGGTCATGGCGCGCCTGGATATCGCGGAGAAACGCCTGCCGCAGGACGGCCGCATTTCACTCAGGGTTGCCGGCCGCGCGGTCGATGTACGGGTATCCACCCTGCCGTCCGGCAATGGCGAGCGCGTGGTGCTGCGTCTGCTCGACAAGCAGGCCGGCCGCCTGGACCTGGAACACCTCGGTATGGCACCGAAGACCCGGACGGTGGTCGATCAACTGATTAGCCGGCCACATGGCATTATCCTGGTGACCGGACCAACGGGTTCCGGCAAGACCACTACCCTGTATGCGGCCCTGGCACGGCTCAACAACAAGCGCCGCAATATCATGACGGTGGAAGACCCGATCGAGTATTACCTTGACGGGATCGGCCAGACCCAGGTCAATACCAAGGTGGAATTAACCTTTGCGCGCGGCCTGCGCGCCATCCTGCGCCAGGACCCGGATGTGGTCATGGTGGGCGAGATACGTGACCTGGAAACAGCGGAGATCGCCGTTCAGGCCAGTCTGACCGGCCACCTGGTGTTTTCGACACTGCATACCAACAGCGCGGTTGGCGCTGTTACCCGCCTGCGTGACATGGGGGTCGAGCCTTTCCTGCTGTCATCCAGCCTGATCGGGGTGCTGGCACAACGACTGGTGCGTGTACTGTGTGATGACTGCAAACAGTCCTATGCGGCCGGTAACACCGATTGCGAGACCCTGGGTGTGCCAGCGGAAAATCCACCGATGTTGTACCGTGCGGTTGGCTGCAGTGCATGCAACCAGCTGGGTTACCGCGGGCGTACCGGTATCTACGAACTGGTGGAGATCGATGACACTATACGTTCCATGGTGCATGACGGAGCGGGTGAATTTGAACTGGAGCGGCATGCGCGCCGGCAATCACCCGGTATCCGCCAGGACGGCTGGGACAAGGTACTGAACGGGATTACCTCGGTTGAAGAAGTGCTGCGCGTGACCCAGAGCGAGTGAGCCCGGGTATTTTCTGAGCATGGGCGCGTTTGAATACACGGCTCTCGATAGCAGGGGGCGTGAGAAGAAGGGTGTACTCGAGGGTGATGCGGCCCGCCAGGTTCGTCAGCAATTGCGTGAACAGGGCTGGGTGCCGCTGGCCGTGCAGGAGGTCGCCCAGCGCGAAGCGCGGCACAGGAAACGAGTTGGCATCCTGCAGCGTGGCATCAGTGCCACTGACCTTGCCCTGATCACTCGTCAGCTGGCCACTCTGGTACGTGCCGCTCTTCCGCTGGAGGAATGTCTGCGCGCCGTATCGCAGCAGACCGAGAAGGCACGGCTGAAGAGCATGCTGCTGGCAGTGCGTGCGCGGGTGATGGAAGGTCACACACTGGCGGCTGGTCTTACGGATTTCCCCAATATCTTTCCCGAGTTATATCGCACTACAGTGGAAGCCGGGGAACAGTCCGGTCATCTCGACCGGGTCCTGGAACGGCTTGCTGATTACACCGAGAACCGCCAGCAGATGCGCCAGAAGATCCAGCTTGCGGTGTTTTATCCTGCCCTGTTGACGCTTGTCGCCTTCCTGGTCGTCGGTGGCCTGATGACCTACGTGGTACCCCAGGTGGTGCAGGTGTTCGACAATATCGGGCAGGTACTGCCCCCGCTGACCCGTGGCCTGATCGCGATCAGTGATTTCCTGCGCGGTTACGGCCTGCTCTTGCTGGTGCTGGTGGTGCTCACCGTCATCGGCTTCACGTACCTGCTGCGTAATATCGGTATGCGACGGCGTTTCCACCGCTTCCTGTTAAACGTTCCATTGTTATCGCGGCTGGAACGCGGCCTGAATACCGGCAGGTTTGCACGCACCTTCAGCATCCTTGCTGCCAGCGGTGTGCAGGTGCTCGAATCAATGCGTATCTCCGCGCAGGTGATGTCCAATATCCCCATGCAGGAGGCCGTCAGGGAGGCCAGTGCACGGGTGCGCGAAGGAACCGGCATTGCGGCGGCTTTGGAGAAGAGTGGTTTTTTCCCGCCGATGACAGTGCACCTGATCGCCAGTGGCGAGGCAAGCGGCAAGCTGGAGGAGATGCTGGAGCGCGCGGCTATCAATCAGGAGCGCGAGATCGAGACCCTGATCGCTGCCGTGCTCGGCCTGTTCGAACCGCTGCTGATCCTGCTGATGGGCGGCGTTGTCCTGATCATCGTCCTGGCGATCCTGCTGCCGATTTTCGATTTGAATCAGCTGGTCCAGTAAGCCCTCCCCGGTAGCGGTTGTACGCGCCAGGTTACATAAGCATACGCCCAAGCAAATTCAACGGGGTCAGACTCGATTGATCTCAGGCTATCGTTCAATATCCGGCTGAGGTAAGGTCGATTGTGCCGGGGATCTCGTCCAGGCGCTGGACGCCGGTCTCGATGCGGCCGTCCTCGTGCAGGATCAGCCAGCGGTAGCCCGGTGCCGCGTTATCGAGGGCAAACTCCATGCTGCCCGGCATGAACTGGATGCAGGTGGAGGGCGTAGACAGCAGCCTGACAGCGTTGTGCATCCCGTCGAATTCCTGGTGCACATGCCCCCAGAGGATGCCACGTACCTGGGGATGCCTGTCGATGATGGCAAAAAAATCGTCCGGGTTGTCGACCGCCATGGTGTCCAGCCAGCGACTGCCCATCAGCACCGGCTGGTGATGCAGGCAAACCAGGGTGTGGGTGTCGGGGGTGGCCTGCAGCCGGGTTTCCAGGGTTTCCAGAACGGCCGTATCGAGATGGCCTCCTTCGCTGCCCGGTCGGGTGGAATCAAGCAGGATGAAATGCCAGTTGCCGTGCAGGGCGTGGTCGGTGTAGCGGATCAGACCATTGTTGATGTTGTCCTGCAAGGCCACTGCCTCGTCGTGGTTGCCGGGCAGGCAGTAGACCGGGATGCCCAGGCTGCCGAGATGGCTGAAGGTACGCTGGTAGGCCGCTGCTGAACCGTCGTGCACCAGGTCGCCCGTCGCCAGCACGAGGTCGGCGGGCAGATGCCGCCGGCGGGCCTCTGCGGTGACGGCCTCAAGAGATTGCTCCGTGTTTAGCCCCAGCAGGCAGCCGTCACTGCCCGCATACAGGTGTGTATCTGTGATCTGCAATACACTTATTGTATTTACCGGGCCTGGTGCAGTCATTTTTCCATCATGATGTGATTGCCTGAACGCTATACTGGCTTGTCATACCCGCTGGCTGTGTGAAGTGTATTCGATTTCCACTGGCAGTGTGTAGTCAGTCCGGGCAATCCGATCTGATCCGGGTTTATTAATAAAACGGGGTGCACATGACAAACAAGACGCTCTCCATGAATGATGCACTCTACGATTACCTGCAGTCGGTGTCTCTGCACGAGCCCGGGGTCCTGCGGCGACTGCGCACCGAGACGGCCGCCGATGCCATGGCGCGAATGCAGTCGGCGCCCGAGCAGTGCCAGTTCATGGCCTTGCTGGTGCAATTACTGGGCGCGCGCCGCTGCCTGGAGGTTGGGGTTTACACCGGCTATAGCACACTTTGGGTGGCACAGGCGCTGCCGCCAGAGGGCCGGATTATCGCTTGTGACATTAGTGAGGAATGGACGTCAATTGCCCGGCGTTACTGGGCCGAGGCCGGTGTCGCTGAGCGCGTCGATTTGCGGCTGGCGCCCGCGCTGGAGACCTTGCAGGGGCTTATTGACACAGGGCAGGCCGGGAGTTTTGATTTTGCCTTTATCGATGCGGACAAGGAAAACTACGGCAACTACTACGAGTCGGTTCTGCAGTTGCTGCGCCCGGGCGGGCTGATGGCCATCGACAATACCCTGTGGTCGGGGGATGTGGCCGATCCGGACAAACAGGATGCCGATACCCGCGCCATTCGCGCGTTGAACCGGCAGGTGCATGCGGACCGTCGGGTGACGATGAGCATGCTCCCGGTGGCGGATGGCCTGACGCTGGTGCTGAATCAGCCGTAATTCTGCCAATTAAGTTAGCCACGGAATCCACGGAAGAACACGGAAAGAATTCAAATAACATTGCAGGAGCGCCTCGCAGGCGCGATCATCTTTTCAGGTGTCTTGAATCGCGCCTGCGAGGCGCTCCTGAAATAATTCATTGAATGTAATTTTGATTTTTCCGTTTGCTTCCGTGGACTCCGAAGCTAAAGGTCGGCTTTTTCGGGACCACGGTATGCACAGCACACCCAGCAATGATCTAACCGTTGCTAAACAGTTTTAATCCAGCGTCTTCAGGTAGACCCGCGACTTGCGCTGGTAGTTGTACAGGTCCTTCTTGCGTCCCGGCAGCTGGCTGACCTCGCCCGGCACGAAGCCACGCTCCCGGAACCAGTGCGCGGTGCGCGTGGTCAGCACGAACAGGGTCTTTACCCCGATACGCGCCGCCTTGTCCTCGATGGCCTCCAGCAGGGCATCGCCACGACCCTCGTTGCGATAATCCGCGTGCACCGCCAGGCAGGCCAGCTCGGCATAGCGGCCCTGTTCCGCGGGGTAAAGTGCGGCGCAGGCGATGATGGTCCCGTCACGTTCAATGACCAGGAAATGGTCGATCTCCATTTCCAGCCATTCCCGGATACGCTTGACCAGGGTTCCTTCCTGTTCCAGTGGCTTGATGAGTTCAAGGATGCCGCCGACGTCATCGATGGTGGCCTGGCGAAGGCCTTCATAGGATTCCGCCGTGATCAGGGTACCGCTGCCGTCACGCGTGAACAGTTCCAGCAGCAGGGCGCCGTCTTTGCGCCGACTGACCAGATGGATGCGCCCGACGCCATAGTGGCAGGCATGGACTGCGTGCTCGAGGTGCCGGGTGGTACCTTCCGGCAGGCGCCGGCGTGATTGCAGCAGGGCGCTGGCCTCGGTCAATGACAGCTGTGATACCGGGCGCCGCCGACTGTCCCGCAGATCGGGTTCCTCGGTGATCAGTACCAGCTTGTCGGCCTGCAACTCGGTTGCTGCGGCCGTGGCAACATCCTCTGCGCTGATATTGAAGACCTCGCCGGTGGGCGAGTAACCCAGGGGCGAGAGCAGGACGATCCTGCCGTCATCAAGGTGCTGTTGTATGGCCGCGCCGTCAATGCGCCGGACCTCGCCGGTGTGGAAATAATCGATGCCGTCACGGATTCCGAGTGGTCTGGCGGTGACAAAGTTTCCCGAGCTTGCGCCGATGCGGGCCCCGGCCATGGGTGTATTAGCCAGTCCCATGGACAGTAGGGCCTCGATCTCGACACGCACCGTACCGACCGCCTCCTTGACGCACTCGAGTGCCGCGTCATCGGTAATGCGCGTGCCGCCAACGTATTCCAGCCGTGCACCGCGTGCCTTCAGCCGGGTTTCAATCTGCGGGCGCGCACCATGTACCAGCACCAGCCGGATCCCCAGGCTGTGCAGCAGCGCAATGTCATGCACTAGCCCTGCAAATTGCGGGTCCGCGACGGCCTCACCGCCGAATACAATGACGAAGGTGCGTCCGCGGTGCGCATGAATATAAGGCGCCGAAAGACGAAAGCCGTCGATGAAGTTTTTATGCCAGTCTTTTGCAGCCATGATCAAACGTTCCTGTGCTGATGTTTATAGCAAGGGCACGCGTCAGGTACAAACGCTTTTGACCAGGTCGCGAAGCAGCGTACTGGTCGGTTTCAGGCGGTCCAGCGCAAGGTATTCGTCGGGTTGGTGTGCCTGTGCGATGTCACCCGGCCCGAGTATGACCGTGTTCATGCCCAGCTGCTGCAGATACGGGGCCTCGGTGCCGAAGGCCACGGCTCCGGCGGTATGACCGGTCAGTTTTTCGGTGATGCGTACGATCTCGGTGTCGGCAGCAGTCTCCATGGCCGGGATGCCGTCGAACAGCGACTCGAATATCACCCGGATGCCGGAGCCCTGCAGACTCCGGTTGACACAGGTGTGGATATCCGCGCGGAGTTCCTCCAGCACCATGCCGGGAAGCGGGCGCAGATCGATATGCAGTTCACAGTCTGCACAGATGCGGTTCGGGTTGTCACCGCCGTGGATATGCCCGAGGTTGAGCGTGGGGACCGGGACCGCGAACACGGTATTCCGGTACTTCTCCTGCAGTTGCGCGCGCCAGGACAGCAGTGCGCCTATGACTGTGTGCATTGCCTCCAGTGCGCTGTTGCCGAGTGCCGGGTCACTGGAATGTCCGGAGCGGCCCTGCAGTCGTATGGCCTCCATCAGGATGCCCTTGTGCATCCTCACCGGGCACAGGCCGGTGGGCTCGCCGATCAGCGCGTGACGCGCCTGCGGGATGCGGTGTTCGACCAGTGCCTTGGCGCCGGCCATGCTGGTTTCCTCGTCTGCCGTGGCCAGCAGGATAACCGGTTCCCGCAGATCGTTGGGGCGGACGTCACGCAGCGCCTCGATCGCCAAAGCAAGGAAGGCCTTCATATCGGAGGTGCCCAGGCCATAAAGTCGATTGTCTGCGCGGGTGAGCGTGAACGGGTCATGTGTCCAGCGGTTCGCGTCGAAGGGCACGGTGTCCGTATGCCCTGACAGCACCAGGCCACCGGGACCGCTGCCAAGCGTGGCTACGAGATTGGCCTTGTCGGGTGTTCCCGGCAGCGCCATGATCTCCACCTTGAAGCCACCGGAATCCAGCCAGTCCGCCAGCAGCTCGATGACTTTGCGGTTTCCCTGGTCCAGCTCCGGACGGACACTGCTGACCGAAGGGGTGCCGATCAGCGCCGCAATCATATCGAGCAGGGCAGGGGTGGTATTCATTATCGGTATTCTTCAGGGTTCTGGGTGACAGCCGTGGCCGTGGCGGTGCTGCGCAGAAAATTTGCTGTCCTTGCAAGCATAACGTTTTACGCGTCGCAGGAAAGGGTTTTATCGGGATGGTTTGGGGTGGCGGGCTGATCTGTGTCCGGCCTGGCAGGCTTGGATCACGACGAGACCACCATCAGGCGCGGCCCCATAACCCGGGAGAAGTCCTCCAGTGGCCTTGGCTGGGTATAGGCGTAGCCGGCGATATAGTCGATACCGATGCGCTTCAGTTCATCGGCGACATCCATAGTCTCCACGCCCTCGGCAATGGTCTCCTTGCCAAGCAGGTGTCCCATTTTGTTGATGGATTTTACCAAAGCGCGGTCGATAGGATCCGTCATGATGTCGCGCGTGTAGGTGCCGTCGATCTTGATATAGTCCACCGGCAGCTTCTTCAGGTAGACAAACGAGGACAGGTTGCTGCCGAAGTCATCCAGTGAAAAGCTAAAGCCGCAGCCGCGCAGTGTGAGCATGAAGCTCGTGGCCGTAGCGATGTTGGTGATGGCGGCCAACTCGGTAATCTCGAAGCAGACCTGTTGAGGATTGATCCCGTTTTCATTTTTCTGGTCGATGATGAATTTCAGCATTGTGGGATCGGTCAGGGACTGGTTGGACAGGTTGATGGTGATTCTGATGGGCCAGTGGTTGCACGTGTTTTCCTGTGCCAGCCAGGCAAGCGCATTCCTGATCACCCAGCGGTCGATGTCTGCACCCAGCCGGTGCTTCTCGATCGCGGGCAGGAATACCGCGGGCGTGATTGTCAGGCCATCATCATCAATCATGCGCAGCAGGATCTCGATGTGCTTGTCATGCCGGGGTTTGCCATCACAGGCATTGATCGGCTGGAAGTAGAGGGTAAAACAATCTTGCTTCAGCGCTGTGGACAGACGCGATGCCCAATGCAACTGACTATGCTGTTCCTGCAGGTCGGGGTCGCCGAGATGGGCAATCTGCAGTTGGTTCTTGTCACTCTGCTTGGCCAGATAGCAGGCTGAGTCCGCCGCATTCATGATCTTTTCGAGGTTCGCCGTGTTGCGGTTTATTGTCACCATACCTATGTTAATAGCGGGCGTGAATGAGCTGTCGTCCCAGGTGAACTGAAATCCATCAACGGCACTGAGCAGGTTGTTGGCGATTTGTATGGCCCTTTCCAGTGGGCAGTTTTCCAGTAGCATGCCGAATTCATCGGCACCGAGCCGGCTAAGGGTGTCTCGCTGGCGCACTGAACTGAGCAACAGCTGGCCGAGTTGCTGCAGGAGCTGGTCCCCCGCCTGGTGGCCATAGGTTTCGTTTACCAGACGGAACTGGTCCAGATCCAGGTACAGCAGCGTGTGGGTTACCGATTGTGTCCGGGCCTGCTGGATCGCGCGCTTGACCCGTTTTTCAAACCCGCGCCGGTTGATCAGGCCCGTGAGGGTATCGCGTGAGGCCTCATAATGCAGCTTCCGATTCTTTGCAGAGACACGCTGGATGACGATCCTGCCGACCATGATGCAGAATACCAGGGCGATCCCGACCAGCGTCAGCAGCAGCTTGCGTGTCCCCCGGTAGTGCTTCTGGTTGGTGGACAGCAGCGCGCGCGAATTCTCCTGTTCCAGTGCAACCAGCCTGTCCAGCTGTTCAAGGATATCTTTCCGGTGCTGCCCGGCCATTGCCAGGGTGGCTGCAAGTTCATCAGCGGGCACGATTCCCTGCAGCGATTCGGATAGGTCATCATTGTAGGGCTGTGTTTCCTGAGTGAGCCGGGTGAGTTCCTGGTGGATATCGTGTTCCGTGGCATCCATCCCGAGGCTGATCAGTCGCTCCCGTGCGGCCCAGTATTTCCCCTCGTGGCGCATGAACTCCTGATATTCCTCGTCACGCTCGTCGGGATTGTCGGTCAGGCGCATGATATCGAGGCTGTTGTTGAGCAGGCGGATGGCGTCGCGCATGTCGTTGGCCGCGGCGGTCTTGAGGTTGGTGACCTCGACCAGCCTGGCCATACTCTGGGTGCTGGAATGCAGCTGGACCAGTGACACAGACACCAGCATGAAGATAAGGACGGGTAGGGCCAGCAGACCAGCGCTGATCAGCAGGCGGATGTTATTCTTCATTTCTGTTCGGTCCGGTCTGTTTGTATGCTCGACAGGGTGGCCGCAGCCAGCACCAGGAAATATCAAAAAAGAGGCGATATCAGACAGATAATCGGCCATGGTGGAACAATCTTGACAGGGTTGGGGGTGTGCGGGAGGGCTGCCGGCTGGCCGGTTATACCGGGTATTCCCGGACAGACAGACAGTACCAACCCAAGCGGGCCACAGGGGGCATCAGCTAGTGGACCGGGCTGTCCGGGCCGTGCTCGGTGATACCGCAGCGCAGGTTGCGCGCCTTTTACTCGGCGATGGCCGGATATGAGGGGCCACAGTCTTCATGGCCTGGATAAACAGTGGTGTCGTCGGGAAATGTGAACAGCTGGTGGGTAATCCAATTTTTTCAGGATGCCGGGATCGCCGAACCTGAAACCGGTGGGCCCGCAATTTGGGATCAGCGTACTGTCACCGTTATATGCGATCTGGATCGAACGGCCGGTGCACTTCGTATAGCAATGCCTGGCAAGCAGCCATCCTCACTATGCGACTACTGGCGCTCGAGCAGGCGGGTGTAGGAACCCAGGTTGTGGACCAGGGAAAACCCGTGTGACTCAAGCAGACGCTTGGCTACACCACTGCGCTGGCCACTGACACAATACAGCAGTATCGGTGTTTCCTTGTCCAGCTGCTTCAGCGCCTGCTGAATGACCGGTAACGGGATATTGACCGAGCCGGGCACGGGACTGTGCCGGAATTCATGCGGATTACGCACGTCGACCAGTTGTGCGCCCTGCTCGACCAGCTCTCTGGCATCAACATCAGTAATTGTCGGTTGGTACATAGTCAGCCTCTGTTAGTCTGTCTCGTCTACCCGGCCTTCAGATGAGTACGTTACGAAGACCGATCGCGTCTCCGGTGATCATTGGTCAGGCAGTTGCGCACGATGCACGAATAAATGAAACTGCCCATCGCAACAGCGAAGATGATCAGGAAAACCCAAGTTAGATTGTCGAAGTACATGGTGAACCTCCTTCAATGGTTAAGAACATAGTAATTTAACCATCTACTTATATAGTACTATAAATATCAAATTAATCAACTTATTTTGGTTCCCTGATCAATCGGCGAAAAACCTGTATAACCTATTGAATATTATAAATAATATGACGATATAATAGCCAATTATTTGGCGCATCCACAAATCCGGTTCTTACTAGCCGTTTTCCGGTTTCGGCTGGTGTTTCTGCCCGGGGCCGCCGGTAGGCCGACCGGGCACGGTGGTGAGGGTATTTATGGCGGGTTGGTCTGGTCGGTACAATGGCCGGCCATTTGGATCCAACGTCTGGCTGCGAGGCCTTGTTGAGTATTTGGAGAGAGAAATGGCACACAAGTTGAACCGATACAGCTCGCGCATTACCCAGCCGAAGTCACAGGGTGCCTCCCAGGCCATGCTGCACGGCACCGGGCTGACCCGTGAGGATATGGACAAGGCACAGGTCGGTATCTCCAGCGTCTGGTATGAGGGCAATACCTGCAATATGCACCTGAACGACCTGGCCGCAAAGGTGCGTGAGGGGGTCCAGGCGGCCGGCCTGGTTGGGATGCGCTTCAACACCATCGGCGTCAGTGACGGCATTTCCATGGGCACCGAGGGTATGAGTTACTCGCTGCAGTCTCGCGATTTGATAGCAGACTCGATCGAGACTGTCATGAGCGCGCAGTGGTATGACGCGAACATCTCCATACCCGGTTGTGACAAGAACATGCCCGGTTGCCTGATCGCCATGGGACGCCTCAACCGACCCGCGCTTATGGTCTATGGTGGCACCATCAAGCCGGGTTATCTGGGCAACCAGACCCTGGATGTTGTGTCTGCATTTCAGAGTTATGGCGAGTTCATCGCGGGCAAAATCGACGACGAAACCCGCCAGGAAATCATTGAGCACTCCTGCCCGGGGGCCGGTGCCTGCGGCGGGATGTACACGGCCAATACCATGGCCTCCGCCATTGAGGCGATGGGCATGTCGCTGCCCTATAGTTCATCGACACCCGCCGTGGACCCGCAGAAGGTCGAGGAGTGCTTGCAGGTGGGAGCGGCGATCCGCAACCTGCTGGAGCTGGACATCAAGCCGCGCGATATCATGACGCGTGCGGCATTCGAGAATGCGCTGGTGGTGGTTATCGCGCTGGGCGGTTCGACCAACGCCGTGCTCCACCTGCTGGCTATGGCACGCGCCGCTGATGTGCCACTGTCCATCGACGAGATCCAGCAGGTCAGCGACCGAATTCCGTTTCTCGCCGATCTCAAACCGAGTGGCAGGTATGTCATGGAGGACCTGCACAATGTGGGCGGTACCCCGGCGGTGATGAAGTACCTGCTGGAGCAGGGCCTGCTGGATGGCAGCTGCCTAACCGTGACCGGCAAGACCGTGGCCGAGAACCTGCAGGAGCTACCGGGTCTGGCGGAAGGGCAGGATGTCTTCCATACCCTGGACGACCCGATCAAGAAGACCGGTCATATCCAGATCCTCAAGGGCAACCTGGCTCCCGGAGGCTCGGTTGCCAAGATCACCGGCAAGGAGGGCCTCAGGTTCAAAGGCCCGGCCCGGGCATTCGACAGCGAGGAGGACATGCTCCAGGCGCTCGAGCAGAACCACATCCAGAAGGGCGATGTAGTCGTGATCCGCTACGAAGGCCCGAAAGGTGGCCCCGGGATGCCGGAGATGCTCACCCCGACGTCTGCCATCATGGGCGCCGGGCTGGGACAGGATGTGGCCTTGCTGACCGACGGTCGTTTTTCCGGTGGCTCGCATGGCTTCATCATCGGTCACATTGTGCCGGAGGCACAGGAGGGCGGGCCGATTGCACTGATCCGCGACGGTGACATCATTATTATCGATGCCGAGAACGGCAGCCTGTCGGTCGAAGTCAGTAATGCAGAAATGGAACAGCGCCGGCGTGACTGGACCATGCCTACCTACAAGGCCACGAGCGGTACACTGTACAAGTACATCAAGCTGGTAAAGAATGCCTCCGAGGGCTGCGTGACCGACGAATGAGACGCTTAAAGTGAAGCGTGAGAAGTAAAGAGTGAGACGTACAACATATCAGCCACGGTATCCACGGAAGGACACGGAAAGATAAAAGCTTAAAGCGTGATATGCAGGAGCGCCTCGCAGGCGCGATCGACTTTACGGAAGCAGAGCTTGTGATGGGCACGCTGCGCTTTGCCCATACTACGGGCTACAGCTTCACCGCTAGAACGTGTCCCAGCTGGATTTCTTGCGCCAGCGGATACGCGGGATGATCAACCCGACAATAATGCCCAGCAGCACGACGCCGGCGCCGACCATAAACCAGTCGCGGGCGGTACGGTCCTTCAGGCCCTCATTTTCCTGCTGCAGGGTCTGGAGATTGCGTTCCAGGGCCACGACACGGCTCTTCAGTTCCTTGTTCTCGCTGTCGATGGCCAGTGCGCTCGATGCCGTGCGCTTGATCTCGGCAAGTTCCTGGCTGACCGTGCGGTGGACTCCGTCGAGATTCATGCGCTCCTTCTCAATGGAGCTCATTTTTCCTTTCATCGACTCCATTGCTGTTCCCAGTTTGCGGTTTTCAAGCTCCAGCTCCGCCAGTTTCTTCTCGGCAGTCGCCAGCTTGTTGCGAGCGGCCTGGCCTTTCATAAGGAAGCGTGACAATACCCAGCCTGTCTTGCCGTCCCTGGTGCGCACGTGGCTGTATCCGGAGTCGTTATCGGTCTCGAGCACGGTCAGCCGGGTGCCGCTGCGCAGCATGCGGATGATCCCGTGGCTGGTGCTTTTGCCGCTGCGCATGGTGATTTCCAGGCTGTCGCTGACGTAGCGGGTTTCGGCCAGGGCATAGCTGCTCAGCAGGGTGGACAAACAGATAACGATTAACAGTTTTCTTGCAGGCATCATGTGTTCCCCGGGGAGGGTGTTATGTCAGTACGGCAGCTATTGTAGCCGATCGGGCGCTGCAGCGAATACTAACACCTCGTCGCGATGATCTCGCTCACGGCTGCGGCTGCGTGTCGGGGCATCCGGCTGGGTTATACTCGAGGGTGCAATGGCTGAAATGACCTCGCTTGACCAGTTCGATTTCCATGACCGTCTTGAGGAGACACGGGGTCCGGTGGTGGTGCTGTTTACAGCGCCGGGCTGTTCCTCCTGCTGGCACTGGAAACGGTTCCTGATCGACTATGCACACATGCACACCGGCCTTACCCTCTACCAGGTCAACGTACAGCAAGACATGGCGCTGGCGCATGAGTTCGGGGTTTTTCACCTGCCGGCCGTGTACCTGTATCTGGACGGGCGTTTTCACTGCGAGTTGCAGTCCGAGGCCCGCCGTGACCGCTTTGATATGACGCTGAATCAGGCACTCCTTGCGCCCCCGCAGGAGGCCCCGTGAAGATCAATAAGGGCGATGGGCTGTTGTCCGAGGCGCGCCAGTTAGCGTCGCCCAACTGTGACGAACGCCCCGACTGCGACGATATCACCCTGATCGTCATTCACGCTATCAGCCTGCCGCCCGGAGAATACGGTGGTCACTGGATCGATGACCTGTTCACCAACCGGCTCGATACCACGGCACACCCCTACTTCTCGGAGATGGCGGAGTTACGTGTATCCACTCACCTGCTGATCCGGCGCGACGGCGAGATCGTGCAGTATGTACCGTTCAACAAGCGCGCCTGGCATGCAGGTGAGTCCTGTTATGATGGCTGCAGTGCCTGCAATGACTTTTCCATTGGTATCGAACTCGAGGGTCTGGATGACGATCCCTATACCCCAGTCCAGTATGACCGGCTTGCCGCAGCCATCCAGGCCCTGGTGCAGGCCTTCCCGGGCCTGTCCTACGAGCGCATCGCCGGACACTGCGATATCGCGCCCGGACGCAAGACAGATCCGGGCCCGGCCTTCGACTGGCAGTGTCTCAGGGACCGGCTGCCGGACGATTCTGCCTGAACGGGGCGCTGCAGATGACTTCAGACCTGCATCGAGAGACCCGGATTGATCTCCTGCGCCACGGCGAACCGATCGGTGGCGGCCGCTTCCGCGGCCAGATGGACGATGCACTGAGTGAAAAAGGCTGGGAGCAGATGTGGGCCGCCGTGGGTGACACGGCGTACTGGCAGCAGATAGTCACATCGCCGTTGCTACGCTGTTGTGAGTTTGCTGATTCGCTGGCTGAACGGCACCAGCTGCCGGTGCATCGCGAGCCGCGCTTCCGGGAGGTCGGCTTCGGTGATTGGGAGGGCAAGACCCGCGCCGAACTGGAGCAGATCATGCCCGGTCAGGTGGCACGCTTTTACCGGGATCCGGTCAATCACCGCCCGGCAGGCGCCGAGCCATTGGAGACATTCGGCGCGCGCGTGCAGGCCGGGTTTGCCGAGTTGCTGGAGCGCTTTGCCGGGCAGTCGGTGCTGGTGGTGGCGCATGCCGGGGTCATCCGTGTCATCATGGCGCATGCCCTCGATATCCCGTTGGCCAGCATGTACCGTATCCAGGTGGCCAACGCCGGCATCAGCCGAATTCACACCGACCGTGACCGGATCTTCAACCTGATTTCCCACGGCAACGAATGACCGGCCCTGCGGACTGGCCACCATGCGTATCGGGATTGATCTCGGCGGGACCAAGATAGAGGGCATCGTACTGGCGTCGGATGGCAGCGAACTGGCCCGTGAGCGGGTGGCCACGCCGGCCGGTGACTACCCCGCCACGCTCACCGCGATCGGAGGCCTGGTGGCCTCTCTGGAACGGGACGCAGGCCGCAGCTGCCCGGTGGGCATCGGCATGCCGGGCTCCTGGTCGCGGGCGACCGGCCTGATCAAGAATTCCAACTCTGTGTGCCTGAATGGTCAGCCCCTGCACCGCCATCTCGAGGCTTTGCTGGAGCGTCCTCTGCGCTTTGCCAACGATGCGGACTGCTTTGCCCTGTCGGAGGCCACGGACGGGGCCGCGGCCGGTGCGTCGGTGGTGTTCGGCGTGATTGTCGGTACCGGTACCGGTGGCGGTATCGTCGTGGACGGCAAGCTGGTCTCGGGACCGAACGGGATTGCCGGTGAGTGGGGGCATAATCCATTGCCATGGCCGCAACCCGCTGAACTGCCGGGACCCGAATGTTACTGCGGCTTGCGGGGCTGTATCGAGACCTGGTTGTCCGGCCCCGGACTGGCGCGGGATTTCCGGGACCGGCAGGGCGAAACGCTCGATGCCACCGGGATCAGTCAGCTTGCTGTCGCGGGTGATGGGCCGGCCACACAGTGCCTGCAGCGCTATGCCGATCGTATGGCGCGGGCGCTGGCCAGTGTCATCAACCTGATCGACCCGGATGTGATCGTACTCGGTGGCGGTGTGTCCAATGTCGATACGCTGTATTCCGCCGTGCCGGCGCTGTGGACACGCTATGTCTTTTCAGATCGCGTCGACACGCTGCTGGCGAGGGCGGTGCACGGTGATTCCAGCGGCGTGCGCGGCGCTGCCAGGTTGTGGCCCGCCAGGGACTAATAAAGGGACATTCTGCTTTTTTTAAATGATGCTGTAGGTAGGATTAGGTGTGTAGCACCGTAATCCGACATTTGAGCGTCGGATTACGCTGACGCTAATCCGAACTACCGTTTCATAGGAAAAAAGCAGAATGTCCCCAATTCCAGAGTGACCCGCTACTGCGCCTGTCGGGCAGCGATCTCCCGCAAGCGGGGCACCGCCAGTCCGGCGGCATCGGCCTGCTCCAGGGCGCGTTGCAGACGTGCCGGCGCGCTTCTCCCCATACAGCCATGATCGGGATCACCGTCAAAGGCGGTGACCATTCCCTGGATGAGATCTTCGGGCGGAAATGATTGGCCGGTGAGACTCTCCTGGATCTGGATGACCTCGCGCGCGACGGCCTCCGCCAGTTCTCGGTGGTTGCTCCACAACTCGCTCACCGTGCCGCCGGTGACCAGGCCGGCGCAGTTCGTGGTGACGATGTAGACGTTCTTGATCACGAGTTCACGCAACATGTCAGCGGCGCTGTTCACCACCCGCGCCGGGATGCTGATGGCACCGAGCCCCTCCACGAGCAGACCGGCCTTTGGCCCGAACACCGGCGAGGGGATCAGTACCTTGGCCTCCTGGCCGGGTTTTTTCTCGAACCACACCGAGATCACGGTGGGGTTGAGAAAGCCGTATTGTTCCCAGTCGCGCGGCAGCAGTTCATTCTGCAGCAGTCCCAGGCGTGTTTGCCAGGCGAGGGGTATCTGCTCGAGTAGCGGATGCAGGTCCTTTTCCGCAACCGCTACCAGAACCAGTGCCGGTGCCGGCAATTCATGGGCCGCTGTGGCTATATCGTCCTCGCGGGTGACGGGATAAACGGGATAACCGGCTCGCAGCAGACCGCGGGCAAAGACTCCGCCCATTTCGCCGATGCCCAGCAACACTACGGGTGATTTCATGTATGTGATACTGCCTTGTATCTGGTTAGTGGAAGCGAGAGTATAGCCTAACCGGTTGCCGGTCTGGTGCAGCCTCGGACCTTAATTCTACGCATGGCGATATCAAAACAAGTGCCTTTTCGGCTGTTCGGCCTGTTGCTGCTGTGGGTGGTGCCGTTGACGTCGGCATGGCCGGATATCCTGGTGACCGATGATGCGGGCAGCCGGCTCGTGTTCGAGCAACCCGCCCAACGCATCGTCAGCCTGGCACCGCATATCACCGAGCTGCTGTTCGCCGCCGGTGCCGGTGAAGCCGTTGTCGGGGTATCCGAATACAGCGACTATCCTGCCGCCGCTGCCGGCCTGCCGCGCATCAGTGGCGGCAACGGCCTGGATCTGGAGGCCATTGTCGGTCTGCAGCCGGACCTGGTGATTGCCTGGCAAAGCGGCAACCCGCCCCATCAGGTCAAGCGGCTGCAGCAGCTGGGTCTGCAGGTGTTTGTCTCCGAGCCGCGCCGCCTGGAGGATGTAGTGACCAGCCTGGAACGGTTCGGCCGGCTGGCCGGCAGCCCGGCCGAGGCGCATGAACAGGTCCAGGCCTTCAGGCAGCGCCACAGCGCGCTGGCCCGGCGCTACGCACAACGCGCCACGGTCAGTGTGTTCTATTCAATCTGGCAGGGGCCGCTCATGACTGTCAACGGCGAACACCTGATCAGCGATATCATCCGCCTGTGCGGCGGCCGCAACGTATTCGCTACGCTGCCGGGCCTCGCACCACAGATCAGTCTCGAGGCGGTGCTGGTCGCAGATCCGCAGGTGATCATTGCCGGTGGTGGTGAAGAGGAACTGTCGAGCCTGTTCGAGATGTGGGAGCGCTGGCCGGAGTTGACAGCGGTGCAGAACAGTAACCTCTTTACGATTCCGCGTGATGTGATGGTGCGCCATTCGCCGCGCGTGCTCGACGGTGCGGAGCATTTATGTCGTCTGCTCGACGAGGCACGCAATAAAAGCGAGATACGACAATAAGCATTAATACAGCAACAAGGACGGATAAGCTGTAGCAGTTTTAACTAGATCCCGGTTGTATGCCCGGATCTCCCATGATCTGCTTCGATCCAGGCCAGAGGGATCACAGCCTGAGTTGGATGCCTGGAATACAACACAATAGGATAACCCACTCCAGCGCACGGCCTCCTGCTATTCAGCCCCAACAGGCGTTCATTTGCGAGTTCCGTTTGAGTACACCTTAAAGATTGTCCTGACTGAACCGATAGCCTGCTGAGAGCCGTTTACTGGGGGTTATTCACGGGCTAGATCCGGATACCGGGGGGGATTTCCTGATAGTGATAGCGCACAGAGTGAAATTCGGGGCGCACGCCATACCCGGACGCCAGCAATGAAAAACCTGGGTTACATGGGAAGAATCATATGACAACCGAATCAGTTATGGAGGCAGGTAGCTTGGATACCGTAATAGGACGGTCAGCAAACTCCGGATTTGTAATGACCGCTGCAGTGATAGTGGCGGTTTTTCTTGTGCTGTCGGCAATAATGACAACAGCCTATGCGCAAGATGGGACCGACCAGCAACATGTCTATCGCATTGGTGTCGTTCCGCAGTTCGAGCAACGGAAATTATTCCGCATCTGGATACCGATCGTGCAGGAGCTGGAGGCAAGGACCGGCCTGCGTTTCGAGGTCGTCGGGTCCGACTTGATCCCGGAATTCGAAAAGCTGTTTCTGGCGGGGGATTTCGATTTTGCCTACATGAATCCATATCATGTTGTCTCCGCAAACAACTCGCAAGGTTATCTTCCGTTGGTATGTGACGGCTCGCGAAAACTGCAGGGTATTCTGGTGGTGCGGAAGGACAGCCCGATCGATACGATTGAGGAGCTCAGGGGCCAGGTTGTTGCGTTTCCATCGGCAAATGCACTAGGCGCGTCCCTGATGCCCCGCTCGGAACTCATGCGCAATCACGGGATTGATGTCATTCCGGAGTATGTCAAGACCCACACATCAGTCTATCTGCACGTGGCACAGGGCCTGGCAGCTGCCGGCGGCGGGGTGGCCAGTACTTTGCAGCGACAGAAGGAGGACGTTCGCGACTCCCTGCGAATCCTTTACCTTACGAATGAACTCAACCCCCACCCAATCGTTGCGCATCCGCGGGTTCCGGAGAACCATGTAAGGCTTGTAAAAGAAGCGTTACTTGCCATGGGCGAAAGCGAGAAAGGCCGCGCACTGCTCGCTAATATCCCCATGCGTTCAGTAACCGAGGCATCGTTTGCGAACTACGAACCTATTATAAAGCTCGGACTGGAGGAGTTCAGAGGGCCAATGTAACGGTTTGTACAGGTCTCTGCCTGATATGCGTGTGACTACAAATACCCGTAAACTGACATGACACTGCGGCTTAAACTGTTTCTGCCTCTGGTAATCTTCTGTCTGCTGTTCGTGTTCTATGCGGATCGGCACTGGCTTCCCCGGCTTACTGAGTTTACAACTCAGCAAAATCATACTCATCTGTCAAAACATCTTGAAAGTATCGGGGAGAGCCTGATCCCGCTGTTGCTGAAGCGGGAATTGGGTAATATATACGGTACGCTTGATGCCCTGCTCGAAAGCAACCCTGAATGGAAGCAGATCAAGCTGCTTGATGCCGATGACAGGCTGTTGTATCCGGCAACTAATAAGCCCTTGCCGGCCCCTAGAAATAATCTCCTGGTGCTGCAGCAGCCTATCAAAATATATACGCGAACAATTGGCAGACTGTACCTGGCAGTCGATATCTCGTCACACATTAAAGCAATTCAACTGTTTAAACGTAGTTTCCTCGTAGCGCTCCTATCCTTGCTGTTTGCACTCGGTACGGTATTCGCAATTCTTGTTGAATTGATAGTCACTCGTCCGATTAATAAATTAGCCATTGCATCTGATAATGTGAGCAAGGGCGAATATTCCGCACTGTTACCAAATGTAGGCGCTGACGAGGTAGGCCATCTTGTAAAATGCTTTAAGTCCATGCGTAATGCTTTGCAGAGTTACAGAGGCCAGGTAGAGCAGGAGATCGAAGGACATAAGAGCACGACCAGGGAACTTGCACAGCAGAAAGAGCGTTTTGCCTATCATGCCTCGCATGATTCGCTGACGGGCCTGATTAACCGTCGTGAATTCGAGACGCGTCTATACACTGCCATTGATCGTGCACAGAAGGATGGGATTGAGCATACCGTTTGCTTTATTGATCTCGACCGATTCAAGATCATCAACGACAGTTGTGGCCATATTGCCGGTGACGAGCTACTGAAGCAAACAGGAAAATACCTGAAAAATAGTCTTAGAACCGGCGACAGTGTAGCGAGACTTGGTGGAGATGAGTTCGCTCTATTACTGGAGTCCTGCCCCTTGAGCCTTGCAAAAAATGTTATTCATAAACTGCACAATAATCTTCAGAATTCCTTTTTTCATGGGAGGACCAGATTTTCAAGATTAACGCAAGTATAGGCGTAGCTGCAGTTACTAAACACACTGCCACGGTAGAGAGCGTGCTGGCTGTTGCAGATGATGCGTGTTATATGGCGAAAGAAAGTGGTAGAAATCGCTATCATATAAACGAGCCGGGAGATAAAGAACCGTGTTCCTCTGTACGGGGCGAAGGATCTGTAACATGCATCGTCAATGCGCTTGAGAAAAACCAGTTCATTATCTATGGTCAACCTATAGTCGCAGTTAATGGAGATTCTGGAAATAGCAAGTTCTATGAAGTGCTATTGCGCATGATTGATGGTGAAGGGCAACAAGTACTGCCCGGGAAATTTATCCCTGTTGCCGAGCGATATAACTTGATGACGAAGATCGATCGTTGGGTTATTCGGCATGCACTCGAAGTACTTTCTTCCAGGAATAGCATTTCCTCTAATCAGTCGATTGAGCTATCTATCAATCTGTCGGGGGCATCAATGAGTGATGCAGATATCCTTACTTTCATCCGTGACCAGGTCAACAGACATAGAGTCGATGCCAGTGAAATATGTTTTGAGATTACTGAAACTGACGCAATATCTGACCTGGCAAATGCGCAGACAATGATCAATGAACTCAAGTCCCTGGGTTGCAAGTTTGCCCTGGATGATTTCGGCAGCGGTTTTTCGTCCTTTGCATACTTAAAGAATCTTGCCGTCGACTATCTCAAAATCGACGGATTGTTCGTGCGTGGTATCGTGCAAGACCCAATAGACCTGTCGATGGTCCGGTCAATTCACGAGATCGGGAAGGTAATCGGTATCCAGACCATTGCCGAGTTTGTAGAAAATCAGGAAATATTGAAGAAATTGAGCGAAATCGGCGTGGACTATGCACAGGGGTTTGGAATTGCCAGGCCGGCCCCGCTTGTCAATCTGCTTGATGATGTGGCTGAGAGCGAAGACATGGATAGCACGGTGCAAGGCGTATTATGTGAAACGAGTGCTACTTAGCCTGTTAAATACTTATCTACCGCCATGGCTATTTGCCCGGTCATCCGTATTACCTTCCTTTGATTTTCCTGTAATCCTTAACACTCGCACAGCGTTGCCGTAATGGCTTCGGGAGAGGATTGCCTCTTGTCCTGACCTTTTCCCTTTACAGGCGAGATGGAATTATGTAGGACAACAGTCAGTTTGACGCCATTGGAAACCGAAGCGTTCAGGGCGCTGCTATGCATCCGGTGACTGGGGAACTTTGGGCGCATGAGCACGGCCCTCAAGGAGGTGATGAGTTCAACGTCATTCGTGCAGGCGTCAACTACGGCTGGCCCGTGATCACCTATGGCGTCAATTATGGTCTGGGCACAAGAATCGGCAAAGGCAGACACAAAGGACGTCCATTTCTAAGACAGAACCGCTCAGTAGATTATCGACTTCGCGTTGACCGGTTCAATGCCACCCAAAACATCCGTACCGGGGTCAGTTTGGATGCTTGGTATAGGCCTGATCGGAGTTGCATTAATTTCCAGGCGCAAAGCAGCGTAAGTTATTCACTTATGGAAAAAGACTTCGGGGCGCCGTTTTGCTCGGTGTTAAGGGTCAGCAAGTGGCCAAAAATACGAATTTAGGTTGTGCGACAATTTGTCACACCCCCCTCATCATCTAAGTTGCAATATTCCACTTGCAGCATCAGTGCGCCATGTCAAATCATAGATTGATTGCCGTGGTTGCGACGGCGGCCTACGCTCATTCGTTGGCCGCGATTATACTTTATGCTATCGGTCTGAGAATTGTCGTAGTCGAAAACACCTAACTGGACAACAAATTATGTTTCACAGATCGGGTCAATAAGGTATTCATTTGCATTGCCCGTTTCCATTGTAATGCCATATAGGCCAGGAGGCGCGGCGCCATGGAGGGGAAAAAGGGCCGGTGAAAGCAGGCAGAGACCAGTCTACCAGTGAGCGGATTGCGGGGATTCAGCGGTAGAGATATCGGTGAGGCGGTCATTATTGCGTGATTCTCCCGAATTATCGCGCTCTTTTAGCACAGTTCGATTTTTGACTAATTATTTGACCTGGGTCAAGCCGCTATCAGGTGGGACTCATATAATCTGGCTGACCTACATGCTCAGGCACGCTCTGAACGAAAGGACACATAGATCAGGGAGGTTATAACCGTGAAACAGATGTTATCGTTGTATACCATCGCGTTGGTCTATTTCCTGACCGCGTGGACGCTACCCGCCATCGCAGAGACACAACAGCAATCCGCGGGACAGTACAAGCACATCGTCGACGTTGATTTCGTCGTCCAATATGCGACCACACCGAAGAAAGACGATGTTCTGATTGTCGACTCCAGGCCGGCAAGAAAGTATGACAAGGGACACATCGTTCCGGCCATCAACATTTCAAACAGCCAGTTCGACAAGTTGACTCACCTTCTACCGCAAGACAAGTCAACCCTGTTAATTTTTTATTGCGGCGGGCTGAAGTGCAATCTCAGCCATAAATCAGCCGCCAAGGCGGAAGCACTGGGCTACACCAATATCAAGGTGTATGCCGCAGGCTACCCCGACTGGAAAAAAGCTGGCCACGTCACGGGGGTGAGTGCTGCCTACGTGAAGAAGCTAGTTGACAAGTCGACGGGTGCCATTATCGTGGATGCCCGCCCGACTCGTAAGTTCAAAAAGGGGCATGTGCCAGGGGCAATCAACATTTCGAACCGCGAGTTTGACGACAAGCTTGATATGCTGCCGAGCGATAAGACCACCGAGCTCATCTACTACTGCGGTGGCTACAAGTGCGTATTGAGTTCCAAGTCCGCGGCAAAAGCCATCGCGAAGGGCTATACCAACGTCAAATTATTCCAGGCAGGCTATCCGGCCTGGAAAGCGGCCTATGGCGCGGCGGTGCCGCCCGCGAAGGCCGCCGCGGCTGCGTCGGACATGCCGGCCGTGGAAACCGGAGAAGAGGCCGGGATCATTACCATCGACTCATTTAACAAGCTGATGAAGGGACACGTGGACAAGTTCTACTGGTACGACGTGCGTGACCCTGAAGAAGTGGAAGCCGACGGTACTTATTCCAAGGCGGTGGTCATGTCGGTGGACGAGCTGGAAGAGCGCGTCATTGAGCTGCCATCGGACAAGCCCATCATCTTCTTCTGCTCGACTGGCGCGCGCAGTGGCGAGGCCTATGACATCGTCAAGATGAAGCGTGAGGCGCTAGAGGTTTACTTCCTCGATGCCAACGTCCAGTTCTACAAAGACGGCCGTATGCCGACGGCTTCGCCTCCGGACTAAGGGCGCAGTCACATCTTGAACAGGCCCGGCCGGAACAGATCAGCGGCCGGGCCTTCAACGGCGATGGCTTCGATAAGCGATATGGGCGGATCTGCAAAGGCGGCGAGCTACAGACCGCTAGTGTGCACACTGGTGTTATGCATGCTGGTGGTGTTTTCTTTCACTGTGCAGGCGGCGGCCAGGTCTGATTCATCGACCGCCGACCACAGCAAGTTCGAAGAACTCAAAGTGAAGTTCAAATCGGGCCCCGAGGTGACACGGGCTTGCCTGGGGTGTCATACCAACGCGGCCAAGCAGCTTCACAAGACTAAGCATTGGACCTGGGAATACGACAACCCCGTCACAGGACAGCGGCTGGGCAAAAGGCACGTCGTGAACAACTTCTGCATCGCCGCGGCGCCGAATATAACCGCCTGTACCAAATGTCACATCGGCTACGGCTGGACGGACGGCAGTTTCGATTTCGCCTCGGAAGAACACGTGGATTGTCTAGTCTGCCACGACACCACGGGGCTTTATTCTAGGGAGAAACTGCGCAACCCCGGCAAGCGGCGACCGAAGCTCGAGCTATTCGCCCAGAAGGTCGGGCCTACGAGCCGGCGAACGTGCGGTACCTGTCATTTTTCGGGAGGCGGTGCCAAGGCGGTCAAACACGGGGACATTGACCCGACCTTGGCCCACCCAGACTATTTCGTCGATGTGCACATGGATGCCGAAGGTCTGGACTTCAGCTGTTCCACCTGCCACACCGCGGACCAGCATAAAGTGCAGGGCAGCCGCTACACACCCGAAGCGGTGGACGAGGCAGACATCGGCATACCGGGCCGGGAGGGCAGTGACCGCGCCACTTGCCGCGCCTGTCACGGCTCGGAGCCGCATGTGACGGTAGCCAAGCTGAACGACCACACGGTCAGGATTGCCTGCCAGACCTGCCACATCCCCGAGTTCTCCCGCGGTGACTATGCCACGAAAACATGGTGGGACTGGTCCACCGCTGGTCAGCTCGGCGATGGCGGCAAGCAGTTCTCGAAAGAGGATGCGCACGGTTTTGAAATCTACAATTCCAAAAAGGGTGATTTCGTATGGGACAAGCACGCAGTGCCGGAGTACCGCTGGTTCAACGGCACCGTGCTCTATACACTGCTCGAAGATCGCATAGATCCTGAGGGCGTGGTGCCGGTCAATCGCTTCCTTGGTGAACCAGGAGCGCCGGATACCCGTATCTGGCCGGTGAAGGTGATGCGCGGAAAACAACCTTACGACGTTGAATCGCAGACCCTGGTCACGCCGCTGACCACTACCGACAAGGGCTATTGGAAAACGCTTAATTGGGATCAGTCCATCGCACTGGGTATGAAAGCGGTCAACAGGCCCTACAGTGGCCGCTATGGATTCGTTGCGACCGAGATGTCCTGGCCCATTACCCACATGGTGGCGCCAGCCGACGAGGCGCTTCAGTGTGCGGAGTGCCACAGCAAGAACGGTCGGCTTGAAGGGGTCAAGGGCGTGTACATTCCCGGGCGGGATGCTGTCCCTTGGATTGATCGTATCGGCTTCGCTGTGGCGCTGTTGACATTGCTTGGTGTGATGGGGCACGGGGCATTACGTATTATTTTGCGTATGACAAGCAGGTAAACGGGATCAATGAGGACGATGAAGGAATCAAAATTATGTTGAGTCGACGCGATCTGTTGCTGTTGTTCGGTGCGATGGCGGCAAACGGCATGCCGTTTAGCTGGTTATTCAGGGAAGCCGGCGCCGCACCACGCGATGCAAAGGAACACCTCGCGAAGCTGACCGGCGGCGCCGAACAACAGAAAGGCGGCGTCACGATCATCCTGCCTGCGGCCACTGACCAGGCGCGCCACGTACCCGTGCGGATTTCGGTGGCCAGCCCGATGACCGAAAACGACTACGTCAAGGCCATCCACGTGGTCGCCGAGCGCAACCCGACGCCGGCCATCGCCTCGTTTCACCTGGGCCCGGCCAATGGCAAGGCTGAAATCTCGACCCGCATACGTCTGATCAAGACGCAGATCGTGATTGCCGCCGCAGAGATGAGCGATGGCAGTGTGCGCATCGGCAAGGCCCGCTGCAAGATCACCGGCGGTGCAGGAGCGTGCGGCTGATGAGAAACCCGATTCATGTGAAAGTGCCACGCACTGCCGCCAAGAACGAAGTTGTTCGCCTCATGACCAAACTCAACCACCCAATGGAGTCCGGATGGCGGCAACGGCTCGACGGTCAGACGGTGCCCAAGGCGCTGGCGGGCCGGTTCGTCTGCCTGTTCAATGGACGCGAGGTGTTCCGTGCGGACCTTGATTCCGGAACGGCATCGGACCCCTACCTTTCCTTCCACGTGCGCGTCGCGGAAAGCGGAGAGTTCCGTTTTGTATGGACCGACGAAGACGGAAACAGCATCGAGAAAATCGCGCGAATAGAAATGAAAGAGGGTTGATAACAAATGAGAATAATTGTGGTTTGTCGCCGACTCTTTAATTAAAACCGTAGCTGTATAATCAAGCCAGGCCCCTCGATGTTTGCCAGTTCCAGATGCCAGCCCAGCGCTTTGGCAATTGGCCGGGCGATGGTCAGGCCGGGCCTGCTGCCCGCCGAGGACTACGAAGCGTTCAGGCCTTTAAAGGTCACGAATACTGATTCACGTTTATTCCCGTATATATCGCTGGCCAGCTAATACTATCAACTTAATTTTATATCGATTGCAAAATTTACTGCCTAGATAGATCGGGTGGAGTGAGACATAATTAATTCTACAGACTATCCCTATCTAACTCATTATTAAATCGTGAGTTCTTAACACTCTTGCAAAAAAATTGGCTCATGAAATTGGCGATTAGTGAAGGTCTTGTTCTGGCCGATAGTCGCCAGTCAGGGACACCAAACATTTTCAGGATGGAGAGAGGCCCAAAATGCCGACAAGTAGTGCAAAAAACCCAACCAGCAATGCAATCAGTAAAATTGTGGTCCTGAGTCGAAGCATAGTATCCATAATTCTTTCCAGTTTTTTCTCAGGAAAAGCATAGCAATGAATTATGAATGAATTATGAATGAATTATGACGGTATTATTACACTTGAGACCTTCGCCTGAATGTTGGGAGTGACCGCTTTTGGCCGAACACGGAAGTAGCCTGGGAAATACCTGAGTATTTGAGTCGGATGATCACTTCCGACCCAAACCGGAAGTTTAGCAACTCAGAATGAATGTCTGAAAGAAACAGCGAATGTGGACATTCGGCTCCAGCTTTCTGGCTGAACTTTTCGACTAGGAGACGACATTCGCTCAACTCAGAGGTTCTTGGCTACCTTAGCATAATATTTTCGCCAGAAAAGAACGGCGACCAACGGTGTACCCGATGGTCGCCGCAGTTGATGCCGCCTATTTTCTAATAATCAGGCACGATACGAATGATGTCTTCACCACGCAATCTTATTCCATCAAATGTTTCCGCTTCGAGAATTGCCGTGGTTTCTCCTGTCTCAACCATAAACTGAGCTGTGTAAACTTGACAGGCAAGGTCGATTAATCCATCGAGGTTCACGTCTTCTTGATGACATAGATATTTGTCACTTTTGCCCACCATCTTTACGCTCGCACCGGCGAGAGCAACACTTTCCGGCTTAACCGTTGTGGCATCGAAAATGCCAGAGCTTAGAATGGCGACAAGAACAATCCCAGAAGACCCTAAGTTGATACTGTTTGTATCAGAGCTTGGTTTGATGTCAATGCTGATTTCGACCACATTTGTAAGGGTGATCCAGACGCCGTAATTATTATGATTACTTCCAAAATCATCTTGGAATATTTCACAGAATGTATCAACACAGGTAGCTGTCCCACCAAAATCACTACCAGAAAAACTACCTTTCCATGTGTTAATAGTGCTCAAACTGTCACCACCTCCAGGAGGTGATTCTGGCCAGCCTGGCCACCCGATGCGGGCAATTATATACCAGGAGGTTATGGAACCAGCAGTATCAGTGGAGAAGGAAATAAGTTGAATGTGTGGCATTTGTATTATTAATATTCTGAACGCCATCCTCAAAACTAAAACTATTAGGAAAGACCACAACTCGCAATCATTTCCAGTATGGTATTTCTTCTGGTGTGAGATATTAGTCAGCGACGGCTTTCGGGCATTCAGGGAGAGAGCTGCCGCTTGCACCACCCTGGTGCGGCTATCGTCCAGGTTGCAGGGGCCACCTGATGAGCACTTTTATCTATCCTTGATGGCCGTCTTCCTTTCTCGACTCGAAATACTTTCGGACGTTTGCATGGAGCTCAGGCTTGTCGGAACTCCAGCACCAGCAACCTTGAGAACCCACCTCAATGTCCGTGTAGGGATCAAAAGCGAATGGGGCAAGCGAGGCATACCGACGGTCATAGCCTCGATCCTCTAGGTGGCCATGCCATAGATGGCGCAGGCCACCCTCAACGACGCCAATACCACCTTGGATGGCACGACGCCACTGCTTCGACCAGGCCAGGTAGTGTTGTGCCTGGGAGACATTCATCCCGTAGCTCCTCACAATATCATCGGAGTGGTCTACGGCGGCCATCGCCATCGCGAAATCACCGCTCCCGAGTATCATCGCGTCGTAGAAACCCGACTGCTCGACCGCGTCACGATGTCCTGCCCAGGCATGGCCCGGAGAATAGTGCCCGAGCATACTGGTTGAGGTGCTGTCAAAGTCGAGAGCTTTGTTGCACATTTTCCAGGCCATAGATTCCCGGTGCATCAACACATTGCCTTGCAAGGTATCCGACACGTCAATACCCTGCTTCAAATCATAGACGATGGAGTATGGCTGAATGAGCACGCTTTCCTTCAGAGCCTCGACATTCGCTGCAATCCAGTCCTCGCGCTCGAACACCACATCGCAATCCAGCCACATAACGCATGTGCATTGCTCTGGTAGTGCGTGCAAAGCAAGGTTCAAAAGACGCTCCTTCTGCCACATGACATCCCCTTCCTGAATCTGTACCAGGACGTCAGCATCATGCGTGGTGAGTTCAAAACCCCCAGTAAAGGAAAGCTCCACCGTCAACAGAGGGATGGGGAGATGTCTTCGAAAAGTGTGGTAATTCTCCAGCCGTGTCCGGTAGCCAACTGGATTGAAATAGCTGGTAATCGCCCACAACTCTTGCCGACTCACATCCGTCATCGCCTCCTCCTAAGCCATGGTTGCCTTGTGCAATACACGAACCCAGAACCCTCGCGTGTTTGCGTCCACTCCCAGCGCAGGGGTTCGAGCATGCTCATTTTTCAGGCGCTTCGAGGTTCTCAAGGATGTGGTGAAGCTCCTGCTCATCCAACTGCCCGGCTTGGCACTGCACGATGGCCTCAGCCATCTCTGCCACCGTAGGCGCTTCCCACAGCGCTTTGAGCGCCAACTGAACCCGAAAGGCGGAAAGCACTCGGCTGATCAACTGGGTGGCGAGCAGGGAATCGCCACCAAGCTCGAGAAAACGGTCATGGATACCGACCCGGTCCAACCTGAGCACTGAAGCCCACATGGCCACGAGTTGTTCCTCGAATGGCGTGCGTGCGGCAACAAATGGAGTGTCCAGCAACGGGCGCTTCTCGTCCGGTACCGGCAGGGCACGACGGTCCACCTTGCCCGTTGCGGTACGAGGAAAAGCCTCAAGCCACATAAAGCATGACGGGACCATGTGGTCGGGAAGTTGCTTGGCCATAATGCGGCGTAATGCGCTCACCGAAGGCTTCTTCGGGTTCTCAGCCATGAGATAGGCCACAAGTTGGGTGTTCCCGGGAGAGGCCGCGTGACCGACGACGACGGCCTCTTTGATGCCTTCACATCTGAGCAGGACGGTCTCGACGTCCAAAACCTCGACCCGATGCCCCCGGATCTTAACCTGAAAGTCCTTCCTACCAAGGTGGAAAATGCATCCATCCGCTCCAACTCGGCCCATATCTCCCGTTTTAAATGTCCGCGTAGTGTCGTCGTCGACATCGACGATGAACGCGTTCGTGGTCAACTCTGGGCGACGCCAGTACCCAGCCGCGCCGTAACGGCTCTGCACTGCGATCTCGCCGACCTCTCCGCGCGCAACCGGCGTGTCAGTCTGGTCAAGCACGACAACGTTCGCGGTTGCAATTGGATAGCCGCCAGGAATAAACGCTCCGGGGATATTGGTCGCTTTGTCGACAAAGAAAAAGGCATAGTCACCGATCTCACTCGTTCCCAACGAACTGACAAGCAGGCAGTGATCCGAGAAGTGCCTCCGGTAGAGTTGAATATCTTTCTCATAGGTCGCTTCGCCATAGAGACAAATCAAGCGCAGCGAGGGGAAAGCTTCATGAGAGGTCAATGACGCGGCCATGGTTCGAAACGCGGAGACGGCGGTGCGAAAAACGGTCATATCTTCCTCATGAATCCAGCCAGCAACTTTCGACGGTTCCATAGTGCGGAGATCGACCGGGAAGACGGACGCTCCCTTTAAGAGCGCATAGAAATGTTCGATAGTGCCAGCGCGACATATCATTAATCGATCGTGAGGACACAGGCGAAACGTATTGGTGTAGTTCATGACCTCATGCAGTACGCTACGATTCGTTCGAACTATGCCCTTAGGCTTGCCGGTTGATCCTGACGTGTAATCAATAGCTACGTTACGTTCCGGATGGAAAGATAACCCGGGATTGCCGGCCGGGGTGTCCTTGTCGATCTCGTCTACGTTGATCAGAGGAAGCGTGGTCAGCTCCTGCGCGAAGGCAAGGTTCGCGGTATTGGTCAGCACCATCCCGGCATGCGATTGTTCTAACATATACGCTAACCTGGCCCGTGGGAAACCGTTTTCGAGCGGAACCTGGATCTTTCCAGCCTTGACAATCCCCAAAGACGCCTGCACAAACGGTACGCCGGTTTCAAACAACATGGGCACCGGCTCCGGTTTGTCGCCGAGCAAATGAAGCAGTGTGTGGGCAATCCGATTTGCAGATTGATTCAACTCTCGGTAGCTTAAGGCACCGTCTGGTGTCTTCACCGCTAGGCGATTCGAGAAGCGCTGAACCTGTCGTTCGAAACGGTCTACGATCGATTGTTCAACCGCTTCGCGCTGGAACGCATCAAAGAGACCGGAAGGATGAACGCATTGAGCGCGTATGCGTAATTGGTCTTCAGGAATGCCAGGCACATTCTCTTGCAAAGTATGCATACCATTGTCCTAACTCAAAAGTGGCGGCAGGAGCGAACGCATGTGGTGCTTCACAAGTATACCCCGCAACGTATACGACTTTCTCTACCCCTTCAAGCCCCTTATTCACTGGGCCTAGGCGGTGATGAGCGGGATAGCCAACACGAGCGGGAACGCGCAAACCGACGATATCCCGGACCACGTCGTTCGCCATTGGCCGGAAACGCTCGTGGTCGACGCCGTTCGGGAGTAACTCCACCCGGGTATTACGAAACAATGCGCTCTGGCGTACACAGTCCGCCAGCCAGCGGCTGGGGCTGGCGATCACGAGGTTTTTCATCCCGGACTAACGAGCCTGGGAAGCAGCACGCTACCTAGCCAAGATAGCAACGGCTGAAGGTATACCGATTGTGGTCACGTTTGCCCCCACTGCCATGAATAATGGAGATAGATTTATTTTACTGCGTAGTCATCAATAGGCAGCCTAAATGACGGCGAATCGAAGGCCGCCGTATTTCTTTTGGTGTTGAAGGTCCGAAACTGGCTGCCAGTTTAGCTGATCAGCCTTTCTGGGCTACCATGACCGCTTCTGACCCAAAGCGGCCACAAGACGCCCGCCGGCGTCATCAATTACTAACTGTATTCTAATACCGTAATGTCGGATGAACTTGAGATACGCGAGAGCGTGCAAGCTGATACTGCTGCGATCGAGTCGCTTTATCCGAAAGCATTCACGGATGAGGATCTACTTCCGCTCGTGCGAGACCTGTTGCAGGTTGTGGCAGTCGCCATGTCGCTCGTCGGGATGATTGACTTGCAGATTGTAGGACACGCTATCTTCACGAAGTGCGGCGTTGTCGGAAGTAGCATCAAGGCTGCCTTGCTTGGTCCGCTCGCTGTTGCGCCAGCTTGGCAAAGACGGGGCATTAGGAGTGCAATCGTGCGCGCCGGCATACAACGGCTGAAGGACGAAGACGTGGACCTGATATGTGTACTGGGTGATCCTAGTTACTACGGTCGCCTAGGGTTTGTGCCGGAAACTCTTATCAAGCCGCCATTCCGCTTGCCAGCTGAGTGGAGTGGCGCATGGCAGTCACAATACCTGGACGACACTATGGCGCCCTGCACTGGAAGACTCACCGTTCCCCCACAGTGGCTGCAACCCGCGTTGTGGGCTCCTTGAATCTTCCGCTATTGGCCGTTCTGAGACCCTGAAGGAGAAATATTTAGGCATTTCAAGGGGGCGTATGCCTACGACACGTTGCAGACATTAAGGAACTTACAAATTCGGCCTGTATTATCCAGAGGAACCCTGAGGCTTAAAGTCCGCGCTCATGATGAACTCATTAAATGCCTTGCACCATATGGTTACTGATTGAAAATCAGTGCTGTCAGGTATCTTGTAATAGCTTGCGCCAGAGCCTTTGATTAACCGGCCCAATTCAATTTGTTTGGCTTTCACGAAACGGTCTTCATGATCAACGTTGGTGTCCTGTGACACATACACGTGATAGTCTGGACCTGGGGTTGAAGAAAAGTCTGGTGCTAGTTGAATGAAACGTCCTTCGGGCGTGTCGACGACCAACACTGAGCCAGAGCCGTGGTGTAGGGTGTCTTGACCTCGGTCATTCTCACGAAATTTGGCACGTGCAATAATTTTACCATCAATAAGTTGGTCATCCGTAAAACGGGATTGCAGATCACTGATGTGCCCACCTACAATCGTTGTAATATCATCCAGCCAGCCAGAATGTACAGAATAAGATACCAGGATCAAGCCAGTAAACAATACAGCTTTTTTCATCATTTAAATCATATCCAAACGGTTGTGTTTAAAGGAATCTCTGAATCAGCCAAGTTGGATCATTGTTTAGAATCATTTGTATGCAAAGAGTTCAAAAAAGAAGCTGGCGTGTCTGACTTTGTCCGATCTCTACAACACGCCGAACACCATGCACTATAAGGAAGCGACAGCAGTAGATCTTAATCACTGGGTCAACATGAGACATGCACTCTGGGGTGGTGATCCAGACCAACTAGAGTCCGAAGCCCAAGACATTCTGTCTTCACCAACAGACAATTGCTTGCTGGCCACCACAGTCTCTGGTCAATACATTGGTTTTATTGAAGTCTCACTCCGCCATGCTCAGAATCACACATACGGATATATCGAAGGCTGGTATGTGGCCCCAGCACATAGACGACATGGCATAGGCTCTGCGCTAATCGATCAAGCTGAGCAATGGCTACTGCACAACTCAGTCGAGGCCATCTTCTCAGACACAGACCAAGCCAGCTATCCAGTGAGCTTGCCAGCACATTCTCACTCTGGTTATATCCCGATTCGTAAATTCACCCTTCTCAAGAAGAAGATGAATGACAAGTAATTCAAGGCGAATAGCGCATAGCTACACTGGCGAATATCCTTATTCCTGTATGTCTGCTTCTGGCTGCCAGCTCAACCGATCGACGCAACACACGCGTTAAAACGTTCTGCCGGTGTTTGAAAGCCCAGCGTCTTCCGCGGTCGCTCGTTGAGCTGACGCGCCACCGCATTGAGCTTGGCCTGAGAGTGTACCGACAAGTCCGTGCCTTTGGGAAAATACTGTCGCAGCAGACCATTGGTGTTCTCATTGGAGCCGCGCTGCCAAGGGCTCTGTGGATCACAGAAGTAAACCTTGATATCGGTGGCCAGGGTGAAGCGCTGATGATCCGCCATCTCCTTGCCCCGGTCCCAGGTCAGCGACTTGTACAGTTCTCTGGGTAGCTTGTGGGCTTGCTTGATCAGGGCGTTGATCACCGTTTCCGTGTCCTTGCTGTTGACCTTGGCCAGCATCACGTAGCGGGTATGTCGTTCGACGAGCGTGGCGATCTGGCTGTTGTGTGTGCCGAAGATCAGATCGCCTTCCCAGTGACCGGGCACCGCCCGATCCTCTACAGCTGCCGGTCGCTCACGGATGGACACGGTGTTCGTGATCTGTCCCTTGCCATCCCCTTTCTGGTTGGTATGCCTTGAGTGCCTGATCGCGCGCTTGCTTCGAAGCTGCTGAAGCAGCTCTTTTTTCAAGGCACCCCGCGCCTGGATGAACAGGCTTTTGTAGATGCTCTCGTGTGACACCTGTCGGTTCTCGTCATACGGATAGGTGCACTTTAACCAGCCGGCAATCTGCTCGGGCGACCAGTAGCGTCTGAGCTGCTTTGCCACCAGGCGGGCTAACGCGCGATGAACAAGCAGTTTACACGGCTTGGGTCGCCGCGCCCGGTCCCACGCCGCTTGATCTGCCTGACTGGCCCGGTAACGCTGCAGGCCACCGTTGCGGTGCACTTCGCGGCTGATCGTGGAAGGCGCACGCCCCAGCCGGGCGGCGATCGCCCGTAATGAGTGATCCCGGGCAATACCGCGGGAGATCTCTTCGCGTTCTGCCAGTGTCAGCGCAAGATGTGAACGGCGGTGTTCAGGTGGCCTTATCCCGCCTGTCGCAGCGATAACGCCCCGAACCGACGTATGATAGCGATCAAATGACCGGGCAATCGAATGCAGGGTCTCGCCCTGTTGCCAGCGCTGGGCCGCCGTGTAGTAGATCCGTTTTCGATAAGCCATTGCACACACTCCATCTTTTTGTGAAAAGATAAAGTGTTGCGCTCACCGGTTGAACCCGCCACCCATTCCGGTCGTTTAGCCAATTCTTATTATAAGCTGCGGGTAACAGGCGGGAGACGACCCATTGAAGATTTCAATGAAGACGATAAAAGCCGGATTATGATCAAGATGAAATAATAGTTCCTATCAATAAATTAATTCTATTCCTGTTTCTTTCTACCTTATTGGCCAACATTCAAACTATAAAACATACACATAGTGTGTGTGAAGTTTTTTCATATGGAGGTGACATCATGAAATCAAGAATTTCATTACTGGCCATTATTACTTCTTTATGTTTCGCTGCACCTATGTTGCAGGCGGAGGTATGTGATGGTCAAATCGGCGCGGCATACGGGTTGTGTACGGCCTACTATGACGCCGTCCATTGTCAGCAGGAACCTGCCGATGGGCAGAGTAAGGCCTGTGAAAAAATCGCCAGGAATTTTCTAGAGATCACTGGCATCGATATAACCACACTCGACGGATGCCCTTGCTTCAATGCGTCCGATATCGACCTGTTAGTCCAAACATGCAGTGATCGCGAACAAGATGTCGGCTGCTTCGAGAATGCCGCCTCAACGAGTTTAGGATGCGATATAGGTGGCGGGACTCTCGCTTATATCGCTGGCAGTAATAACGAAAGTTGGGGGAGTGCGCCGCACTGCATACTCAGAGACCCAGTCGACAACGATCCCTATATCAATCCAGAGGTAACGCTTGTTGAAAGGAACGCCTGCTTAGCGATACTACGCCAAAAGCAGTTAGAAGCCGGGCTGTGTGACACCGGACCGTAACCTCGTTGACATCAATCGTAACCATCGTGTTACATACAACCCAAGTAAGGGGAAGTCTTTGGGCTTCCCCGCCTCTTGCTCATAAAGTCGAGTCGCTTTTTCGATAAATCTATACTGCGTCGGCTTTAATCCTGATATTGGAAGTCCAGGGGAGTAATACCTGAGTGTTTCAGTCGGATGATCACTTCCGACCCAAAGCGGAAGTTCGGTGAAAAATGCCTTCTTGTCATTACTATACCTCCAGGTATTTATGATGAATTTCATCACCTGTACTGATGTACGGATTAATTAGATCATTTCAATCCTATCTTCTGCTGGAAGATCATCGGCTTTTAGATTAATTCATATGACTGCCTTTATACTCATTTTCAATAAATGCCGCCAGACTGGCTATTGTCGGGCACTCAAAGACGACACGAACCGGTAACTCTACATGCAGCTTTGCATTTATCCGTGATATGAATTTCATTGCCGTTATGGATTGGCCCCCCAACTCGAAAAAGTTATCTGTGATGCCAAAGGAATCACGATTCAATATGTCGGTCCAAATATTTTTAATTTCCTCTTCTAAGGGCGTACGTGGTGGTGAGCCGCATGAATCATGATCATGCCCCACTTGTTTCGCTAAGGGCAGAGCCAGTAGATCTATCTTGCCGCTTACTGTCAGAGGTAAGGACGGAAGTAATACATAGAGTTCCGGAATCATATAGCCAGGAAGTCTTCCAACTAAAAACTGGCGGATCTCGAGGTGTGTGAGATGCTGAACGTTATCAGGAGCAACATAAGCAAGTAGCCGTTCGCTACCGTACTGATCCTTTTCTACTGTTATAGCAGCCTCCTTAATTTTATCGAATGTGCGCAACGTAACTTCAATCTCCGCTATTTCAACCCTGAAACCTCTAATCTTTACTTGCCGATCTATTCGCCCAATATGTACTAAACAACCGTCTCGGGTAATACGACCAAGATCCCCCGTTTTGTACATCCTCTTGGTACTATCAACAGCATCATACTGAAAAGCTTCCTTGGTCAGCAGAGATTTCCTCCAATAAGATTGGGCCATGAAGCAACTAATTACAGTAATTTCACCAACGCAATTTTCACCGACCTCTCCGCCGGATTCATCAAGCAATAAAACTTCTTTATCTTCGGTTGGGAAGCCGGCCGGAACCAGGGTCTCCCTGATTTTGCTGTTATGATCCATAAAGAATTGTCGATAAGCACCCACTTCTGTAGCTCCCAGATTATTCAACAAAAGGCAACCGGGTAAAAAATGCTTTTTATATAACTGCAGATCAAGACTGGTGACTGGTTCACCTCCGAGATGGATCAGGCGCAGATTGGCAAATATTTCAGTTCCGGTCAGCGTATTGATAAAAAGACGAAAGACCGTCGGAACCGAGTGATACAGAGTAATCTTTTCATGGATAAGCCAATGTGCAAGATTGGTCATTCCTTCATCCTGGAGAGCATAAGGAAAAATGGAAGCGCCATTCAATAGTGCTCGGAAGATTGCAGTCACGGCGGCTATATGACTCAGGGGAGATAAAAGTGTCAGCCGATCAGTTGCGCAAATGTGTAGCGCGTTTGTATGCCCCTTTATGGAATGCAGAATAAAGCGGTGGTTATGCACCACGCCTTTAGGTTCACCTGTCGAACCTGATGTGTATAGGATGCAGGCGAGGCTGTCCGGTGTTATAGCTAGGCCAACATTATCATCGGATGCTGGCGGGTCGAAAATGTCTATATTTAGTATTTTCACCGAATCTCCGGTAAGGGTTTCGGCCAACTGGAAACATTGGTTATCCGTTATCAACACTGACGCCTGAGAATCCTTTAAAATATATGTATTTCTGGCAGGTGGGTTAAATGCATTCAGGGATAACCATATTTTTCCGGCCTTCAGCACGCCGAGAATAGCAATAACCATCATGGCTCTGGATTCCATCAGAAGAGCAACGGGACTATTGCCACAGGGACTTTTCACGAGGATGGAACGCGCGACGCAATTAGCGAACTGATTCAGTTCCCGATAGGTAAAAGTTTGAGTCTTGTCTTTAAGAGCAAGGCTGTCAGGGTAGCAAAGGACTTGTTGTTCAAACCGATCAGTAATTGATTGTTCGATATCCTTCGAAGTAAACTTAATATAAGGGTTCGTCGGGTGAATGTGCTGGGTTATAACCGATGATGTCATGTTGATTAATGTATAATTTCAATAGAATAAATTCAGTAACATTATGTAATTTTAAGCAGTTATCTGACTTGATAAGCCATGTCATTCCAGGAGCTTTGCGTGTTTTCCTACTAATGGTTTCAGATAGTTTTTTCCGGTTAAATTACCGGGCGGGACGAGCAACTCCTGTGCCGCAGTATATTTACTAATAATCATCAATATGACAATCTTTATCGACCAATAGGCGGTTGACCCATTCATTAGAGAATATGCCCCGCTGCACATCATGTATATATTTTTCCATTGCGGCTCGTTGTCTGACAAGCCGATCCAGCAAATCTTCAGCAAATTCTTGTCTGACTACTGTTATTCCATTCTCATCACCACAGATTATGTCCCCAGCGTTAACAACAATACCACCGCAACTGATCGAGAAATTGATCTCCCCAGGGCCGCGATGCAATGGACCGATCGGGGTAACGCCTCTTGCGTAGACTGGCATCCCGACTTCCTTGATTCCGTTAAGATCCCTGATTAGGCCGTCTATAATGAAAGCTGCTATCCCGCGATGATTTGCCTTACATGCGATAAGATCCCCAATAATTCCGTTCATCCTCGACCCGCCAGCATCGACAACTATGACATCGCCGGGCTGAGCAGTGTCCAATGCTTTATGCACCATAAGGTTATCACCAGGAAACACTTTGACCGTGCAGGCGGGACCGACGATCCTCTGGTCACTAGTCAAGTTTTTGATCTCATTATCCATAGTGTAAAGACGGTTCATCAAGTCAGAGATGTCAGGTGTCGCAAAGGATCTGAACCGTTCGATTACATCAGGTGCTGGACGAAAGATGTTTTGTTGAATCCTGAACCCCGGTCCTGGATAGATTTCACATGATTTAGGTTTTTTAGCCACATATCACCTCTCAAATAATGTTAAAACCCGGCATGTTATATCCACGTCACTACTGGCCCATACCAGACATAACCGCCGGTCCAGTCAGACTACCATGGCGTTGGTAAATCCGAAGTCCTTGCAAGATCGGACAATATTACTACCGTACCTTTCTCCAGCATGACACCTTCTGCCTCCTGCTTTGCAAATCTTTGCCATCTCATTTCACCGGGAATTAATATTTCGGCAACATCAGGACGCTTTATTGCCGCTTTAATAAAATCTATGAGCATTTGCATCCTGCTATAAAAGTCGTTCATCGGTATCATCGATGCGATGTCTATTGCAATAAACAGATGACCGACGTTGGACGGTCGGGTGAAATCCTTATATAACGATGCAATTTCATGAGAGATAGCCGCGCCTGTAAGGACGCCACACAGAATCTCTACCATCAACCCCATACAAAAACCTTTTGCACCGCCGAAAGGTAACAAGATACCCTGAGAGGCCTGAAAAGGGTCGACTATATCGTTTCCTTCTGCATCGATACACGTCCCTTTTGGAAATTCGCTGCTTTCTTCAGCGGCTTTTCTAACTGCCGATCCAGACATTGAGCTTGTTGAGAAATCGATCAGTACGGGCTTTCCTTCTCCAGTGGGGACTCCGAAGGCAAAAGGGTTTGTGCCCAGAACAGCAGAAAGGCCACCCTGGGGAGCAACACGGGGAAACGAATTACTCAGGGCAATGCCAATCTTGAATTGCTGGGCCGCCAGGTCGACATAGTAAGCACCCGTACCGAAATGATTGCTGTTGTTAACTCCCACAAGTCCGATACCATGCGCATCAGCAGCTTCAATTGCCTTGGTCATGCCAATATGACCCAGATATTGGCCAAATCCATCATTGCCATGAATAACAGTAACTGCATTGGATTTTACTTCAAATTGCGGGTTGCAAGGTGAGCTGATCAGGCCTTGCTCCAAACGTTTCAGATAAGCCGGTAGCCGACTGGTGCCGTGGTTGTAGCGCCCGACCATGTCATTCCACACCAGATGCCTGGCTATAATTTCCGCCTCTTCTCCTGAAACTCCTTGATTACGAAGTAGGTTAATAACGAACTTCTGCAATTCTTGATGTTGAACTTTATGGATCGTCATATTTGAAACTTTCCTACAAGAGCATTGCAACGTAATTATATGCCAGAAGAATCCCCGCATCCCCACAAACCCGTAATCCCCAGCAAGACCAAGCCAAGTCTGGTTACATTAATCGGTATAATTTTCATTATTTCCTTGTTACAACGCTGAACTGCCACCATATACAGGTCTCGTAAAGACACCGCAACTGTTACTCTATTGATCAGCCAATTCCGCGGTGTTTCATTAACACTGTGAGCTTAATTGTTATGAACGAAAACTAATGGGCCAAAGATGATTTTTAAGGATTTCCGCAAATCGTTAAATTCATCCTTATTGCCATCCACTCGGGTGGCCTTTGCCGTATTTTTGTGGGCACCTATATCAGCATTAGGTTATGTCTCTCCTTACATGTACTCTCGGGTCGCCGTTTTCATTTGGCATTAAAGGTCCGATTCTGGCCGTACCCGGAAGTCCAGGGGAGTAATACCTGAGTGTTTTACTCAGATGATCATTTTCGACCCTATCCAGTCATTCAGAAGAACTACTAATTATTTTTTATTAGCGCGACTACTAGCAACACTTTATCTGCGAAAGATAATAGGGGTTATCGAATTCCAATGATATTCGCGTAACACATGGCATCAATTATTGTTTCATGAATGTGCATATTTTGGTCTGCTGCACCAAACAAGTACTGATGTTTGCCTCGCTATGCTTCAACATCTTTTAAGTTTTCCCTAGATACAGCAACTTACAAAATTACGAGCTATGGCACAGTGTTTGCAGTATTCAAAGCCAGATATTTCTAAAACTTGTAAAGGAGGCTCCATACCGGCTGGACTGATTATCCTCGAAAGCAAACGCATTTGAATGCGCTAGTTCGTGATGAGAACTTAGCAAACCACAGATGGTAAACACGGAGTGTTAATCTATGAAGACGTACACACGGATTTGTTTATTTGTATGTATGACAGGAATGAGCAATGTGCTGATGGCAGATTGCCCTGATACAATGCCGGTACAGCTATTGGAAGACTGCATTGTAGCTGAGGGTTCAGGGTCAAGTTTCCCGAACAGTACTTACGCTAACATGGAGTTGTATCAAGATTGGCTGAAGACACAACAACCGGAGCAAGCGGAAAAACCGAACAGATTAGCCGAGTCTAAGCTTAAATAACTGCTACAGATTCAACAACGGTGGCCTTCGTTAATTCGTTGGCCGCCGTTTTTATTTATTCGAACGGCAATTTCTGGCCGTAATCAGAAGTAGCCTGGGAAATACCTGAGCTAATTGGTCGGATGATCACTACCGACCCAATGTATGGACTCCTCCCACCTAGAGACCTAGGTTGAGTGTTGACCAAAATGCTCA
>CAMYMI010000011.1 GCA_947259415.1 uncultured Ectothiorhodospiraceae bacterium | reverse complement strand
CAGTACCTCGGCCACGTGCAGGCAGATATCCAGGCCGACGCTGTCGGCCAGTTCGACCGGACCCATCGGCATGCCGAAGTCGGTTGCCGCCTGGTCGATGAGGCCTGCCGCCACGCCTTCGGATTCCAGGATTACCGCCTCCATGAGGTAGGGCATCAGGATGCGGTTGACCAGGAAGCCGGGGGTACTGGTCACGGGCAGGGGCAGGCGGTCGATCTGGCGGGTGAAGGCCAGGGCCCGGTCCGAGGTCTCAGCTGCCGTCGAGCGGCCGTTGACCACCTCCACCAGCTGCATCTTGGCCACCGGGTTGAAAAAGTGCAGCCCCACCAGCTGTCCGGGCCGGGCCAGGGCCTCGGTGAGTTCTTCCAGCGGGATACTGGAGGTGTTGGTTGCCAGGATAGCGTTTGTCTTCATGCGCGGCTCGAGTTCCCGGTACAGGCCGCGCTTGACGTCGGCATCCTCGAAAATGGCCTCGATGATGATATCGGCGCGGGCCACGCCAAGGCCCTTGTGATCGGGCAGCAGGCGGTCCATGGCGGCGGTTATCTCGCGGGGCTGTTTCAGCTTGCGCCTGAACAGGGCATGGGCGCGTTGCATGGCCGGAGCAATGCGCTCCGGGGACTGGTCCTGCAGCGTGACCCGGAAGCCGCGCAGGGCGCACCAGGAGGCGATATCACCGCCCATGGTGCCGGCGCCCACCACGTGGACATGTTCCGGGCGGTAGTCGCTGTCGCGTCCCAGTCCCTTGAGTTGTTCCTGCAGGAAAAAGACGTGAACCAGGTTGCGTGCGGTCGGGTCGTTGATCAGGCGGGCAACGGACTGTGCCTCGGCCTCGAGCATGGCACCGGTGTCGTTGGCGTGTTGGCGCCAGATATCAATCAGTGCGTAGGGGGCGGGGTAATGTTCCTGCGGGGCGCGTTTGGCCACCTGCCGGCGCATCACCGTGGCCAGCAACGGGCGGGCGATGAAGCTGTTGCTGAGCCGGTCGAGCCAGCCGGGCCGGGCCGGCGCGGGCGCCTCAAGTATCAGCCGGCGCGCTGCTGCGCGCAGGTGGCGTTCCGGGACTACGCTGTCGACCAGGCCGATGCGTTTTGCCTGGCGTCCGGCCAGGCTGCGGCCGGTCAGCATCAGGTCCATGGCCTTGAGGCCGCCGACCAGTGGCGTCAGGCGTGCACTGCCGCCCCAGCCGGGATGGATGCCGAGGCGCACCTCCGGCAGTGCCAGGCGGGTGGCGGGATCATCGCGCGTCACCCGGTAACGGCAGGCCAGTGCCAGTTCGGTGCCGCCGCCCATGCAGAAGCCGTGGATCAGGGCGACAGTCGGCAGGGTGTAGGCCGCCAGCCGGTTGAATACCGACTGACCGAGCCGGAGAAAGTCGAGTGCCTGCTGTTCTGTTTCAATGCGGGTAAACGACTCGATGTCGGCGCCGGCGATAAAACCGTTGGGCTTGTCGGACAGGATGACCAGGCCGCGGGGACACTGGGTAGCGATCGATTGAAGCTGTCGGTCGAGTTCATGCAGCGCCTCGGTACTGAAGGTGTTGGTGCCGCTGCCGGCCCTGTCGAAGTGCAGCCAGACGATGTTGTCGCTGTCGGTCTCTGCCCGGAAATGGTTGTCGGTATCGGTCATCACTGCTACCCCGTGGTCCTTTCAACCAGCAGCGCACCGCCCTGGCCGCCGCCGATACACAGGCTGGCCACGCCGCGGTGTGCCTGCTCGCGTTCCAGTACGTGCAGCAGGTGCAGCACGATGCGCGCACCGCTGGCACCGACTGGGTGACCGATGCTGACGCCACCGCCGTCCACATTCAGGCGGGACTCGTCGATGGGTGTGAACGGGGTGTCGCGTCCGAGTTCCGTCTGACAGAAACCGGCATCCTGCCAGGCGGCGAGACAGGCGAGTACCTGGGCGGCAAAGGCCTCGTTGATTTCCCAGAAATCGATGTCCGTGCTGTCGAAGCCCTGACGCATCAGCAGCGGCGCCATGGCATAGGTCGGCCCCAGTCCCATCTGTGCAGGGTCCAGTCCGGCCCACTGGCTGTCGATGAGCCGGCCGATTACCGGCAGCTCGTAACGCGCCACCGTGTCTTCCGAGGCCAGGAGCACCCAGGCCGCGCCGTCGGTGACCTGGGCGCTGTTGCCGGCGGTCACGTTGCCGTCCGGGCGGTCGAACACGGGCCTGAGTTTTGCCAGCTGTTCCATGCTGCTGTCGGCACGCAGTCCGTCGTCGTGATCGTAGAAATTGCCGCGACTGTCATAAAGTACCTCGATCTCATCGAGGTGGCCGGCCCGGTGCCCGGCATCCAGGCGCTGGTGGCTGCGCAGTGCGAAGGCGTCCATCTGTTCCCGGGTGATCCCGAAACGGTGGGCGAGAATCTCGGCCGTCTGCCCCATGGAGAGTCCCACGACCGGGTCGGTCAGGCCGCGCAGCAGGGCGATGACCGGCTTTAGGTGACCAGGGCGCAGGCCGGCAATGGCCCTGAGTTTCGCGCCGGGACTGCGTGCCCGGGAGAGGGCGGCCAGCCAGTTGACCATGGCGTGGTTGTAGAGTACCGGTGCATGGCTCATGGACTCGACGCCGCCGGCCAGCACCAGTCCGGAACGGCCGCTGGCGATGTTCTGGGCGGCGCAGTCGATGGACTGCAGGCCGGAGGCGCAGTTGCGCTGCACCGTCCAGGCCGGTACGCGTTCGCCGCAACCCAGCCGCAGCGCGGCGACCCGGCCGATATTGGCCTCGTCGGGACCCGGCATGACGCAACCGAGAATGACCTCGTCCAGGTCGGTAGCAGAGAAGGGCTGGCGGGCCAGCAGGGGACGCGCGGCGGCGACAGCGAGATCGCTCGCGGCAAAGGCGCTGGGCTTGCCACGAACCTTGAGGAAGGGTGTCCGGCTGCCGTCGACTACCAGGACCGGTCGGCCACCCCATCCGGCTTGTTGTGCCCCCATTGTCAATGCTCCCTGACCAGGTATCCCGGTTCGAAGTCATCAACCTGGATGACCTCCGTGCGTGCCGCGATGGCGGCATGGATTCCGGCCGCTTCATGTTCCGTGATAATACCGGCTGTCTGCCCGGCCTCGATGAAATCCTCCGGGTCACCCTTCGGCAGCTTGCCGGAACGCATGGCCTGGCGCAGTTTCCCCAGCGCGGTTTCGGCCTCCGCATTCTTTATCAGGGCGTCATCGAGCTGTGCCAGTGGCGCATTTTTGTCAGTTGGAATATACACACCTTCAGTCAGACGGTCACGCAGCGGGGACGGGCTCAGGATAAGGTCCGCTACCCGGTGGCTGAGCGCATCACCCGGACGCCGGTAGGGCTTGCCGGCCGGGAAGGTCAGGGCGCGTGTCAGTACGGCAATGAAACGGTTGGGGAAGTTGTTCAATACCTCGTTGAGGCGCACCTGGATATTGTAGAGCAGGTCATCGCAGGCCCATTCCAGCAGTGGCAATTCGTCCTCCGGGGAACCGTTGTCATAGTGATGCTTGAGTACTGCGCTGCCCAGGTAGAGGTAGCTCAGGACGTCACCGAGACGCCCCGAGATCGATTCCTTGCGTTTCAGTCCGCCACCCAGTGACAACAGCGTCATCTCGGTGGTGACGGCAAAGGCGAGGCTCATGCGTGTGAACTGGCGGTAATAGTGACCGCGCCGGCCGTGCTGCGGTGATGACAGCAGGCGGCCATGGCTCATGCCGTGGAACAGGCAACGTGCGATATTGCTCATGGCGAGGCTGCCGTGTCCGAACAGGGCGTCATCGAAGGCAGTGACATCCTTGTTGGCGGTCGCCTCAATTTCCTTGAACAGGAAGGGGTGGCAGCGGATTGCCCCCTGGCCGAAGATGATGAGGTTGCGGGTGAGGATGTTGGCGCCCTCGACGGTGATGCCGATCGGCAGGGCCTGGTATCCGCGCGCCACGAAGTTTTTCGGGCCCATGCTGATGCCGCGTCCGCCGAGTATATCCATGGCGTCGTTGACGACCAGGCGCATGCGTTCCGTCAGCTGGTACTTCACAATCGCCGAGGCCACGGAGGGGTCTTCGCCGGAATCGATGGCGGCGGTGGTGAAGCCGCGCGCCGCGTTCATGGTATAGGCATTGCCGGCAATGCGGGCCAGCACCTCGCTGATGCCCTCGAACTTGCCGATAGGCACCTTGAACTGTTTTCTCACGGCGGCGTAGGCGCCAACCGCACGGCTCATCTTCTGGCCGGAGGCCGTGCTCAGGGCGGGCAGGGAGATGGCGCGGCCGACGGACAGGCAGTTCATCAGCATGCGCCAGCCCTGGCCGACAAATTCCTGTTCGCCGATGACCCAGTCCATGGGGATGAATACATCCCGGCCACTGTTCGGCCCGTTCATGAACGACTGGCTCATGGGGAAATGGCGCTTGCCGATCTCGACACCGGGGGTCGACGTCGGGATCAGCGCCAGGGTAATGCCGATGTCCTCCTGTTCTCCCAGCAGGTGGTCGGGGTCGTACAGGTGGAAGGCGAGTCCCAGCAGCGTCGCCACCGGTCCCAGGGTGATGTAGCGCTTCTCCCAGTTCAGGCGGATGCCGAGGACATCTGCCTCGCCGTTGAACGCCTGGCGGCAGACGACGCCGTTATCGGGCATGGAGGCGGCGTCACTGCCGGCCTCCGGTCCGGTGAGGGCGAAACACGGTATCTCCGTGCCGTTGGCAAGGCGGGGCAGGTAATGGTTCTTCTGTTCATCGGTTCCGTAGGTGAGTAGCAGCTCGGCCGGTCCCAGGGAGTTCGGCACCATAACGGTTACCCCGGCGGAGATGCTGACACTGGCGATTTTCATCACCACCACGGAGTGGGCGTTGGCCGAGAACTCCAGGCCGCCGTACTGCTTCGGAATGATCATGCCGAAGAAGCCCTGGCGTTTCAGGTAGTCCCAGGTCTCCTCGTTGAGGTCACGCAGCTCCTCGGTGATCTCCCAGTCGTTGATCATGGCGCAGAGTTCTTGCACCGGCCCGTCGATAAAGGCCTGCTCTTCCACGGAGAGTTGCGGGGCAGGGAAGCCGAGCAGGTGGTGCCAGTCGGGTTGCCCGCTGAAGACCTCCGCCTCCCACCATACGCTGCCGGCCTCCAGGGCCTCGCGCTCGGTGTCCGACATGGCCGGCATGAGCTTCGCGAACAGCGACAGCAGGGGGCTGCTGACCAGGCGCAGCCGCAGCGCGGGCAGCATCAACAGGGCGGCCACCGGGATAAAGACCAGCCAGGCAACCAGTGCCCAGGCGGAGGTGGCATGAAACACGCTCCAGAAGACCAGAAAGGCAGCCAACAGGCCGACCCAGAGATGGCGCGGTGCCTGACGCGCCATCAGGAATCCGATGACGGTCAGCACAACAAGTATCTCGATCAAGGTGATCATATGTCAGCAGTCCTCTACCAGGTTTAGATATCAGCTGCAGCCGCTGCGTGCAAGCGGACAAGTTATTAAGACAGTAACAGATTGGACATAAATACCCTATCCAAGTTTCCACTGGCTTGACCGGGTACTCAGATTCTATTTTTAGGGAAACACTGGTTAATTGACAGATCACGTCATTGCGAGCGTAGCGAAGCAATCTCCTGGAAAACAATCAATCAGTTTAAAGATTGCTTTGTCAGTATCTTCGGTGCGTTGAACGCAACCTACGGCTGCAGCTAGCCTGCCAGCAGTTCCAGGGCCTGGTCCAGTTTCTCCCGGGGGGTGTAGAAATGCGGTGAGAAACGCACGCCGCCGGCACGTACGGCACACAGCACGTTGCATTCAACCAGGCGCGCGTAGAGTGCCTCCGGCGTGTCATTCAGGGGCGCAAAGCTGACGATGCCAGCGTGCCGCGCAGCCTCTCTGGGAGTAATCAACCGATAGTCACCGAGCTGATCAAGCCGCTCGATCAGGTAGGTGCTGTTTTCCATCACCAGTTTCTCGATCGTGGACATGCCAACCCCGTGAAGCAGCGACAGGCTGGCATGCAGTGCATGCACGCCGGTCATGTTGGGGCTGCCGCACTCGAAGCGCCGGGCGCTGGCAGCGATCTCCCAGTCACGGCGATCGTAGTTACCCGGATCCTCGACCATATGCCAGCCATATTGCTTCAGGTCCAGCCGCTCCATCGCCTCGCTGCGGCAATAGAACAGGGCAATGCCTTCCGGTCCCAGCATCCATTTGTGTGCATCCGCCATGACGAAGTCCGCATGGCAGGCCTGTACGTCAACCTCGATTGCCCCGAGACTCTGGATGGCATCAACGCAGAACAGGATGCCACGTTCGTGACAGTGGACGCCGATCCGTTCCAGGTCGAGTCGCAGGCCTGTCCCGTACTGCACCGAGCTGACCGCGACCAGGCGGGTGTTGTTGTCGATGCAGGCCAGTATGGCCGCCTCGGGCGAATCGTCCAGGCCCAGGTCGGCAGGACGGGTTGCAACGCCGTACTTCACCAGCGACTCCCACACGATCCGGTTGGAGGGGAATTCCTGGCTGGTGATCACGACATTGTCGCCGCGCGCCCAGGACAGGCCGTAGGCGACCGTGGACAGAGCCTCAGAGGTGTTTTTCAATAGCGCGATTTCGTCGCAAGACTGTGCATTGATCAGCTGCCGTAGCTGTTCCTTCAGATCCTGCTCGGTCTTTACCCAGTCCGGGTAGTGCCGGGATCCCAGCGAGGCATTCTCATCGGCAAATGACTTGACGGCCTTTACCGTGCAGCGGGGCCACGGGGAGACGGCGGCATGGTTGAGGTGGATGATCGACTGATCAAGACAGAATTCGGACTCGAACATGACGCGTATACCCCGGGTTGAGTGGCTGCATATCGGTTCAGAACTGCAGGCTATATAATGACAGGTCAGTTATATCACTACGCGGACCTCGTACGCACATCATGGGAATCATTCGACTCAGGCAGCCGGCCTGGTTTCTTGCAGTTGTCGCCCAGTTGCTCTGGCTGCCGGCAGCCACTGCGCTGGCTGAAGACGAAGTCCGGCTGCTGGTGGATACCGACAGCCGGACCCTGAGCGTGCTGCAGGAGGGCAGGGAGGTGGACCGCTTCGAGGATATCGCCATCGGTCGTTATGGCACGACCTGGTTCAAGCGCCGGGGAGACAACCAGACTCCGCTGGGTCAGTTCACCATCCGGCGCATCACCACGGACACCCGCTATCACCTGTTTATGGGACTCGATTTCCCCGATCTCGAGGCGGCCACCCGCGCCCTGGAGGAAGGTGCCATCAGTGAAGAGCAATGGCGTGCGATCCGGCAGGCCTCCCGGACCGGCAAGACCCCGCCGCAGAATACCGTGCTGGGTGGTTATATCGGCATTCACGGCATCGGGGCAGGTGACCCGGAGATCCATGAACAGTTCAACTGGACCAATGGCTGCGTCGCCCTCACCAATGCGCAGATCGATCGCCTGCAGCGCTGGGTGCGCATCGGTACGCCCGTCGAAATACGCTAGGGATAAACGGGGACATTTTGCTTTTTTCACTTTTTTCACCCACCTGTAGTTCCCGGGTGCAATAAAAAGCAGAATGTCCCCTGTTTACTGTTTCCTGCCGGTTGCCTGATCAGGTAGCATTGCGGCGTGCAATTTCAGCCAATGGATCACCCACGAAGGAGGAAAATGATGGAAATCAAGATGACTCAAACACGGCGCCTGCTGGCCCTGGCAACGGTAGCCGTACTCTATACCGGTATCAGTGGCTGTGCCTCGACCGGCGAGCTTGCCAGCCTGAAGAGCCAGATCGACCAGGCCAGTGCGGATGCTGCAGCGGCCAGGGCGGAGGCCGCGGCTGCATCCCGTGACGCAGCCGATGCCAAGGCTATGGCGGGGACGGCGACGAATACCGCCAACCAGGCCATGAGCCTGTCGAAGGAAACCGATAGCAAGATCGATCGCATGTTCAAGAAGGCGATGTACAAATAACAGGCTCGCTATTTGCCTATCCCGAGACGTTTCTGATCACAAGGCCCCTGCGGGGGCCTTGTTTTTTGCATACGCTAGCGCGAGATCAACACCGGCATGCCGTGCTGTTCCCCGATTGCCGTGCGAATGGCACGGCCATTGAGCGCGACCTGGTGGTCTGTTCCTGATTCGGCGATGGCATCGGCAATCACATTGAGGACCATTTGCATGAAGTCGCTGTACTTTTCCCGGTCTTCATCCATGACCGGATGTATCTCCAGAAACAGGGCGCCGGCCAGCCAGCCCACCTTGACCGGCTGGTTGACGATCTGCACCGGGGTACCGGTGGGGATCTTGTCGAACAGCTTCTCGATGTCCTCGGGATACATGCGTACGCAACCATGGGTGACCCGCATCCCCACGCCGTAGGGCTTGTTGGTGCTGTGAATCAGGTAACCGGGTAGTCCCAGGCGCATGGCATAGCGTCCCAGCGGATTGTCCGGTCCGGCTGGCACCACATCGGGCAAGACCTCGCCGTCGGCCAGGGCCTCTTCCTTGAGCGACTGGGGAGGGCGCCAGGCGGGGTCCTTTTGTTTGCTGACAATCCTGGTGATGCCCAGCGGGGTCTCCCAGTCCATGCGACCGACGCTCACCGGATGGGTGACCATCACCGGTGATTCGGTCAGCTTCGGGTCGGGGAAGTGATACAGGCGCATCTCCGGCAGATTGAGGATCAGGCCGCGGCGTTCGGCCTTGGGGATGATGAAGCGGCGCGGCAGGACCACCACCGAATTTTCTTTGGGTAGCCAGCGGTCCACTTGCGGATTGGCCAGCAGGATCTCCTGTTGACCCAGGTCAAAGTCGCGCGCCAGGTCCAGCAGGGTTTCATCGCGGTGTGCCGTGATGTGCTGCACCTGGCCGACCACATCGACATCGGCGGGTGGCAGCACGAAGGTGTCTGCCTGTGCCGCTGTTGCGACAAGCGCTATCAAGGCCGCTGGGTGCAGTATCTGTTTCACAAGGAATGCTTGTCTGTTGATAGGGTTTCCGGGCTTGAGGGCATCATAATGATATATCGCCTGCCCGGTATATTAGTTCGTGTAATGTATATTATGTTAAATATGATACGTGTCTGTACAGAGGTGTCTCCCTGCCAGGGCCTGTGCCCGGTTCCTAGATCGGCTCGTTTTCATCCCTGAAACCGCTATGGACGTGGCTGCCGTCGCAGAACGGCTTGTTTTTCGAGGCGCCGCAGCGACACAGGGTGTAATGCTCGCGTGAAGCGCCTTCACCCCAGTCGGCATTGGCAAGCTCAATGCCACCGCTGACGCGGTACGGACCGTGCTGTTCGATTTCGATCGTTGGCTGACGTTCCGGGATGTGTTGCGGTTCGCCATCGACGCTGTAACTCAACGCACCCGACGGACAGCTGTCGATAAGTGCGCGGATATTGTCCACGCTGTCGCCGTCGGGATCGATCCACGGCGTGTTGTGTTCGTTGAACACGTTGCCGAGGCGTTTGACACAGTGCTCGGCATGCGAACACAACAGCACGTTGTTGTGAATGCTGATGCGCTGGCCGACGTAATCCCGGCACCTGTCCTTTGTGCGTTGCGGTGACCTGGCATCATCGAAGCCCGATCCTTTATGACTGCCGTCACAGAACGGCTTGTTCCTGGAGGCGCCGCATCGGCACAGTCCCATTGCCGGTTTGGTCGGCAACGGCCTGCCCTCGCTGTCAATCAGCCGGGTCAGGCCCTTGACCACGAGTGGGCCGTTGTTAGCGCAGCTGATGCTGATCCTGGACATTGGATTCCTCCCGACAGGTTCGGTTCAGATAAGTGTATAGCCTGCGGCTAGCGTGCTTAACAGGCGGGTGCCGGCCTCTTCTGCTGTTGCTCCGAAGGCCACGACACCGTCTTCGTGCCCGCCCATGGAAAAAATGCCCTTGTCACTGACAGCCGTTTCCCTGAACAGGCGCTCTGCCTCCTGTGCCATGGCCGGTGTGCCGTATTCAACAGCCGGGTCTGTAAGCGGTAGCTGCAGGGTTTCGGCATGCTGCCAGATCACCGGTGAATGGACATGCAGGATCACCCGGATACCGGCATCCAGGGCATAGATCATGGCATGTGTCAGCGATTCCGATGAAGGCCTGACTGGCCCTTCGGCGACGACCCGGTTGCGGCGCGGATCATGTTGCGTGACGGTGCAGTAAGCGGATGCGTCCAGGGTTGCCAGGCCACCGGTCTGGGTGCCGCTGATGATGAAGGCACGTCGCCCCGGCTCGGCATCGAATGGTGCCAGCCGCTGGCTGACATTGCCGAAACCATAACCGCCGTAGCGTTGCGGGTCCTGTCCGATCAGCGCGAGTTGCCAGAGTATCCTCCGCCAGGCGTTGAGCTCGCGCAGTATTTTCGAGGGGATGAGTGTTGCGTTGCTGAAGTCCAGATCAAACTTGATGACACCCTCATCCGGCACTGCCCTTCCCCTTATTGCCCATTAATCGCGCGGCGTATACGTTCGACGCGTCGCCGGTTTACGCCGAAGTCGCTGTATCCCGAGCGCGAGGCCGAACGTACATGAATGAGCTGCTCTTCCGGGACCAGCAGGAATTCCACATCATCGACAAAGCCGAATATCCGGCTGCGTGCCTCGGCGTGCAGGTAATTCGCACCCTCTTCCACGATGCTTGTGCGCTTTTCTGACTGGATGGCTGACCTGAGTTGTTCCCAGGCCGTTTGCGCGCTGCCTGTAAAGGAAAAAGGTGCAACGGCATGTTGCCCGTCATCCGCCTGGCTGGAGATGCAGTTCGGTTTTTGCGGACAGGCGGCTAACTGCCTGGCATCTCCGGCCTGGATGGGACTGGTCATCAGGATCGTGACTATCAGGATGGCGGTGGTTGATCGGGCGGTGAACATGCGCGCATCACTATAACGAGCGCATGCCTGATATGTAAACAGGGTGCCGGCGTTGGATGACTGTTAATAGCGTCCCGCGGCGACCAGGCGTTGTTGCCAGTAGGGATTATCGAGACTGGCGTAGGACACGCGTTTCCCGCTCGAGGGGGCATGTATGAATTGTCCGCGACCGGCATAGATGCCGACGTGGGATACCCGGCGATAGCCATGTTTGAAAAACAGCAGGTCCCCGGGCTGAATGTGTGTCAGGGCGACGGGTGTGGCATGTCGGCGCTGTGCCGTCGTTGTACGGGGTACCGGCATGCCGGCCCGGTGATAGACGTAATACACCAGGCCACTGCAATCGAAGCCGCGCGGGCTGGAACCACCATAGTGATACGGAACGCCCAGCAGGCTGTTTGCCAGGCTAACGACCGGAGGATGGACCGGCGCCGTTTGTACATCGCCGGTGGATGATTTCTGCCGTGCTGGCGGGGTCGTGCTGCAGGCCGCCAGCATGGCGCAGAGGCCCAGGGCAAGCCCCAGCCGGCGTGTACCTTGAAACCCTCGTAGAACCCTGACCATGGCCCGTGTCTCCGTGGCTGATAACTACCCTGGGTATATCGGCGCCGGGCCTCATGGCTTTATCTATCATGAATTAATAATTAATAAAAACAATAAGATAAATAATATTTATTCAGTAATATCTGAAATTTGGAATGCCCCTCCCTACCCCGGCATGCGGCCCCCGGCGCCCCTCCAGGGCCCGGTCACTGGTTTGATCTGGATCAAATAATCATTGAACAGGCCGTATCACTCTCACCTTTGGGGCTAGGAGAAGCGACATTATTTTGTCTATACTTTTGGTTACCTTTGCCGGCTACTAACTGGCAGGCAGCGGTAATCAGGTAATCAACAATAACGGAGGTAAGGCGTAATGAAGAAAATTACGAAGCTTGTTGCTGCCATTATCGTGGCCGGCGCAGCCGCACTGGGCGCCAGCACGGCGAGTGCCTGGTGGGGCGGTAACGATTACTACGGTGGTCCCTGGGGCGGCGGCCCCTGGGGTTACGGTGGTTATCCCGGTTACGGCTATGGTGGTTATCCCGGTTACGGCTATGGTGGCTATCCCGGTTACGGTGGCTGGGGTGGTGGTTATCCCGGCTACGGTGGCTGGGGCGGGTATCCCGGCTACGGCTATGGCGGCTATCCTGCCTATGGCGGCTATGCAGCGCCAGCCGCACCGGCGACCAGCACGGCCAAGTAAACTGCATTCCTGCAGGGAAAAGGCGCGCCCTCGGGTGCGCCTTTTTTATATCCCCTCATCCTCGGTAACTGCTCCATGTGCCGCCTACAGGGCGTCCTGATAATTGACAAGGAAACCGTAGGAGCGCCTTGTTTATGCCCAGCGCTTAATCGGGTGCAGGCGCGATTCGATGCTTGTTATATCGCGCCGCGAGGCGCTCCTACGGGCAGGCTGCTATGACGATTGCGTAACAGGATAACCTGGCGCTTTGTCAGCAGGGGGAAGGAATTAAGTGGCAGGCTAATACGGTTTTGCGGCCGGGTAGTTGCGAAACGGCCCCTGGGCATCGAAGACCGGCGGCTGGATCTTGGGCCAGCCTTGACGTGCATCGGCGGCAGGCAGCTTGCCTGACTGATAGGCCAACTGGTCTTCCCCCAGCCGGGCCGACTCACCGGGCATCGACCAGACAATCTGTATCAGGACCTCATCCAGGATGGCAGCCGCCTGTTCGAACCGGCCATTGGCCGCATTGGCGAGTGCCAGCACCTCCAGGTGCGGCGGGATTCGTTGTTCCTTGACCAGTTGCTCTGCCAGACGCAGCGCCTCTTGCGGATCGTTTAACCGCGGGTCGCTGTTGGCTGCCAGCAGGCGAGCCAGCAGGCTGCGAAAGATCGGCTGCTCGGGAAAATACTGCATCGCGTCCTTGAGGGTCTTCAACAGCGTGCTGTCGGAGGCGCCGGCATTGAGCAGTGCGCCGAGATGTGGGATATAGGCCGCCGAGTAGCGCGCATCGACCTCAAGGGCCTGTTCATAGTGACTGGCCGCTTTGCCATAGTCGCCTGCGCGGAAATAATGATTGGCAAGGTAATAATGCGCCCCGGCATGCGCCGGTTCATGCGCCAGTACCTGCTGGTAATAGTCCAGCGCTCGAGCGGTGTCACCCCCCTCCTCTGCCAGTATCCCGAGCAGGAACAGCCCCAGTGTACTGTCCGGCTGCAGGGTGATGGCGCGCTCCAGGGTGCTTCGCGATTCGGTTACTTTCCCTGTCAGATAAAGGGCGCGTGCATAGCTGACCAGCGCGCTGGCATTGTCCGGTGCCTCTCTCAGGCCGAGTGCAAAGTGTTCCCGGGCCGCGTCATGATCATGCTGCTTGATGGCCTTCATGGCACGGGTGAAGTGGATGTGGGCGCCACTCTTCATGGCCTTGAGACTTTCGATCTGGGGATCCCTGATAGCGGGTAGACCGTCGCCGCGTAACGCCAGCTGTGTTCTGGCCTCGGTATTGCGCTGCACGGCACGCAGGGCCTGGGCCAGTACATAATGAATACGGGTCGCAGCGGGGTCCAGTTCGAGTGCGCGAGTGAAATGCGCAATGGCCGTTTCATAGTCGCGCTGCAACAGGGCAATCTGCCCCAGCCCATAGCGGGCGGCGGCCTCCAGCCCGGTCTCATTAATGACCTCATCATAAGCCGCGCGGGCACTGTCGAGCTCGTTCAGGTCGAGCAAGGCATCCGCAAGCCGCACGACCAGTGCCTTGTAGGCGGGTTTCAGTGTGCGCGCCTGCCGGTAGCGCTGCACGGCAAGCGGCATTCGCCCGGTCGACGCAGCATGATAGGCGGCGTAATAGGTCCAGCGGAAATTGTCGGGATCCAGGGCAATGGCATTCGCATAGCACTGTTCCGCTGAACGGTGCAATGCATAGACCTGATAGAGGGCGCCCAGTTCACCGTAGGCGGCGGCGAGCTCGCGCGCGGTGGCCTGTTCCTGGAAGGCAGCATTGACCTGTGCGCGGGCCTCCTCCAGACGCGCGCGGGTTTCTTCATCCAGGTTGTCTGTTTTTGGCAGTGGTATGGCCTGTAAACCCCGTGTGTTCCAGTCCGCAGGTGGGGCTGCAACGCTGTCATCTGCATCAAGCGGCGCCCATGCCAGCAGGCACAGGATCAGGAAAAAAGGTGTCAGGAACCATTTTTCATTCCTGCTATGGGCGTTATGTTGTGCAGCTGTTCTAAAAATGGTTCCTGACACCTTAGTGCACCCTTACGGTGATGACGCGGTCGGTCCCTTCGACCGGAATATCCTGAATCCGGCCATCCGGCCAGGTGATGGTTAGTTTGTCCACCTGCGCAGTGCGGCCCAGCCCGAAGGTCAGCGGCAATTCGACCTGGGAGAGGTAGCTGCGCGTGGGCATGACATGGCGGCGCTGGGTGATGCCGCCGGCGGTCAGTTCTACCCGGGCGCCGATCACGCCCGTGCCCGGGCCGTCCGCGAAGGCCACCCGCAACCAGTGGTTACCCAGCTGCTGGTCATTGCGGAACATCCGGGCGCGCCGGCCGCTCTGGGTAATCACGATATCCAGGTCGCCATCGTTGTCGATGTCGGCATAGGCGGCACCGCGACCGACCAGGGGTGTGGCCAGGTCCCCGGTTTCACTGACATGGATAAAGCGGTTGCGGCAGTCGTCGCCGCAGTTCCAGAACAACTGGGCGGGCTGGGCATAGCTCTGGCTGGGTTGCACGATGTTGATCTCGCTCTCCAGGTGGCCGTTTGCCTGGAACAGGTCGAGCCGGCCGTCGAGGTCGTAATCGAAAAAGAACAGCCCGAAGGTCAGCGCCAGGCGCGAGGCCGGGCCGAAGCCCTCGAGGATGGCCTCGTCGGCAAACGGGGCCTGGCCGTCGGCGGTAACGAACAGGGAACTCATTTCGTTGGCGAAGTTGCCGATGCCGATGCCCAGGTCGTCGGTGTTGCGGAAGTAGGCCGCATCGATACCCATGGCCCCGGTGGCCTTGCCGTTACGGTCGAAGGCGATCCCTTCCAGCGCGCCGATCTCCTCGAAGCGGCCGTTGCCCAGGTTGTGGAAGAGGAAATTTCTGACCGTGTCGTTGGCCACAAACAGATCGAGCCAGCCGTCACGGTCATAGTCTACCGGCGCGACCGCCAGGCCCTTGCCTTGCGGCAGGCCACTTACCGGGTCGTTCACGATGATGCCGGCGGCATGCGAGATATCGGTGAACAGGCCGTTGCCCTCATTGCGGTAGAGGCGGTTGTTGGTCCCGGTGAAGTGGTTGGGGGCGCCAACGGCCCGGCCCAGCCCGGTGAGCTGAAAATCGATCTCCAGGTCGATCTCGCGCGACCACAACACGTAGTTGCCGACAAACAGGTCCAGGTCATGGTCGTTGTCGTAATCAAGGAATGTCGCGGCGGTGCTCCAGTCGCTCTCCAGTCCCGCGACCCCTGCCGTAGCGGTAACATCCACGAACCGCCCGCCAGTGTTCCTGAGCAGGATGTTCTCGCCCAGGGCCGTGATATACACGTCCGTCCAGCCGTCAGTGTCATAGTCGCCGACCGCAATCCCCATCCCGTAGGTGGTGATGGCCAGCCCGCTCTCTTCAGTTACGTTACTGAAATGACCGTGGCCGTCATTCCGGTAGAGCGCCAGGGTCGGTGCCGGTTGTTCTGGCCGTGCCGACCACCAGGTCGCATTGACCAGCAACAGGTCCTGATCGGCGTCGTTATCATAGTCGAGGAAGGCCGCCCCGCTGCCCATGGCCTCGGGCATGAGCTTTTCACCCTGGCTACCGTTGACATGCAGGAAGTCGATTCCCGCCTCCTCGGTGATCTCGGTGAAGATCACAGTGGGCGGACTGTGCACCGGGGTCGCGGTTTCGATAACGGGGCCGGAGACTATTGCCTCCTCGACCGGTTCCGGTTTCGAGTCCTCGCGTGACAGGTACCACAGGAACGCACCACCAAGGGCCACCACCACAATAACACCCAGGGAACGGTAAAATGCCCTGCGGATGATGGCCTCGCTCTTGTAGTCCTGTCTTGGTGAATTATCCTGTTTCATCGCGATGCCGTTGTCCTGCCCTGCTTGTTGAGTACATAGATGGCAATATCCGCGGCGGCCTTGTCCGCGGCCGGGTTGCGGCTGCGGTGCAGGGCTACGGCCTGTTCCACTGCATTGTCATCCGGACGGTATTTCTCATGCAATGCACGGTGCCGTTCAGCCTGCCCCTCATGGCCGAGCGCGGTATAGACCAGTGCCAGGTTGTGGTGTGCACTCAGGTTCTCGGGTTCGATTTCCAGTGTTCGGTTGAACCAGTCGCGCGCCAGGTCGAGCACCTCGCGGCGTTGTGCCTCGTTCGCCGCACCGCGTAATTGCCGGGAACGTTCGTACAGGATGCGTCCCAGTTCGTTCAGTACCCGGACATCCCGGGAGAAGTCGAAGCCACGCTTGCGGGCATCCTCGAAACGGGTCTCGATGATGTTCTCAAGCGTCTGCATGGCCTCGTTCAGATAGCCGTTTTCGCGATCGATCAGTGCGCTGAACCAGGCAATGGTCCAGGGGGGTGCCGGTGCATTGCTGATGGTGGCGCGCATCAGGGCACGTGAAGCCTCCTCCAGCCGCCCTTCCCTGAAATAGACCCGCGCCAGGTTGAGCGGGCCAGTACCGTCACCCAGTGCTTCGACCTGCTGGAAGGCGTTTTCCGCTTGGCGCAGTTCACCCTTGCCGCTGCCAGAGACCGAGCTGCCCTCGCGCAGCAGCCCGATACCGTAATCGTTCCAGCGCTCGATCACGGGGATCGCCGACGTCTGTTCGGGCAGTTCTCCCGACTGCGGCTGCACCGGCAGCGTGATCCTGTCTGTTGCCATGGTGGTGATGGGCAGGTCGTTGTAGGTAAAGGCTTCGCCCTGCAGGTGGCGCAGGTAGGTGGTGTCGAACTTGCGGTAGTTCAGCCTGGCCTCGATCTCGATGGGGCCATCCGCATCGACAGGCACCTCCAGCAGGTAATGCACAACGGAAGCCGCACCCGGCGGGATCTGGTGGTTGTAGAGTGCCACAAAGATATCCTGGGCGTTGCGCCGGTCGATGCGGTTACCCTCCCGGTCCAGGACATAGGAATTCACGAAATAGGACCAGGGGTCGACGCTGCCGTCCGCGTCGAGTTCGCCGCTGCGGCCGATTTCCCTGCCATTGGTCGTCGCGCTGACGTCGATCCAGAGCTCGTTGGAATCCGCCGTTCCCTGGGTCAGGTGATGACCGACACCGGTAGTGCGCACGACCAGTTCGAGCAGATAGCGCTGTCCCGGCCGGAGGACGGGCAGTTCTGGACGCAGCGGGGCGTGCAGCTTGCCGTCGATCCGGCCGCCTTCCTTGATGCCGAAGATGTCGAGGCGCGTCACGTCACGCAGACGATCCTGGTGGGCCTCCATGACCCAGTCCGGCAGGTCCAGCAGGTGGGCGATACCGGTATTGGCTGCCGGGAACTGGTGATTGTGCGTGCTGCGCTGGCCGCTGCCGTCGAAATCACGGGCCGCCGGGTCGTCGGAAGGCGTCAGCTGCATGTGGCAGTCACTGCAGCGCGAGGCCGCCTGTGGCGGATAATAGAAGCTGTCGACCCGGTGTCCGGACACGCCGCTGAACAGGAAGCTGTCGTAGTGGTTCTGCCCGCGCAGCCAGCGGTAATGATTGACCTCCTCGGGAATGTGCGCCTTGTGGCAGGTCGAACAGAAGGCTGCCGTCCGATGAAACGGCTTCAACAGCGTCATGCTGTGAAAGGCCGGCTTGGCCTTGATCAGCTGATGATTGATGCCCTTGAACAGCCCTGATTTGCTGAAGGCGAACGGATAGCGTGGCGGGTCCACGATGGTGTAGTTCCCGTTACCATAGGTGCCGTCCAGCCGGGTGATGGCGTGACACGTCATGCAGGTGATCCCGGCCTGCCCCGTCGGGTCGTTGTCGGTGTCATATTGCGGATCGTCAAAGCGCCCATCGAACAGGGGGACCGGGTCGTGGCAGGCGGCACAGAAACGCGAGGCCTGCACCGTGCCGTCGCGTTGCATGACGACCTTGCGGGTTTCCTCGACGCTGAACTTGTAGACCGGATTATTAAAGGAGCTGAAGCGGTGCACACTGTGCTCGTGCTGGCGGGCGATTTCACCGTGACATTCCGCGCATTCATCATCCGTCATCAGGTGGCTGGCCGGCAGGCTGTCGCTGCCGGCGAGCACCGCCAGTGAGGGCAGGAATTGCACAGCCTGTTCCGGTGCATCGGTGGTTCGGGTACTGATATGCAGTACCAGCATCACGGCCGCAAAGCCGGCCGCGGCAAGCGACCAGCGCAGGCCCCGCTGCCAGCGAATCGGCCGGCCAGCGAGGCGGTGCAGGACAAACAGCCAGGCGACGGCAAGGGGGCTCACGATATGCACCCAGTAGGCAACGCGGCGCACCAGCGGGTCGTTGATCTCGAAGAAATCGAAGCGGGTCAGCATCAGCCCGGTGAACAGCAGTACCAGGGCGATGCTGAACAGTGCAATCCCGGCGCGCACCGCATAGCGGTTGGGGCGCCGCCAGGCGCGGTGCATGTGCGTGAGTCCGAACAGAATCACCGGTACGGTGAGCAGCAGTCCCATCGCCAGGTGCAGCAGGAACATCAGCAGGTAGAAATAGTCCTGGTGGATCTCGCCGCTCGAGTGTTCCAGGTAGGTGATGGCGGCCAGGTAGACCGAGTTGACAACCAGCAGCGCAAATAGCAGAAAAACCAGCTCAAGCAGGCGCCTGAGGCGCTCGCTCACCACCGGTTTGGGGGTTGCCCTGTTCAACTCTGCCGTAGCCATCGTGTCCCGCCTTCAAGTAATTCCGGCACCTCTCTGCTGCAGGCAGCCGCCTGCAGGCTTGCCGTTAAAGCAACCCTGAAATCAGCAGTCCTCGCTCACATGCCCGCTACCCGCACACCAGCAATACCTCATTCCGGGACTGCGCGCAGTCCCGAATAATCAAAGTATCGCTGGATTTATGTGGCTGCCGTCTTGATATTGATCAACTTTTTTAGACTTTTTCTAACCCGGCGGTCATGCCCATCATCCCCGGCTGGCGCATTCCCGGAAATACTGTATATAATTACAGTAGTCGGGGGCCCTGCCCGGCCTGTTACCAGCAACCCCTTGCCATGGACATTGTGCATGCCGTCTGCCAGCCATTGCTTCAGTCCTGACGATCCGGAAGGTACCGGCCACTGTCCCGTGGTCTGGCCCCGGGCCATCATCCTGGTCGACATGAACGCCTTTTTCGCGTCCATCGAGCAACGCGACCGTCCCGAATGGCGCGGACGCCCGCTGGCGATCACCAACGGACGCCAGGGCACCTGCATCATCACCTGCTCCTACGAGGCCAGGGCCTATGGTATCAAGACCGGCATGCGTCTGAAAAAGGCGCGTGCGCTGTGTCCGGAACTGATCCAGTGTCCGGCACGACCGGAGCGTTACGCCGCTACCTCCGCCGCCATCATGGAGGGGCTGCAGGACGTGACGCCCGATATCGAGGTGTTTTCCGTGGATGAGGCCTTTCTGGATGTCACCCATTGCCAGCGCCTGCTGGGTACGCCCCTGCGCATGGCCCGGCTGGCGAAGCGCAAGGTGTTCGAGGCCTCCGGGGTGCTGTGCTCGGCGGGGGTCAGCGGCGACAAGACCACGGCCAAGTTCGCCGCCAAGCTGCACAAGCCGGATGGCCTGACGGTGATCCCGCCCTGGGAGGCGGCGGCCCGCCTGCGCGAGGTACCGGTGACGGAGCTGTGCGGCATCGCCGAGGGCATCGGTGGCTTCCTGGCGCAGCACGGCGTACGCACCTGCGGCGAGGTCAGGCACCTGCCCATCAGCGTGCTGGCGCGGCGCTTCGGCAATCCCGGGCGGCGCATCTGGTACATGTGCCAGGGGCGGGACCCCGAGAAACTGCAGTGCGAGGTCCCGGCGCCCAAATCCATCGGTCACGGCAAGGTGGTACCGCCCGCTACCCGCGACCGCGAGCTGCTGCTCACCTACCTGTTGCACATGAGCGAAAAGGTCGGCACGCGCCTGCGGCGCCACGGATTACAGGCGGCGACCTTCTTTATCGGCCTGCGCACGGCCGGGGGCTGGGTCGGCGGCAAGCTGCGCTGTGCCCTGCCCGCCGACGACGGCCGCGAGATTATGGCACTGTGCCGCCGCGTCATGGATGAGATCTGGACCGGCCAGGGGGTGCATCAGGTGCAGGTGACGGCGCTGGACCCGGTGCCCGGCGGCAACCAGCTGGAACTGTTCGATGTCCTGGACGAGGAACAGCGCGAGGTCAATGCCGTGATGGACGAAATCAACCGGCGCTACGGCGAGTTTGCCCTGGCCCCCGCGCGCCTGCTCGGACGCTCCAGCATGCCCAACGTGATTGCCCCGGCCTGGAAACCCTACGGCCACCGCCAGACGATTTGAGGAAGCGGTCGTGTTGAGTGCAATCATGAATCACCCTCATTCCGCCCTCTACCTTCAAAGGCACCGAGGTCCCTGCAAGGGAGAGAGAGAACAACAGTGAGGCATCGGAGTATCGCCCACAAGTCCAGGCATCCTGCAAGAGAGAGGGAGAAAAAAACAGTGAGGCTGGAATATCACCATCAAGTCCCTTCTCCCCGCTGGGGAGAGGGTTAGGGTGAGGGGGATGAGTACAGGACATCCAACACATGTAAAACATGCGCGGCGTCTCAGGTGTTACCAGACCGACGTCGAGCGTCTCCTGTGGTCCCGCTTGCGTGCGCGTCGGTTAAGAGGCCAAAAGTTCCGTCGCCAGCATCCGGTCGGTGATTACATCGTTGATTTCTGCTGTCCGGATAAAGGATTGATCATCGAGCTGGATGGCGGACAGCATGCGGCGCAACAGGAAGCAGATACGATCAGGGCCGGGGTGCTGAAACGGCAGGGTTACCGTGTGCTGCGCTTCTGGAACAACGAGGTACTCGAACATACTGATGCTGTACTGACCCTCATCGCCGAATATCTTGATCACCCTCACCCCTGCCCTCTCCCTGCAAGGGAGAGGGAGAAGAAACAGTGAGATGTCAGGGTATCACTCACAAGTCCTTGCTCCCTGTGGGGAACAAGTGAGGTGGTGGGATGCCTTATACACAGTCCCCTCTCCCCTCGGGGGAGAGGGTTAGGGTGAGGGGGATGGATGCAGCGGGTGCACGACGCTGATGTGCGGTGGTGTCTACTATTCCGCGCAGGGCCAGGATGTCCGGGTGTATTTCCCCAACCCCAAGGCCATGCTGCCGGTCCGGACCCGCAACGGCGGGACGGAACTGCTGGCGTGGGGCCGGCGTCATGACCAGGCAGGCGAACTGCCGCTGGGCGGCTGGGCACGGCTGGACGCGATCTACAGTGGCCGCTGGGACCGCTGGTTCCCGGTGCCGGTCAAACTGCCGGTGAAGAGCTTTATGGAAAAGGACTTCGAGGGCCACAGCCACTGGTATGATTTGACCCGGGGCCAGTGGATCCAGGGACTGGTGGCACGCAGCCGGCACGAACGGCGGATCTACGTGGTCACGGTCGAGCCGGAGCTGGCGGATGCCGTGCACGAGCGCTGGCCGCGGATAATGAGCGGATAGACGTCAATACCATTATGTGCGGACGCTTCACATTGCACACACCACCGGAAGTGCTGCGCGAACATTTCGGGGTCGGCACGGTACCGGACACCGCGGCGAGTTACAACGTCGCGCCGTCCCAGATGGTCTCCGCCGTGCGGGCCGCCGACCGTAACCGTGAAATGGTGCTGCTGCGCTGGGGTCTGATCCCCTCTTGGGCAAAAGAGACCCGGGTCGGCTACCGCATGATCAATGCCCGCGCCGAGACCGTGGCCGACAAGCCGGCCTACCGGGTGGCATTCCGGCGCCGGCGCTGCCTGATCCCCGCCGATGGCTTCTATGAGTGGCAGCAGACCGGTACAGGCAAGCAGCCCTGGTACATCCGCATGAAACAGGGTGATGTGTTCGCCTTTGCCGGACTGTGGGAACACTGGGAAGGCAAGGACGAGGTGGTTGAGTCCTGCAGCATCATCGTCACCGAGGCCAATGCCCGCGTGCGACCGGTGCATGACCGCATGCCGGTGATTATCGACCCGCCGGATTATGATCAGTGGCTGGACCCTGAACTCCGGCAAGCGGATGCACTCAAGCATCTACTGCGCCCCTACCCGGCCGATGAAATGATCGCCTACCCGGTCAGCAAGGGCGTAAACAGCCCGGCCAACAACGATGCACATTGCATCGAGGCCGTGGACGTATGACTGATACCCTGGAAAATATGACTGGCGGAATTATTGATGGTGCCCGGGGCCGGAATCGAACCGGCATGGTGTTGCCACCGAGGGATTTTCTTACCCGCTACAACTTTCGTTGCTGCACGCAGCGCGTGCATTTGTGGTCTGGACTTTCTCTTTGCCATATCACGAATAAACGTGACACAGGCAGGAGCCGTCAAGTCTCTACACTTTCCCGGAAATCTTCCCCGGGCTTAGCTCGGGATTGCCACCACCCTGAGGTGCTGAGGGTTCCCCGAATTTGACTCCATTCACGCCAGGTGTTTCCAGCCTGGGTGCTCAATGTTTTCAAGTCCCTTGCGTCTACCAATTTCGCCACCCGGGCAGGGTGAACCGGATTCATTGTAATTGTTATTAAGGTTTGTGGGAAACAGGAGAAGTCAATGCAGGCCGGGCTTGAAACTGCCCGCCGGGTGCTGCAGGACTTTGCCGCGCGGATCAGCCCTTGGCGGAGACAATGCTGGGCTGTTCCGGATCCAGAGCGCTGCGCTCGATCAGTTCATCGCACTTCATCGGCATACCGCTGAACTGTCCCTGCACCACATCGCAGCCCAGTCTCCCCAGTTGGTCACGGGTGGCCCGGTCTTGGACGCCTTCTGCCACCACCGACATGCCGAGGTTGTGCGCCAGATCAATGGTCGCGCGCACGATGACTGCATCATTCTCATCCTGGAGCATCTCCATGACAAAGGACTTGTCGATCTTGATCTCGCTCACCGGCAATTGCTTGAGATAGGCAAGCGATGAATAGCCGGTGCCGAAATCATCGACCGATACCTTTATCCCCATTGCATTGAGGCGGTTCAATATGTCCAGTGCCCGTTGCGGGTCCGCCATGATCGCCGACTCGGTAATCTCCAGTACAACCAGTTCAGGATCCACGTCATGTCTTTTCAGTAATTTCTCGAAACTCTCCGGGATCATTGGATCGATGAGCTCACGCGCGGAGATATTCAGTGACACACCGGCATTCAGTCCCTGTGCATTCCAGTAGGCACAGTCCTTCAGGCCCTGCTCGATCACCCACAAGGTTAACGGCCGGATCAGACCGGTGCGTTCCGCCAGCGGGATAAACTCGTCCGGAAACATCGTGCCGTGCTCGGGATGCTGCCAGCGTACCAGCGCCTCGGCGCCTGTTATCTGTCCCGTCCGGAGATTCACCTTGGGCTGGTAATACAGTACCAGACCGCCATTCTCTATGGACTGACGCAATTCGCCCGCCAGGGTCAGACGGCGTTTGCTGTTGTCATCATGTGACGGGCAATATAGCCCGTAACCTGTGCGTGCATTTTTGGTGGTATACATGGCGACATCGGCGCGCTGCATCAGTGTGTCCACATCATCACCGTGCTGTGGGTAGACGGCAATCCCGATGCTTGCGGTTACATCGAGGTTAACGCCCTGAATCACGAACCGTGGCTCCAGGGCCTTGAGCAGTTTTTGTGCGACCTCTTCGGCGTCTTCAGATGAACTGATGGTGGGAAGCAGCACGGCGAATTCATCACCTCCCAGACGGCCCACGGTATCGATGTCCCGTACAGTGTCCTTGAGTCGTGCCGCAACCTGCTTGAGCAGGCGGTCGCCGTTGTAGTGCCCCAGGGTATCGTTGATTTCCTTGAAATGGTCCAGGTCCATTATCAGTATGGCGAATGGCTTGTCGTCCCGTCGCGCCGTGCTGTGGGCCTGTAACATCCGGTCGAATACCAGTACCCGGTTCGGAAGTCCCGTGAGCAAATCATGCGTGGCCTCGTAGTTGGCCTTGTACTCGACGGCATCGGCATGCGCACGCAGATCACTGGTCTGGTCCATGATGACCACACTGGCCTGGCTTGCCATGACCGAACTGGCATACTGGCCCCACATGATGAACAGGAAGGGCATCAGGTCCAGGACCCACAGGGCGAAGTTGGTCTTTTGCGCATAGACCATACTGTCGAGGTTTATGCTGCCCGATTCGAAAAAGCCGGCCAGGCTGGTGGCTAGCAGGATACAACCCACTGAGATCAACAGGCCGATGATGGCATGCTTGCTGACCCTGGATCTGAGAAGACGCGTGGTAGCGGATACAGTTTCATTGTCGGAAGTCATTTCAGCAATTCACCCGTACGCAGTGGTTCCCGTGATTTTTATCGGTCTGTCGAACGGTTAGCGACCGATTATCAGGACAATTTAACGTGGTGGGCGGGAAAGCCGGGTACAGATCTCCAGTATCCCGATGGCCAGGCATTGCAGCACTGCACCGGATACGTTTCAGTACCCGCAAGGATATTCAGAATGAAACAGAGAAAACTATCGTAAGCTATTGATAGTTATGCCTATGCATCCAATAGGCGGTGAAATGGAGGCTGAGGTCGGAATCGAACCGGCGTCCACGGCTTTGCAGGCCGCTGCATAACCACTCTGCCACTCAGCCATTAAGAAGGTGTCTTGCGCCGACGTCAAAAAAACCCGGCTGGCTCCCGGGGTTCCGTCGCTGTGAATTTGGAGCGGGAAACCAGATTCGAACTGGCGACCCCAACCTTGGCAAGGTTGTGCTCTACCAACTGAGCTATTCCCGCTTGGGTAAATAACTATTCTATCGACGGGTGCTTATCTGTCAAGCATCTGCTGCCCGGTCGTTCGCGGGTTTGCCGCTGATAATTGGCCAGGCAGCTCTCAGGTAGACAAACATCGACCAGATGGTCAGCGTGGCAGCGACGTACATCAGGACCAGGCCCACAGCGTGGGTTGGCAAGGGACCCAGTGGTGTATCGTACAGCAGCATCAGGATCGCGATCATCTGTGCTGTGGTCTTAACCTTGCCGATAACAGATACGGCCACCTTGGTGCGTTCGCCGATCTCGGACATCCATTCACGCAGCGCCGAAATGGCAATCTCGCGTCCGATGATAATGGCCGCAGGGATGGTGAAGATAAAGGTTGGATTGGCCTCTACCAGCAGTACCAGCGCAACTGCCACCATGAGCTTGTCGGCTACCGGGTCGAGGAATGCACCGAAGACGGAGAGCTGTTTCAGTCGGCGTGCGAGATAGCCGTCAAGCCAGTCTGTCAGGGCAGCAAGACCGAAGATTGCGGCACTGGCGAAGTTCGACCAATCAAACGGTGAGTAAAACACCAGTACGAAGACCGGTATCAATACGATCCGCAGCAGTGTGAGTGTATTAGGGATATTCCAGTGCATTATTATTGGTCAGGCCGGGTCATTGTGAAAGGCATCGTAAATCTGCTGAGCAAGCGCAGGGCTTATTCCCTTTACCATCGACAGGTCTTCTACGCCTGCGCGTGCGACTTCCCTCAATCCTCCAAATTGTCTGAGCAGCTGTTGGCGACGTCGCGGACCAATGCCGGGTATCTGCTCAAGGGCTGAAGATTTGCGGGACTTTGCACGACGTTGCCTGTGGCCGGTAATTGCAAAACGATGTGCTTCATCCCGAATCTGTTGAATCAAATGCAATACCGGCGAGTTGGCCGGCAGGACAAGTGGTTGTCGCCGGCCGGGACTGTACAGTGTTTCCAGACCGGGTTTCCTCCCGGGCCCCTTGGCAATGCCGATTATCTGCACGCCGGAGACCTGCAGTTCTTTAATGACCCTTGCGGCCGCCCCAACCTGACCCTTGCCACCGTCGATGAACAACAGATCGGGTAGTCTCCCTTCACCTTTCATAAGTCGGGTGTAGCGACGGGTCAGGGCCTGTTCCATGGCGCCGTAATCATCGCCGGGTTGAATCCCCTCGATGTTGAACCGGCGATAATCCGATTTTAGTGCGCCCTCCTGGCCGAATACAACACAGGAGGCAACAGTCGACTCACCATGCGTATGGCTGATATCAAAACACTCCATGCGCCCAGGAAGTTCCTCAAGCCCAAGCGCCTGTTGCAGTTCCACCAGACGTCCTGTGTACCCCTTGCGCGTATTGAGGTGGGAGATCAATGCCTGGTCGGCATTATTGATGGCCAGTTTTAGCCAGCGCGCCCGTTCACCGCGGACGCTGGCACTCAGTTTGACCTTGTGGCCGGCCTGTTCAGCGAGCACCACTTGTATCAGGTCCATATCATCGGGCGCGTGGCTGAGCAGGAGTTCAGACGGGATATTCTTGCCGATGTAGTACTGGGTGATGAATGCCGCCAGGATATCGGCCTCGCAGGCGTCGGTCGGGATCTTCGGGAAGAAGACTGTGCTACCCAGATTCCGGCCGCTACGGATAAAGAATACCTGTACGCAGGCACTGCCCCGATGGGTGGTGCATGCGATGATATCGAGATCACCCTTTTCGTTGCTGACGTATTGCCTCTCCTGGACGCGGCGCAGGCTGGCAATCTGGTCACGGTATTCCGCGGCCTGTTCGTAGTCCTGTCCGGTGGAGGCGGCTTCCATACGTGTGACCAGCGTATCGATAATGACACTGCTCTTGCCCTCGAGAAACATGATCGTGTTGTCGACGTCCGTGGCATAATCTTCGGTTGATACATAGCCTACACAGGGTGCCGTGCAACGCTTGATCTGGTACTGCAGGCAGGGCCGGTTGCGGTTCCTGAAGAAACTGTCCTCGCATTGGCGAACCTTGAACAGTTTCTGCAACAAATGCAGGCTGTCGCGTACGGCTCCTGAACTGGGATATGGACCGAAATAGCGTCCCTTGCGATGCCTGGCTCCCCGGTGAAATCCCAGACGCGGGAATTCCTGATCGGATGACAGGTAGATATAGGGATAGCTCTTGTCGTCACGCAGCAGGATATTGTAACGAGGTTTGAACTTCTTTATGAGGTTGTTCTCGAGCAGCAGGGCCTCACTCTCGGTATGGGTGACCGTAACCTCGATGTCCGAGATCTGCTCGACCAGGGCACGGGTTTTTGAGCTTAGTCCTGTGCGCCTGAAATAGCTGGTCACACGTTTCTTCAGGTTGCGTGCCTTGCCGACATAGAGCACCTTGCCGCTGCCGTCCAGCATGCGGTAAACACCGGGGTGTGATGTCAGTGTGTTCAGCACATCACGGGCATCGAACGGAGCGTTTTCTTCCTGCATATCTTGCCGGGCCGGGTTTCAGCCTGTCAGGTATGCTGCCCGAGGTAATCGCAGGCAATACGAAATATTTCTCGGAACATCTCCTGAGTCAGGCGGCGTGTCTGGGTGTTGTAACGACTGCAGTGATAGGAATCAACCAGCACCCTGGCATCGCTAATCCGGTGTATGTTTGCATGCCCGAAGGGATAGCTAGCCAGTCGTAGTGCATTGGCACGCAGAACGGCGTCATGAGCGATTTTTCCGAGGGCGATAATCACGGACTGATCCGGGAGCAGGTCCAGTTCCCTGCGCAGGTAGTCATTGCATTGTTTGATCTCGGCGAGTTGTGGCTTGTTCTGCGGTGGCAGGCATTTGACTGCATTGGTGATGCGGCAGTTCGTCAACTCGAGACCGTCGCTTGCTGAGGCCGATACCGGCTTGTTGCTGAGGCCGAATTCATACAGCGTCTCATACAGCAGAATACCGGCATAGTCGCCGGTAAACGGCCGTCCCGTGGCATTGGCGCCGTGCATACCGGGTGCGAGCCCGACGATCAGCAAGCGTGCCTCCTGGTCACCGAAAGGTGCAACCGGCCGTGAATGATATTGAGGGTATTTTTTCCCGGTCTGGTCGAGAAAGCTGACTAACCTGGGGCAGGATCTGCAGTCGGGATTGAATTCGGTTGTACGGGTTGTCGGCATTCAGGGCTGCGGTGAATTCGCTATACAGGTTGACGTGCATCACTTCGTGCAAGTTGGTGTTTGCAATGTATAGGGTATTTCCACGGAATGCCAGCCGGCACGCCGGGTTCAGCCGGTAGCGGGCCCAACCCCTAGAAAACAAATTAATATAGGAATATAACCAAATGATAATTAATAAATATGATTTGTGTTAGGCATGATTCCTGTCCCCTTCACGGGGAGAAGATAAGGATGAAGGCGATCCTCATCCCCGGTTACTGCTCCCTGCGTCATCTATAGCGCCTCCTGTTAGTAATCTGCCGCCCGCGGCTGCTACGGGCATTTTGTCCTCTCACGACACGTGTATATCCCTGTGCATCGTCCCTGCAGTCGTGGCCCCTTTCCACTCATGGGAGAGGGGGTATCAAAGGTATGGACCGCGCGGGTGGCGGGCAGGTACTGTCGGTAGGTATTGACGCGCGGGACGTTAGTGAGAGGGCGGGCTAATGCAGCAACGTCTCCTCAATGAGGCCATAGCGGATGGCAAGGCGGGTGAGTTCCACGTCGTTGTCGACGCCGAGCTTCTCGAACAAACGGTAGCGGTAGGTGCTGGTAGTCTTGGGGCTGAGGCAGAGCTGTTCTGATATTTCCTTGTTGCTGATGCCCTGCGCCACCATCAGCATTACCTGCAGTTCACGCTGGGTGAGTGTCTCCAGTGGTGGCCTGTCGCCATTTCGGATAAAGGTCAGCGCGAGTTTCTGGGCGATGTCCTGGGTGATGTACTGGTTACCCTTATGGACCGATTTGATGGCGCTGATGATCTCGCTGACATCGCAACCCTTGGTGATATAGCCGGAGGCACCCGCCTCGAGCAGTTGTGACGGGTATGGACTCTCGCGGTGGACTGTGACCGCAATGACCTTGGTTCCCGGCGATGAGCGGGTGATCCTGCGGGTTGCTTCGAGGCCGCCGATGCCCGGCATGCTGACATCCATCAGGACGACATCGGGTTTCTTGCGGCGCACCTGATTGATCGCCTGTTCACCATTTTCCGCTTCGGCCACCACATCGATATCGTGGGCATCCTCCAGAATCCGCTTGATACCCGTACGTACCAGTCCATGGTCATCTACCAGCATTACATTGATCATTGTCGCCCTCCTCCGAGGCTGGTTTGCTGCATCCTACCCTGACATTTCTTGTTGTTGATCGAAAGGCTATCATCGGGAAATACCGGGAACAATGGGAAAAATCCTACAGGGTTGTAGGCGACGGTTGGCAAATGACGGGTTATTCTATTGCGACCGTAAAAATCCACCGATCAGAACAGGTTTCTACAGGCTGCGGCCTGATCCACCCGAGTAACAAGACAATGAACCGGTTCCAGACACTTCATATCTGCCTGACCTGCCTTCTGTTGAGCGGCTGCGACCGGGCTCCTGAACAGATCATGGCCAGACAACCCGATTTGGCGGCGATCACGGCCAACAACCAGGGTGTCGGTCACATGGGGCGCTACGATTACGAGGCCGCGCGCGCGGTCTTTGCGGCCTTGAGCCGTGACTATCCCGGGGAGCCTGAATTTCGCGCCAACCTGGCCATTGCTCTGATGAACCGGCAACGGGATGGTGATGAAGACCAGGCGCTGGCCCAGTTTCAGGCCCTGCTGGAAGACGCGCCGGAAAATGACCGCGTACGCTATTGTGCCGGCCTGCTGGAATTCAGACGCGGGAAACTGGAGGATGCTACCGACCATTTCAGTGAAGTCCTGCGGCTGGATCCGGAAGATGCCTATGCGGCCTATTTTCTCGGCCAGACCCTGCAGCAGCGGGCCCGCCATGAAAGTGCGCTGCAATGGTACCGGCACGCAGTCGACACGGACCCCTACCTGCGCAGTGCCTACTATGCCCTGTCCCTGTTATACCGCCAGCGCGGTCAGGCGGACATGGCCCGGCAAAACATCGAGCTTTACCAGAAGCTGGCCAACAACCCGCGCGCCCAGCTGGTCGAGTTCAAGTACCTGCGTATGGGGCCCAAGTGCGAGGCAATACCCATTACGCACACACCCGAGAGGGTGGAGCCGCCGGACGGTGTCCTGTTTGCCGCTACCCGGGCCAGCGGGGTGACGCTGGTGCCCGAGGACAGCCGTCCAACCAGTTCACCCAACCTCACCGTGGTGGATATCAATGCGGACGGCCACCCGGACCTGTTTGTCGCCGGTGCGGGCGCAGAACCCGGTGCCGCCAACGCTGTCCTGCTGGGACAGGTCGATGGGTCCTTCGTGCCCGACCCTGCGCATGCCCTGGCCAAGGTACCCGCCGTGAACACCGCATTGTGGGGGGATTATGACAACGATGGTCATGTCGATGTCTACCTGTGCCGGCACGGCAGCAATCAGTTGTGGCGGCAGGCCGGGCCGGGAGAGTGGCTGGATGTCACCGCTGCCACCCGGACTGCGAATGGTGATTTCAACAGCGTCGATGGTGCCTTCTTCGATGCCGATCATGATGGCGACCTGGATATCCTCGTGGTCAACCGAGCAGCGCCGAATGAACTGCTCAATAACAACCTGGACGGGAGTTTTCGCCCCATCGCGAAGGAGCGCGGGCTGGACGGGGGCGCGCGTGACAGCCAGTCGCTACTGTTGCTGGATCTGGATCGCGACCGTGACACCGATCTGGTGATATTCAACGAAACACCGCCGCATACCGTGTATATCAACGATCTGATGTGGAACTACCGAATCGCCAGCGGATTCGAGACACTGGCAGCCACACCAGTCAGTGCGGCCGTGGCCGGTGATCAGGACGGTGACGGCCAATCCGAGATCTATACCCTGGGCCCTGACGGCATCCTGCTGCGCTGGCAGGAGGGAACTGATGGCCGCTGGGACGGACACCGGCTGGGCAGCATCACGCCCGGTCCGCAGACACGGCTCGAACGGCGCGACTTCAACGGTGACGGTCAGGCCGACCTGTTGGTAGCCACGGCACAGGGCTGGGCGGTCCATGCGTTACCGAGGTCCGGGTTGCAACGTTTGTTTGCTAGCGAGCCGGATCAACAGATAAGGGCGCTGGCTTCCATCGTGGTCGATATCGGGCGCGGTCCCTCGCTGGCCGTGCTTGATGCGGACAATGCCCTGAAACTGTTGCCACCGGGGGCAGGACGCCACCCTTTCATCGGATTGACGCTGTCCGGGCTGGATGACAGCGCCGGCTCGATGCGCTCCAATGCCTCGGGCATCGGCAGCCTGCTGGCACTGCGTGCCGGTAGTCGCTGGATCCTGACTGACACCTTTCGACATCACTCCGGCCCCGGCCAGGGCCTGCAGCCCGTGGTCGTCGGCCTGGAGGGGGCGACGCAGCTGGATTTTGCCGCCGTGAACTGGTCGGACGGCGTCTACCAGACCGAGCTGGGTCTGGACACCGGCAAGCTGCATACCATCGTGGAGACCCAGCGGCAGTTGTCCAGCTGCCCGGTACTGTTCGCCTGGGATGGACAGCGCCACGTCTTCGTCAGTGATCTGCTCGGCGTGGGCGGCCTGGGCTACTTTGTCGAGCCGGGGGTCTATGCCCCGCCTCGCCCGTGGGAGAACTTCCTGTTGCCGGAGGCCACACTGGAACCACAGCAGGGCCACTATGTCCTCAAGCTGGGCGAGCCCATGGAGGAAGCTGCCTATTTCGATGCCCTGCGGCTGGTGAGCTATGAACTGCCACCGGGCTGGGACATGGTGGTCGATGAACGCATGAACATCCTCGGCCCCGAGCCGACCGGCGCACCGCTGTTCTACCGAGAGGAGCGCCTGCCGCAGCGTGCCACCACGGTTGACGGCCATGATGTGACGTCACAGGTGCATACGGCGGATCTCGAGGCCGCACCCGTGGGTGAACTCGACCATCGTTTCATCGGCCGGCTGCTTGCCCCGCAGCAACTGACCGTTGAGTTTGATGCCACGATCGACAGCACGGATGCCCACCCTGTACTGGTTATCGACGGTTGGGTCGAGTACCCCTATTCCCAAACGATGTTCGCGGCCTGGCAGGCGCAGGCCGACTACCAGGCGCCAACCCTGGAGGCACGCGGCGGCGATGGTCGCTGGCACACCCTGCTGGAACAGTTCGGCTACCCGGCCGGCATGCCGCGGCGCATGGCGCTACCGCTGCCAGACCTGCCGGCCGGCACGGACGCCCTGCGCCTGTCCACCAACCAGGAGATCTACTGGGACCGTGTGGCCGTGGTCTTCACGGAGTCGCTGCCCGCGGCACGACGCACTGTACTGCCGCTGCTGCGCGCCGAGGTCAGGGAGTCAGGTTTTGCGCAGCGCACTACCGGGCCGCAACGCCAGCCGCACTACGATTACGTCCGACGCAAACCCGCGTGGGACACCCGCCACATGGCAGGTCTCTATACCGCCTTTGGACCGGCCGATGCGCTGGTGCGCGAGGCCGATGATGCGCTGGCCATTATCGGTCCCGGGGAGGAACTGCACCTGGAATTCAGCGCACAGCAGCCTGAACTGCCCGCCGGCTGGAGACGCCGCTTCGTATTCGAGACCGAGGGCTGGGCCAAGGACATGGACCTGTACACGGCCGACGGCAATACCCTGGAACCCCTGCCCTCACGGGGTCACCCGGACGGGCGGCGCGAGGCCCTGCATGCCCGCTACAACACCCGCTACCGATCGGGCATTTGATCAGGAAGACTCAGTTGCCGTTTTCCAGGGCTTGCCGCTGCCCTGCTGCAGGACCTGCAGGGTGTCGATCACAATGTCGCGCCACACTTCGCTGTTCCCGCCGGGCCAGGTCACCAGGACCCCTTCCACTTCGGTGTCATCACCCAGACCGAAATGCACGCGCGGGTCATTGGCACTGACGTAGCTGCCATCGGTGTGAACCCGGCGCCAGACGGTTTCACCCTCCTTGCGCAACAGTCCCACCCGTGCACCCAGCCCGTCGCGATTGGTACGGCTGCCCTGCAGTTTTACCGTCAGCCAGTGGTTCGTGTCCGTTGCCTCGTTGCGCAGCAGCCGGACTGGTCCGTTGTTGTTCGCCACCACGATGTCGACATCCCCGTCGTTGTCGATATCGCCGAAGGCGGCGCCGCGGCTGACTTCATGTAACGCCAGTGCCGGACCGGCCGCGGTACTGACATCGGTGAAGCCGTCCGGTCCGTCGTTGCGGATCAGCTGATTCTTCTCCTTGTAGGGGTACGCTTCGCCGCGCTGGTCTTCCTCGATCTTGACCGCGCCGTTGGCCACGAACAGGTCGAGGTCACCGTCATTGTCATAATCGAACCACTCCGAACCGAAACCCGTGTAGGGCAGGCTGACCCGACCCAGCCTGAACCGGTCGGTGGCGTCATGGAAATTGGCGCTGCCGTCATTGAGATACAGGGTATTGCTCTCCCGGTCCAGGTGGGTCATGAACAGGTCCTCGTCCCCGTCATTGTCGAAGTCCCCTGCTGTGACGCCCATGCTGGCCTCGGCCTTGCCGTAGGCATTGATCGCCGTCCCCGACATCAGGGCGGTGTTCTCGAAACCCCCGGCACCCCGGTTCATCCACAGCTGGTTCTCGGCACCGTCATTGGCGACATAGATGTCCTGGCGGCCGTCAGCATCGAAGTCCGCACAGGTTACGCCCAGTCCCGGGCCGTAGGCCGTGCCCAGGCCGGCACCCGAGCCCACATCGCTGAAGGTCCCGTCACCCTCGTTGCGGAACAGGCGGTCCGGCACGGCGTCATAGGCCTCCGGACCGCAGTAATCGACCTGCCCGTCGGAGCCCGCACAGCGTTTGTTCCCCGTCACGGTGAACTGCACATAGTTGGCGACAAACAGGTCCAGGTCACCGTCCAGGTCATAGTCGGTGAACGCGGCGCTGGTACTCCAGCGCGGATCGTCGACGCCAGCCTGCCGGGTCACGTCGGTAAAGCTGCCGTCGCCGTTGTTGCGGTACAGGACATTGGACCCGAAGTTGGTGACGTAGAGATCAACATCGCCGTCATTGTCGTAATCGCCGGTTGCCGCCCCCTGCCCGTAACCGGTGTGCCCCAGGTTCGCCTGCTCGGTGACATCGGTGAATTGCAGTTGTCCGCTGCGGTTGAGCTCGTTGCGAAACAGGCGATCACCTGGCCAGTGATCCACGGGCGGCGCAAACCGCAGTGCTTCCGTAGACGTGTCCGGATCCAGCAGGCTGCCCTGCAGCAGGTAGATGTCGAGGTCGCCGTCGTTGTCGTAGTCCAGCAGGGCCACCCCCGGACCGAACACCTCGGGCTGGTAGAAGGCCCCGCTGGCGCCGTTGAAGTGCCGGAAGTCCAGGCCGGTCTCAACGGCGACTTCCCGGAACAGTGTGTTGTCCGCAATATGATCCCTGGCTCCGGTCCCGGCTCGGTCAGTTGCATCGCAGGCGGACAGTGTGAACACGGCTAGTGCCTGCAGTCCGACACCAATGGCATAGCGGTTAATGGATTGCGTCATTGCGGGTCGGGTCCTTTCCATTGTGTCGATGTCCTGATGATGTCACCGAGCAGTTGCTGGTGGCCACCGGCCACGGCCACCTCGCGGGCGCGCTGCAGGTAGGGTCGTGCCTGCTCCCGCTTGCCCGCCGCGTCCAGCGCGATTGCGGTGTGGTAGAGATAGAAGACCGTTTGGTCATCCTCCGGCAATGTCGCCTTGTCGAGGTGTCCTGCCGCCTCTGCCGTTTGCCCGTCTGTCAGCAGACGGCGGCCCAGCAGGTAATTCACGAAACGGTTGCCCGGTTCCCCCTTCACGGCAACCCGGTAGTGCCGCAGGGCTTCATCAGTGCGGCCCAGTTCCTCGTAGGCCTGGGCCAGGTAGGTGCTGGCCTGGACATTACCGGGTTCGGATGCGAGTACCTTGTGGAAGGCATCGACCGCTTCCTGGAAGCGGCCGGCGTCACCCAGGGAGCGGCCATACAACAGGTGCGCCGCAGACAGGTCGGGATCCAGTTCCACAACCGCGCGGTAGTGCTGTTGCTGTTGTTCGAAGTCGCCCAGCAGGCGGTACAGGCGGACCAGTTTCATGTGCGCCTCGACCGATTGCGGATCGACCGTGACGGCCTCTTCCAGTAGCTGTGCAGCCTCAGGATAGCGGCCGGACTCGAACAGCTGCCGGGCACGGCGAATGGCCGCCCTGGCACTGATATCAAGTTCATCGAGTGCCTCCAGCAGTGGATCGTTGTAGGGTGGACCGTTTTTCTGGTATTGCCGATAGCGTTCCATGTGTTCCCCGGCTGCCTGCGTATCCCCCTGGTTCCGGTAAGCCAGCGCCAGGGCGTAGTGGACCGGGCCGAAGGGTTCAAATAATTGCAGCGCCTCCTGGTAGTGGATGATGGCTGTTGCCGTGTCGCCGCTACGGGATGCAATCTGGCCGAGGCCATAATGGGCGCGTGCGGCATCCGCGGGTGAGTCCAGCAAGGCCGTATAGAGTCTACCGGCCTCCTCGGGCTGATCGTTCTTCAGGTGCAGATCGGCCAGCCTGAGGCGTGCGGGCTGGTAGTCGGGGTTCAGGGCCAGGGCGCTACGGAGATGCTCTGTGGCCGCGCTGTCGTTGCCCGACTGGAGTTGGGCAATGCCGAGGTAATAAGCCGCCTCATACGATCCCGGGTCCAGCAGCCTGGTGCGCTGGTAACTGTCGATGGCGGCAGCATCGAGTTTATAGGCGTGCAGGACCATGCCCAGTTTCCGGTTCAGGTCGGCATCTTCCGGGGCCTGTTTTACAGCCTGGTAAGCGGTCCTGATCTGTTTCTGGATCGGAGCGGCAAACTCGTCTATGCCGATGGCCGGCAATGGCGGCAGTTCAGTTGTGCCGGGCGGGGACTCTCGTAAGAAGTAAACAACAACGACAGTGACTACGAGGAAGCCGATAATGACCAGGGCCCGGGGGCTTTTGCTGCGCTGCGTGACTGTCATAAGGATAACAATAAGTAATAATGCAGGTCAGGGCCATACCGTTTCGCCTGTCACCGTTTCCATCCCATTTATGGAATGTCCAATGCGCCTTTCCGTCTGATACTTTTGTGGAAAATTATAATGAGGTCAATGATATTGGAATTCTCTCTTCCATCGATGAAAAGACTGATTCCTGTTGCTCGTACTAGTACCAAAGGACAATGTACAGTAACTGTGCTTTTCTTTATTTTTATAACTGTTAGCAGTAACAACGACAATAATTATCTAAAAACAATAAGTGGGAATTTCATCATGTGGCTACCCGAGTGGTTATACAAGATATTGCCTGGCATATACGCAACTGTGGGTTTATTGACCATCTATAACATGGAAAATTCGATCGGCACCGCTTCCGGCTGTTTGCTTGTATGTACAGCCATACTTGTTTTGGTAATACGCAAGGATGCCAGCTAGGTGCCAGAAAAATCCGGGATAGCGCCCATCATTTAACAATCGCACTTGAGTAGCGCAGTTGTTCTGATGTTAATTACCGGCAGCCCTCGGGTCGCGTCTTTAAACTGGTTCTGAATGTTTGAGCTTGGCCGTACCCGGAAGTCCAGGAGAATTATCTATGCAATATAGATATTTCTTACATGATGGGTGCGTTAAACAGTAAATATGCCAGGTAGAATGCGGCAATCGAAGTAACCAGAATAGATAGATTTAGGATTCTCATCAGCCTCGTCTCTTTGTGGTACATATATCGGCCGATTACCTTGTTTGCTTTAATGTGGTAGAGAATCACATGGGGATAGTCGAAAAAACTCGTTGTCAAACGTCATAGACGGGGCAGCCATTCCCGGCCGCTATAATTACTCGACCGTCCATAAGGTGTATGAACCACCCGTTTGCTGGCATTTGTTAAGGGCCGGGAACTGGCTGAACCGAGACCGGCGGCGGGTCAGCCGACACCGCTGAATGCGGTCTAATCTAAACATCCACATTAGAAATAATATTTATCTAATTGTTATTTATATGTAAATACCCTACCTGTACTTCCGTACAATTTACCCTGCCTGCATCTACAGCTACCCTGAGCTCAAATACAACCGGGTTACCTGTTATCCTCACAGGCAAACCAACAATAACGAACCGGAACTGGTGCCGGCGTGACCAGCTATCCGGGGGAGGCAGTCATCATGAAGCCTATGCCGAACACCCTGTTACTTGCCAATCGCTACGGCCGAATCCGCAGTGTGGCGTTCAATCCGCGGCACACCGGTCTGCTGTTCCTGGTCGGTATCATCATGATCGGTGGCAGCATTCTTTTCAGCGGCTTTCGCGCCGGGGTCTACACAGAAGCCCGTCAGCAGTTATCCGAGGTTGCCGAACTCAGGACACTGTTATTGCAGCAGCAATCGGAAATTGCCCGGGTTCACAAAGCTGCCGAAGACAACCTGAATGCCCTGACCCTGCGTCTCGGCCGGATGCAGGCACAAATGCTGCGTCTGGATACCCTCGGCGAGCGTCTGGTGCAGCAGTCCGATCTCGATGTGGCTGAATTCGATTTCAACATGCCGCCGCCCGTGGGTGGACCGCACAATTCGGCTAGCCTCTCTACCATTACGGTACCGGACTTCCTGGCCATGCTCGAAGAACTGGATACGACTGCAAAAGATCGTCAAATCAAGTTGGTGGCACTGGAGCGGTTAATCATGAACCGGAACCTGCACGAGCGCATCATCCCGTCTGGCCATGCCGTTGAACACGGCTTGCTGTCATCGAAATACGGCAAGCGCATCGATCCGTTTACCGGCAAGCAGGAAGATCATAAGGGGATCGATATTGCCAGCAAGGAAGGCTCCAGCATCCTGGCCGTCGCTGACGGCATCGTGACCTGGTCCGGAGAGCGCGCAGGCTATGGCAAGTTGGTGGAAATTAACCACGGCAATGGTTATGTCACGCGCTATGGGCACAACAAGCAACAACTAGTCGAAGCCGGTAATATGGTCAGAAAGGGCGAGGCGATCGCATTGATGGGCTCCACCGGACGCTCAACCGGCCCGCATGTACACATCGAAGTCATGCACAATGGAAAACACGTGAATCCAGGCAAGTATCTGAACAACTAGAAAACCTACAATCGTCCCGGATGGGACCTGCTTTATTTGGCGGAGAGGGAGGCCGCTCACGCACTTCCCTGTGCTCCGCGGCACCTGCACATCCATGTGCATTGGGATTCTCCCTCCCTTGCGTTTATTTCAAGCTCTACCGTACTCGGCTCGAACCGAGGACTTCTCTCCAAGGCCTCTTCCCCACACCACAAATAAACCAGGCCCCGGATGGGACCTGCTTTATTTGGCGGAGAGGGAGGGATTCGAACCCCCGGACGGTTACCCGTCAACGGTTTTCAAGACCGCCGCTTTCGACCACTCAGCCACCTCTCCCGAAGCGGTCAAATCACGATTTGCAAGCATACCGGATCGGAGCCGGATATTTCCAGCCTAATCATATGAAATTCCACACATTCCACGGGTTGCTGTTTTGCGTTGGTATGTTTATCCTTAGTGAACCAAACCAATGGCTGAGGGTCATATTCAGCATTTGGAACTGTTTAATCTCAACGGGGGTTTCACTGCATGAGTGCATTTGAGAAAACCATAGTACGGTCGGAACAGTCGGTACTGGCCAGCAACAAGGTCATCCGCAACACTTACACACTGCTGTCCATGACGCTGCTGTTCAGCGCGTTGTGTGCGGGTATCGCCGTTGTGACCAACATGCCGTTTATTAACCCGATCATTACCCTGGTGGGCTACTTCGGCCTGCTGTTTGCCGTCACCAAGACGCGCAACAGCGGCTTCGGCCTGCTCTTCATTTTTGCCCTGACCGGTTTCATGGGATTGACACTGGGACCGATCATCAGCGCCTACCTGTCGCTGCCGGGCGGTGACCAGATCGTTATGACCGCCATGGGCGGCACCGGGGTCATCTTCCTCGGCCTGTCCGGCTACGCCCTGACCACGCGCAAGGACTTCAGCTTCATCGGCGGTTTCCTGATGGTGGGCATCCTGGTGGCCTTCCTGGCAGGTATCGCCAGTCTGTTCCTGGCCATGCCGGGCCTGTCGCTGGCGGTCTCGGCCATGTTCGTGCTGCTGATGTCCGGCCTGATCCTCTACCAGACCAGCCAGATCGTCCACGGCGGAGAAACCAACTACATCATGGCAACCGTCACCCTGTATATCTCCATCTACAATCTGTTCACCAGCCTGCTGCACCTGCTGGGGGCCTTCGGACGCGAATAACCACATCCATCACTGACACCTGACAAGCCCCGCTCTGCGGGGCTTCATTTTATGGAAGCCGGCTATGCACGAGACCTTTGAAGCACGTAATGAACTTGAACAGAAACTCGTGACAGCCCAAGAGGGCCAGCTCTCGAGTGAAGAGTTCATGAAGTACCTGCTCGATACCCAGGTCTTCATGCCGGTCAAGGACTCGATCGGTATCGAAGGCTTCACCGGCAGCGACAAGGCGATCCCCCTGACGCTGAAGACCGAAGACGACATTGAAATCCTCATCCTGTTTACCAGCCCGGATCGTGCCAAGACCTTTCTGCAGGATTACCCCGGTTTCGAGGGTGGTCTTCTGGTCGAGTTCAAGTGGGTGCTGGAACGCACCAGCAGCGATGTCGGCATTTCGATCAATCCGAACTGGCCGGTCGGTATGGACATGGAACCGGAGATGGTCCAGCAATTGAAACACAACTGATCCCTTTGGCTCCTGACGCTACGGTGACGCGCAGGCTCTGGCAGGATCCCCTCTTCTGGCTGGCGCTGGCCGCGGGGCCACTGTGCTGGCTGGTCATCTACCTGCTGTTTCGGGCGCAGCCGCAATGGGGCTGGCCCCTGACTGCACCACTGCAGTTCCTGTTGCCGGCGCTCATTTACCCGGTGCTGGAGGAGATCGTGTTTCGCGGGCTGCTCCAGGAGCGGGTGCGCGAACACATCAGCCAGCGGACCTTCGGGCCACTCAGCGTGGCCAACCTGCTGACCAGCGTGGTGTTCACCGGCCTGCATTTCCTCTATCACCTGCCGCTGTGGGCGGCCCTGGTGTTCTTCCCCTCGCTGGTGTTCGGTTTCTTCAAGGACCGCACCCGGGGGCTCGGTGCGCCGATTATCCTGCACATCTTCTACAACGCGGGCTTTCTGTGGCTGTTCTCAGGCCCGGTCTAGCGCAGCCAGGAAGCGCGCCTGGCGTTGTTGCAGTGCCGGATTGCCAGCAGGCGTAAACGTCTCACCCGGACCGGACGGGGGCCAGTCATCCGGGCAGCCCGCAGCCTGCCAGGCAATACCGCGCGCCGTGGCTTCCACCTGCACCGGCCGCTGCACCGGCAGACCCGACAGATCGGCGAGTCGCTGACACAGGTCGTCGAGGTTCGCCAGCCCGCCGCTGACCTGGATGGCACTGACTGCCGGATTCAGCCGGCGCAGGATGTCGACATTGGCCTGGATCAGGAAGGCGATGCTCTCGACCACCGCGACCAGGGCGGCCGCGGTCGATTCCGGTGTCTCCAGGAAAGCCGGCTCCGGCCCCGGGCGCCACCAGGGTGCGCCGAGACCGCCTACGGTGTTGAGGAACACCGGGGGTGCCTCGATCGCCGCCAGCCAGCCCGGGAGGTCCGGTTCGATATCGCTGACCTCGAAGCGGCGTTCCGCCCAGGCGAGTGCCGCCCCTGCCCCGTTCACGGTCCCCTCGAAGTAGTACTCGGCGCTGTCCGCGCTGCTTTGTGAAATGCCGGCCAGCAGGTTGGGATGTGCATGCCCGATGTTGTCGACCGGCATGAGTACGAAGGCGCCGGTGCCGATATTGACGCGGATGGTGCTTGGGTTCGGCCTGCCCTGCGCATACAGGGCCGCGGTCTGGTCACCGTTGACCGCCGTCACCGGGATCATGCCTGTGGTGGTGACGCCGTAATCCGCGCAGATCGGCCGGCTGTCAGGCAGCAGTTCCCGGGGTATGCCGAACAGTTCGAGCAGCCAGTCGTCCCAGTCGCGCTGTCCGAGATTCCACAACAGGGTGCGTGAGGCGTTGGCATGATCCAGCAGTTCCTTGTTGCCTTCGAGCAGATGGTGCAGCAGGTAACTGGCCAGTGGACCCATGACCAGGTGGCCACGGTCACGGACCGCGTTCAGTGCCGGTTCGTGTTCCAGCAGCCACTGCAGCTTGCCTGCACCGTAGTGGGCTGACAGGTGCAGGCCGGTGCGCTGGCGGATCTCGGGGATGTGCGCCTCATAGGCCTTGAGACGCTGTGTACAGCGTGTGTCCTGCCAGCTGAGTACCGGGCTCAGGGCCTGTCCCGTCAGCCGGTCCCAGGCGAGTACGCTCGAGCGCTGCGTGGCCAGGCCTGCTGCTGCAATCCGGGTGTGCTCCAGCGCGGAGTGTTCAAGCAGTTCGTCGAGGACGGCATGCAGGGATGCCAGGATCTCCTCTGCTGATTGCTCCACCTGTGTGCGGCTGCGGGCATTTAGGCTGACCGCTCTGCGGCTCATCGCCACCTGCCGGCCCCGGGCATCAAAGGCGACGGCACGGGTCGAATGTGTGCCCTGGTCGATCGCAAGAGTCAGCGCCTCGCGCATGCTCAAACCGGATTCAGCCTGATCCGCGAGGTGCGCGCCACCCGCCTGCGCGCCGGCAGAGCCCGGCGCAGGAGCCGCATTACCTTGTGTGCCGTGGCACGGTAACCGGTCAGTTTACCGCCGTAGATGGAGACGACCCGCGGCGCCTGCGGATTGTCCATGGCCAGCTGGATTTCGCGGGAACGCTTGAAGGCGGCATGAGTTGCGGCCGGCAGTACCCTCAGACCGGCAAACCGGTCGATCACCCTGTGTGATCGGTGCGGGAAGTAATGCTGCATGACGTTCAGCAGGTAGGCTTCCTCGCTGGCCAGTGGTGTTACCTCATCCGGGCTGCCGGTAAAGTGTGTTTCCGTCGTGCCCAGCAGGGCATGCTCTCCCCAGGGCAACAGAAACACGGCGCGCCGGTCGGACGGTACCTCCATGTAGTAGCAGCCCTGCTCGAGCCCGCCCTCCATGACCAGGTGGGCACCCTGTATCAGGTCGATGTCGCTCTTCGCGGGCGCCGGCTGAATCCGCTCGATGATGGTGTTTGTCCAGGGACCGGCGGCATTCACCAGGGAATTGCAGTGACATTCCCTGACCTGGCCGTTGCTGCGGTACTGGATGCGGCAGCCGCCAGGGTCGATCTCCGCTGCCAGGAACTCGGCCGGACAAGCCAGTTCCGCGCCCAGATCGATCGCGGACTGCATCACGGCCTTGGTCAGGCCAGCGTCGTCGGTCTGCGCATCGAAATAGCGGTAGACCGCCTGCAGTCCACGGGTCTCCAGGCCATCGAGGCCATCCCATTCGCTGCGGTGCAGGGTGCGGAAGCGGTTAGCCGGTTGCAGTCCGCCCAGCAATGCATACAGGCTCAACCCGGCGCGGATGGTCAAAGGGCGGCGCGATGTATCCGGGTAGACCGGGATGTGGAACGGTTGCAGGTGCACCAGCTCCGGGGCCAGCTTCAACAGCAGCGTGCGCTCAAAAAGGCTTTCCCGCACCAGCGAAAGGTCGAATCCCTCGAGGTAGCGCAGCCCGCCGTGGATCAACTTGCTGGAACGACTCGACGAGCCGGTTGCCAGCGCAGACTTCTCGATGACCAGCGCCGGGTAGCCGTCGCAGGCGGCCGCCTGTGCCACCCCGACGCCGTGAATGCCGCCGCCGATAATGACGACATCGAAATGGTCAGCCACGGTCGGTATCGCCCGCTTTATATTCGGCCAACAGGCGGGTGATCACGTTGGTTTCCACCAGGTCGATGCCGCGTGCCTGGAAGGCGCGCACCTCGTCGGCTTCGTTGACGGTATAGGCCACCCACTGCCACGGTCCAGGCCAGAGCGGCTCGGTTTCCGGCGGCAGTCGCTTGCGGTTGCAGAACAGGTATTCAGGGACGACATCGTCGGCCACGGTGCGGCTGTTGGCAGACCATTCCGGCAGCACCCAGCCGATCGGCAGGCTGCTGACCTCCCGGACGTGGACCAGTGCCTCGGGTTCGAACGAGATGATGATGCACTGCGAACGGCTGTCACCCAGTACCTCCAGCACGAGGTCGATGACGCATGCGGCGCCATGGGACTTGATACTGGCATGCTTGACCTCGACGAAGGCCCTGGCCTGTGGGTACTGTTGCAGCAATGCCGCGAATTCATCGAGCCGTGCAATGCGCAGGTCCCTGAAGCGTTCGCCGAAACGGGAGGGATAGCCGGCGGGAAGTTCGCGCATCACCCCATAGTCGGTCTCCGTGATCGCGAGTTCATGCCCGGTGATCTTGAGCAGGGTCGGGTCATGGCTGAGTATTGCGACCCTGTCTGCCGTGATCTGCACGTCGGTTTCGATATAACGGGCACCGGCATCGAGAACGGCACGGAAACCGGCCAGCGAGTTTTCCGGGTAATGCTCGGGTTCACCCCGGTGACCGATCAATAACGCCTTCACGTGCCTCTCCACCAGTTAACGATCACCTGGTCGACGACGGGATTGACCAGGTAACCATAGGACTTGTGCACGTTCAAACCCTTCTCGTCACGGTAATAGTTGTAGATGCCGTCGTGCTTGTCGTCGATATTTTCCACATAGTGGCGGGTCACCATTTCACCGAAGTCGTTTTGCAGTGAAGGGTCCAGCGCCACCAGGTCGCCGCGGGCGGAGATGTTGACCCAGGTGCGGATATTTCCCGGGAAGCGCTGCGGATGCTCCTTACCATTGCACAGCAGGCGGTGCTGGACAAATTTCATTCCCAGCGGGCTGCCGATGGTGAGGAAGCAGTCGACGCAGCACTTGATGCCCTCCAGATGATGCAGTTCCCAGAGCGCATCGAAGGCGATGACTGATCCCAGGCTGTGGCCGATCAACAGCACCTTGTCGCCCCGCTCCGCGGCCTCCCTGAGCGGTATCTTCTGCAGATCGCGAATCTGGCAGCCGATGTTGTCCGCGTTCCGGAAGTAGTGTTCCGTTTCCCGGATCGATGACTTGATCCGATTGTCGGGTATCAGGGGTATCAGCCAGGGCAGCGTGTCACCCATCTGATAGAGGAACCTTGCCACCCAGTAGCTCATTGGCCGGGCATGCCTTATGTCCTCTGGTTGCAGCTGTTCCTGGCTGAGGAGCTGGTCCACCCAGGGAATGAACTGTGCGATATCACGATGCTGCCGGTAGTAAAGATAGTTCCAGGCGACCAGCGAGAATGCGTCCTGTGTGTCAATTTCGTCAGCGGCTTCCGGGTCGATGTGGCGAATGCCGTGCAGCAGGCAGCGCAGCAGCAACTCTCTGTGGGCCGTGGGCGGTGGTTTCAGGTTCTTGCCCGGGACATAGAGGATACGCTTCAAGTGAGGCCAGTCCGTGGTTTGATGTCAGTCACTGCAGTCCCACATTATTCCTTCTCCCCTTCAAGGAGAGAAGGGATGTTTTTTAGTCAACAGCGATCACTGCTGTCCCATAAACTCCCTCTCCCTTCGGGAGAGGGTTGGGGTGAGGGGATCAAAAAGTGATAATTGCATGAATTCAAGCTCCCTCATCCTGTCCTTCTCCCGGAGCACCCAAAAAACGGGCATAAAGGAGAAGGGACGTTCTGTTTCTATGGCGGCGATGCGGATTCATGTCCCGTATGTAGGAACAGCTGGTATCAGTCTTGTCATACATAACTTTACAGATAATCCTATCAATGTTTATGGGACAGCAGTGAACAGCGATATTATTTCATGTCGTTGTATAACACTGGGCAGTTTGAGACCTTAACTATATGCATTTCATTGTGCCATTGACAAAATCTGTGGGACAGTAGTGGATGTCAGTTGTCAGTTCATCGGCTAGAACGAAACAAGCTGTTCGCAGGTCGGCTCGGCACAGCAGTACCAGTTCTCCGACAGGTGCGGCGCCGGTTGGCCGCTGCAGCGGCTATCGAGGTCCGGTGCCTGCCGGCCTGCCTGTCGGTGGGCCCGCTCCCAGATACCCTGGAATATTTCGAAACGGGATAATCCGTCCTGCTCTCCCCGGGCCACCCAGGCCTGGATTTCATGCTGCAGTGCATCGACGCGGCTGTCGGGATTGGCCCAGGGGTAGCCCAGTATGGCCGGATCAAACTCGCCGATGAACTGCTTCAGCTGGTCAAGTTCCAGCAGACATGAACCTGCTGGTATCAGCAGCCGGATGGAGAGCTGGACCGGGGCAACGCTCTCAACCAGTTCCAACTGCACGATGTGTTCGAGCAATTCCAGGTACTTGTCCAGGGTCGTCCACGGGGTGAAGGCGACAAAGGTGGGCGACAGATGGATGCCGGTCGCACGCAGGAAGCCAAGCGCATTGATGAAATCCGCACGCGTGTGTCCCTTGTCCAGGTCGTGCAGGATAGCGTCATCGACGGATTCCACAGCGGCAATGATGAACAGGCAGCCGGTCTGCTTGAGGACCGTTATTTCCTCGGGGTATTTGACGATATTTTCGATCTTGATGGTTGCGTCATAGCTTAAGTCGGAAAACTCATTATGCAGCGCCTGCACGACCCTGAGTGCATGGCCGGGGCCATTGAAGAAGTCCGGGTCACCGAAAGAGATATGCTGTGCCCCTGCCCTGACCTGGTCACGGATATCGTTCAGCACGATGTCAGCCGGGATCACCCTGAACCGACCCTGGTAGACCGGCACCACCGGGCAGTGGCGACAGTGGTACTTGCAGCCCCGGGTGGTCTCCGCGAAGCCCACCGTCTTGCGGGTCCCGTCGGGATTGATCAGGCTGGCATAACGGGACAGCGGTGGCAGCTTGCTGCGGTCGGGCGGGATGAACGCGATCTTGTCGAGGCAGATCTCGGGTTCGCTCTGCTCACTGCCGGGATCCTCTTGCAGCCGCTTGACCAGCGACACCAGCCCGGGCTCGTATTCACCTCCGAGTACGGTCCCCACGCCCAGCGAGCGGAACAGGTCGGCATTCATGGGGGCATACAGTCCATAGACACACAAGTGGGCCCCGGGGGCGAGTTGCCGGATCTTCGGGAGTGCCTCGACTGCTATCCGGGTCGCCGTGTGCATGGCCACATAGATCGCCACCACATCGAGGTCCTCTGTCAGCACCTCGTCGAGCTTTTGTATCGAGAGGTCGCCACAGACCACCTGGCAGCCGGCCCGTTCCAGCCACGCCGCCGGCTCGGCCAGACCGAAGGGCTGGCGTCCGAGTTCGTAGGGGTTGATGAGTGCAACCTTCATTTGCTTATAATACTTAATAATATATATATTACAATAAGATATGTTTAATACTTGAAGTGATTACAAATCTGAGCGGGTGATGATTTTATTCGGGTCGTCGCCCGTACCCCGGCTGATCCGACCGGGATAGCATGCGGATGGACAACCGGTACACATCCGGGGGTATATAAAACCGGTGTGAACCACTAGAATGCGCCCGCATCATACCGCATTTCTTGAAGACATCGACTTACCTGCAGGAAAGCATCAATGGCAAAAAAAGGCATTACCTGGTCCGGTTTTCTGCTGCGTTTCGTTGCCGCAATCGCACTGGTATTCTCCACCTATAACCCGGAAGGTTATTCCTATTACCACTGGGTCAAGGACAATTTGCCCGCCATCGAGCCACTGATGATCTTCGCAGGCATCATACTGCTGATCGGCTGGACCATCTTCCTGCGTGCCACCGCACGTTCTCTTGGCCCCTTCGGGTTGCTGCTTGCACTGGCCTTCTTCGGGACACTGATCTGGCTGGTGGTGGACTGGGGGCTGGTGCCCGCCGACAGCGTGCGTGCAATCACCTACATCACCTTGTTCGTCATCTGCGGCATCCTGGCCACAGGCATCTCCTGGTCGCACATCAGGCGGCGCATGACCGGCCAGATCGATGTCGATGAAGTCGAGGGTGACGTCTAGCCATGGCTGATGGTGAAGCGGCCTTGCTGCGTAATCCTGCAGGCAGTTGAACACCGATCCCGATATCCTCTACATCGATTCGTTTGAATCGTTGAAGCAGATTTGCGCCGCGCTGGGCGACAATGACTGGATCGCGCTGGATACCGAGTTTCTGCGCGAGAAGACCTACTACCCGAAACTCTGCCTGGTACAGATCGCCACACCTGAACGCGTGGTCTGTATCGATCCGCTGGCGATCGAGGACCTGTCGCCGCTGTTTGAGCTGCTTTACAACGAGCGCATTACCAAGGTGATGCACGCCGCGCGTCAGGACATGGAGATCTTCTACCACCTGCGCGGCGCCCTGCCCGCTCCCGTCTTCGACACCCAGATTGCCGCCCTGCTGCTGGGTTACCCGGACCAGATCGGCTACGGCAACCTGGTCAGGGAGGTACTGGGTGTTAGCCTGGACAAGCTGCATACCCGCGCGGACTGGTCGCAGCGACCCTTGTCCACCGAGCAGCTGCGCTATGCCGCCGATGATGTCGTCTACCTGGTGCAGGTCTATCAGCAGATGAACGGGAAACTGGCCACACTGGGCCGGCTCGACTGGCTGACGGAGGACTTCGAGAACCTGACACGGGTCGAGCTCTACAGCAATCCGCCCGCCGAGGCCTGGCTCAGGGTGCGCGCTGCCAACCGGCTCAAGGGACCTGCCCTGTCCGTGCTGCAGGCGCTGGCAAGCTGGCGCGAGCAGCTGGCACAGGACCAGGACCGCCCGCGCGGCTGGGTGCTACGCGATGATGTCCTGATCGAGATAGCCCGGCATCTGCCAAAATCACTGTCAGGCCTCGGCAAGATCCGCGGCCTGCCCGAGCGCACGCTGCAAAAACACGGCAAGCGCCTCCTCGCCCTGGTCGAAGCGGCCCGAGAGCAGGCACCGCAGCCCCTGCCGAAGACCGAGTTTCGTCAGCGACTGAGCCCATCCCAGGAGGCACTGGTCGATGTCATGATGGCCGTAGTGCGTTTGAGTGGAGCCGATAATGAACTCAATCCCGCCGTGCTGGCATCGCGCAAGCAGCTTGAACAACTGGCCACGGGGGCTGGCGACGTCGAGGCCCTGCACGGCTGGCGCAGGAAGCTGGTGGGCGAGCGGCTGCTATCCCTGCTGGACGGCAGGCTGAGCGTCTCGGTCGTCGACGGCCGCATCAGGATCGAATCCTGAGGACCGGTCGGGGTCTGGCCCACCTCAGGTCCTGATCCCCCGTCCCGTTCTCAGCAACAGGATGCTGAACCCGTACAGCAGCGCGATGAAGGCGATGCTGATCGCATAGGATGCCGCCAGCCGGATGTCCGAGATCCCCAGGAAACCGTAGCGGAAGGCGTTGATCATGTAGAGGATGGGATTGGCCAGTGAGACATTCTGCCAGAACTCCGGCAGCATCTTGATCGAGTAGAAGATCCCGCCGAGGTAGGTCAGCGGTGTCAGGATGAAGGTCGGTATGATCGAGATATCGTCGAAGCTCTTAGCATAGGCCCCGTTAATGAACCCGGCCAGCGAAAACAGGATTGCCGTCAGTACGATCATGCTGAACATCACCCAGAGATTATGGATGCTGAGCGAGGTAAAAAACAGCGAGACCAGGGTCACGGCGATGCCACAGGTCAGGCCGCGGGCCACGCCGCCGCCGATGAAGCCGGTCAGGATGACGTAGTTCGGGACCGGCGTGACCAGCATCTCCTCGATGTGACGCTGGAACTTCGAGCCATAGAACGAGGAGACCACGTTGGCGTAGGAGTTGGTGATCACCGACATCATAATCAGACCCGGCACGATGAAGTCCATATAGAGAAACCCGTCCATTTCCCCTATCCGGGGGCCGATCAGGTTACCGAAGATAATGAAATACAGCGCCGTGGTGATCATCGGCGGCAGCACCGTCTGGATCCAGATGCGTGCGAAGCGCAGCACCTCCTTGGTGAGGATGGTCCGGAATGCGGTGAACTTCTGCTGCGGGGTCATGGTTCAACTCCCGTACTGCCGTTACCCTCGACCAGGCGCATGAACAGCTGCTCGAGGCGGTTGGACTTGTTGCGCATGCTGAGCACCTTGATGTCATGTGTGCTCAGGTCATGGAACAACTGGTTCATCGCCCGGTCCTTGGAGACATCCGCCTCCAGAGTGCACTCGTCGACCAGGCGGACGCTGTGCCCGGACAGTTCCGGCAGCCGCGCGAGCGGGTTCTGTATATCCAGGATGAAGGTCTCCATGTGCAGGGTATTCAGCAACTGCCGGGTGCTGGTGTTCTCGATCAGTTCACCCTCGTCGATGATGGCGACATGGCGGCACAGGCTCTCCGCCTCTTCAAGGTAATGGGTGGTGAGGATGATGGTGGTGCCGGCCGCGTTGATCTCGCGCAGGAACTGCCACATGGAACGGCGGATCTCGATATCCACGCCCGCGGTCGGTTCGTCAAGGATCAGCAGGCGCGGCTCGTGGACCAGCGCGCGGGCAATCATCAGACGCCGTTTCATGCCGCCGGACAATGTCCGCGCCATGGAGCGCCGCTTTTCCCACAGGCCCAGCTGCTTGAGGTAGCGCTCCGCCCGGGCGAAGGCCTCGGCACGCGGAATCCCGTAGTAGCCGGCCTGGTTGGCGACGATCTCCACCACCGGCTCGAACTGGTTGAAGTTGATTTCCTGCGGCACCAGGCCCAGACAGGACTTGGCAGCTGCCGTATCGGTCTCGATGTCGTGTCCGAAGATGGAGACCTGGCCACTGGTCTTGTTGATCAGCGAGGCGATGATGCCGATGGTCGTTGACTTGCCGGCCCCGTTGGGGCCAAGCAGGGCAAAGAAATCGCCCCGGGCAACATCCAGACTGATGCCCTTGAGTGCCACGTGACCATTCTTGTAGGTCTTTTTCAGGTCACGGATGGATAAGGCAGAGGTCATGTGTTTAAACCAGCATGATAAGGAACAAAACAAACAGGACAACCAGCGCTATGGGAAGCAGCAATCCGGCCCAGTCACGGTTTTCTGCCTGGCGACTCTGTTCCATGAGTGGCTTGATCCCGGGTGCGACCCACAGCAGTACCAGCAGCGCGACCGCGCCCAGTAGCAACATCTCCCAGCCGGCCATCTTCTCCATCTCAGTATTTCCTCTTAAGAGCCTGTTCGAAACGTGTCCTGTGCATCATGATAAAGCGTCGTTCCTGTAGCGAACAGCGCCGGGTCAAGGCCAGAATTCGCGTAAGGCCCGGTATGTCCTTCCGCGCACTATGCGCTGTCAGTGACAGGGGTATGACCGGGATCACACTCCAGCGTGGCAGCGTAGCGTAGTCGATAATGTGCGACGCCGTCTCCAGCCATATATGGGGATTGATTTCATGCTGGCCCGCTGTGTAGGGGTCATAGACCACCGTTTTCTGGACCAGCCGGGCCGTGATGCCCTTCCCGGCCCGCAGGCGCTGCCCAGGCTGGCAACAATATGCAGTGGCTGAGACTGATGATAATCGGTTTAAGTTGGTCATTGCGGGGCGTGTGTCAGGCAGACACGACTGCAGCTAAATTGGCGTTGGCTGATGTATTATGGTTGCCGGAAATTTTATTATACAGTTGCCCGAGAATTACCGGTGACAGGTGTGGCCTGGAGTCACAGCGGAGGCAGGAACTTGGCGGACAACACTATCGTGTTAGTAGTAGACCATTCGTGAGTGCCTGGATCGAGGGGACCGTTGTAAGGCTGCGGCCCTGGACCGACGAGCTCTATTCTCTACAGCTAAAGGCGGATATTCCGTCCTTCACCGCTGGCCAGTTCGCCCGCCTCGCCCTGGACATTGATGGCGAACGGGTCGCGCGCCCCTACTCCTTCGTGAACAGCCCGGACAACCCGGTGCTGGAATTCTATTTCATTTTAGTCCCGAACGGGCCTCTCACCCATGAGTTGGTCCGGCTTCAACCCGGCGATACCGTTTATATCGCATCACGGGCCGCGGGTTTTTTCATTCTCAGCGAGGTGCCGGATGCAGAGGTGCTGTGGATGCTGTCCACCGGCACGGCCATCGGCCCGTTTCTGTCCATACTCGGAGAGGACGCAGTATGGGAGCGCTTCAAAAATATCGTGCTGGTGCACGCGGTCAGGACCGCGGCCGAACTGACCTACCAGGACGAGATCAATGACCTGTTGGAAAAACATCCCGAGCAGTTACAGATGATCCCCTTCGTGAGTCGCGAGGACACGCCACTTGCCATCAGGGGGCGTGTGCCGGATGCGATCCAGGACGGGCGTCTGGAGGCGCGGGCCGGCATTCCGCTGAACGCTGAAAACTCGCAGGTCATGATCTGCGGCAATCCCGCCATGGTCCGCGATACCACCCGGGTGCTGGAGGCGCGCGGCCTGAAAAAGAACAAGCGCCGTGATCCGGGCCACATCACCACCGAACAGTACTGGAAGGACTAGGACCAGGCCGGCTCGACCTTACCTCGAGCCGGCCGGGTTCTGTTTGTGGTTTCCCCCGGACTGGGATATTTGGACGTGTTTTACCGGCAGATTCGGCATGCATCTAGATCCTGCCATGGCGTCCATCGTCGGAGCCCTGTTTCTGATCCTGGCCGTCGGGCTGGTATTGCGCTTTCTGAAGGGGCAATGACTGGCTACATAATACTATTCATGCTGGTATGCTGTGCTGTAGACTCGCGCGCCGCATGATTGCAGTCATGGTCTATACAAGGGTACAGGACTGACGGAATGGGGTTGAATACGAATGACAAGCTTGTCGTGGGTTGGCGTGAATGGGTCGCCCTGCCCTCGCTGGGTATCGAGCATATCAAGGCCAAGGTGGACACCGGGGCGCGCACATCGGCACTGCATACCTGGTTTGTGGAACCCTTTGAAAAGGCCAGCCGGCACTGGGTCCGCTTTGGGGTGCACCCATTCCAGCACGACAGACAGACAGAACGGATTTGCGAGGCGCCGGTACTGGACGAACGCTGGGTAACGGACTCGGGTGGGCACCGCGAGAAGCGCATCGTGATCGTCACGGACGTGCGCATCGGTGCGCAGCTGCTGCCGGCCGAACTGACGCTTACCAACCGCGACACCATGCTGTTTCGGATGCTGCTCGGCAGAACCACCCTGAGCAAGCTGTTTATCGTGGATCCGGCGCGTTCCTACCTACTGGGTCGTTATAAAAGGAGAAGAGTAAACAAGTGAAAATCGCTATTCTTTCCCGCAACAAGAAGCTGTATTCCACCCGTCGGCTGATAGAAGCGGCAACGGAGCGCGGTCATGAGGTGGCGGTACTCGATGTGCTGCGCTGCTATATGAATATCACCTCCATGCGCCCGTCCATACACTTTCGCGGGGAGGATATGGTCGGCTTCGATGCCGTCATCCCGCGTATCGGCGCCTCGGTGACCTTTTATGGCACTGCGGTGTTGCGGCAGTTCGAAATGATCGGGGTCTACCCGGTGAATGAATCTGTGGCCATTAGCCGTTCACGCGATAAGCTGCGTTCCCTGCAGTTGCTTGCCCGTAAGGGCATCGGCCTGCCGGTGACCGGTTTTGCTCACTCCCCCGATGATGTCGACGACCTCATCAAGATGGTGGGGGGTGCACCACTAGTGATCAAACTCCTGGAAGGCACCCAGGGTATTGGAGTGGTCCTGGCGGAAACCCAGAAGGCTGCGGAGAGCGTGATCGAGGCTTTCATGGGGCTCAAGGCTAACATCCTGGTACAGGAATATATCCGCGAGGCCGGTGGTGCCGATATCCGCTGTTTCATCATCGGTGACAAGGTGGTCGCTTCTATGAAGCGCCAGGCACAGGCGGGGGAATTCCGCTCCAACCTGCACCGTGGCGGCAGTGCCAGCCTGATCAAGATCACCCCCGAGGAGCGTTCCACGGCGGTTCGTGCGGCCAGGTCGATGGGCTTGAATGTCGCCGGTGTAGACCTGCTGCGCTCCAATCACGGGCCGGTGGTCATGGAAGTTAATTCATCGCCCGGCCTCCAGGGTATCGAGTCTGCCAGCGGCAAGGATGTCGCAGGCATGATCATTGAGTTTATCGAACGGAGTGCCCGCCCCCACCGAACCCAGACCCGTGGTAAGGGCTGAGTCATGGCGATACAGAGTATGCATATCGAGGATATAGTGGTCGCAGCAGGGGATTCGGTTACAGTGGACCTGCCGATGGCGAGCCTGTATTCGCATGCGCCCATGACGCTGCCGGTGCAGATCGTGCGCGGAAAACGCGACGGGCCTCGGATGTTTGTCTGCGCTGCGCTGCACGGTGATGAGATAAACGGGGTGGAGATTATCCGTCGTCTGCTGCGCCTGCCACTGCTGAAGAAGCTTCGCGGGACTCTGCTAGCCATCCCGATTGTCAATGTTTACGGTTTCGTCAGCCGTTCCCGCTATCTGCCAGACCGTCGCGATCTGAACCGTTCCTTCCCCGGTTCCGAACGCGGCTCCATGGCGGCACGCCTGGCGGAACTGTTTCTCAAGGAGATCGTGGACAAGTGCCAGTACGGTATCGATCTGCATACCGGTGCCGTACACCGGGAAAACCTGCCGCAGATACGCGCCAACCTGGATGATCCGGAAACTGCTCGCATTGCCCGGGCCTTCCACGTGCCGGTGCTGATCAATGCAAATGTCCGTGACGGCTCGCTGCGCCAGGTTGGCGCCGATCGCGGCATCCCGATCCTGCTGTACGAGGCCGGCGAAGCGTTGCGCTTCGACGAGCATTCCATCCGTGCCGGGGTCAAGGGTATTATCGCAGTGATGCGCGAGCTGGATATGCTGCCGGCAGCCAGCCGGGCCCGCATACCCACTGAGCCACTGGTCGCCCGCGCCAGCACCTGGGTACGCGCCGGCGGCAGCGGCATCCTGCGGATGACAGCGGCACTGGGGTCGCGAGTGCGCAAGGGCGAGATCATCGGCGTAATCGCAGACCCCTTCGGCCAGCAGGAACTGGAGGTAACCGCCAATGCGGCAGGCATCATTATCGGCCGTACCAACCTGCCGTTGGTCAACGAGGGCGAAGGGCTGTTCCATATCGCCCGCTTTGAATCGACAAGTCTTGCAGAGAATGCAGTCGAGGCCTTCCAGGCCGATGACCTGCCAATTCATCCGACCCTGGATGACGAGCCTCCCATTGTATAGCTTAAAAGTATAGCTTAAAACATTAACTATATAATATATCTTATTGTAATTAATAGTCTATTGATGAGCTGCTACGGTGGCTTTTACGATGCTGGGCACAGCCGAACGGGACTGATCCAGCAATCATTTGTATAGAAAGTCACAAATCGCTCATCCAGTCTTTTCGTGTACGAATCATTCCTCTGATTTCCGAAGCTGGCCAGCGATTGGCCAGTCACCAGTCACACATAGCGGTTGCCAGTGAGGGTTCAGTTAATAGCGACTTGCGCCTGATAAACGAAGCTCACCAGATGGCTGTGAAAGACGGGTTTACTCAATAAAGCGGGTATGCAGGATTAGCTTGCAAACCCAATTCCACCAATCAGCATCAGTGGTGCATGCAACGATAAGTTCCATGCATTGATATTACATTTCACTGACAACTAGACCAAATTCCTCAACCTGTTCCCAATTGGTAAATTCATAGACGCCAGTGGGATCGGTTGGACCTTTTGTTATCCACATAATAAACCGTATTATCAAACGATCCCAAAAGCTGTATTTCTGGTAGTCGATTTTTCCTGCGAATACGGCCAATTTCCCGGGCTGCCAGGTTATCTGCCTGAGAAATTTCTTCAAATACGGGTTGGTTTCCGGTTGGCCCTTCTCCGGCTTGCGGGCAACAGCATTAACCGAGAAAAAGGCATTGGGCCTGCTTTCCAGTTTTAGCTTGTTTCTTTTTATAAATTCATAAACTTCGGGCTTGTGTTTACCATATCGGATACTTGCGCCAACCACGATCTTATCGAACGGTGTCAGATTCACATCTGGTTCATCGTTAAGCGAAACCAGTTTCACCGAATGGGCCTGCTGTTCAATCACCTGCTGTAGTCGCTGGCAGATTTCCAGGGTGTGCCCATCAGTGGTGGAATAGACAATAAGAATCCTGGCCACGATTATGTTCCGATCGCTCTTCTACTATTATCTGTTAGTGGAAATCAATAAAAAATAAATAGACATACTGGTCCATATATCAAGAATAATTCGCCGACATGGTTCCTGTGCCTTCTGAGACTATCTCATCCGGTTATGGATTTTACATCATCAGGGAGTCATATAGGGCGCTGGATTCGCGATAGCGTGTCATTGCCACCCTATTTCGCCACCGTGTCATTTCTTCCTTAGAGGAGGCAAAGCCAGGGTGTCATATGAAACAGGCAACCGCTATGGATATGACTTCGTATAGAATGTCCCTAACACGATTTTTTCTTCCGATCCCGTCGCCAAGTCGAAGGGGAAAAATGTGGAAACCGGCCATCTGACCAAAGTACCAGGAAATCATTTCCCCCGACATACGGGATTGGTTAACGGTGGCCATTAACCGCGCACAAATAACCACCGCCAAAACGCTGTTTCTGAAAGGCACCTGACAGCCATAGAGCTGCCGTTCATGGCTATTGCGATAGAGGGCTGTTGATTGGGCAGCGGTGCTGTACAGCTATATGCTCTGCCCCTTATAATAAGTATAACAGACGTGATATTTAGTAGAATGGGACTGGGATCTATCATCGGTCAGCGGACCGATCAGCGAGGTTTGCAATGAGACACTTTGCGTTGAGCGTCGTTCTGTGTGCTGCACTCTTTGGTTGCACTGACAAGCAGGACACAGAGTCGGCGACAGCTCCCGTGGTTGATTTGGGTAAGTCGATTGCCGAGACACAATGCGCTGGCTGTCACGGACTGGATGGCAGGGGTGTCACACCCGAAATCCCCCATTTGGCAGCACAATTCGAGAAATATCTGCTGGACTCGATGATCGCTTATAAGGAAGGCAGACGTACCCATGCGGCGCTGCGCGACATGGCAGCCAGCCTGAGTGAAAAGGAACTCCAGAGTGTTGTCAGTTACTATGCCAGTCTTCCGCCGCTCAAAAGCGAGGCCGGTGAGGTAGCCCAGGCGGATATATTATCTCCCTATGAGAAGGGTGAAGCGGTGGCCTCCAAATGCGCCGGCTGCCACAATCAAGACGGCAACAGCACGATTGCGGGTACGCCCAGTTTGGCAGGCCAGCAGCCACTGTATCTGCTCAACGCGATGCGCGAATATCTCGATGGCTCGCGCATGTGCACGACACCTGAGAAAAAGGAACTGGTGACATTATTGAATCGGGTGGACAACGAAAGCATGGCGCTGTACTACGCTTCGCAGACACCCGCACAGCGCCCTGCAACGGCTGTAGGGGATGCAGTAGCTGGCGAACCACTGACTGCCAGTTGCGGCAGTTGTCATGGATCGCATGGTGTGAGCCATGATGCGACCATACCCAGCCTGGCGGCTCAGGATCCCGATTACCTGGTAAATGCCATCAGCGCATACCGCGATCAAATCCGGGTGCACGACGACATGCACCAGGTTCTCACCAAGTTCAGTGATGAAGATATTGGAGATATCGCAGCCTTTTATGCCACTCAAGTATCCCGTCCGGCGGAGGCGGATCCCTTGACCATTAAAGAACTGGCAGAACGTTGCGATCGTTGTCATGGCCCTGCCAAAGACCATCTTTTCGTGCATCCCAAGATCCACGGCCAGCAGAAGACCTATCTGATCAAGGCGATGAGGGATTACCTTGATGAAAAGCGTGATAACTCCATGATGCATGCCATGGTTTCGCCCTACACCAGTGCCCTCATCGACAGTATCGCTGCCTGGTATTCCACCCAGCCTGCACGCTAAACCTGAGCCTGTGGCATAGGGTCAGGCTGCGCTGTAGTACTACTCGGCGAGGTCGCGTTACGAATCTTGAGCCGGGATACTCCTGTGTATCCCTGCGTGCGGTACTAATGAATTCCTCCACCTCATAATGCACCCAGCCCCGGCGCGGGGCGAGACACGTCGCGCGGCTATCGCCGGTCAAGGTGCTTTTCCCCGGGACTATCCACGGGTAGCAGATGTACATACTGGTTTTCACATTCGAAGCAAGGGCTTGCGAGCGCCAGGATTGGATGTGGAAATCCCGTGTGCCCGGATGGCCTGACCGGCCATCGGGATTTTTGAGCTCGGGATCATAAATCGATCTCGGACAAATTAGATAATTGTTATATAACCTATTGATTATTAATCTGGAACTGCTCAGTAAATGGTATAGACTTCATCCCCGTACCATTATGTTTTTGCCAATAAATCGATAAGGAGTTCACTGATATGACCACACGCAAGGTGTTGGCCGCGATGGCAATCGCGGGTCTTGCCGCCAGTCAGCCCGTTTCCGCGGCGGACGCAGGTGGCGCAATTATCGCTGCGCAGTGCAACGGTTGCCATGGGTTCGAGGGGGCCAGCAAGGGCGTTGTCCCGGCCCTGAACGGCAAGCCGGCGCTGCTCCTGTCCCAGGCTATGAAGGATTTCAAATCCGGAGCTCGAAAAGGCACCATCATGAACCGTATCGCCAAGGGTTATACCGATGGCGAGATGGATAATGTGGCCCAGTACTACAGCGGTATAAAGTGAGGGGGAACCGAGAATGACAATGAATAGACGAAACTTTATCAAGGCCGTAGGCGCTGCGGGTGCTGCCTCGGGTCTCAGCCTGGCGGGCCACTCCTTTGCCGGTTCCAAATCCGGTGGCGGTCACGTAGTGGTCATCGGCGGTGGCGCGGGTGGTGCTACCTGTGCCAAATACATCCGCCACCTGGATTCAAACGTCAAGGTAACCGTGGTGGAACCCAAGACGGAGTTCGCCACCTGCTTCATGAGCAACTGGGTGATTGGTGGTCTCAAGGACCAGGAATGGATCACCCATGGATACGCCGACTGGTCGAAGAAGCACGGCATCAACGTGGTACACGACACCGCGGTGAGCATCGATCCGGCCACCAAAATGGTCAAGACCAAGGGCGGACAGAGCATCAAGTACGACCGCTGTGTGGTCTCTCCGGGCGTGGACTTACGCTATGACACCATCGAGGGTTATGACGCGGCCGCCGCCGAAAAGGTGCCCCATGCCTGGCACGCCGGGCCCCAGACGGCGCTGCTGCGCAAGCAGCTGGAGGCCATGCCGGATGGTGGTACGTTTGTAATCGCCTCGCCGCCGAACCCCTTCCGCTGCCCACCGGGACCTTACGAGCGGGCCAGCCTGGTGGCGAACTACTTCAAGACCAACAAGCCCAAATCCAAGATCCTGGTCCTGGATGCCAAGGACAAGTTCTCCAAGCAGGGCCTGTTCGTGGCGGGCTGGGAGAAGCATTACGGCTATGGCACCGACAACAGCATGATCGAATGGCGGCCAAAGGCCAGTGATGGTACGGCACGCGCGGTCAAGGCTGACAGCCGCACGGTCGTCACGGAGTTCGACGAAATCAAGGCCGATGTGCTCAACGTGATTCCGGCTCAGAAGGCGGGGCATATCGCCGAGGTCGCCGGTCTCACCGACGAATCCGGCTGGTGCCCGGTGGACCACCTCACCTGGGAGTCCAAGCTGCACAAGGACATCCACGTGATTGGCGACGCCGCCATCCAGAAGCCCCTGCCCAAGTCGGGCTATGCAGCGAACTCCGAGGCCAAGGTCTGTGCCGCGGCCATCGTTGCCCTGCTGAACGGCAAATCACCGGTTGCCCCGTCCTGGGTCAACACCTGCTACAGCCTGGTAGCGCCCACCTACGGCATCTCCGTGGCCATGGTCTACAACTATGTGGACGGCAAGGTGGCCAAGGTGAAAGGCTCCGGAGGTGTAACCCCCAAGGACGGCAACTTCACCATGGAGGCGATCTACGCCGAGAGTTGGTACAAAAACATCATCGACGACATGTTCGGCTGATGAATTACGCGCCTGAATGAGGGCGAATCAATGAAGGCCCGGGGGAAACCCCGGGCTTTTTTTTTGGGGTCAGTGAGCAGTGTTCTTCTCACCCCTTGTCAGCCAACGGATTGTCCTGCTGTATCCGGATGTCCAGCGGCCGGCTGGTGTCCAGATGCACATCCCGTTGCGGGAAGGCAATGACGATTCCAGCTTCATTCAACTTCCTGTTGATCTCTACGTGCAGATCACTGACGGCGATGACGCGGTAATCCAAATTGTCGATGTAACACCTCAGGAGCAGCGCCAGTGCATTGTCACCGAAGCTGGCCACGCCAACCGGGATCAGCAAACGCACCGTCTGGTCGGACAGTGACCAGTTGAGTAAACGCTGGGTAATGAATTCCTTGTTCGGCACCAGCAGTTCCTTCCGGTCCCAGCCGCGAATGGTCGTGGCGCGGATCTGGATTTTGGTAACAACGCCATCGGTTTCACCCACCGTCACAATATCGCCGACCCGAATGGGTCGCTCGAACAGGATGATCAGGCCGCTGATAAAATTGGCCACGATCTCCTGCAGACCAAAACCGATGCCCACGCCCAGGGCCGCGACCAGCCACTGGATCTGGCCCCAGCTGCCACCGATCATACCGAGTGCGATCACAATGCCCAGGCCCACGATGAGGTAGCGTGACAGGGTAATGGCCGCGTAGCGTCCTCCCGGGGTCATGCTGAGATGACGCAGCAAAACGATCTCTAGAAATGCGGGAAAACGCCGGGTTGCGACCACGGTGCCAATGAGAATCAGGATGGCCAGTGACACATCCGCGAGCGTGATCGGCACCTGCTGGTCGACCCCGTCAACGCTGGTGGTGTGATGCCAGAGGTTGATCTCCTTGAGAATGCCGAATGCCGGCAGCACGTCCGACCAGATGACCCAGACACCGATGAGACCGATAAGCAACATGGCCACATTGAGCAGTTTGCGGCTCTCGCCACTCAGGGCGACGTAATCTATCTTCGGCTCCTCCAGCTGTTCTGCCACGCCATCCCCGCCAGGTGACGTGGTTTCCTTCGTCTCCTGGGCTGCACGAAAGGCCTCACGGCGCTCAACCGCCGCGTCAAAGGCCAGTTTACGCTGCGTCATCTGCAACCAGCGCACAATCAGCTGGTGAATGACCGTCAGGATGAGGACCAGCCAAAGGGTATCAACGAGACT
>CAMYMI010000010.1 GCA_947259415.1 uncultured Ectothiorhodospiraceae bacterium | reverse complement strand
AAGATCAGCATCAGCTGCTGGAAAAACGGGCCTCTTGTGGCCAAAGGCCTGACCAACCTGATCGACAGCAGGGGAGTCCGGCTGCCGACCGAACCGTCATTGGCTCTGTGCCGCTGCGGTGATTCGAAGAACAAACCGTTCTGTGACGGCAGCCATAAGGCATCGGAATTCGATGATGCCAAATCACCGCAGCGTACCGCGGACAAGCGCCATGGCTACGTCGGTCAACACATTACCATTTACAACAACGTGCTGCTGTGTTCGCATGCGGAACACTGCGTTAAAAATCTTGGCAGCGTGTTCGATATACACCGCACTCCGTGGATCGATCCCGATGGCGACAGCGTGGAAAAGATTCGCGCAATCATCGACAGGTGTCCATCGGGCGCACTGAGTTATTCCATCGACGGCGAAGCGGCGCCCATACCGGAACGCGTGCCGACAATTGAAATCGAAAAGAACGGCCCGTACCGTTTTGTGACGGCACCCATGTCCATTTTAAATTCGATGATGAGCACTGATCCATGCAGGTAGCAGGGAAAGGGAGCCACAGGAGAGGCAGCCCCCCTGTACAGACAGATTACTTATTTAACATAATATACATTATACGAACTATTAGATAGGCAGCTACCCGCTACTCACACAGCGGGCTGAGGCCCTTCCGGCAGCGATACGGACACCTTCAGTGAAACATCGATTGCTCATAATCGCGTTTACCTCACTGCTCATCACGCAGTCAGTCCGGGCAGACACCTTCGTTTTGCCACCAATCGATGTTGACGTGGTTGGCCAGGTACAACACATCACGGCACACCGCGATGAAACCCTGCTGGATCTGGCGCGTGATTTCGATCTCGGCCAACAGGAGATCCTGCTGGCCAATCCCCAGGTCGACCGCTGGCTGCCGGAGGAAAACTCGGTGGTGGTCCTGCCACGCCGTTACATCATCCCCAGGGCCGAACGCCGCGGCCTGATCCTCAATCTGCCGGAAATGCGCCTGTACTATTTCCCCGGCCCGGATGTGACCGAAACACCCGTGATGATTACCCACCCGGTGAGCGTCGGGCGGATGGACTGGGAGACCCCGCTGGGCATTACCTCCATCACCAGCAAGCAAAAGGACCCTGCCTGGCGCCCGCCCCAGTCGCTCAAGGAAGAGGCCCTGGCGGATGGCAATGTCCTTCCCGATGTGGTCCCGGCCGGGCCGGACAATCCGCTGGGACGTTATGCCATGCGGCTGGGGCTGCCCGGCTATCTGATCCACAGCACCAACAAGCCTTACGGTGTCGGGATGCGGGTCACCCACGGTTGCGTACGCATGTATCCCGAGGACATCGAGAAGGTGTTCGACAAGATCCCCGTAGGCACACCGGTGCAGATCGTCAATCAGCCGGTCAAGGTGGGCTGGCTGGCCGGGGCCCTGTTTCTGGAGGTGCACCCGTTCATGGATGAAGACCGGGAGAAATACAGCGACTTGACGCAAATGGTGCTCGATGTAATTGCCGATGCGATCGCCGAGTCCGGAACCGATCGCCAGGTTGCACTCAGTGGCCGCGCCATTCGCACGGCGATCGAAGAAACTAATGGCATGCCGGTGCTGATCTCCCGCTAACCGGCATTTGCAAATAACAAGGCCCCCGCAGGGGCCTTGTAATCAGAAACATCTCGTGACGGTTCCCGCCCCTGCCTCTGCATGGTAGACATACATCGGGGAGCAGGATGCAAGCTTATTATTTGTACATCGCCTTCTTGAACATGCGGTCGATCTTGGTATCGGTTTCCTTCGAAAGGCTCATTGCCTGGTTGGCGGTATTCATCGCCTTGTCCGCCATGGCCTTGGCCTCTGCCGCATCGCGGGATGCCGTGGCGGCCTCCGCCTTGGCCGCCGCGGCGTCCGCGCTGGCCTGGTCGATCTGGCTTTTCAGGCTGGCGAGTTCGCCAGTCGAGGCACAGCCGCTGAGACCGGTATAGAGTAACGCTACCGTTGCGAGTGCCAGCAGGCGACGTGTCTGAGTCATCTTGGTTTCCATAATTCCTTCCTCCTTAGCCGGTGATCCATTGATGTATATTACAGGCGGCAATGCTACCCGATTAGACCACTGGCAGGAAACAGGTAATTGATGGCTCGCCGTTGCTAGCGTATCTCGACTGGCGTACCGATACGGACCCAGTGTTGCAGGCGGTCGATTTGTGCGTTGGTGAGGGCGACACAGCCGTTGGTCCAGTTGTACTCTTCATGGATCTCCGGATCCCCTGCCCCGATCCCGTGAATGCCGATATAACCGCCCAGTACGGTTTCCTGCGGCGGGGTCTTGCCGGCGCGGGACGCACGCCGTATCGTGCGCCAGTCGTCTTCGCTGATCGCCCCCTCCTCCAGGGCACGGTTGGCCGCCCCGAGGTCGGGGTAATCCAGCCCCATGAAGCGATGATAGCGGGTGTCCGTGGTAATGCGCCGGATAGTAAACCGGCCCAGCGGAGTCTTGTTGTCTCCCTGGCGTTTGAACCAGGTCTTGCCATAACGGCCGATGGCAATGTCCTCGAAGCGCTCCACCACCCTGCCCTCCTGCAGTACGCTCAGGGTCCGGCTATCGGTGTCCACCAGTACCTGGATCCCGTCCTCAGCCAGCGCAGGCCCTGCCAGCAGCAACAGCCACAGCAACAGGCCGGCAGTTGCGCCTGCCCAATACGGTTGCCGTCTTCGTATGATTCCCATGATGTACATACAGTGCCTGCGCAATGGTATAACTGGGGTGACATTATATAGCCTGTCTGGCGCACAGCGCGTGGACCATTTTCATTTGCCCGGGGTGAACGCTCATGTTCGAGTCCGAATTCTCACTTGATGAGGCGATCATCCACCTCAATCATGCCGCCGTCTCCCCGTGGCCCCGCTGCACCGTGGAAGCCGTCAAGTTATTTGCGGATGAGAACGCTGCACTGGGTTCCAGACACTACCCGGATTGGGTAAAGACCGAGCAGGACCTGAAGGAACAGCTGCGTCAGCTGATCAATGCACAGTCACGCAGTGAAATCGCACTGCTGAAAAATACCTCCGAGGCGTTGTCCACGGTTGCCTACGGCCTGTCCTGGAAACGCGGCGACAACGTCGTGATCACCAGCCAGGAATTCCCCTCCAACCGGATCGTGTGGGAATCGCTGGGTAAGTACGGCGTCGAGACCCGCCTTGCCGACCTGGACCGGGGAGACTCACCCGAGGCGGCCGTGCTGGCCAGCATCGACAACGACACCCGCCTGGTCGCGGTCAGCTCGGTGCAGTACGGGACAGGCCTGCGACTCGACCTGGAACGGATCGGTGCCCGCTGTCAGGAGCGCGGCATCCTGTTCTGCGTGGATGCTATCCAAAGCCTCGGGGCGACCGAATTTGATGTACAGGCCTGCCAGGCGGACTTCGTCATGGCAGATGCACACAAGTGGATGCTGGGACCGGAAGGTATCGCCCTGTTCTATTGCCGCAGCGAGGTGATGGAGCGGCTGGACCTGAAGCAATACGGCTGGCACATGGTCGAGGGCCTGGGCAACTACGATCGCCGTGACTGGGAGATTGCTGCCAGCGCCCGACGCTTCGAGTGCGGCAGTCCGAATATGACCGGCGTGCACGCGTTGCATGCCAGCCTGTCTCTGCTTCACGGGGTCGGCATGCCAACGGTTGAAAAACTGGTGATGGAAAACAGTGCCTACCTGATCGAGTGGCTCGATCGGCAAGCTAACTATCAACTGATCACACCCCGGGAGGCTTCCCGGCACGCGGGCATCGTCACCTTCGCGCCCCTGAATGACACGCCTGAATCACTCTACGCACGACTGGTCGAATGCAACGTGCTATGCGCCGTGCGCGCCGGCGGCGTGCGTTTCTCTCCGCATTTTTATACGCCCCGGGAGAAACTGGACCAGGCCTTGCGGCTACTGGATAGCTAGACAAGAATTGTGAATACTCCACCGGATGAAGCCAGTGACTTCGGGTTACGGCTAAAAGCCGGACCGATCGGCTATTCGGCAGATTAACTCCCTCCCCCATCAGGGGGAGGGCTGGGGAGAGGGGATCAACATAAGTTAATTGCCTGTATTGATATCCCCTCATCCTGTCCTTCTCCCGGAGGGAGAAGGAACCTTTCTTTAATCATTGCGTTAATATTCTACTAAAAATCTTTATACATACACACAGATCAATTACCTAAAGGCCAGGGGTTTACTGATACCATGTCGGAGACTCCAAAAACATGTTTTGTGGACCCGGTTGAGGCAATTGAAACTCGGATATGGTAAGTATGTCCAAGTAGTTAATGCCTTGAAGACTTATCCGTCTGCACGAAACGGATGCAGTTGATATCAGAACCCGGGAGAGGACTGCTGACATGGTCACCGTGATCGAGCTGCTCGTTGTCCTGGTCGTCATTGGATTTCTGATGGCACGCCAGGCCTCGCGTTACCTCTGGATAGGGGTGCTGGCTGTCTTGCTCGTCTTGTGGAGTGTCTTTCATTCCCCACCCGCCGTGGTGCTGCTGGTGGCCTGGCTGGTCTTTATCGCGCTGGCTGTCCTGTTGACCCGGCACGAGTTGCGCCACCGTCTGGTGAGCAGCCCACTGCTCGCGCTGTTCGCCAGGCTCATGCCGGCCATGTCTGATACCGAACGCGAGGCCCTTGAGGCCGGCAGCGTGTGGTGGGAAGCGGAGGTCTTCAGTGGACAACCGGACTGGCACCACCTGCTTGGCTTCCCTGCACCGCAACTCTCCGGCGAAGAGCAGGCCTTTATCGACGGGCCCGTGGAAGAACTCTGCGCCATGATCAATGATTGGGAGATCACCGAGGAGTTGCGCGACCTGAACGCCGCGACCTGGGACTACCTGAAGCAGCAGGGCTTCTTCGGCATGATCATCCCGAAGCAGTACGGAGGGCTGGAGTTCTCGGCCAACGCCCACTCCGTTGTTGTAACGAAGATTGCCAGTGTCAGCATTTCCGCCGGAGTAACGGTCATGGTGCCGAACTCCCTCGGCCCGGCCGAGCTGCTGCTTACCTACGGGACCGATGAACAAAAGAACCATTACCTGAACCGCCTTGCCAATGGCACGGAGATCCCGTGTTTCGCACTGACCGGCCCGGAGGCCGGCAGTGACGCCGCCTCCATGCCCGATAACGGCGTTGTCTGCCGCCAGGCATTCAACGGTGAGGAGGATGTCCTCGGCATCCGCCTGAACTGGGAGAAACGTTACATCACCCTGGGACCGGTGGCGACGCTGCTCGGTCTCGCCTTCCACCTGTATGACCCCGACCACCTGCTGGGCGATGAAGAGGACGTCGGCATCACCCTGGCGCTGATCCCGACGGATACCCGGGGTGTGGAGATCGGCAGCCGGCATTTCCCGATGAGCCAGTCGTTCATGAACGGGCCGAACCGTGGCAGGGACGTGTTTATCCCCATGGACTGGATCATCGGCGGTCAGGAATTTGTCGGTCAGGGCTGGCGCATGCTTATGAATTGCCTGTCCGTCGGCCGCGCCATCTCCCTGCCCGCCCTGAGCACGGCTTCCGGTCAGAAGATGAGCCGCGCAGTGGGCGCCTATGCGGCAGTGAGGAAGCAGTTCAAGCTGCCCATCGGCAAGTTCGAGGGGATCAGCGAGGTACTGGCCCGTATTGCCGGCAATGCCTATATCATGAATGCCGGGCGTGGCTTCACGACCGCCGCCATCGATTCCGGCGAAGACCCCTCGGTGGCCTCGGCAATTATCAAGTACCAGCTGACGGAGCGCATGCGCCTGGTCGTAAATGACGCCATGGACATACTGGGAGGACGCGGTATCAGCATGGGACCGAGAAACTTCGTGGCGCGCGGCTACCAGGCCCTGCCGATCGGCATCACCGTGGAGGGCGCAAATATCCTTACTCGTAACCTGATCATCTTCGGTCAGGGTGCGATCCGCTGCCACCCGTTCCTGTTCAAGGAAATGGAGGCAACCGCCAACCGGGATGTCGCTGCCTTCGATGCGGCCCTGTTCGGACACGGAAGCCTGGCAATGAGCAATATCGCGCGCTGCCTGTTCCATGGCATGACCCAGGGCCGCCTGCTGGAATCGCCGCAACATGGCCGGCGCGGCCATTACTACCGCCAGTTCGCACGCATGAGTCTCGCCTTTGCCGTCACCACCGAGATGACGCTGTTATCGCTGGGCGGCGAACTGAAGCGCAAGGAATCGCTGTCCGGACGTCTCGGTGATGCCTTGAGTTACCTCTATCTGGGCAGCGCGGTACTCAAACATCATTATGACAATGCTTCACCGGATGATGAGTTGCCGTTACTTGAGTGGGCCTGTGATGACCTGCTCTATCAAATCCAGGTGCGTCTCAATGAGGTACTGAACAACTTCCCCAACCGTTTCATCGCCACGCTGGCACGTGCCCTGACGTTTCCTGCAGGCAAGCCTTACCGGCGTCCGAGTGATGCCCTCAGCCACCGGGTTTCGGATCTTCTGCTGAGCCCTTCCCCGCTGCGTGATCGGCTTACCAAATATGTGTATATTCCAGCTGATAAGAGCCAGTCACTGGCGCAGCTTGATGAGGCGCTGATAAAGAACGTGGCAGCCGAACCGGCGCTGAGAAAACTGCGCGAGGCGATGCGGGCGGGTACCCTGCCCAAGGGTGACCCGGAGGATTTCATCGACACCGGGCTGGAAGCCGGTGTCATCACACAACAGGAAGCGGACGGCATCCATGCGGCCATCGCGGCGCGCACGGATGTCATCCAGGTTGATGACTTTCCGCCGGGATACCTGGCAAGGGAACGTTAACTAATGGGGGCACAACAAGCTGGATGGGGTGGCCGGCCGGTCCTGGTCGTTGACGGCAGTCGTACCCCGTGCCTGAAAGCCCGCGGCAAACCCGGCGCCTTTGCAGCGTCCGACCTCGCGGTGGCCGCGGCACGTCCCTTACTCGCGCGCCAACCCTTCTCCGCCACCGACCTGTCCGAGGTCATCCTCGGTTGCGTCATGCCCGGACCCGATGAGGCCAACATCGGCCGGGTCGCCGCACTGCGGCTGGGCTGTGGTGAACGCGTACCGGCCTGGACCGTGCAGCGCAACTGCGCCTCCGGCCTGCAGTCCATCGACTGCGCTGCCCAGAACATCGCCAGCGGCCGCGCCGGACTGGTATTGGCCGGCGGTGTGGAATCCATGAGCCGTGCGCCGGTGCTGCTGGGCAATGCCATGGTCAACTGGCTGGCCAGCTGGAACCGTGCCCGCACTGCAGGGGCCCGGCTCAAGGCCCTGGCCGGTCTCAGGCCCGCCTACCTGCGGCCGGTCATCGCCCTGTTGCGCGGCCTGACCGACCCGGTCGTGGGGCTCTCCATGGGACAGACGGCCGAGATCCTCGCACACCGCTTCGGGGTCAGCCGTGAAGCGATGGATGCCTTTGCCCTGCGCAGCCACCAGCGCCTGGACGCCGGACACAGGACCGGTCACCTCGAAGAGATCGAGGCGATCTACGACAGCCGCGGCAATTACTACGATCACGATGACGGGCTGCGGCCCGACACCAGCATGGAACAACTGGCAAAACTCAAACCCGTGTTCGACCGCCCGGACGGCAATGTGACCGCCGGTAACAGCGCCCAGGTCACCGACGGCGCGGCGTGGCTGCTGCTGGCCTCGGAGGACACAGTGGCACGTTACAACCTGCCGGTGCTCGGCCAACTGATCGACAGCCAGTGGGCCGGACTGGACCCCGCCCAAATGGGGCTCGGGCCGGCGTATGCCATGGCACCGGTGCTGATGCGGCAGGGGTTCGACAGCACGGACATCGATTACTGGGAGATCAACGAGGCCTTTGCCGCCCAGGTGCTGGCCTGTCTCACTGCCTGGCAGGATGCCGATTTCTGCCGCACGGAACTCGGACGCGACACCCCGTTCACCCCCATCGATGAAGCACGCCTGAACGTGGACGGCGGCGGCGTCAGCATCGGCCACCCGGTAGGCGCCAGCGGTGCACGCATCGTGTTGCACCTGGTGCGCGTACTGGAACGCGAACAGGCACACCGCGGGATGGCCAGCCTGTGTATCGGTGGCGGCCAGGGTGGCGCACTGCTGGTCGAAAGGACAGCGGGGTAACAATGATGAGCGACACCGGCACCCACTTCCGGGCAGAGACGGACAGCGACAACATCGTCTGGTTGCACTTCGACAAGACCGGCAGCGGGACCAACACCTTCAGTAGCGAGGTCCTGAATGAACTGGACCAGCAGCTCCAGTCGATCGCCGCCCAGTGCCCCCGCGGCCTGGTGATCCTTTCCGACAAGGCCAACGGCTTCATTGCCGGTGCCGACATCGAGTCGTTCACCCGCATCGAGACCGAGGCACAGGCACTCGCGTTTCTGCAGCACGGGCAGTCGGTGTTCAACCGGTTGGCGGCTTATACCGTTCCGACCGTGGCCCTGATCCACGGCTTCTGCCTGGGCGGCGGCACCGAGCTGGCGCTGGCCTGCCGCTACCGGGTAACCCGCGATGATCCCGGCACCCGCCTGGGGCTGCCCGAGGTACGCCTCGGGATCCACCCCGGCTGGGGCGGCAGTGCGCGCCTGACGCCTTTGGTCGGCGGCCTCAAGGCCATGGACCTGATGCTCACCGGCCGTAGCCTGGCCGGCCGTCAGGCCAAACGCATCGGCCTGGTGGACCGGGTGGTTCCGGAACGCCACCTGCACACGGCAGCGCGCCGCCTGATACTCGATGCCCCGGCGCCGGCCCGACCCGGCTTGCTCGACCGACTCAGTAACAGCTTCATCGCCCGCCCGCTACTGGCCGTGGTCATGCGCAGGCAGGTGGCCAAACGCGCCCCACGTGCACACTACCCTGCCCCCTATGCACTGATCGATATCTGGCGCAGACACGCCAGTGACACTGCTGCCATGCTCGAGGCCGAGGCGCAGTCCGTTGCCCGCCTGATCAACGATCTGACCGCCCGCAACCTTATCCGCGTCTTTTTCCTGCAGGAACAACTCAAGGGATTGGGCCGTGACAGCGACTACCAACCGAAATATGTCCACGTGGTGGGCGCCGGCACCATGGGTGGTGATATCGCTTCCTGGTGCGCCCTGCGCGGCTTCCGGGTCTCCCTCCAGGACCAGGCACCGGAGCGCATTGCACCCGCCATGCAGCGTGCCCATGCCCTGTTCAAGCGCAAGCTGAAAAAACCGCGCGAGATTCAGGCCGCCATGGACCGCCTGATGCCCGACCACAAGGGGGTCGGCGTGGCCCATGCCGATATCATCATCGAGGCCATTTTCGAGGATGCCGAGGTCAAGCGCGACCTGTACCGCGAACTGGAACCGCGCATGAAGGCCGATGCCATCCTGGCGACCAACACTTCGAGCATCCCGCTGGAGGAACTTGCCGAGGCCCTGGCCCGGCCCGGACAGCTGGTGGGGCTGCATTTCTTCAACCCGGTGGCCAAGATGCAACTGGTGGAGGTGGTGAACGGCACGTCCACCGCGACGGAGGTCTCGGCCAGGGCGCTGGCCTTCACCCGGCAGATCGACCGCCTGCCCCTGCCGGTGACCAGCACCCCCGGCTTCATGGTCAACCGCATCCTGATGCCCTACCTCATGGAGGCGGTTATATTGGAATCCGAGGGTGTGGCCGCCAGCCTCATCGACAAGGCCGCGACCGGTTTCGGTATGCCGATGGGCCCGGTTGAACTGTCCGACAGCGTCGGCCTGGATATCTGCCTGCACGTGGCAGAGGTGCTGGCATCCCATTTCAACGCCGCGATACCGGAGCGCCTGCAACAGTTGGTGGCCAACGGCCGGCTCGGGCGCAAGTCCGGGCGTGGCTTCTATGAATACCGCAAGGGCAAGGCCGTCAAGCCGAAGGTCTCTGGCTCCGATGCCCAACTGGAGGAGATCAGCGACCGGCTTATGCTACGCCTGCTGAACGAGGCCGTGAGCTGCGTGCGTGAGCAGGTTGTCGGGAGCAGCGACCTGCTCGATGCCGGCATGATCTTCGGCACCGGTTTTGCACCCTTCCGCGGGGGACCCATGCACCACATCCAGTCCACGGGTCCGGCCGCATTACAGGCACGGCTGCAGCAATTCACCAGCCGCTACGGTGAACGTTTCACACCGGACCAGGGCTGGGACTCGTTATTCAATTCCACTGCTGTCACAAAACACGGAGCATAAATCTGTACCGCCACCATACAAAAATTACGTCCCTTCTCCTTTATGCCCGCCTTCTGGGTGCTTCGGGAGAAGGACAGGATGAGGGGGTTTGAATTCATGCAGTTATCACATTTTATCCCCTCTCCCCAACCCTCTCCCTGAGGGAGAGGGAGTTTATGGAACAACAGTGATTCAATTCATAAAGGGGGACTAGATGGCCGAGAGAATGACGGACAAGATACCTGCCGATGAAGCCGGGACGCTGGCCGGGCTGTTTCGCAAACGTGTCAGCAAGACACCGAACAGCGTAGCCTACCGTCAATATAACGAGTCCAGCGGCCAGTGGAATGATTCCAGCTGGGCCGACATGGGGATCGAGGTGGCCCGCTGGCAGTCCGCCCTGGCCAACGAGGACCTGCAGCCGGGTGACCGGGTCGCCATCCTGCTGCGTAATTGCAAGGAATGGGTGATCTTCGACCAGGCGGCACTGGGATCCGGTCTGGTGGTCGTCCCCCTGTACACCGACGACCGCGCCGAGAACAGCGCCTACATACTCAATCATGCCGGCGCCAAACTGCTGCTGCTGCAGGGTGCGGAACAGTGGGAACGGCTGCTGCCGGTACGTGACCAGCTCGGCACGCTGAGCCGCATCCTCACCCTGGAAACGATTACGGCACCCGCGGATGAGACCCGGTTGCGCAGCGTTGCGGATTGGCTGCCGGAAGATGCCGACGGTCTGCGCAACGCCGATGGCGCACCCGATGACCTGGCAACCATCGTCTACACCTCGGGCACCACCGGACGCCCCAAGGGTGTCATGCTCAGTCACCGTAACATCCTGGCCAATGCCGACAGTGCCCTGGAAATCGTCCATGTCCACGGGGGTGATCTGTTACTGTCCTTCCTGCCCCTGTCGCATACCTTCGAGCGTACCGTCGGTTATTACATTCCCATGATGGTCGGTGCCACCGTCGCCTATGCGCGCTCCATCCCCGAGTTGGGCGAAGACCTGCTGAACATCAAGCCCACCATCCTGATCTCCGTGCCGCGCATCTACGAGCGTGTCTACAACAAGATCCAGGCCGGTCTGGCCGAGAAATCTCCATTGGCCACCAAACTGTTTAACCTGGCCGTCGATACCGGCTGGAAACGCTTCCTGCACCAGCAGGGACGTAGCGGTTGGCACCCCGGTTTCCTGTTGTGGCCACTGCTCGACAAGCTGGTGGCCGGCAAGATCATGGCCAAGCTGGGCGGCCGGATGCGCCTGGCCGCCTCCGGCGGTGCCCCCCTGCCGACACCGATTGCCCGGGTGTTTATCGGCCTCGGGCTCAACCTGGTACAGGGTTACGGCCTTACCGAAACCAGCCCGATCATCAGTGCCAACCCGGAGGACGACAATGACCCGGCCAGCGTCGGTGTGCCGCTGTCAAATCTCGAGGTGAAGGTGGGCGAGGATGATGAACTGCTGACCCGCGGCCCCTGCGTGATGCCGGGCTACTGGGACAATCCCGAGGCCACCCGCGACATGATCGATGACGACGGCTGGTTGCATACAGGTGACAAGGCGCGAATCGAGAACAACCACATCTACATCACCGGACGCCTGAAGGAGATCATTGTTCTGGCCAACGGCGAGAAGGTACCGCCCGCGGACATGGAAATGGCCATCGCGCTTGACCCACTGTTCGAGCAGGTCATGATCACCGGTGAAGGCCGCCCCTACCTCACCGCCGCCATCGTGCTGAACCCGGAACAGTGGGAGGGTTTCGCGCGCGGCATGGGTCTGGATCCCGTGGACCCCGCGTCACTGGCCAACGAATCCGTGGAACAGGCTGTGTGTACAAAGCTGGCCGGACAGTTGTCCGAATTTCCGGGGTACGCCCAGGTGCACCGCGCGACCTGCACCCTCGAACCCTGGACCATCGAGAACGAGATGATCACGCCGACACTCAAGCTGAAGCGCAATCGCATCCAGGAGCATTTCTCGGACGCCATCGACAAACTGTATGAAGGTCATTAGCTACCATATGGCTGAAGATTTCGAACTTCCCGACGATCGCCACCTCGCCATCCGGGTGATGGCCTCGCCCGCCGACGTCAACGCCGATGGTGATATCTTCGGCGGCTGGATCATGTCCCAGGTGGATATCGCCGGCAGCATTATCGCGCGCCGCCAGGCGCATGGCCGCATCGTGACCGTGGCGGTCAATGCCTTCCAGTTCAAACACCCCGCCTTTGTCGGCGACCTGATCAGCTGCTATGCACGGGTGACCCGCATCGGTAATACCTCACTCACGGTCAACGTCAAGGCCTTTGCCGAGCGTTACCGGAATCACCATGAGGTCGTCCACCTCACCGAGGCCGACCTGACCTACGTTGCCGTCGATGAACAGCGCCGGCCGCGGCCTTTACCGAAATAAGACGTACCTGCAGGAACGCCTTGCAGATCTATAACGACACGGGGGATTGACCAGTCGGTAGGTTGGGCAAAGGAGCGATAGCGACGTGCCCGACACAATATCGGCTAGTTGAAACAAAAGAAAATTCCTTCTCCCGCAGGTAGGTGGCCAGGATGAGGGGATATAATATTAAGCAGTTATCCTGTTTTGTCCCCTCTCCCCAACCCTCTCCCGGAGGGAGAGGGAGTTAACGGGACAGCAGTGGCCCTTATTACTTTTTACTTCTAACTGCTCACCTCTTATTTCTCACTTTTGACGGCTATCTTTTCCTTAGAACGACACGGGTGGATTGAACAATGCCTTGAAATTTTCTGTGGTCGCCGAGGCGATGCGCTCTAGCGTCTCGCCGCGCAGTTCGGCGATATGCTCGGCCACATGGCGCACGTAGGCTGGCTGATTCGGTTTGCCGCGGTGCGGCACCGGCGCCAGGTAGGGACAGTCGGTCTCCACCAGCATCCTGTCGAGCGGCATCCGCTGCGCGATCTCCTTCAGCTCCCGGGCGCTGTTGAAGGTCACGATACCGGAGAAGGAGATATAGAAATCCATGTCGATGGCACGTTGCGCCATATCCCAGTCGCCGGTAAAGCAGTGCATCACCCCGCGTGCCGCGCTGGCCCCCTCCTCCTTCATGATCCTGAGGGTGTCTTCCTTGGCATCACGTGAGTGGATGATCAGCGGCTTGCCGCACTGTTTGGCCGCCGCGATGTGGTTCCGGAAACGCTGCCGCTGCCAGTCGAGGTCGCCCTCGCTGCGGAAATAGTCCAGGCCCGACTCACCGATTGCGATGACCCTGGGTTGTGCGGCCAGCTCGACCAGTTCAGCAGGATCCGGGTCGTGTCCGCCCTGTTCATTGGGGTGGACCCCGACCGAGACGGTGACCTCATCGCAGCCCTCCACCAGCGCCAGCATGTCGGGGTAGTCTTCCAGGTTGACGGAGACGCACAGCATGTGGCCAACGCCCAGATCGCGCGCAGCTGCCAGCACGCCGTCGAGCCCGCCCTCGAAAGACTGCAGGTCCAGCATGTCAAGGTGGCAGTGTGAATCGACCAGCATGTGGCGTACCTCTTAAAGACAAGAGGTGAATGATAATTGCTTTTGTGATGACCGCAAACGCGGCGTTTACATGGTGTGGGTCGGGCGGTCGGATTCGAGCGCGCCGGCGAGCAGGCCTTCGATCTTGTTGCGGGCGGCGCCGTCGTCCTGGTCGCTGAACTGGACACCGATCCCGGCGGCGCGGTTGCCCTGGGCCCCGATGGGTGTAATCCAGACCACCTTGCCCGCGACTGGAATCTTCTCGGGTTCGTCCATCAGCGTAAGCAGCATAAACACCTCGTCACCGAGGTTGTAGCTCTTCTTGGTGGGGATGAACAGGCCACCGCCATTGATGAAGGGGATATAGGCCGCGTACAAGGCGCTCTTGTCCTTGATAGTGAGGGAAAGTATCCCCTGGCGTGGTGCGGCTGCCTGTGTCATAAATGTATTACCCTTTCCTGTTGTACATCTTCCTTCAGGATGTCCCGGCTGCCCATGCGAGCAGGATGTCTTCGGTCATCAACTGGCGATTGATACCACTGCCTGCCATTTGAATCGCCCGGTTCACCTTGTCCAGCTGCCCGAACATTACCTTGCAATCCAGTTGCCGTGCAAGTGCCTGCAGGCCCTCCGCCAGGTCAACCCCGTGTATCCCCCGCACGTGTCCGGTGAGCCGGATCCTCAGCAGGTCCATCAGCCATTCCCGCAGCCAGCGCAGGCCTGTCAGGTCCTCGTCCTTGGACCAGCTCGCTGCCAGTGCCAGCGGGTCCTGCCTCCCCTGAATGATCCCCACCAGGGACTGGAAATGCCGGGCCCGTTCCTCAATGGCATTTCCCCGGGCCAGATCCAGCGCCAGCAATGGGGCACCGTTGGCGAGGCTGAGGCAGATCTCCGGTTGTTCGGCATCGACCTGTTTCTTCAGCCAGGCTACCGCCACACCACGCTCGGGTACCGGAATCCGGACCTGCTGGCAGCGGCTGCGAACCGTGGCCGGCAAGCGCCCCGGATTGGCGCTGACCAGTACCAGTACTGTGTTATCGGTCGGTTCTTCCAGTGTCTTTAATAAGCTGTTGGCGGCATTGATGTTCATGGCCTCTGCCGGATCGAGGATGGCGACCTTGAAGCCGCCCCCGTGGCGGCTCATGGCCAGCCTGTCGGAGAGCGCCCGGATCTGGTCGACCTTGATGGCGCTGCTGTCCTCCTCGGGTGAGACACTGAAGAAATCCGGGTGATTACCGGCCTCAAACAGGGTGCAACCGGTACATTTGCCACAGGCCGCGACACCTTCAGCAGGCGCTTCACACATCAGGAAACGCGCCAGTTCATGAGCGAAGGCCGCTTTTCCCAGCCCGGGCTGGCCGGTGATCAACAGGGCATGCGGGAAGCGGCCCTGGCCAAACGCGGCAGTCAGTCTGCCCCAGTGAGTCCCTAACCACGGGTAAGGATCTCCCGGATAGTTCACCATAGTGGACATATCAGGCAAACCGGGATTTGCACAGCCTACATCTGTTGATGATTTGCAAGTCCATAATAATTATATATTTATTCTCTATTACAACAGCTTATAAATTACTTCTATAATTTATATCAGGTTAATTGAGAATCAATTGCATCCAAAAAGGAGTATAATTATAAAAATACGCATGCATAAAAGAACACACTTGAAGATAGGCTTCGCATGAAACCAATGCCCGGCACACTATATATATCCACAACATGGTCGTTGCTTGCACTGACGCTTTCAGTTGCGGCCCTGTGTTCCACCCCTGCCCTGGCAGGGGTGAATGATATCCTGCGCCACGACAACCGTACAATCCCGGCGGCAACGAAAGAACTGATCGAACAGACACAGCGTCGATACAACATCAAGGGCTTGAGTGTCGCGCTGGTTCATCAGCAGGAGGTCGTCTGGGCCGAAGGTTTCGGCTATGCCGATGTCGCCCGGAAGATACCCGCATCCCCCGAGACAATCTACCGGGCCGGTTCGCTTGCGAAACTGTTCACGGCGACTGCTGTGATGCAACTCGAAGACCAGGTCGAAATCGATATTGACCAGCCAGTGTTCGCCTATCTTCCGGGGTTTTCGACACGCAGCCGTTTCAATGAAACGGCCCAGCCCATCACTGTGCGCAGCATGCTTACCCATCATTCAGGACTACCGACCGACCTGTCAAAGGGCATGTGGACGAACGAGCCATTTACCAGGGTCGCGCACAGGCTGGGCGACGAATATACATCATTTCCGCCGGATCTTGTCTACAGTTACTCCAATGTCGGCTACACCCTGCTGGGGCATATGGTTGAGGAAGTCTCAGGGCAGGGATTTCAGGCCTATATGGATACCAATATACTCGGGCCTCTGGGTATGAAGCATACTGCCTTTGTACTGCCACCCGAGCTGGAACCACTGCTCGCTTCCGGCTACAAGAAAAACAAGTCGATGCCTCTCCTACCGATACGCGATCTTCCCGCAATGTCGCTGTACAGCAATGTGCTCGACCTGTCGCATTTCCTGATGATGCACATGGGCAAGGGGACATTTAAAGGTAACAAGGTCCTTTCATCAACATCGGTTGGTGAAATGCTGGAGATTCAGAATGCGGACATTCCTCTGGATATGAATGTTCGCGTGGGTCTTGGGTGGTTCATCGAAGACAACACAATTCCCGGTGCCGGAACGGTCGTCCGCCACGGTGGTACCACGGTGATGTTCAACAGTGAGATGATTATGCTACCCGAACAGCAGCTGGGTATTGTAATCATGACCAACACCAGCGACTCGAGACAGGTCATATCGAGACTGGCAGAGGAAATACTGAAAAGTGTGATGCAACCAGACTCTGGCGCCGGTCAGCTCGCAGAACAGCCTTTAATGGTCCAGCCGAAAGATGAATTTGTGCCTGTCGACTCAGCGGGTAAATATGCCACTGAACTCGGCATGATCGCAATGCACCCGGATGATGAGAAAATGTGTGCCTGCATCATCGACAAGAAACTCGACCTGGTATCGCTGCCAGGCTCCTGGTTCGGTCTGAACAGGGACTCGATAAACATGCTGCCACCGGAGTATCAGGTCTTCGGTGACTTGCAGTTTGCCACGCGCTCGATAGCCGGCAGGGATGTCATGATTGCCCGTCGGGATGGTGAGATTGCCCTGTTGGGTGAGAAGGTGAATCCGGAATTCGTGCCATTGGACTGGGAGGCACGCATTGGCAAATACGAGATATTGAACCCTGATGCCGGGTTCCCTTTCCAGGACCTTGAAATCTGGCATGTAAAGGGCATGCTGGGTATCAGTTACCGCCTGCCACTACTGTCAAACAATACCGTCCGGGTCCCGATACAACATATTTCTGAAAACGAGGCCGTGATACTCGGGCTTGGGCGCACCCGCGGCGATACCCTCCACGTGTTCCATGACGACAACGGGGAAGAGCGGATTCGTTATTCGGGTTACATCGCCCGGAAACTGCCCTACTGATGCAGTTCTGCCCAGGTTTTTTATGACCCGGGCAGAATAATAGGCCGTTCTGTATTAAATTTAACCTATTGGCTTCGATCTGGTTACGTTTAGCCTCTCAGTACAGGTATGACCAATCCAACTCAACTTCAGTGGCCGGCCTGTCGCAGTTGATTGTTGCTGCGCCATCGTAGTCATCATGACCCGGCATGTCTTCACAGCCGCGGCCAGCAGACCTGAAAATGGACGCATCCTGGGATCCGACCTGAGGCGGCATCGCTGTATCAATGCCTTCCTCGAATACGGGCAGCCCCAGGTAATCAGTGATTTCCGCCTCTTCAGCAGCAAATACTGCGCCTGTCGAAAGGGCGATACCGGCGATGATGCTGGCTAAGTACGCTGTTAACCCTTTCATAATAAACTCCTACCCCAGAATTCTGGTGGTTACAGAGAATTAGAGTAGCTACCAATCCATTTTAAATTCCGATTCCCTAGACTACAGACTACTTTAATTAGACGATAAAGCGGGCTTCCGCCATAGTACAAAAGCATTAGTCAGATCGGACTGGCTTTCATAAGCCATGCTTATCCAACATAGGTCATGCTTATCTAATAGCGAATAACGGGCTATAGAAGTCGCATGTCTTTATATAAATAGTATAGATAGTGAGCACAGAAAATGGGCTATTGTTTCGAAGCATCCCTGTCGCTTCGAACCGGAATGCGGCCTGCTGACTGTGATTGCCCTGGTTAAGTGCACGTGGACTTCAGCGTGCCCCACCACACAGCATTTCAACGGGTCGATGCCCGCCGCACATGCCATCCACGACCTTGGAATCATCGGTATGCACGCTGCCAACCTTGTAGATGCCACAGACCGCTTCATTTTCAGTCTTGCCTCCGCCGCATTTGCCCTCGCCGCACTTGCCTTCCTGTTCGGCTTTCTGGCTATCTGCCTGACCAACCATGTATCCGCTGGAAAGCGGTGACAGAACGAATGGATTCTGCTGGGTATCAGCGATGGAATAACCGGCCAGGCTGCCCATAAGACAGGTGCCAACGGCCAGTGCTAGTGGTTTACAGGTGCGCATTTTCATAACGGTTCTCCTGATACAGGCAGTATGCATTTGGTGCCTCAATGCGGGATAACAATCCGAAGCTGGCGCAGAAACGCCAGCGCTACATCCGGGCTGGTATCCCGGTCTTCCCATTCCAGCCGGGTTTGAGAGGAATCGGGGGTGCTGTCGACCTGTTCCTGTGAGACGATGTGATAGGCATAGATGATCGATCGCGTCCCCTGATTGGCCGGCACCACAACCACCTGGAACCGGTGCCTTTCAATGCCCTTGCCGAACAGGCCAAACCCCCAGACTGGCCCTTCTTTTGACTGCATGACCAGCAATTGGTTCTTGCGATCATAATTGGCACCGATCCAATCGGTCGTCAACAGGTATTGTTCACCATCCTCGCTGTCCCTGATAATTTCCTGATCATCCAGCGACTTCAGCAGGGCCGGCCAGGTAACCGCCGGTGATGTGCGGACCAGTAGGCCGTTTGCTGCGAGCCTGACGGGTGCATCCGGTTTGACTGCTTCCGGTCGGGGTTTGGCTGTCGGCTGGGCCACTGGTTTCGAGACAGGTGGTTTAACCGGGCTTTCGGCTCCGGGAACCACCCTCGTTGTTACGGATGGTTCAGGCTGCAGTTCTGGCTCAATCGGCGGTACATCTGCCGGTTGAATCGGCGGTTGCGATGTTGCAATCTCGGGCTGTCGTCCGCTGGGGATGACGGCGGTTGCCCCGGGTTTCTGCTCCTGGATACGGGCACCAGCTGATTCCGGACCGGGGAGTGGATCGGGTATCAGCTGTTTCACCGGTTCTGTAACCACGGTGGCGGGTTTCACCACCTCGGCTTCGGGCACGGGGGTGCGGATCAGGACAACATCCGCGCTGGTGTCGGCTGCATCCTCAACAACAACGGTATCCCCTGTGGTTGTCCGGGTGACGTCCGCACTGCCGACAAAACGGGTATTCAACGCGGATTCAACGGGCAGTTGCAGGCGCTTGAGAAAGCTGTCAGCGGCCTGCTGCTGGGGTTCCCGGACTTTCCATTCAAGCCAGGAATATTCACTGTCCGGGTGAAGGTCCACCTCACGCTCGCGTTGTCTGTCCTGTGCCACAATGACAGAATGCCCGGGTGATTGACCTGGCCTGACCTGGAACAGGAAACGGTGACGTTCAAGGCTGCGGCTGCCAAAACCAAACCCCGGTTTGCTGCGTGCCGCACCCGTTTTGCTGTCGTATTTCCAGACAACCCAGTCAGTGAGCCACTCACCCTTCTCGTTATCCCTGTTCAGCGCCTTGATACCGAAACTGCTTAATGCCTGGTCAAGGGCCTCCCAGGTTTCATTTGTGCTTGCAGCCACTTCAAGCGAGCCACCCACCGCAGTCTCCATCCACCGCGTTCCGGTGAAGCTTGTGGTGTCGGTATTCTTCTGTTCCGGGATAAAGATCCCCGGGCTGCGGTCAGGCCGGGCGGCATACAATGTCGACGGCAAAATTATTACGACTACGAGAAAGGTGAACAGCGGGGATATGCAGCATTTTAATGCGGTCATGCGGAGCTCTCATTTTAGAATACGTAACAGAATTCCAGATCAACCAGATAAGCATTCGCTCAACTTCAATAGCCCGGCTGCAGCGCAGTGAAACCCGGGCAATTTGTACTTCACACCTACACCAGCCAGTTTATATCAGGACTGCATTTAAATGGCTAATACTGTTTAAAAAACAAAGGGGCTCGTATGAGCCCCTTTATTATTCCAGTAATCAGGTTAATGATTATTCCGTGTACGACCACCTGTCCTTGTGGGGCAGGTGTTCCGCGGCCATCATATCCAGCAACATTGTCATGATGTGAATATTCATCAAGGTTTCAGCCGGCGTTAAAGCAGCCCCTTCCATGCCTTTCAAGGTATCGAAGCGTTTATCCATGGACGCCAGTGCCTCACGGGCCATTGCAAAGGCCGCAAGTCTGGCCTGCTCGGCCTCGCCCTGCGGAATAGTTTTGTCATTGGCCTTGGCGTAAAGTGCGTTAAGGTCAGCGATCGTCTTGCTCATGCCCGACATATAGGCATCTTCCTGAGCGCACACAAGCCCGCTGCTGCCTATCAATGCCGCGGCCAGAACTAATGCTTTGGTTCTTCCCTTCATAATTGATTCCTCATTTCTAGAGTATTCAGACACAGCCCGTTATCTCAACAGGACGTTCTTGTAGATGAAGGTCAACTGCAGACCGAGACGGTCGTCAATATTACCAAGCACTGCATTACCGTTGGTTTTGAAACCACCATCCCGCGCGTCCGCATCGAAATCACGGAACTGGTAGGTCAGGGTCGCGCGCGCCTTCTTGTGGAAGAAGTACTCCGCCGTGGTGGTCCAGGTCTTAAACTCGACCTCCCTGGCATTTATCCCATTGGGACCGATACTGTTGCCATCGTTTCGTGTGAACTCATCGTAACGCAGATTGATAGTGGTACGATTCTTCAAACCCAGATGCTGATGAATATCGTAACCGACATCAACATGCCAGCCCTCATTCTCGCCATCGGTATCGTACAGGATACTGTCGAACCCGCCCAGGGCGTTATTCTGATTTACGTCCGGCGTGCGCGCACCGTCAAAGGTCAGGCCTTTCTGTTTCTGCCATTCAGCCTCGAAACGGATCTGGCCGAGGTTGTCGAAAGGCTTGTCGAAATACTCAAAACCGATACCGTAGTATTCCTGTTCGATATCCCTTTCATTGCCATTCTTGACCACACGGTTACCTGGACTGACCGGATCGGCTGCGATATTTCCAGCTCTCAAATCACCGCCAAGTGGTCCGGGAACATTGTCGAGCAGACCATCGTCATCGATATCGTTGTTAAACAGGATGTCGCCTTTCTGATACCAGCCGTAAATCATCATATCGTGTCGACGCGAGCCGCGGGTTTTGTCAAACAGCTTGGCCAGTGACAACCAGTAGTACTGACGGTAGTTGCCGTCGCGGTCAAGCTCGCCGATGGCGTCCCCGTTACCCAGTCCCAGGGAGTAGGTGAATTCCAGAGGCCCGCCGCCTCCGAATATCGGGTCCTTGAATTCTACCCAATCGAACAGCTCGATGCCGACATCGCGCGCGCCGTTCGCACCGGTCTCATCCTCGGGCCAGTTGTGCACGCCGTTATCGGTGGCATAGCGGCCAATGGCGTGGGCAAAAGTGGCCTCCGGCATAAAGATATGCACGCGTCGGCCCGGTGTCGATTGAGACAGTGCCTGTGAAGTCTGCGAGAACAGGAACTGACCGATCCGGAGGCGGGCGCCCAGGTTGGCCAGACCGTCATCATCTATTCCACGTGACAACTGATTTAATGTGACCGAGGCATCGAGTAGCTTTGCGCCGCCGTCAGAACGGGTAATACCATTCTGACCCCACTCGGTGAGAATGAAATAGTCGATATCGTTGTTGATCGGCAACATGGTACCGCGGATACCGATACGCGCCCGGCGCATGTAAAACGATTCCCGTTCGGTACGATCCGGCGGGATGGTACCCGGTACCTGCATGCTGCCATTTGCTGGCGCAAATCCACCAACTGCACCGGATATCGGGTCACTAAAATCCTTGGCCCAGGTCGGCTGCAGGAAACCCCATACCTGCAGGGTGTGCGCTGTGCCACCCGGCTCGGTACCTCTCAGCTTGAACCAGTTGGCGGCCTGCGCCGTGCCGGTAATGACCGTGAGACCCAGTATTAACCCAGATACCACCAATAGATTGGCGAACCATTTGCGTGGCCTAGCCATAACTCCCCCCTTACTTGTGAAAGTCAAAAAAGTTTAATCCCTAACCGGCCTGCAGCACCGCGACCGTCATCTCCCAAAAGCTTTTCTTTACGGTCGGATATAGGTCCAGCCGGCCTCCTGCAATTCCATAATGCGCACCACGCCCCCCGGTACCACCTTGGCGACCTTGTGCAGGGAAGGCGTATCTCGGCCCATGTTGCGCATGGTGTTGGCGCAAGCCGTAAATTCGATACCGCTGTCTGCCAAGTTCTTGATACGACCGGCCTGGGAGTTTTCCCTGAACAGGGTGCGGAGACCCGGGCCGTAGGCAACGACCTCGATCTGGACCTTGTCGGGCCCGTAAAAGCGTTGCAGGTTCTGGGCGTTGTTCAGGACCAGTTTTTGTGCAAATTCATCACCCGATGATATATGGAATACCACCGCATGTTCTGCGAAGGGCTTGTCTTCAGGTGCTTGCGGAATGCTGGTGACGCGTTTTGGATGAAATAGATCAGCGGATGCTTCCGGCGTCTTGTCTAATTTTGCCGCCTGTAATCCTGCCGAGCTCAGGACGAAAGCCAGACCAAGCGATAACAGGGGAATTAAATACAATCGTTTCATGTTCTCCTCCGATCTTAATATTAAGTAAACAGAGTTGACGCGCACTTCGGCCAATCCCGCTGCCCCACCATAATTATTGGATACATTGATGCTCAATTATTATTTGGACGTTGATCCTGCCTCTATTATTCCATTTTTATCATTAAATTTTATCGGGATACCCAAACTGGGCCAGTGAACGGATAACGGTGACACAATCCTGACCGGCCAGGGTCACCGAAATTCACTTGTCTGGAGTTTTAGTTCCCGTTCGCGCTCCCAGTCGCTGGCCATCCGGGTTGCGACAGTGATATCTGCCGAGGTCATGCCATCAGAGACCCGCCGGCGCACCGTCATAGCCTCGGGGTCACCGTAGGACGCGGCGATCGTCAGCCATTTGTAGGCCTTGATTCTGTTCAGCGGAATACCCTTCCCGCGAGAATACATCATGCCCACCTCATACTGGGCCAACGGGTAGCCGTTCTCCGCCGAACGGAGAAACCAGTCAAAGGCATCGGTATTATCCTGCTCGACACCCCGCCCTGTGAGGTAAAGCGTTGCGAGCCGGGACTGGGCCTGGGCATGCTGTTGCTGTGCGGCTTGCTCGTACCAGTCGAACGCCCGTTTGTAATCGGCCGGCACACCGACGCCCCCCTCGTAGATCTCGCCAAGATAATATTGGGCATCCTTGTGGCCATTCATGGCGATCAGGGTGAATTCCTTGCGGGCGGTGTCGTAATCGTAGTGATTATAGGCATACAACGCCCTTGTATAGTCGGCAAGGAGCCCCGGGCAGAACATGGTCAGGCCCAACAGGAGTGTAAGTGCAGGCCAGCCTGGGTTGATTCCGATCATGGTCTTTTTGGTTGCTGGTGCAACGTAACGCTACTCTGGCACATAGTCACGGATAAACGTCTCGATAATCTCCTGGGTGATCATCCCGGTCTGCATCGCAACCAGTTCACCCTCCGGGGTGTAGACAAACGTGGTGGGCATGCCCGGCAGCGGACCGGCGCCGAATGCCTCGATCATGTCCGCATCCGCCAACAGCAGAGGATAGCCCACCAGATATTCCTCGGCAAACGCGGCGACCTCCTCAGCATCGGGCATGCCGAAGCTGGGGTAATCCAGGGCGATGCCCAGCACGGTGGCATCCGTATCCTTGTGATCATCATGAAACCGCACCAGTTCCGGGAGTTCCTCCTGGCAGGGGGGACAGCGCGGCCCCCAGACATTGACGATGGTCCATTTACCCTTGCCGATGTATTCGCTCAGCGGGTGGGACTGCCCTTTAAGGTCCGGCAGAGTGATATCCGGGGGTTCGGCCACCGAAACCGGCAAGCGGAACAGGACCAGGGACAGGACGAGCGCCAGCCCGGCGCCCAACCACAGATACCATGTATTTCGGAAAATAAGCATATGCAATATTAATAATCAATCATGGGCTTGGCCTAATTAAACCTAGACACCGATGGGTCGCAAATTATTCCGGAATTGGGTATCCCTCCCCTGGCGCGGTGTTAATCAGGTCACAAAACGAATAAACTGTTGGAATAATTCACTAGAAAAAATCGTCATAACAATACGGGGCATACCAATGGCAACACTGAGTAGCAAGGCAGGCTGTGTCGGCATCTTTTCGAACACCCGGTTTATCAGGAATGAGCTTGAGAAACGCCGCGACTTGCTCTACCAGATCGCCTACTCCTGGTGTCACGACACGGCCCTGGCCGATGACCTGGTCCAGGAGGCAATGCTGAAGGCATTGAAGAATGCCAAGCAGCTGAAGAACCCCGATGCGATCCGGGGCTGGTTGAGCAAGATCCTGGCAAATTGCTGGTATGACTATCTGCGGCGCAGGAAGGAAACCGTTGACCTGGACAATCTGCCCTATGAGGAATTTGTCCACGAAAGGGATACCAATGATCGACAGGATATCGTTGACCGGGTCCGTCAGAGCATCGGCAAGTTGCCGGTCGCACAGCGGCAGGTTATCACCCTGGTCGACCTGGCCGGCTTCTCCTATGCCGAGATCGCCGAAATACTGGATATACCCATCGGCACAGTGATGAGCCGGATTTGCCGGGCAAGAAAGGCGCTGAAAAAGTCCCTGGCTGATTATGACCCGCGACACGATGTCATACGCGCGAGGATACGGAGAGTGAAGTGAACAAAGACCCTGTCTACTCTGACGAACAATTGCAGGCGTTCGTCGATGACGAGATAGCTGTCAGTGAACGCGCGCGCATCATCGAGGCGATCAGCATCGATGACGCCCTCGCGTGCCGTGTGTGTGAACTCATGCAACTGAAGGATTCAGTGCGCCTGGCCTACCGTGACCCACCTCAGCCCCGCGACACCGGATCCCGCTGGGAGGCCTCTCACAAGGCCAGGTTTTCTATAAATGCCGTCGCGGGCGTCATGCTGCTTGCCGTGGGGGCACTGATCGGGATCCTGCTGCAGCCACAATTAAATCCCTCTACCCCGATCGCGCCAAACGGCCTTGCCCAGATCGCACCCGCCGGTGATGACTACAAGCACGTGATCTTTCATATCAGCACCGCCGACCCCGAACGTCTCGAGCAGGCGCTCGATGATGCCGAGGCGCTCCTGTCAAGCTACCGGGATGAACCGGAAAAGGTGCTCCTGGAGGTGGTTGCCAATGCTGAAGGGCTCACTCTGCTGCGCGAAGACGCCTCACCCTTCGCCGAGCGGATCCATCGCATGGCCATGCTGTACAACAACCTGAGCTTCCTGGTCTGCAGTCGCACCATCGAAAAACTGAAACTCAAGGGCATCGATGTGCATCTTGTTCCGGATGCCGAGGTGATTCCCGCCGCCCTGGAGAAGATCGTCGACCGCCTGCAACAGGGCTGGGTGTATATCCGCGTCTAGGCAGTCACCCCGGCTGCAACCCACTGCTGACCCCATCGAGCTTGTAGGTCGGATTAGCGAAAGCGTAATCCGACATTACCGTCGTCGGGTTACAGCGCTTCGCGCCTAACCCGACCTACAAACGACCCCATTGATCTTGTAGATCGGATTAGCGGCAGCGTAATCCGACAATTATGAGCCTGACTCCATCGATTCAGGCAAAAAAAAGCCGACCAGATAGACTGGCCGGCGTGCCCCCTTCTGACTAAATCGTTTCTATTAAGGCTTGATGTAGGTGTATCCCATGGCCTGCAGGCGGGCCAGCTCGGCGACACCGCTCGGGACGATATCGGCCTTGTCGACGTCATACAGGTCCTTCTCATGGTCGATCTTCTTGCCCTTAAGGGTGTTTGAGCAGACCTGGAAACCGATACCCTGGTCCTTCAAGCCGGAAATCTTGGCCTGGATCTCGTCGGTGGCATTGCCCTTCGGCAGTTTGGTGTTGGCCACGGCATCGGGGGTGAGCAACATACTCAGGCCCTTGCCGTGCATGACCACCTTCAGGTCCAGGTTTTCTGCGCCCACGGCATTGATGTGGTTCTGGATATTGCGCAAGGCACCGGCCTGGGCCTTGGGATTATCGTAGTTGATGTGGTAGACAACCTTCTGTTTGCCGTATCCTTTGTCCTCATCGGCATTGGCGTTTGCAGTAAACAGCATGGCAACCGCCATGAAAAGTGACATAAACAGGTTTACAGGTTTCATGTGCATCCTCCAGCTACTTGAGTCCCCACCTTTTAAAATTCACTCTCAGGGCCAGCGGGAACGTAATAACCCTGAATACCGATATAGAACGCTAATATTCTTAATTGTTTGGCGGTTTAGCCGGATTACTTTGGTATCCATATTATGACGCGGGACAAGACGAATCTATTCCATATAATTCGAGACACCTTGCGCTTGCCTGTCAGGCATCAGTTCGGCCTGACGACTGCATGATGGCAGGGAAATCATAGAGTTCCTCCAGTTCCTGCCACACGGATTCAATGCTGTTCCGGCGCCTGCCCAGCAGGATGCGCCTGTCGGTTCGTACCCACTCACCGCTGGAATCCTTGAATGGAAAGGGTTTTGTCTTACCCCAGGAACGGCGGTCTATTTTGTTGCGCCTGTTCACTAGTGATTGTCCTCCGGGATCCGGTACCTGTTGTTTTTAGATTGTAGAATTCCACGCAAAGACGTTAATCAGGAGAAGCATCTCAGGGTTTCCTTGCATGGATAGAGGAAAGAGTCGCAGCTATGCAAGGTTAAACCTTGCTGATGGTACTAGACGCGGCTCAACGGTAAAATATTCCCGCACCGTTTTCAGATAAAACACATTGAGGTTATACATCGGTCAGAGACAACATCCGGAACCCGGTGGATGACTGTGATGCGACGTGGAAAGGACGTGGTAGGTGCGACTGATGTCGCCCTGGCTGTTCCGCGGGCGTTAGACCACATCAGGTGCCTGACAGGCTATGCCTTTAATTCAGGCTGAAGCTCCTCGGCGAGTTGCCACTGCACCGCCTCGAGCGGCTGGCTGGCATCGATTACCCGGTAGCGCCCGTCGTGGGTTCGGGCCATTTCCAGGTAGGCCTGGCGGACGCGCTCAAAGAAGGCCACCTCCTCCTGTTCGAAGCGGTCCAGCGCACCGCGGTTGCCGGCACGCTCCAGACCGATCTCGACCGGCACGTCCAGCAGCAGGGTCAGGTCGGGGCGGAAGTCGCGCTGCACCCACTGCTCCAGCCGTGCGATCCTCTCCACGTCAATGCCGCGCCCCCCGCCCTGGTAGGCATAGGTCGCGTCGGTGAAGCGGTCACACAGTACCCAGTGCCCGGCCTCCATGGCGGGCCAGACCACCTTGTCCAGGTGCTCGGCGCGGGCCGCGAACATCAGCTGCAATTCGCAGTCCGCATTCATGCCGGTATATTGCGGGTCCAGCAGCAGGCCGCGGATTGCCTCACCCAACGGCGTGCCGCCCGGCTCCCGGGTCAGTACAACCTCCTTCCCGGTACCACTGATTAACTTGTGAAGGAACGCAATATTGGTGGTCTTGCCGACCCCCTCGATACCCTCCACAGTGATGAATTTTCCCTTCATGGCGTCTGGTCCGGCTCTGACAGTTTGATGTTCTTTTTTCCCAGCTGGAATTTCTGTACTGCGCGGTTGTGCTCCTCCAGGGTGTGCGAGAAATAATGCGCACCGTTGCCTCTGGCGACGAAATAAAGATAACCCCGCTTGTCCGGGTGCAACACGGCCCGGATGGCGTCGGCGCCAGGCATGGCAATCGGCGTGGGCGGCAGCCCGTCACGGGTATAGGTATTGTAAGGGGTATCCGCGCGCAGGTCGCGTGTGCGGATGTTGCCGTCAAAGCTTTCACCCATGCCGTAGATCACCGTCGGATCCGTTTGCAGGCGCATGTCAGCCTCGAGCCGGCTAATGAACACGCCGGCAATCAGGGGCCGCTCAGCCGTCAGCCCGGTTTCCTTCTCCACGATCGAGGCCAGTATCAGGGCCTCGTATGGAGACTCGAGCGGCAGGTCCGCCTCCCGGTCCGCCCATTCCGCGGCGAGCAGGTCGTTCATGGCGCGGTAGGCGCGCTGCAAAAACTCTTTGTCGGTGGTCTCCAGCGGAAAATGATAAGTGTCCGGCAGGAATCGTCCCTCGGGGTGCTCATCACCGTAACCCAGTGCGGCCATCACCTCACCGGCATCGAGATGCTGCAGCGTATGTGTGAGTTCATCGCTGGCATTGACCAGCTCGAGTATCTCCCTGAAGGTCTGCCCCTCGATCAGGGTCAGGGTATGCTGGACCACTGCACCGCGCGCCAGCGTTTCCAGCAGCGCCTGCGGCGTCATGGCGGGGTCGAGCCGGTACTGGCCGGCCTGCAGGCGCCTGGCGACATCGAGCTCACGTCCGAGCAGGATGAAGAACAGCGGGTGCGCTATGATGGCCTCCTGGTGCAGGTCGTGCGCCAGTCGGTTGAGTGAGGTACCTGGACTGACTTCATAGATACGCCCTGCTTCCGGCACCTTCAGGTGACTGTTACGGAAGTTCTGGTACTGGCTCAGGTAAACAGCCGCCACGACCAGCCCCCCCAGGATCAGCACCGCCAGCACCCTGGTAAATAGCCGGTGTAGTTTGCCGTGTGGCTTTTCGGTTACTGCCATGGCGAATACCTCATCAACGCTGCTGCCTTCGCTTACCTTCCTGATGCAGGTCGACAAGCCGTTGCTGTAACTGTTGCGTTGTCCCGCCCTTTTGCCAGGTATGCTCACCGAGCCGTACCACCGGCCAGATCCCGATGACGCTATTGGTCAGGAACACCTCGTCCGCCTCCAGCAAGGCCGTCATACCAAGATCCCTGACCGCCACCTGCAGCGCCAGTTCCCCGGCCAGTTCCATAACGACGGCGCGTATGACACCGGTAACCCCGCAGCGACCTAGATCCGGTGTTGTCAGCACCTGGTCCTGCACGACAAACAGATTGCTCATGGTGCCCTCAATCAGGTTGCCTTTGCTGTCCGCCATCAGGCCCTCCATGATGTCGGGATCAGTCCATTCCTGCCGCGCCAGGACCTGCTCGAGGCGGTTAAGGTGCTTAATGCCGGCCAGCAGCGGATTGAAACCGAGGCGCTGCTCGCATAACCGCACATTCACACCCTGCTCGTCATAACAGGCCGGGTAATCCGGCCACGGGTGCCGCTGGATGATGCGCGTCGGTTGTGGATTCGGGGGCGTCCGGTAACCACGCCCCCCCGTACCACGGGTCACGATAATCTTGAGCACGCAGCGGTCCGTGTCCTGCAGCAACCCGCGGGCCTCATCAGCCAGCCTGTCTGCATCAACACTGGGAATACCCAGCCGTTCGCAACCCGCCTGCAGACGTGTCATGTGACGCGACCAGAAAACGGGCTCGCCGTCCATCACCGCAAGGGTCTCGAACAGGCCATCACCGTACATAAGCCCCCTGTCGAGGCTGGAGACCCGATCTTCAGGCGTCCCGTTGATCAACACCGGGATAATGGAGTTTGCGATCATGTGATCCGCTCAACCGGCATCATTTCGTGCTGACACCCAGTGCCTGCAACAGGCCGCGCGCCTTGGCCCGGGTCTCTTCCAGCTCTGCCTCCGGGACCGAGTCGGCGACGATGCCGGCACCGGCACGCAGCCGGATACGGTCACCGGCGACAAGCATGCTGCGAATCAGGATATTCAGATCCATACCGCCATCGCGGTTGATGTAGCCCATGGAACCGGTATAGGCCTCCCTGGGCTCTCCTTCGAGTTCGGCGATGATCTCCATGCAGCGCACCTTGGGACAGCCGGTAATGGTCCCGCCCGGGAAAACGGCCGCGATCACCTGGCCCGGGCTGACATCGGCACGCAACTCACCGCATACATTGGAGACAATGTGATGCACGTGCGCGTAGGACTCGAGGACCATGAATTCATCGACCTGGACCGATCCCGGCACGCTGATGCGCCCGAGGTCATTGCGTTCCAGGTCGATCAGCATGATGTGCTCGGCACGCTCCTTGGGGTGTGCCATCAGCTCCTCTGAAAAGGCCGCGTCGGCCCGTCTGGAACGACTCCGGGGACGGGTGCCGGCAATCGGCCGGGTCTCGACACGGCGTCCATGCACCCGCACCAGGCGTTCCGGGGACGAACTGATAATGGCGCTATTGTCCCAGCGCGCGAGGCCTGCAAACGGCGCAGGGTTGTGCTGCCGGAGGCTGGCGTACAGGTCCGGAACATCGATGTCATCACGCGCGGCAACATCCCACGGCCGTGACAGGTTCACCTGGAAGACATCGCCCTCGCGTATATAGTCATGAATGCACCTGACGGCATCCAGGTAGTCGTCCGCCGGCGCCTCGGTGATGGCGCCGTTCAGGACACCCGGTCCAGCTGCTGCATCCGGCTGTGGCAATGCATCAATGTCGCAGGTGATGTCATCAATCCGGTCAGCGCAAGCGGCCTCGCTGACAATATACGTTTTGTCCCCGGTATGATCGTAAATTACGGCACTGGCGAAACGCGTGGCAACGGCAATAGGCAACGCGCCCCGGGTCTCGGGCAACTGCAGGCAAGGTTCGATCTGGCCGGCTAACTCGTAGCCCAGGTAGACAAACCAACCACCGCTGAACGGCAGAAAATTCTGTGCAGACGATGTTGTCCGCAAATCAAGGCACCAGCGGTCGAGGGCCTGCAGAAAGTCACCGCTTTCCGGCTCGACCATATCTGGCCCGCTGAGCTTACCGTGCGCATCGAGTATCAGGCTCTCACCGGGAAAGGCAAACAGGATGTCAAAGCGTCCGTGCGCGGCACTCTGCAGGAGGTGAGGATAACGGGTCGGGGCCAGCCGGTGCAGGTCGAGCAAATCAAGGCTTTGCTCTGTTCCACGGACCATGCAGTCTGATTGCCCGGTCAGGGAGAATATGTCCCGGTTGCCGCCCATATCACAGCGGGCTTCCATCGGTCTCAGTCCAGCTTGCGCAGGATAAGGGTACCGTTGGTACCGCCAAAACCGAATGAATTGCTCATCGCGACATCAATCTTCATCTCGCGGGCAGTATGAGGAACATAGTCGAGATCACACTCGGGGTCCGGATTGTCCAGGTTGATGGTCGGCGGGGCGACCTGGTCACGCAACGCGAGTGAACTGAACACCGCTTCCACGCCGCCGGCAGCGCCGAGCAGATGGCCGGTCATCGACTTGGTGGAACTGATGGCAATCTTTCCGGCCTCGTCACCGAAGACTTGCTTGACCGCCATGGTTTCCGCCACATCACCTGCCGGCGTTGAGGTACCGTGGGCATTGATGTAATGGACGGCATCGCTATTCATGCCGGCATCCCTGAGTGCATTGTGCATGCATTGGGCGGCACCTTCACCACCGCTGGACGGCTGGGTCATATGGTAGGCATCACCGCTCATGCCGAAACCCGCGATTTCCGCATAGATGCTGGCACCGCGATTGCGTGCCAGTTCGTATTCCTCGAGCAGCAGGATCCCGGCACCATCACTCAGCACGAAGCCGTCACGGTCACTGTCCCAGGGACGACTGGCTGCCTCCGGATCGTCATTGCGCGTTGACAGGGCGCGGGAAGCGGCAAAACCGCCGATACCCGTTGGACAGGTCGTCATCTCCGCACCACCGGCTATCATGATGTCCGCATCCCCGTAGGCGATCATTCGCGCCGCAACGCCGATATTGTGCGTGGCCGAGGTACAGGCGGTGACAATAGCGATATTGGGGCCTTTCATGCCATAAATGATGGACAGGTTGCCGGCGATCATGTTGATGATGTTGGCGGGTACAAAAAACGGTGAAATCTTGCGGGGACCGCTATCGATAAATGTCTGGTAGGCATTCTCGATACCGGGCAATCCGCCGATCCCGGAACCAATTGCCACGCCGGCACGGTTCGCATTGGTTTCGTTAATCTCGATACCGGAATCCTCGAAGGCCTGGCTGGCCGCGGCAATGCCGTAGTGAATGAAGGGCGCCATCCTGCGGGCGTCCTTACTGGAGATGAATTGGCTGATATCGAAATCCCGGACCTCGCCAGCGATACGAACCGGGAAATCGGATACATCGAAATTGGTAATGGGGCCTATGCCGCTGTTACCGGCCTTGATAGCGGACCACGCGTCCTCGATCGTGTTACCGACAGGAGATACGATGCCCAGGCCGGTGATAACTACGCGTCTTTTGGACAATGCCCAACTCCAGCCAGTGTCAGGTAAGGGAAGGTTCTACGATTAAATGCAAAAGGCCGCACCGTGTAATGCGGGTGCGGCCAGAATCTGGTTGGGACAGGATCAACCCAGGTGGGCGTTAACGTAATCAATCGCCTGTTGTACAGTTGTGATTTTTTCGGCCTCCTCGTCAGGAATCTCGCATTCGAATTCCTCTTCCAGGGCCATCACCAGTTCTACTGTGTCCAGAGAATCAGCGCCAAGATCATCGACAAAGGAAGCGGTATTCGTGACCTCTTCTTCCTTTACCCCCAGCTGCTCGACAACGATCTTCTTGACGCGCTCATCAACATTGCTCATTTCGGGTTATTCCTCTCTGTTGTGGGTAGCACAGTATCCACTGCGCAGCTATTGTAGTTAATGCAAGATACAAGTTACAAGTAAGTCTCACACAGGCCTGTCGATGCAACTCAAGCAGCCACCCGCGGGTCCGGTAATACGCCAGGTTTTAATATATTATTTAATTTATTATCAGTCACTTAAGAACATTATATAAAGCAGTTAATCGGCAAAAAACGAGTGCCAACCGGTCACCTGCCCTCATCCCATATACATACCGCCATTGACATGCAGTGTCTCCCCTGTGATGTAGCCGGCCTCCTCCGAGGCAAGAAAGGCAACGGCACATGCGATATCCCTGACATCTCCCAGACGGGCAAGTGGTATCTGTTCGAGTAATTTATCGCGTTGCTCCTCGGGCAAGGCACGGGTCATGTCGGTATCTATGAAACCGGGTGCCACCGTATTGACCGTAATGCCGCGCGATCCGACCTCGCGGGCAAGTGATTTCGTAAAACCGATGACGCCGGCCTTGGTCGCCGCATAGTTGGCCTGACCCGCATTGCCGGTTGCCCCGATGACCGAACTTATGGTGATAATCCGGCCGCGCCTCAACTTCATCATCCCGCGCAGGCATGCCTTGCTCATGCGAAAGGCCGATGTCAGGTTGGTCTGGATAACATCGTCCCATTCCTCATCCTTCATACGCATGAGGAGATTGTCCCGGGTGATGCCGGCATTGTTGACCAGTATAGTGGGGCTTCCGAATTTGTCCTGCACAGCCTTCAGAAACGCAGCTATCGAATCCGGGTCTGTAACGTTCAGTACCATGCCGGTACCATTAATATTGTTCTCATCCAGCATCGCTGCGATGTCACTGGCGCCATTCTCGCTGGTGGCCGTACCCACGACGGTCGCACCGCGCGCGCCGAGTTCCAGCGCAATCGCCCTGCCGATGCCACGGCTGGCCCCGGTTACCAATATGATCTCGTTATTTAATGCCATGCCTGTCTCCAGCGCCATGTGGTTGCTTGGTTAGTAATCCAGTGCCGCATCAAGACTGTCCGGATCATGGATCGGCAGCGCCATCAGTGACTTGTCGATACGCTTGCACAGACCGGCCAACACCTTGCCGGGACCTGCCTCGATTATCCGGTCTGTCCCGCGCTCACGCATGGCCTTGATGGTCCTGACCCATTGCACCGGGTTATATAACTGGCGCTCGAGCGCATCCCGAATGCTGTCCGGACTAGTATGCGCGGTTACATCGACATTCTGAATGACCGGGATTTGCGGCGTGTCAATTACCGTTTCCTTCAAATGGACGGCGAAGCGTTCTGCCGCCGGCTGCATCAGTGCACAGTGCGACGGTACACTGACAGGCAAGGGGATGGCGCGCTTTGCCCCGTTTTCCTTTGCCAGCAAGGTTGCCCTTTGAACCGCCTGCGCATCACCGGCGATGACCACCTGTCCCGGAGAATTGAAATTTACAGCGGTCACGACATCACCCTGCCCGGCCTCTGCACAAACGGCGGCAACGGCTGCGTCGCTCAAACCGAGGATCGCTGCCATGGCACCACTGCCTGCGGGCACCGCATCCTGCATGCAGCGTCCGCGCTCGGCAACCAGCGCAACCGCATCGGTATAGCCCAGTGCGCCCGCGCAGACCAGGGCCGTGTATTCCCCCAGGCTATGGCCGGCCATGACGGCCGGCATCCCGCCTGCACGCGCCCGCCAGATGCGCCAGACCGCCACACCGGCAGCCAGCATGGCCGGCTGGGTTCTGTCGGTCCGGTTCAGATCTTCATCGGGTCCGTCTTTCACCAGTGCCCACAGGTCATAGCCCAGCACGTCACTGGCCTCGCTGAAGGTAGCGGCAACCTGCGGGTAGGCATCCGCCAGTCCGGACAACATCCCGACCGACTGGGAACCCTGCCCCGGAAAGACCATGCCCAACGTTGAATCCGTGTTGTCAGATGATGCATTCATAGTGAGTCATGGGTGATTTTTTAAAAAGAATTCACCGCAGAGACGCAGAGGACGCGGAGAAATAAAAATAATGACCTAGTAAATTCACTGTACTTAAATCAATGCCAATGAACGTATTCGAAGTGCTGTCCCAATTTATAAAGATTACTCTGCGTCCTCTGCGTCCTCTGCGTCTCAGCGTTAGATTTTATATTTCCCCCGATATGCTCAGTATTTGAGCAGGGCCGAGCCCCAGGTGAAACCGCCACCGAAAGCCTCCATAAGCAGTGTCTCCCCGCGCTGGATACGCCCGTCGCGCACCGCGACATCCAGCGCCAGCGGAACCGAGGCCGCCGAGGTGTTACCGTGCTCGTCCACGGTCACCACGACACGATCCATCGACATTTTCAGTTTTCTGGCTGTGGCCTGGATAATGCGGATATTGGCCTGATGCGGGATCAACCAGTCGATGTCCGTCTTCTCGAGTTTATTGGCGGCCAGGGTTTCGTCCACAATCCGCCCCAGCGTGTTCACCGCCATCTTGAACACCTCATTACCCTGCATGTGCACGTAGGCTTGTCCGCTCTGCACCTTGTCATAGCCGGAGGATATACCGGCGGGTACGGTAAGCAGATGCTCGTAGCTGCCATCCGCATGCAGATGCGTTGACAGGATGCCGGGCTCGTCACTGGCCTCCAGGATCACCGCCCCGGCGCCATCGCCAAACAGGATACTGGTGCTGCGGTCATTCCAGTCGACGATACGCGAAAGTGTCTCTGTGCCGACCACCAGCGCGCAACGCGCCGACCCCGTGCGGATGAACTTGTCGGCAATGCCCAGTGCGTAGATAAAACCGGTGCATACCGCCTGTACGTCGAATGCGGCGGTGCCATGGATATCGAGACGCTGCTGCAGCAGACAGGCAGTGCTGGGAAAGACCCGGTCAGGTGTCGTGGTCGCCAGTACGATGAGGTCAATCTGGCGTGGTGTGCGTTCAGCAGCCTGCATGGCCCGGGTGGCTGCGATCTCGGCCAGATCACAGGCAGTCTCGTCACCGGCAGCAATATGCCGCTTGGCGATGCCGGTGCGGTCACGGATCCATTCATCACTGGTATCCATGATCTTTTCCAGGTCATGATTGGTCAGCACCTTCTCGGGCAGATAACTTCCTGTTCCCGTAATGCGAGAAAACTTCATATCGCCTGCCTGTGTTGAAGGTATATTTCCAGTTGATTGCTGATACGCTCCGGTACCGATTCGCGCACTTCCACGATGGCGACCTTGATGGCGTTAGCAAATGCCAGTGGGTCGGCACCACCGTGACTCTTGATCACGATCCCTCGCAGTCCCAGAAGGGTAGCACCGTTGTAGCGCCGCGGATCTATCCGCTTGCGGAAATTCTTGAGGACCGGGATGGTTACCAGGGCGGCAAGTTTGGTCAGCAAATTACGATTGAATTCCTCGCGGATGAACTGGGCGATCATCCTGGCAACACCCTCGCTGGTCTTGAGCGAGATATTACCAACGAAGCCATCGCAGACTATGACGTCAAAGTTGCCCTTGTAGATATCATCGCCCTCGGCATAACCCCGGTAGTCGAGATGACTGTTGGAGAGCAATTGTGCGGCCTGCTTGACCTGCTCGTTGCCCTTGGTCTCCTCTTCACCGATATTCAGCAGACCGATTCGAGGGTGCTCGTTGTTATCCACTGCCTTTGCAAGGACTGAACCCATTACTGCGAACTGCAACAGATGCTCGGCATCACAATCGACATTCGCACCCAGGTCGAGCATCCAGGTATGTGCGGTATTGGACGGCAGTGCCGTGCAGATTGCCGGGCGGTCAATGCCGGGCAGCATTTTCAGTACGAAGCGCGCAGTCGCCATTAGCGCACCGGTATTCCCGGCGCTCACACAGGCATCAGCTGTCCCGTCACTGATCAGGTTGATGGCCACGCGCATGGAGGAGTCCTTCTTGCTGCGCAGCGCATGCGAGGGCAATTCGTCCATCTCGACTGACTGGCTGGCATGATGGACCAGCAGGCGGTCATGTGCCCTGGCCTTGTGCATGCCAAGCGCCTGTTTGAGAAGGGACTCGTCCCCGACAAGGATGACATTCAGGTCGTCATGCTGTTCGAGCGCGCTCAGTGCGGCCGGGATGACCACATCCGGCCCGACATCGCCGCCCATTGCATCAAGCGCAACCGTTACCCTTGAATTCATGACAAGAATTGAGGCACGCGCCTGTTAAAGTGGTAATCAGGTATGTTTCTGACGACGGGTGCGATTGCGGATCAGCGCCCGGCTTCAGTGCAGATCAGTCTTGATCCTTGCTGATGACCTTGCGGCCACGGTAAAAACCGTCAGGGCTGACATGATGGCGCCGATGGATCTCGCCGGTAGTTGGCTCGATCGACAGTGCAGCCTCACTCAGGCTGTCATGGGAACGACGCATGCCGCGTTTTGATGGCGTTTTACGGTTCTGTTGAACGGCCATTTCATCTACTCCTTAATCCAGTACTAGTGTTTCTGTTTCAATTGCGCCAGCACGGCAAACGGGTTTTCCCGCTGGCCAGCGTCCGGCGTATGATAATCTGCCGCCAGTTCCTGACACTGCTTCATATCCGTGTGCAAGGCCACGATAGGCAATGTCAGCAAAACCTCATCCGAGACCAGGTCGGCGATACACGTCGGTTCCTGCGATACGAGCAATGGTTCAAACCGGTCCGGCAGCTTGCCCATCTCCTCCTCACTGCGAACCAGCCCAAGCTGGAAATCGACATCCAGGGGATACTCCATGGACTCGAGGCAGCGCTGACAGTGCAACCTCAATGCACCCTTGATCGTACCCGAGATGTAACGCGTCCCGTCATGGGACTTGCCAAGTTCCAGGGTAACCTGCAACGTCCCCTCCGGGGAGCTCAGCAAGGGCAACAACCGTTCCATGCTGGCCAGATCAATCCGGCCCCGCAGCTCTCGTCCCGCCTCGGCCATTGCGTACAGATCGAGACGATCCGGCAGGTGCTCTATCATAACCTGCTTATACTATATTTTGTGGTCGAGTGTGTCAAAGAAAACACTGGAATTCTGACACCTTGCGATAACCGTCCGGATCGGGCCGTATTGACAGAAATCACTGACTTGCGTAGTTAGAGAAACCCACACGGTATTATTTTCCGGTATGGTTGATTGACCCTCGTCCATCCATGACCCATGTTCCAGGAATAACAGCTTGATTCACAAAATACTGATCGCTAACCGTGGTGAAGTGGCCGTCCGCATCATACGGGCCTGTGCGGAGGCCAAAATCACATCTGTCGCCATCTATGCCGATGCCGACCGGCATGCCCTGCATGTCAAGAAGGCCGACGAGGCCTATAACATAGGCCCCGATTCAGTTTCCGGCTATTTGAATGCACACCGCATCGTCAATCTTGCTGTAGCCAGCGGCTGTGATGCCCTGCACCCCGGCTATGGCTTCCTGTCCGAGAATCCGCTGCTGACCGAGATTTGCCAGCGCCGTAACATCCGTTATATCGGGCCCGATGCCGAGGTGATCCGCCGAATGGGTGACAAGGTCGCTGCCCGCAGCGCGATGCAGGCGGCCGACATCCCCGTGATACCGGGCAGTGACGGCAACCTCGCCAGCCTGGAAGAGGCGCTGGCCCTGGCAGAGACCATCGGCTACCCGATCATGCTGAAGGCCACCTCGGGCGGTGGCGGCCGCGGCATACGCCGTTGCAATTCTCCACAGGACCTGAAGAGGAATTATCAACGCGTGCTGTCCGAGGCTAGCAAGGCATTCGGGCGCGCCGAGATTTTCATGGAGAAATGCATCGACCGCCCGCGCCATATTGAGGTCCAGGTACTGGCCGATTCTCACGGCAATGTCATCCACCTGTTCGAACGCGACTGCTCCATCCAGCGTCGCCACCAGAAACTGATCGAGATCGCCCCCTCCCCCCAGCTGGATGAGACCCAGCGCAACTGGCTGGGTGAAACGGCGGTGCATGCCACTAAGGCCGTGGGTTACACCAACGCGGGCACAGTGGAATTTCTGATGGACCGTGACAATCGCTTCTATTTCATGGAAATGAACACCCGGCTGCAGGTGGAACACACCATTACCGAGGCGATCACCGGCATCGATATCGTCCAGGAACAGATCCGCATCGCCGATGGCCTGCCCCTGAGCCATGCCCAGGCGGATATCAAGAAACGCGGTTATGCCATGGAACTGCGCATCAATGCGGAAGACCCGAAAAATGATTTCCTGCCCAGTTTCGGACGCATCACCCGCTATTTCGCACCCGGCGGCCCCGGGGTCAGGACTGACGGCGCCATCTACACCGGTTATCATATACCGCCTTACTATGACTCCATGTGCGCCAAGCTGACGGTCTGGGCTCTGAACTGGCCGGAACTGCTGAATCGCGCCGCCCGCGCTTTGGAGGACATCGGGGTCTATGGCGTTAAAACAACGATCCCCTACTACATGGAAATCCTCAAGGTGGAAGAATTCCGCTACGGTTCATTTGATACCGGGTTTGTTGATGAGCACCCGGAACTGACACGCTACAAGACCAGCCGTCCGACGCGCGAGCTCTCGGCGGCCATCAGCGCGGCACTGTCCGCACACTTGGGTCATTAACAGGGATAACCGGCAACATGATGTCCAGGGTTCACATCACCGACGTCATCCTCAGGGATGCACACCAGTCACTTATCGCCACACGCATGCGAACTGAGGACATGCTGCCGATCTGCGAGCAACTCGATCGCATCGGTTTCTGGTCGCTGGAGGTCTGGGGTGGTGCCACCTTTGATTCCTGCCTGCGCTACCTCAAGGAAAATCCCTGGGAACGCTTGCGCAGGCTGCGCGAGGCACTGCCCAACACCCGTCTGCAGATGCTGCTGCGCGGCCAGAACCTGCTGGGCTACCGGCATTATTCAGATGACGTGGTGCGCGCCTTCGTGGAGCGCTCGGCCGACAACGGTATGGATGTATTCAGGATCTTTGATGCCCTAAATGATGTACGCAACCTGAGGGTCGCCATCGAGGCCACCAAGGCGGCCGGCAAGCATGCCCAGGGAACCATCTGCTATACCATCAGCCCGGTGCATGACATCCCGATGTTCGTGACCATGGCGAAAGAACTCGAGGCCATGGGTTGTGACAGCCTGGCGATCAAGGACATGGCCGGTCTGCTTACGCCCATGGTAACCGGTGATCTGGTGAGTGAAATCGCCGCTGCCACGGACCTGCCGATCCATCTGCACAGCCATGCCACGGCCGGCACGGCCGAGATGTGCCACCTCAAGGCCATCGAGAACGGCTGCCGGCATATTGACACGGCAATCTCGGCCTTTGCCGGCGGCGCCAGCCACCCACCCACCGAGACCATGGTCGCCGCGTTACGGGGCACCGAATTCGACACCGGACTTGACCTCGAGGAACTGCAGCAGATCGGTCTCTATTTCCGTGATGTGCGCAAGAAGTACCACCAGTTCGAAAGCGAGTTCACCGGCCTGGACACCCGCGTCCAGGTCTACCAGGTTCCCGGCGGGATGATCTCCAACCTCTACACCCAGCTGCGCGCACAGGGCGCCCTGGAACGCATGAACGATGTCTTCCAGGAGATCCCGCGCGTGCGCAAGGACCTCGGCTATCCGCCCCTGGTGACACCCACGTCCCAGATCGTCGGGACCCAGGCCGTGCTCAACGTCCTTACCGGCAAGCGCTACGAGACCATCACCAACGAGGTGAAGCTGTACCTGCAGGGACGCTACGGCAAGGCGCCTGCCACCATCGACCCGGACGTGCAGCGCCAGGCGATAGGCAACCAGGATATCATCGACCAGCGCCCCGCCGACCTGATCGAAGATGAACTGGAAGAACTGCGCACCTCAATCGGTGAGCTGGCAGGCAGCGAGGAGGATGTGCTGACCTATGCGATGTTCCCGGAGATTGGCAAGGAATTCCTCGAACAGCGCCAGAGTAACACCCTGGTCCCGGAACCCCTGGAACCTGTCAGCAGCGGGGGTAACGGGGACCAGCCCCGGCCGACGGAATTCAACGTCACCCTGCACGGTGAGTCCTATCACATTAAGGTGACCGGCACCGGGCACCGTACCCAGGACAACCGTCCCTTCTACATGACCGTTGACGGCGTCCCCGAGGAGGTCGTGGTCGAGACGCTGGACGAGATCTACCCTTCAGCCCAACCGGAACAGGGTGAACGGGGCACGAAGGGCAGCCGGCGCCCGCGCGCCACCCTCCCGGGACACGTGACCACGTCCATGCCGGGTACCATCATCGATGTTCTAGTCAGCGTCGGTGACCAGGTTGAGGCAGGCACGCCTGTCCTGATTACCGAGGCGATGAAAATGGAGACCGAGATACAGGCCCCGGTCGCCGGAACTGTAAGCGCAGTTCACGTAGAAAAAGGCGACTCCGTCAACCCGGACGAGACCCTGGTGGAAATCGAATAACAGCTGCAGCTGGTCCTCATTAAAACCTGTTATTCACCGCAAAGACGCAAAGAACGCGGAGAAAAAATAAAAAAACAAATTGATTACGAATAAATCGATGTCCCTGGCAAGACTTTGCGGATATAAAGACACTTTACTCCCAGATTTCATTAGCTCCGCGTCCTCCGCGCCTCTGCGGTAGAATTATTTTATATGAATACAGGATCCACTTCCCTGCCGATCATTTTGGCGTCGACTTCGCCGTTTCGCCGCGAGTTGCTGGATCGTCTCAACCTGCCGTTTGAAACAGCCACGCCGGATATCGATGAAAGCCGTCGGGAAAATGAAACCGCGGAGGCGCTGGTACGGCGCCTGTCCGAGTCCAAGGCCCGTGCCATTGGTGACTCGCGCCCGGGTCTGATTATCGGTTCCGACCAGGTCGCAACCGTTGATGGCGAGATTCTCGGCAAGCCGGGCACACATCAGCGGGCCATGGAACAGCTGCGTCGGCTGTCGGGCCGGTCGGTTGTGTTTCTGACGGGCCTGTGCCTGCTGAACAGTGTCACAGATGAACTTCAACTCGACGTCATTCCCTTCCGGGTCCAGTTCCGGGAACTGCAGGACGCGCAGATCGTGCGCTATCTCCAACATGATCAGCCGTATAATTGTGCCGGCAGCTTCAAGTCGGAAGGGCTGGGAATCACCCTGTTTGAACGCCTGGAAGGTGATGACCCGACGGCCCTGATCGGCCTGCCGCTGATCCGCCTGACCGCCATGCTGACCAGGGCCGGCATCACCCTGCCCTAGCCGGTACTCAACGCAGGGTTGCGAGCCCGCTTGCGGTGAAGGCGCCCAGTCCCCTTGCCATGGCGACACCGATACGTTCCGTGAGCCGCTCCAGCAGGTCGGGTTCCTGAGTGAAGTCCACCACATCTTCCTCACCGATGACCTCGCGTGCCACGTAGCCCGAGCTGCCAACTCCATCCACAAGGCCCATTTCAAGGCTTTCCTCGCCGGTCCAGATCAGACCGCTGAAGAGATCCGGGTGATCCTGCAGGCGGTCACCCCGGCCTTCCTTGACCGCACCGATGAATTGCTGGTGTATGCCATCCAGGAGTTCTCTGACATGCTCGACATCCGAGTCTTTCGATGGCGAGAACGGGTCCAGAAAGCCCTTGCTCTCCCCCGCCGTGTACAGGCGCCGCTCCACACCGAGTTTATCCATGCTGCCGACAAAGCCGAAACTGTTCATCAGTACACCGATGGAACCTACGATACTGGCCTTGTCAACGTAGATTTCATCAGTCGCGGAGGCAACATAATAGCCACCCGAGGCACACATGTCGGTTACCACCGCATAGATAGGGGTGTCGGGATGCTTCTTCCTGAGACGTTTGATCTCGTTATGGATATAGCCCGACTGCACGGGGCTGCCGCCGGGGGAATTGATCCTCAGAATGACGCCCGCCGTGTTGTTGTCCTCGAAGGCGTCCTTAAGTCCAGCGATCACCGTATCTGCGCTGGCCTCCGACTCGTCAGAAATAACACCCTTGAGTTCCACCAGGGCCGTGTGCTTGCCATCCAGCTTGTCTACCTTCGGCCAGTCCCCCGGCCAGTACAAAAGCAGGATGGCGAGCAGGTACAGGGCCAGTAGTCCCTTGAAAAACACGTTCCAGCGGCGCGCGCGGCGCTGTTCATTGATCGAGGCAAAGGCCAGCCGGTTAACCAGGTTGCGGTGCCAGTCGTCCTGCTCCCCCTGGGTGCCGCCGAGGGACCCGGAGGGGTCCGATTTCTTTACGGGTGACTTGCTGGATAAATCCTTCTCTGACATATCTTCCACCTGATTAATAAAACGGGTTTCAACCGGGAATGATGCCGATGTCCGACATCCACGCCGGCATGTCCGAGATCCGCTCCAGGCAGACCAGTGGCATATGCCGGTTTAAACGTGATTCACTGTGGACACCGGATGTGACAGCGACCTTGCCGGTACCGGCGTTGGCCGCCATTTCCATATCATACTCGGTATCGCCCACCATGATAGTCTGTTCTGGCAACACGTCGAGCTGCTCCATGACATCGTGCAACATCTGTGGATGCGGCTTCGAGGGCGCCTCGTCGGCACATCGTGTTGCATTGAAATAGTCCATCAACCCGGTTTCAACCAGCACCCGGTCGAGACCCCGGCGTGACTTGCCCGTGGCCACCCCGAGCAGGAAGCCCTGCTGCCGGCAGATATCCAATGTCTCGCGCACGCCGCCGAACAGGGTGGAATCTTCGGAAGCGAACCAGTGGCGCCGGTAATGCTCGATGAAGGCCTGATGGAAGGTCGCGTCCCGGCCGGGCACGAGGGTGTCGATGGCCTCGCGCAGGCCCAGGCCAATTACGTTCCTGACCACTCTGTCGTGCAGCGGCTCCAGTGCCAGGTCCTCGATGGCGGCATGCAGGCAGGCAACGATCTGTGCCTCCGAGTCCATCAGGGTGCCATCCCAGTCAAATACGATCAATCGCACCTCCCCGGGCCTGACCCCGGGTTCAAAATACCTGTCTGCGTCAGTCATGGGTTTCCATTACAGCGGTGTCCAGATTGTCCAGCACCTGCCTTAGTTCATCGGGCAATGGCGCGCTCACATGGATGACATCATCACTGTCCGGTTCGTTAAATTCAATCATATGTGCATGTAAAAACAAACGTCGCAATCCGTATGCCTTCATGCGACGATTGAATTCGTAATCCCCGTATTTTTCATCCCCGGCCAGTGGCTGCCCGATATGGGCCGCATGCACACGAATCTGGTGGGTTCGGCCGGTCTTGAGTTCTATATCAACCAGGCTCGCGATACCATGATCCGACACGGGGCGGAAGATCGTCTCCGCCTCCTTGCCATCTGGGTCGACCCTGACGACCCGTTCACCGCCCTGCTGCTGGTTCTTTCTCAGCGCGGCCTGGACACGCCGCGGGCCACCCGACCATTCGCCCCGCAGCAAAGCCAGATAGCGCTTGTGCACCAATCCGAAGCGCAATTGTTCATGCAGGGCCCGCAGGGCGCTGCGCCGCTTGGCGATAATCAGGCATCCCGAGGTAGCCCGGTCCAGGCGATGCACCAATTCCAGGTAGGGGGCCTGGGGGCGCTGGGATCGCAGTGCCTCGATCACCCCATGGCTGACCCCGCTGCCACCGTGCACAGCAATCCCGGATGGTTTATCGATCACCAGCAGCCGGGCATTCTCGAAGACAATGGCGTCTTCGATTTGTGGCAACCGTTTTCCTGCCGTGGTTTTTTGCTGCCCGGGGGCAATCCGCAACGGCGGTATCCTGACCGTATCACCCGCCTTCAATTTGTACTGGGGCCGTATTCGCCCGCTGTTGACCCGCACCTCGCCGCGCCGCAGGACACGGTAGATGACACTGCGCGGTACACCCTTCAGATGACGCGCCAGAAAATTGTCTATGCGTTGCCCGGCCTCCTCTGCGCTCACGTCGACATGGCGGACCTTCATCAATTGTTTCCCAGCGGGTACGGACATGCCTGCAAACTACCAAAATTAACCTGTGGCCGGATTGTACCCCTTTGACTACCGGACTTTCAGCGCCGGGTTTGCGAGGTCAATGCAAGGTTGTTATAGTCCATTGCGACGTGCACCTGACACTATTAATAAACGTGTGCACAACACGTCACAGACACCTATTTCCCGCTGCAGATTACGCGATACTAACTTATTGAATCTACGGCTTTTTCAGCAAATCGCTGAACTCGGATAAATTTTTATTAATAAACGACAAGCGCTCCCATGACTTACGTAACACACTTCATTATTGAGGCCACCATTCACCAGCTTTGGTTGCTGGTCTGCGTGATCTCTGCTGCCCCCTTGCGGGCAGTCGACACGCTGTGCCAGATGCTGTGTGTTGCGCAGGATGCGGTCGAGCGCATGAGAGACATAAAACATGAAAAGGATGCTGATCAACACCACGCAACCCGAAGAGTTGCGTGTAGCCATGGTCGATGGCCAGAAACTCTACGACCTTGATATTGAGGTACCTTACCGAGGTCAGAAAAAGTCTAACGTCTACAAGGGAAAAATAACCCGCATCGAGCCAAGCCTGGAAGCGGCCTTTGTCGACTATGGCGGCGAACGTCATGGCTTTCTGCCACTCAAGGAAGTCGCCCGCAGTTACTTCTCCGAATCCGCCCGCAGCGGCAACGGTGGCCGGCAGAGTATCAAGGATGCCCTCAGGGAGGGCCAGGAACTCGTCGTCCAGGTCGAAAAGGAGGAACGCGGTACCAAGGGTGCCGCCCTCACTACCTTCATCAGCCTCGCCGGGCGCTACCTCGTCCTGATGCCCAACAATCCGCGCGCCGGTGGCGTATCACGGCGCATCCAGGGCGAAGACCGCAACTTCATCCGCGACGCCATGAGCGCAATGAACATTCCGGAGGGCATGGGGATGATCGTGCGCACGGCCGGTGTGGGCCGGAGCACTGATGAACTGCAGTGGGACCTCGACTATCTGGTCACCTTGTGGGAGGCCATCTGCAAGGCATCTGAAGAGAAACCGGCGCCCTTCCTGATCTATCAGGAAAGCAATGTCATTATTCGGGCATTGCGCGACTACCTGCGCAAGGACATCGCCGAAATCCTGATCGACAGCCAGGAGATTTATGACAAAGCCAGGGAGTTCATGGCGCAGGTCATGCCTCACAACCTGGGCAAGCTGAAACTCTACCAGGACTCTACCCCGCTGTTCAGCCGTTACCAGATCGAGTCCCAGATTGAATCCGCCTTTCAGCGCGAGGTGACGCTCCCCTCCGGTGGCGCGATCGTCATCGACCATACCGAGGCATTGTTATCCATCGACATCAACTCCGCCCGTGCGACCAAGGGCAGCGATATCGAGGAAACCGCGCTCAATACCAATCTAGAGGCGGCCGACGAGATTGCTCGCCAGCTGCGCATCCGTGACCTGGGCGGCCTGATCGTCATCGACTTTATCGATATGCAGCCCCCGCGCCACCACCGGGAGGTCGAGAACCGGCTGCGTGATGCCTTGAAGATGGACCGGGCTCGTGTCCAGATCGGCCGGATATCACGGTTTGGCCTGCTCGAGATGTCCCGCCAGCGCCTGCGACCATCCCTGGGTGAATCAAGCCAGAACGTTTGTCCGCGCTGCACTGGCCAGGGCACGATCCGCGGCGTTGAATCCCTGTCCCTTTCCGTGCTGCGGATAATCGAGGAAGAGGCCATGAAGGAGAACACCATCCGCGTACTGGCCCGCGTACCGGTTGATGTCGGCACCTACCTGTTGAATGAGAAGCGTGAATTACTCCACGGGCTCGAGTCGCGTCACCGGGTATCGGTGATGCTGATTCCCTCACCCGCAATGGATACACCCAATTACGAGATCCAGCGCATCCGCACCGATGAATTACGCGGCAAAAAGGAGGAGCGCAGCTACCACATGACCCGAGTGGAGCCGGAACTGGAGGAAGCCCCAATAACTGCGCAGACAAGGACCGCAGCAGAGGCCCCGGCCGTCAAGATAGTTGCGCCGGCCGCACCGGCACCGGATCACAAACCCGTTGACGTAAAGGCGCCCGTCAAGAAACCCGGGCTGCTACGCAGGCTATACGCCGCCCTGTTCGGTCCCGGTGAAAAGCCAATGCCGGCGAAAACAAAACCGGGAGACCGGCGGCGTGGTCAGCAGCGCGGTCAGGGCAAGGGTGGTTCCGGTCAGGATACACGCCGTAGCAGGCAACCCCAGAGAAGAACACAACCCGGCGGCGACCAGCAAGCGTCCGGGCGCACCTCTCACCGGAACAGGCCCCAGAAAAAGTCACCCCGGCCCGAAGCCGATAAACCCGGCAAGGCTGTCAGTCAGGACAAGGGTCCTGAAGCCGGTCGTAGTCAGGCTGACCGCACCCAGCAGGGCCAGGGACGCGGATCACGCCGCGGTCGTCGTGGTGGCCGGCGGCGGCCATCTGGACAGCGCCGTCCAAGCCAAGGCCAGAAGGAAAAGGCGGCTAATGACTCCACCCAGTCGACAGCACAGCAACCGGCTGAAACAGCTATCAAGCAGGCACCTGCCATGTCCGATGCCGGCAGCAAACAAGCGGTAACAGCCGGGCCGCCAGCGGCTGCCTCGCCGGGCGCGCTGAAGTCGCAAACTCCGGACAACAAACCCGGCGGGAGTCAGCAAACCGGTGAGCCCGGTGTTCAGAAAGACAAGGTCATGCCTGACCAGCAGACCTGATGCTCAGAATTCATGCTGTTGGCGTATCTCCGCCAACAGTCCCCGGGCGGCCTGCTCGACCAGGTCCAGTACCCGTTCAAATCCGGTTCCCCCGCCATAGTAGGGATCGGGCACCTCCCCAATTCCGGTCTCCGGAGCAAACTCCAGGAACAGCCTGAGTTTCCCCGACTGTTCTGTCGGACACAGCGCAAGCAGGTCGTGGTAATTGTCCCGATCCATCGCCAGCACCAGGTCGAAACGCTGGAAATCCACCTCGACAACACGGCGTGCGCGCTGCGCACTCAAATCGATTCCACGGCGGGAGGCCGCCTCCATCGCCCGGCTGTCTGGACTTTCACCGACATGGTAGGCATGGGTTCCGGCCGAATCGATATTGATACGGCCGGACAGGCCTTCATTTTCCACCAGGCACTCAAATACACCCTGGGCAGTCGGCGACCGGCAGATATTGCCCATGCAGACAAATAAAATGGACACCGGCTTGCTCTTAGACATATCTCATTGTATTCAAGTTGCTTCCGATTATTTGTAATGCGGTTTCGAATATTTCCGGTTACCGGAACAGTGCGGTTTTTCGCCGTTTACAAAACTGTCTCTTCATAGTCAGCATCATATCGTGAGGCTGTGATTATTTCATAATCATGGCGACACGACCGGTACACCTGGGTGGAATCCTTGCGCACATCAAAGGCAGACCCGGAGGTATCCGGCCGGTACGGCGGTTCTCCGGTTGCACACCCTCGGCCATGCCATCCCCGGATCCTGATCCATGCCCCGTCCCGTGAATGATAACCAGGCAGCGTTAAACCCGGTACAGCGCGTGGTCGTTTCGGACATCCCCATCAGATCCGGCGTGCGCTCGGCATCTCAGGCATTTTTTTGATTCTAAAAGGGAAAAACCGATATGCGGGATACGGTAAGGCACATTAAAACGCCCCGGATGTGCTCGGTCAGGCTGGTGGCACTGCCCCACCACTCTCATGGCTGTCAGGTTTCCCTGATTCCTGTTGCCTGCTCCGGATTATCCGAGGCGTTCCAAGGGTAAGTTCAAAGGCTGGCATCTCGGTGGATGCCGTTCAACCTTTTCACCCTTGTAATATGAAGTATAGCTCCTGTAACCGGTACTGCAAGGATGAGCCTCAGGCCTGCATGGTCAACACAATAGCGGGGCTCAGGGGATCAGGTCAGGCGCTGCCCGCACCCACTACCGTGAGGAAGGACTCCGAGAGTTCGCCGCGTCCCGCCTTGTCAAGGATCTGTTCCGCCGTCTGGACGATATCAGACAGCGGCCCGGTAAAAATCACCATCCCCAGCTGCAGGGTCGCAGGCACATCGGCGATCGGGGTCTGGACATTCGGATGCTCCGGCGGGAGAAAAACCATCCTGATTTCTTCCACCTCAGAAGGGATCGACTCGCAACCACCGCCTGGGGCAACGTAATTAAACAATTCTTCAGGGCTGTGCAGTGGCACGCTCTCCTCATTGAATTCGTAGTCCCCCGCCTTGGCCCTGAATTCCACAGCAAGAATCGGTTTCATAGTGTGATCACCTCTTGTCTGACCTGCCTTCGCGCATTCACTTAGTCATCATAATGTAATGCACTGGAATCAGCCAGAACAGGCAGCCGGTGCCGCTGTCCCCACCCGCAATTGTCATGCGTGACCGGCAGGATATTGATCCGGATCAATGGCATTGGACGTCTCCACCCGGGCGGCCACCCTCTGCTTATAATCGGGATCGGTTATACTTACCATCCAGGAAAACAGCCTGGCTTGCGCGAGGGTGCATTATGAATGCCAATGACAATCCTGCCGAAACCCAAATGGTCGCCTGCGAGATTTGCCTTAAGGAGATCCCCGTCTCCGAGGCCAAAAGCGAGGAAGCCACGGACTATGTGCTCTATTTCTGCGGTATTGACTGTTACCAGCAATGGAAACAGCAAGCGGAAGATGAGGCCCAGTGAGATAACCTGCGTGCAGGTTATATAAATGATTTATTTATCATAAACATATAAAACTTTTACAGATCTGGCATCAGGTTTCACACTGAGGCTGGTTCTGGAGCAGGCGCTCGGCCCGCAGCAGGTCGGCCTCGGTATCAACCCCGGGTCCGGGTGCTGCGGTCGCGATACCCACGTGAATCTTCAGGCCGTGCCACAGGGCGCGCAGCTGTTCCAGTTTTTCCACAACCTCCAGGGGAGACGGTTCGAGTTGCCTGAAGCGCTGCAGGAAACCTGCGCGGTAGGCGTACATGCCGATATGATGCAGGGCATCCCCACGCTCGTGTCCCGGGTGTTGCACAGTCACTGAATCACGTTGCCAGGGTATCGGCGCACGGCTGAAATACATGGCATAGCCGGCGCGGTCGAGCACCACCTTGACTACATTCGGGTCGGTCATCTGCCCGCTGTCTGTGATCGGACTGGCAAGGGTTGCGATAGCGGCATCCTCGTGACGGGCAAGATTGTCGGCCACCTGCCTGATCAGCTCAGGCGGCATCATGGGCTCATCGCCTTGCAGGTTGACCACGATGGTGTCTTGCTGCCAGCCCAGCTGCTCCACCACTTCCGTTAGCCGCTCGGTCCCGGAGGTGTGCTCTGTCGAGGTCATGCACACGTTTGCACCAAATGCTATCGCTGCTGTCTCGATACGCCGGTCATCGGTCGCGACAACAATCTCGTCTGCGCCACTTAGCCGGGCGCATTCATGCACATGCTGTAGCATCGGGCGGCCCGCCAGCTGACGCAACGGTTTCCCGGGCAGCCGCGTCGAAGCATAACGTGCTGGTATCACCACCTTGAATTCCGTGCTCATGTCATCCACCTGGCTGTTCGGCCCCGGCTAACGCCGACGACTCAGACTTCCTCTTCCTCATTCAGTTTGCGGGCTTCCTCTTCGAGCATGACCGGTATGTCATCCCGGATCGGATAGGCAAGCCGGTCGGCCTTGCAGATGAGTTCAGCGGCTTCCTTGTGGTAGACCAAGGGTCCCTTGCAGACGGGACAGGCAAGTATATCTAGTAGTTTCTTATCCATAGCGCAACTCCATCAGGGGTGTTTGTCACGGCCCAGCAGCTCAAGCAGCCGGATACCGAATTCCGGCGTCATCTCGATTGTAACAGGGACATACCAGGCGTTAGCCAGGGGTAAATGCCGGCACTTGACCGCATCCTTCGCCGTCATGAATACCGGGCGATCATCACCAAAAGCGAGATCCGCCTCCACAAAGTTGTGGTGGTCGGGAAAGGCATGCTCCTCGACCTCCAGGCCTGCTTGCCTGAGTACCGCAAAGAACCGTTCCGGATGTCCAATAGCCGCAACACCGTGAACGGACTGGCCACGGAAACCTGCCAGTTCACACACCGGCTCGATGCCCTTGATATCACGTGCACCAGTGGCCTTCATTTTCATGGGGTACTCGCCCTTGTCAGCCAGGCCATTGACGACCACGAGGTCGACCTCTGCAAGTCGTTTTGCTGGCTCGCGCAGGGGCCCGGCCGGCAGGCAGAACTCGTTGCCAAGGCGCCTGACACCGTCCATCACGGCGATCTCTATATCCCGGTGCAGGGCATAATGCTGCAGGCCATCGTCACTCAGGATCAGGTCACAGTTGTGGTGCTCGATCAGCGCCCGTGCCGCCTGCGGCCGACGCGGTGCAACCGCCACCGGGCACCCGCTCAGACCAGCCAGCAACACCGCCTCGTCCCCGACCATCTGCGGATCGCTGTCCGGACGTACCTGCTGGGGCCAGTGCCGGGCCTTGCCCTTGTAACCGCGTGCAACAATCCCGGGGCTGTATCCGGCCTCCTTCAGGAAACCGGCCAGCCAGGCAACCAGGGGTGTCTTGCCGGTGCCACCCACAGTGATGTTGCCCACCACCACCACCGGTACCGGCAACCTGTGCCGCCTTAGCAGTCCGCTGCGATAGGCCAGGTGGCGCAACCAGACGGCGAGCCGGTATATCAGAGAGACCGGGGTCAGGAGGATCAGCCACGGATTGCAGGTATACCAGTAGTACTCCAGGCGTCTCATGTCACCCGCTGTCCGCTAAGAGGGTTGGCGGAACTATTCTTCCTCGACCTTTGAGGTAGCCAGCGAGATATGGATAAGACCGAGCTGACTGGTTGCGTCCAGAGCCGTGATAACTGCCTGGTGAGGGGTATTGGCATCCGCCCGGATGATCACGGGGATATTCTCGCGTTTGCCGACCGCCTTGCTGATGGCACCTTTCAGCGTCTTCAGTTCGGTATTGACGACCTGTTGATCACCGATGAAAAAGCGGCCGCGGGCATCGATAATTATTTCCAGGGACTCTTCTTCCGGACGGGTAGCCTCGGCGGTGGCCTCGGGCAATTCGATCTGGATACGCGACTGGTGTTCGAAGGTGGTCGAGACCATGAAGAAGATCAACAGCAGGAACACCACGTCAATGAGCGGCGTCAGGTTGATTTCCGGTTCGTCGTCACTTAGCGGTTGCAGGTTCATGGGTCAGGCTTACTTGTTGAGATCGTGTTCACGCTGGCCGTGCATGACTTCTACCATGCGCAGTGCCTCCTGCTCCATCCGGATCACCAGCATTCGCACCCGCCCTCTGAAATAACGGTAGAACATCAGCGTCGGTATGGCCACGGACAGTCCCGCTGCCGTGGTGATCAGGGCCTCCGAGATACCACCGGCCAGTGCACCCGGATTACCCACGCCCTGCGTGGTGATGGTTGCGAATACCTTGATCATGCCGATAACCGTACCCAGCAATCCAAGCAACGGTGTGATTGCCGCGATCGTCCCGAGCGAGTTCAGGTAGCGCTCGAGTTCATGCACGACGTGGCGCCCGGTGTCCTCGATGCCCTCCTTCATGACATCACGCTCCTGGTTCCGGTTCATGATGCCGGACGACAGGATGCATCCCAGCGGCGAACCGGCCTGAAGTTCCTGCAGGTGCTGGTCGTTGAGCTGGTTGATCTTTTCCCAGCGCCAGACCTGGGCGACAAGATTCTTGGGCAGCACCCGGTTCACCCGCAGCGACCAGATTCGTTCGGCAATGATCGCCAGCGCAATCACCGAGCAGGCGATAATGGGCAGCATCAACCATCCGCCCGCTTGAACAAGTTCCAGCACTAAACCACCATCCTTTGGATATCCGAGAAGAACGTGAACCCTGCGAATAATACTTTATTTGTCGCGGCAGCCAAACAGCTTAATCTCCTGCGCAGGTGCGGCTACGCCAGTAGCGCGGCTGTGCACATCGATACGCACTGATTGCCGGTCGCTGCCCACTGCCGAGCCGGACGCTAACCGCACCGTGTGCAGCCGTATCCAGCAGTTCGGTTCCCGCTAACCGGTAGCGGTCGATCACCTGCTGGCGGGGGAAACCGTAACGGTTGCGGTAACCGACAGGAAACAAGGCTGTCTCCGGACTGACTGCCTCGATAAAGGGCATCGATGATGAAGTCAGGCTGCCGTGATGTGGCACCACCAGAACCTCGGCACGCAATTGCCCCGGGTGTGTGCGCAGCAGGGCCTGCTCGGCGGACGACTCGATATCCCCGGTCAGCAGGATGCGCTGCCCGCCGGCTGCGCTGATGAGAATGACGCAGGACGCATTGTTACCCTTGCGCCGCTGACCTCTCCCCGGATGCAGCACGACAAACTCGACCCCGTCCCGGTTCCAGCGTTCGCCACGCCGGCAGGGCGCGGCCGTATGCGGGGCAATGGCTTCAGGGACCCCGGCACGGACCTGGGCAACAGCCATCTCCCCGAGCAGTGACGGCACCCCCCCGACATGATCGTTATCACCGTGGCTGACGATCAGCTTGTCGATATGGCGGATGCCCCGGCTCCGCAAATAGGGAATGACGACGGCCGTACCGGTGTCGAAGGTTTGGCTGTAGCGCGGACCCGCATCATAGACCAGGGTGTGCTGACGGGTCCGTACCACGGTCGACAGGCCCTGACCGACATCGAGCAGCGTGACCCAGGCCTCGCCGGGCCCGGGAGCAGGCGGCATCACCCGGATCATCGGGAGCATCAGTAACAAACCGAGCCCCCTGCCCGGAATACCGCGCGGTGCGAATAGCAGCAGGATACCGACCGTTGCCGGCAGCAGTGTCCATGCCACGGGCTGATGCCAGTGCAATAGAGCCCACCCGGAATCGCCCAATCGCTCGAGAAACAGCCACAGGACATCCATTAACCGGGCCGAGATCACCAGCAAGGCCGACCCCGCCGGCTCGCTCACAGCCAACAGCAGGGTCCCGGTCAGCGCAGTCGGCACCACCAGCAGGCTGACCCAGGGAACCGCGACCACATTGGCCAGCGGTGAAACCAGGGACACCTGCTGAAAAAACACCAGCAACACCGGCAGCAGGCTGATAGCCAGCACGATGTGCACCTGACACCATTTCCGCCAGACACCCTCCCCGCCCAAGCGACCGGAGGTGGTATAGAGGATCAGCGCCACGGCCCAGAACGACAGCCACCAACCAGCGGCCAGCAACGCCAGCGGGTCAACCAGCAACACCGCCAGCACGGCCAGGCAAAGCACCTGCGCGGGCCGTGTCTGTCTGCCCGCCAATATCGCCAGCATGGCCACGCCGACCATCACCAGTGCCCGCCGCGTGGGGATGCCAAGACCCGCCAGACCGGCATACAGCATGGCGGTCAGTAACGCCGCCAGAGCAGCCGCCCTCGGCGCCGGGACGGTCTCGGCGAGTGGCCCGAGACGCGCCCACGCCAACCGGACCAGCCAAAACATCAGGCCTGCCACCAGGCTGATGTGCAAGCCGGATATCGCCATCAGATGACTGGTCCCGGTAGCACGCAGGGTATCCCAGTGCGCCGGCGTGAGGGTGGCGCGATCCCCGATGGTCAGTGCACGAATCAGGGGCAGACTGCCCGGACCGGATTCAAGGACATCGAAGTGGCCGGCAATGTAACGTCGAAGTCCCGCCATGACGCCCGCCGCATCGGGGTCCAACCGACGGTTGCGCGGGTCCTGTCTTACATAGCCGGTGGCGCTGATCCGCTGCTGGAACAGCCAGCGCTCGTAATCGAACCCGCCCGGATTGGCATAGCCGTGTGGCCGTTTCAGTCGCGCCGCGAGTTGCCAGCGCTCGCCGAGTGCCGGGTGCTGGTCGGTCCGGTACCAGCTGAGGCGGACCTTGCCCTTGAATACCTCTGCAGTCTCCCCGTCGCTGGCCCGGTCCACGCGGAACAGGAATCGAATATCGTGTTCAGAGAATTGACGCGGGATGTCAGCGACCGTGCCCTCGACCAGTAGGGTGCGGCCTTCCAGGCGAGGGTCCAGCAGTGACTGCTGGACCAGCTGCGCCTGAAATGCGGCCCACAAAAAACCCAGCGCGCACAACGCCGGCAAACGGGCCGGCGGCCAGAACAGGCAGGCGAGTGCCGGCACGACAGCAGTATAACTGTAGGTGGGCGGGAGTCCGGGCAGGTACTGGAGCGCGAGCGCCCCGGCCAGGAAGGCCAGTGTCTTTACAATCATGTTCGTCCCTGAACATATTGTGATCAGCTTTCACGGCAGTATAGCGCAATCCGCGGGTGCTGCCGTCTCACCCCTGCCGGTGGAAACCCTACATTGAAATCCTGCCGTCCTCGAGGACCAGCACCCGGTCCAGGCGTTCCGCGATATGCGGGTCGTGGGTCACCACGACAAAGCTGGTCCCCAGCTCCTGGTTGAGTGCCAGCATCAGATCGTAGACCTGCTCGGCATTCTGCCGGTCGAGATTGCCGGTCGGCTCATCGGCCAGTACGCAGCGGGGCCGGGTCACCAGGGCGCGGGCCACCGCGGCACGCTGGCGCTCGCCGCCCGAGAGTTCACCCGGCTTGTGCGTCAACCGATCGGTCAGGCCCACCCGACCCAGCATGGTCTGGGCCTCGGTTGCGGCTGCAGCGGGGGCATCTCCACGCACCAGCAAGGGCATGGCGACGTTTTCCAGCGCCGTGAACTCCGGCAGCAAATGATGAAACTGGTAGACGAAACCCAGCGCCCGGTTGCGTAAGCGTCCCAGCTCAACGGCATTGAGACTTGCCAGTCCCGTACCGGTGATTTCAACCTGCCCGGCGGTCGGGGTATCCAGGCCACCCAGCAGGTGCAGCAAGGTGCTCTTGCCGCTGCCGGATGCCCCCATGATGGCGATGCGCTCGCCCTGCTGCACATCCAGATTAATATCGCGCAATACCTCAAGCGAGGCCCCCGCCTCGGTGAAGGTCTTGGCCAGCTGAGTACACCGCAGGACGCTACTCATAGCGCAGCGCCTCCGCCGGCTGGGTGCGGGCCGCGCGCCAGGCCGGGTACAGGGTCGCCAGCAGGCTGAGGACCAGCGCGACGCCCGCCATCAGGCCGACGTCGTTCCAATGCAGCTCCGAGGGCACATCGCTGATGTAGTAGACGTCCGCGGCGAGGAACTCGACGTTGAAGAGGCCCTCGATTGCCGGCACGATGGTCTCGACATTCAACGCCAGGGCAATCCCGCCCGCCAGACCGAGCAGCGTCCCCAGCACCCCGATAATGGCGCCCTGGATCACGAAGATCCGCATAATGGTGGCGGGCGTGGCGCCGAGGGTGCGCAGGATTGCGATATCGGCACGCTTGTCGGTCACCACCATCACCAGGGTGGAGACGATGTTGAACGCGGCCACGGCGATAATCAGCGTCAGGATGATGAACATGACGCGTTTTTCCGTCTTGACCGCCCGGAAGAAATTGGCATGTTGCCGGGTCCAGTCCTCCACCCGGTAGTCACCGGCCAGTTGGGCACCCAGCTCCCGGCTGACCCGCGGTGCGGCAAACAGGTCGTCCAGTTTCAGGCGGACGCCGGTGACATCATCACCCAGCCTTAACAGGCGCGCGGCGTCCTGCATGTGGACCAGTGCCACGCCCCGGTCGTATTCGTACATGCCGACCTCGAACAGCCCGATCACCTTGAAGCGCTTGAGCCGTGGCAGGGCACCGGTCGGACCGACGATCACCTGGGGCGAGACCACGGTCACGGCATCCCCAAGCCCGATACCCAGTGAATAGGCCAGCTCGCTGCCGAGCAGAATGCCGAATTCACCGGCCTTCAGCTCACGCGCATCACCGACCCGCACGTGGGCGAGCACATCGGAGACCTGCGCCTCCTCCTCGGGGAGGATGCCGCGGATCAGCGCCCCGCTCACCTGCTTGCCGGCACTGAGCATGGTCTCGCCGCGCACATAGGGTGCGGCCGCAATGACACTGGGATGTTCACTGACCGTCTGCTCCACCTGTGACCAGTCCTGCAGGCGGCCGCCGAAGGTGGTCACGGTGGCATGCGAGGCCATGCCCAGAATCCGCTCGCGCAGTTCGCGCTCGAAGCCGTTCATGACCGACAGGACCGTGATCAGCGCGGTCACCCCCAGCGCGATCCCCAGCATGGAGGTCAGGGAGATAAAGGAGACGAAGTGGGTGCGGCTTTTGGCATGGGTGTAGCGCATGCCGACAAACAACTCGAGTGGACGGAACATTCGGAATCCCGGGTTCAGTTAATCTGGTGCAGGATCATACAGGTAGGGGAGATTATTACACAGACAAGGTGTTAAATTTCTATCCATTAATAAGAAAACGCCCTGCAGAAACAGGGCGCTTACTTAGTGAGGCAAATGGATCGAATGCGACTCCAGAATCAGGTGGTCCTCAATCAACCACCAAGTTATTGGAACCCAGGAGGCTATCAATGATCCCCGCAGTGTCGGAACCGAGCCCTGTCAAGTCAACGCCTGACAGAATGATCGTCTGGTCTGCACTCGGTGCGGTTGCACCATCACCATTACTGAAGGCCTCGATAGTGGTATCGGAACCGTCAGAACTGATCTTCAGGTAAGCCTCTGCAAGGTCTGAACCACCAAGGCCATCCTCGCCTACCAGCAGATCGGCTAGATTCAGCACGTCACCCTCGCCGGTGTTGAAATCCATGATGGTATCGGTACCTGTTTCATCAGCCTGCCAGATGAAGGTATCCGACCCGGAGCCGCCGCTCAGTATATCGTTGCCGCTACCGCCGGTAATGCTGTCATCACCTTCCTGGCCATAAACGGTGTCATTACCGGCACCGGCATCGATAATGTCATTACCACCCTCTCGGCCTTCCCCGTCAAGCTCCGACTCGGCAGCCAGCTCCGGATGATTGTCCCGAATATAGTTGATGGTGTCTTCCCGATCCCAGCCCGAAGTCGTACCAAGCCCCAATTCCAGCTCGGTAAAGACCTGCCAGCCGGAGGCATCGTCGGTTGCGAGACCCTCCGCATCAGCAAGGGTATCGGTAAAGACCGAATCACCGAAGATAAAATCATTACCAGCCCCGCCGTTGATGGTGTCATTGCCCAGGGAAGAAAGATCGGTCAACGGATTGAGATCCTGGAGGACGTCAATGAGCTGGTTGGCCGTGAAAATGTTGTCTGCCACATCCGGGGAAGAGTTTCTTGGTGCCCCCTCCATTTCATTCAGGTTGTCTATATCCTCTGGGTCTGTAAGCGCGATCCCGACGGCCTCGATTGGTCCAAACTGATCTTCCAGGATCTGGACCTCATTGCTAGTATCCTGTTGCGAGCCTGAATTATCAGTGCCCGTCACCTGGCTCATTGCAACCGATGCTGAGACGTTTGTTGCAATAGTACCGTTGGTCCTGGTGTATGCGGTCGGCATTCCGTCTGAGATAAAGAACGTCTGGTTAACAACATTCAGAGTGCCACCCGGGTTATCCAGCAGATTAGCTGTATTACCTGACCAGTCAATGGCCTTCTGGAGCGCATCCTCATAGTTTGTCCAGCCGCCGGCCCTTAGACCATTCACCGCGTCCTTGGCAATCTGCAAATCCCCACTCTTGATATCAAAAGTACCAAGACTCGACCCATTATCTTTAAACTCGATTATATGGATACGTACCTCATCGGCAGTACTTCCCGCCAGCCCATCCAGAAGGGAATTTACAGCGAGCTTCAGTGCATCAATGCGCAATATATTAGAAGTAATTCCGTCGCCATCCGTAAATTCGACGGTATAGTCATCCATACTCCCCGAGGTATCCAGTATCAGGATGATATTGGCATAGGTGCCGGTAACCAGGGTACCGCCTGCATCACCGACCAGGATGTCCGTACCTTCGGGACCATTGATCGCACCGGATCGGGTGGACGTATTATCGTTAACAAGATGTGTATCCACCCCGTCGTCAGGGCCCTGATCATCGGCATTTGTGCCGACAATGAGCGCGGGAAGCGGTTCGACGAACAAACCAAAGAACGAAACATCAAAGTTGGCACTGGCCGCGTCACCATCGGCATCCGTTGCCGTTGCCTCGAGGTTGACGGTGATGCCCAGGCCCGGCTCCGTATCCAGGCCGCTGACAGAGGTGATGCGGTATCCGGTTCCATCATCGGCGGTAAAGACAACCAGGTTGAAATTGCCGGTGACTGTGCCGCCTTCATCGGTACCGTCGTTGGCAGTATTCGTGTCAATCACGAAGATGACATCCGAGGCAGCGCCCGAACCAATGCCTTTACCGGCAATATCACCGGCACCAACAGAAGTCTGATTTCCGGCCCCGTCCACGAAGAAGGCCTGCCAGTGTCCGGTTTCTCCTGCATCGAGCTTGTTGAGGGTAAATGCCGCGTAATCGATGGATTCCAGATTCAGGTCCGTATTAGGGTCACCAACTGACGCTGGATCGGTCGTTGGTTCTGCGAAATAGATGTGTAACTGCTCAGATGGATCTGAACCGAGAACATTATCGATGGATTGGGCCATGCCAACACCCACTCCGTTGCTCGACGCATTCACGGTATCGATAGCACCATTTTCATCATACGCCCTGACAAACAGCATGTGTTCCGCCGTGTCAGGTATATTATCTCCGTCCGCATCAGGATCTGACGTGGGGACATCGAAGAGCGCCACATCCAGTGTATTGCCGCCCTTGACACCGGAACCCAGCACGATACCAAAGGTGCTCCCTGCACCATCCAGCGGATTGGTATCATCGAGCGAAACCGTATAGGTCCCGTCAGAATTGACGACGGCCGTCAGAACTGTCGTATTCGCAACATCACCCAAATCGGTAACTGCTGACCAGCTGCCGTCACCGTTGTCATTCCAGAGCAGATTGACACCCAGAGAGGTGAGTTGATGCGGTTCGCCGGACACCGTGCCCATTACCAGGTCACCCTGGGTGAGCCCTGTCAGGGTAAAGGCTGTCGGAGAGGCAGGGCCGTCCGCACCCAGGGTGACAAAATTGAGGTTCTTGGTCAGGGTGTTGCCTGGTTCAATCGCCAGTACCCCGCTGTCAGGGGTATCTGCTATCGGCGCATCGTCATTGATGCTGAACACCGACTGGCCCAGGTCAATGGCATGGCTTACTGAATCACCGTCCGCGTCCGTCACCGTCACCTTCAGCACCAGATCCGAAGCAGCCACCGTTTCCAGCATACTGACATCGTCCGGATTAACACTATCCTGATGCCACACCGCCTTGAGCTGGTCAAAGCTCACGGCACCCGTCGCCGGATACACCGTGATGGTGAAGTAATCCTCCCCACCTGCACTCCCGGTGATCACGTTACCCACCTGGCTTAGCAGGATCTCATCCCCCTTGCCCAGGGCTTGCGTGTTGTCTATGGCATACAGACCAGAGCCCACTCCGTTCGCTGACAACGCCAGGCTGTAAACCGTCGATCCGGGCCCGTCTGCGCCGTACTCGATCGCGGCACTGAAGTTGTCCGCATAGCTCGCCGCCGCATCTGTACCCAGATCAGTCTCGTCCACATTCAGGGTGTCCGCCACCGTAACTGATTCAATGCTGATCCTCGGACCGTCATCTCGGATGTCAACAACCAGCGAACCGCTATCGGAGCCGCCGGGTGCTGTGACTGTATAGGAAAACGTCAGTGGCAATATCCCCTGATCAAAAGTCAGATTATCACCCTGCGTATGAGCAACATTATCCAGGAGTGTGAATTGGTAATCGCCGCTGTCCTTATCGACTGTTAGATTCCAGGACGCATCAGTTGCATCCAGAATAAACTCTGTCCCGGTACTGTTATCAACAGCACCACCACCGGGCCCGCTGACATAATTTATTCCTGAGAGATCGCCGCCTACGAATATGAGTGTTCCACTACTGATGGTGTTGACTGCAGGTTGTGCCGGATCTGCCTGAGTACCATCGTCATCACCACCGGGACCATCATTGAGTGCAGCTTCAGTAACCTGGCCACGGAAGTGATCAACGATGAAGCTATCGTTGTCCAGGATCGTGCCCGTCGCCGTGCTGTTGGCCGCATCCAGATCCGCACCCACCGCATCCGATAACTGCACCGTGAACGACTCGGCGCTCTCC
>CAMYMI010000009.1 GCA_947259415.1 uncultured Ectothiorhodospiraceae bacterium | reverse complement strand
CCATGCCCGGTGTTCGCTACCTGGAGTGGCTCAGCCGGCGTAGACAGTCCGGGCGGCGTCGACCGCGACCCCTGACTGGATCGGTGCCTTCATGCCGCTGAGGACCGCGTCCAGCGCGCCCAGGCAAAACAGCACATTGGTCTTGTTGCTGGCGTAGCCCATCAGGCCGACACGCCAGATCTTGCCCGCCATGGCGCCCAGGCCAGCGCCGATCTCCAGGTTATACTCGCTGAGCAGTGCTGACCGGACTGCGGCCTCGTCAACCCCGGCGGGGACGGAAACGGCATTGAGCTGCGGCAGGCGCTCGTCCTCGGGTACCACGAACTCCAGGCCCATGGCCTCGAAACCGGCCTTCAGTGCGTTGTGGTTGGTCCGGTGGCGTGCCCAGGAATTCTCAATGCCCTCTTCCTGCAGGATGACCAGCGCCTCGTGCAGCGCGTACAGGGTGTTGATCGGTGCCGTGTGGTGGTAGGCGCGTTTGCCCTCACCGCCCCAGTAACCCAGCACCAGGTTGAGGTCCATGAACCAGCTTTGCACGGTGGTCTTGCGCGAGGTGACGGTATCGAGCGCCTTCTGGCTGAAGGTGACCGGCGACAGGCCGGGCACGCAGGACAGGCACTTCTGGGTACCCGAGTAGACGGCATCAAGCCCCCAGTCATCCACCATGAGCGGTGAGCCGGCCAGCGAGGTGACGGTATCGACGATGGTCAGACAATCGTACTGGCGGGCCAGTTCCGCCAGCGTCCTGGCATCGGAGATCGCACCGGTGGATGTCTCGGCATGCACGAAGGCGAGGATCTTGGCGTCCGGATTGGCCTTGAGGGCTGCCTCGACCTTGTTGACGTCAACTGCCCGGCCCCACTCGTCCTGCACCATAACGGCCGTACCACCGGCACGCTCGACGTTCTCCTTCATGCGGCCACCGAAAACACCGTTCTGGCAGACCACGACCTTGTCACCGGGCTCTACCAGGTTGACGAAGCAGGTCTCCATGCCGGTTGATCCCGGTGCCGACACCGGCATGGTCAGCGGATTGCTGGTCTGAAAGGCATAACGCAGCAGCTCCTTCATTTCTTCCATCATGGCGACGAACACCGGGTCGAGGTGACCGATGGTCGGACGGGAAAGGGCCTCCAGGATGCGCGGGTTGACGTCGGAGGGACCGGGACCCATCAAGGTACGGACGGGTGGATGGAAGGACTGGATGCTCATGGTAGGCCTCGTGTAGTTGATCTCGGGATTGGATAAAAAGCAAAGCGCGCAGTCTATCATGGTCTGCCGGAGCACCCCATTCCCCGTACCCGGTTTCAAGGCGTGGCGCGGGCCGGATTCAGCGGTGCAAGAAGCAGCGCACGCGATGCTCCGTGCTGCCGGTTTCCCCTGGGTAATGCTCGCGGCACTCGGGCATGGCGCTCGGGCAGCGCGGGTGGAAATGACAGCCCGATGGCGGATTCGCCGGTGACGGCATGTCGCCCTCGAGGCGGATGATCTCGCGCCGGCTGTCCGGCTCGACCTGGGGGATCGCCGAGATCAGGGCCCGGGTGTAGGGATGCAGGGGGCGTTCCAGGACCTCGGCCACCGGGCCCTCCTCGACGATCCGCCCCAGGTACATCACCGCCACCCGGTCGGCGAGGTAGGCCACCACCGAGAGGTTGTGGGTGATGAACAGGTAGGACAGCCCGAGTTCGTTCTGCAGCTGTTTGAGCAGGTTCAGGATCTGGGCCTGCACGGACACGTCCAGCGCGCTGGTGGGCTCATCGCAGACCACCAGGCGGGGATCGACGGCCAGGGCCCGGGCAATGCAAATGCGCTGGCGCTGGCCACCGGAGAATTCATGCGGATAGCGATGCACGTGATCCGGTGACAGGCCGACTTGTGCGAACAGCTTCTCGACGCGCTGGCGACGCTCCTGCCGGGTCTTGGTAATGCGCTGGGCGATCATGCCCTCTTCAACGATGTCGCCCACCCGCATGCGCGGGTTCATGGATGAATACGGATCCTGGAAGATGAACTGAAAATCGGATCGTCGGCGCCGCAGGCGTTCACCCTTAAGCCCGGTAAGTTCGGTCCCGTCAAAACGCACGCTGCCGGCCGAGGGCCGGAGCAGCTGCAGGATACCCATGCCGGCGGTGGTCTTGCCGCAGCCGGACTCACCAACCAGTGCCAGGGTCCGGCCCCGGGGTATGCTCAGCGAGATGCCGTCAACGGCATAGACATGACCAACGACGTGCTTGAACACCCCCTTGTGGATCGGGAAATGCACCTTGAGATCGTTGACATCCAGCAGGGCCTCGCCGTTGTGCTGGCCGGCCGCTGCATGCCGGAGCGCCGTCTCTCGTGCCTCCGACACGGGCGGCGCAATTACGTTCTCGTCCGCCAGGTGACAACGTACATGGTGATGGTGGTCGGTCTCGATACTCCATGACGGCACATGACTATGGCAGTAATCCCAGGCCTGGTCACAGCGTTGTGCGAAGCGGCAGCCCGCGAAGTCATGGTCCAGGGCCGGCACGAATCCCGGTATGGTGCGCAGGGCGTGATCGCGTTTGCCGACATCCGGAAGGGACTCGAACAGGCGTTGGCTGTAGGGGTGCCTGGCCTCGGCAAAGAAGCGGTTACGACTGGCCTCTTCCACCAGCTGGCCGGCATACATCACCGCCACCCGGTCCGCCATGCCGGCTACGATACCGAGATCGTGGGTGATCAGCATGATGGCCATGTGCGTCTCCTGCTGGATCTTCTGCAGCAGTTCGAGGACCTGGGCCTGGATGGTGACATCGAGTGCGGTGGTTGGCTCGTCGGCAATCAGGAGATCGGGCTCACCGGCCAGCGCGATGGCGATCATGATCCGCTGTTTCATGCCCCCGGAGAGCTGGTGCGGGTATTCGACGTAACGACGCTGCACATCGGGTATGCCGACGGCATCGAGCAGTTCGAGTACCCGCTCACGTGCGGCCTGGCCCTTCAACTGCTGATGCTGGCGCAGGGTCTCTCCGATCTGGTCGCCGATCGTCAATACCGGATTGAGCGAGGTCATGGGTTCCTGGAAAATCATGGCTACCCGGCGGCCGCGTACCTGCCGCATCTCGAGTTCCGGCAGGGCCGTCAAGTCTTCACCATCAAGGTACACGTGACCCCCGGTGATGCGGCCGGCCGGCTGCGGCAACAGGCGCAGGATGGAGAGCGCCGTCATCGACTTGCCGCAGCCTGACTCGCCCAGCAGTGCAAAGGTCTCGCCCCGGTTAATCTCGAAACTGACACCGTCGACGGGGCGAATCGCCTTGTCACCGTAACCGATGCGTACCGAAAGATCCTGCAGTTTGATCAAGGGTCTCGACATATCAGTTACTCATACAGTCAGCTTCTTCACCGCAATGACGCAAAGGGCGCAAAGAGCGCAAAGGAGAACGTAATCTTGAAAAACATAAAAAATAATTAATTTCATCTGACCCGTTAAGATGAATGTATTGCTTGTGCATTATTGATCTTACTCCGTGTCCTCTCGGTAACTGCTCCATGCGTTACTCTACCTCCTGCATGGCCCAGGCCAGCCTCTCGACCGGTTCCCGGTCTCACCTTCTCCCTGCAGTCGTGCGTCTCTGCGGTGAATATCAAATCGATTCATTTCAATGGGCGATTTTACGTGTTTGTGCATTTTCATTGTTATTTCCTTTGCGCCCTTTGCGCCTTTGCGGTGAATTATTCTGCACATAATCAACGCTGGCGCAGGCGTGGGTCGAAGGCGTCGCGTACCGCGTCGGAAAACAGGTTCGCTGCCAGTACCAGCGTGAACATGAACAGAAACGCGGACAGTAGTGACCACCACACCACCGGTTCCCGCGCCATCTCCAGGCGCGCACTGTTGATCATGTTGCCCCAGCTGTTCATGGTCGGATCGACGCCCACGCCCACGTAGGACAGTACCGCCTCGGCAAGCACCAGGCCGCTGAAATCGAGCACTACAGTAATCAGTACGATATGCATGACATTAGGGAGGATGTGCTTGGTGATGACCTTGGCATGTGAGACCCCGAGGGACACCGCTGCCTTGATGTATTCCGACTCGCGCAGCTTGAGCGACTCGCCACGCAGCAGTCTGCAGAGCCCGGTCCAGCTGGTAATACCCAATATTATACATAGGAATAACAGCCGGATATCTGCTCTTTCTAATGCAGTTTCAAATTTTTCCGGGTGGTTGGCCACATACACCTGCAACATCAGGATGGCCGCGGCGATCAGCAGAACACCGGGGATGGAATTCAGCGTGGTGTAGATGTACTGGATCAGGTCGTCGATCCAGCCACGTGCATAACCGGCGAGTATCCCCATCAGGATGGCAAACGGCAGCATCACCAGGGTCGTCAGCGTGCCGATCACCAGACCGGTGCGGATACTTTTCAGGGTCTGGTAAAACACGTCCTGCCCGACCTTGTCGGTACCAAAGACGTGGTAGGCCATGGACAGGTTGAGTGCCAGGAAGAACAGCAGCACCAGCATGCCCAGGGTTACCCAGATGACCAGCAGGGGAATCCGGGTACGCCGCGCGAGTATATCGCGTATGGCGCTGCCCACGCTGGATAGTGACCGGCGTGCCAGCCATACTCCCATGAGCACCAGTATCAGGCCGCACGCCAGCGCCGTCTGCAGAGCCGCCGTGGCAACGCGCACCAGGATATCGCCGGCGAAGTCGACTTCGGGATCTGCCAGGTGTCGCCCGCCGTAGGCCAGACGCGGGTACTCACGGGTCTGGCTGCCGTCGGGATGCTGGATCGTTTCCTTGGCATACAGGTGGGTTGCGAACGGCGAGGAATAGGTCTTTTCGGTGCGGGTCCGTAACGGACCGACCAGGTAGTCGAGCACACTCAATACCTCGACGGCATAGTGCACCTCCTCACTGTCACTGACATTTTCCAGTGCCTTGCGGTAATGCAGCGAGTCCAGCAGGCCGATCACCACATAGGCCAGCAGGATCACGATGGACGCGGACGCCAGTCGACCGCTCATTACATGCTGCCAGGGGGCACGCAGGTGCGGCTTGCGACGCGCATAAAGGATAAAGAACAGCACCACGCCCACCAGCAGAAACACCAGGGCATCAGTCCATAATACGACGGGCATGATCATGACAGCCGTACCCGCGGGTCGACCAGCGTGTAGGCGACATCGACCAGAATCAGCCCGAGGATATAAAGCACTGAACCGAGAAACACCATGGCGCGCACAATGCCAAAGTCCTGGCGGTTGATGGCATCGATGGTATAGCTGCCGAGCCCCGGGATGGCGAAAAACGATTCCAGCAGCAGGCTACCCAGGAACAGGCTCGGCAGCACCACAACCACACCGGTGATAATCGGGATCATGGCATTCTTCAGCACGTGGCGGAACAGCACCAGGGACTCGTTCAGGCCCTTGGCGCGCGCCGTGCGCACGAAATCCTTGTTCGACTCCTCGAGGAAGAAAGAACGGTACATGCGTGAGCCGGCGCCGATGCCACTGATGGCACCTATCACCACAGGTAGCGCCAGGAACTTGATGGCATCCAGGCCGGTATCATAGCCCGAGATCGGCATCAGCCGCAGCAGCTTGCCCAGCAGGAACTGCCCGCCGATGATGTAGAACATCGCCGAGATGGACATCAGTACCACACACAGGATCACCCCGGAAACATCGACATAGGTCCCGCGAAAGAAAGCCATCAGCATGGCAAAGGTGATGTTGATGAGCAGGCCCACCAGCAAGGTCGGTATAGCGATGGCCAGGCTGGGCTTCATGCGTTGCCGGATGTCATGACTGATGTCGCGGCCGTCATCCGAGTGACCGAAATCAAAGGCGAACAACTTCACCGATTTCTCGAAAAAGATGGTGTTGGTCAGCCTTGCCGGGCCACTGACGGCTTCGTTGTAGAGCAGCGGCTTGTTATAGCCTCGCTCTGCCTTCCACTTCTCGATGGCGTCGGGCGTGACACGCTTGACACCCAGGTGCAGTCGCGCCATGTCATCCGGTGAATTGACCACGAAAAACAGGTAGAAGGTGAGCAGGTTCACCCCGATCAAAATGGGGATGGCGTAGGCCACGCGCCTGACAATATAGGCAAACATCAGTGATCCGCCATGTAGGCAGGCTGACGCTGGCGGTTGCGGTAGCTGTAGAACGCCGGCAGCACCACCAGCAGCACCAGGCCCAGCAGCAGTGCAATCGGCCAGCGTACCGGGCGGTTCCAGACCGCCTGTAATTCGGCCCGCTGTCCGGGATCGATGCGCCGGTACTTGAGTGCGTTATTGGCCATCAGGTTGGGCTTGGCATTCCGGTACCAGGCATGCGCGAGACTGAACTGCTTGGGGTGGTAGCCCCACAGCCAGGGTGCATCATGGCGTGCGATCGCCATCATCCGGTCGATGATCGCCTGGCGCTGCGGGCCGTTGTCCATATTCTTCATTTGCTCGAACAGGCGATCGAATTCCTCGTTACGGTAGTTGGCGGCGTTCTCACCGTTGTGCTCGACCTTGCCTTGCGGACCGTATAGCAGGAACATGAAATTTTCCGGGTCTGGATAGTCGGCATTCCAGCCCCACTGGAAGATCTGCGCCGTGCCCTTGAGCATCTTCTCCTGGAAACGGTTGTAGTCCGTGCCGCGCACCACCAGCTGGATGTTAAGTTTCGCGAATTGCTTGTGCAGCCAGTCGAGGCGCGCCTTGTCGTCCGGTCCGGTGGCCGTGGTGTCAAAGTACAGTACCAGTGGCTTGCCTGTCTCGATGTCCCGGCCCTCCGGGTAACCGGCCTCGGCCAGCAGACGCCGGGCAAGCTCGATGGATTTGCGTACCGGTCCCTCGGGGGTCAGATCATAAACGTAGGTATTGATGCCTGCATCACCTTCCACAAAGCCGAAGATCCCCGGCGGGATGACGCCCTGCGCCGGGATTCCACGGCCATTGAGGAAAATGGAAATGTTTTCCTCGAAGTCGACCGCGATGCCTATCGCGTGGCGCAGCTTGCGGGCCTTTTCACCGAGCCCGCCGACCACCGGATCAAGCATGTTGAATCCAGTATAGAAGATCGAGGTGGAGACCGCGGTCCTCAACTGAATCCCCTTGTCAAGCATGGCATCGGTGAGCGACACATCGCCAGCGGCACCCACGTTGATGGCCTGGTCGAAACTGTCGGAGCTGATCCCGGAGGTGTCGTAGTAACCCTGGAGGAACTTGTTCCAGTAGGGGATATCCTCCTTCTCGAGACTGTAGATGACCCTGTCGATGAACGGCAGGGATTTGCCGGCATCCGCCAGCAAACCGGCCTCGGTATCCCCCGGCTCACCCTCTGCCGGGTAGGTCTCGCCGTGAAAATTGGGATTGCGCACCATCACCATCTGGCGATTGGGATTGTTCACCGTGAGCATGTAGGGACCGGTGCCGACCGGGTACCAGTCCAGGGTGATATTTCGCTCCTTCATGCCCGGCTGGTTGTAGAAACGGTCCGCCTCCCAGGGCACCGGGGAGAAAAACGGCATCGCCAGCCAGTACAGCAACTGGGGATACTTGCCGTGAATCCGGATCCGGTAGGTATAACGGTCGATGAGCGTCACGCCTTCCAGCGGATACTCGCGCAGGTCCAGGAATCCCTGCCCCGGGCTTGCCGCCTGCTCGAGGGTGTCGACGTAGTCGGCGAGGCCGACAATGTAGTCACTCATCAGTCCCAGGATCGGTGAATGCAGCTGCGGGTGGGCCAGGCGTTTTAGCTGGTAGACATAATCGTCGGCGACCAGTTCACGGCTGCCGGTTTCGGTGAAATCACCCAGGGTGTAGATGTCCTCCAGGGCCTGTGCATCGAGCGGGTAATAGCGGTAGTTGCCTTCCGTGTCTAGCGCGAACGCCGGGTGTGGTTGATAGCGTATTCCCGGCTGGATGTGGATGTCGTAAACGCTGTAGGCGACGTCTGCCGCTTCGGCATCCGGGCCAATCCGCCTGCCCTGTGCATCGATATAGTACGGTTCCGGGACCCCGGTTGCCGCCAGCGGAATCAGTTCATAGGGGCGTTTCAGGTAATGATACTGCAACGGTGGCTCGTAAATCTGCGCGGTGAATGCCACCTCGTTGGAACTGTAGGACTGTACCGGGTCGAGGTGATTGGGACGTTCCTGGAACGAGGCATAGAGGGTATTCTGGTGCGCCTCGGTGGCCGGGTATGGCCGGTTCCAGGGCTCGTCGCTGCAGGCGCTGGCAGCAAGCAGTGTCAGCAGCAGGATCATCCGGTACAGTCGGGCCGACTGCGTGCGCAGACTTTCAGGGCATCTTGTCAGCGACACATCCGTCCCTTGTCATGGCTGCTGCAACCGTGGCGTCTGCCCTGGATCATCTCTGGAAAGTGATTCTGCATGACATACCATTATATCGGGCGTCATGCCGGCTTTCATACCCCGGCGCCAGCATTGTTATACTTTCCGAAATCAACTTTTTCCGGTACCTTAGCGGCTTCATTTACGGCTGCTGCCTGTAGCAACGCAGGTGCAGGAATTCATCATTGAAGACAAGACAGTACAAGGAACCGCTATGGGATTCATGAGTGGCAAGCGTGCCCTGATTGTTGGCCTGGCCAGTAACCGATCCATCGCCTGGGGAATTGCCCGGGCCATGCACCGGGAAGGCGCCGAGCTGGCCTTTACCTACCAGAATGAGAAACTGGGCGGCCGGGTCGCAAAGATGGCGGCTGAATGCGATTCGCAGATCACCCTACCCTGCGATGTCAGCAGCGATCAGGAGATCGAGGCGGTCTTCGAGGCGCTCGGCAAACACTGGGACAGCCTCGACGTCATCGTGCATTCGGTGGCATTTGCCCCTGCCGGCCAGCTGGATGGTGATTACATCGACTGCGTGACCCGCGAAGGCTTCAGCATCTCCCATGACATCAGTTCCTACAGCTTCACCGCACTGGCCAAGGCCGGCCGCTCCATGATGGAGGGCCGCAACGGCGCGCTGCTGGCATTGAGCTACCTGGGCGCCGTACAGACGGTGCCCAACTACAACGTCATGGGGGTCGCCAAGGCCAGTCTGGAGGCAAATATACGTTACATGGCGGAAAGCCTGGGACCGCACGGGATCCGGGTCAACGGCATCTCGGCGGGCCCGATTCGCACCCTGGCCGCCTCCGGCATCAGCAACTTCCGCAAGATGCTGGACCAGTTTGCCAGGACCGCGCCGATGCGCCGCAACGTTACCATCGAGGACGTTGGCAATGCCGCCGCCTTTTTGTGTTCGGACCTGGCCGCCGGGATTACCGGCGAGATAACCTACGTAGATGCAGGCTTTAATATTGTCGGCATGGGGCCCATGGGCTAGTCCACATATTGCACCAGCCGGACTCGGTCCCGATCGCAAGTTGTTGCAGTATGAATTTGAGAAAGTAATTTTCTGCCAAACACCAAAGGATTCGTTCTGACGGGCCAGAGTCCTATCCGGTCTATGCCCGTGCCTTCCCGCTTACCGGGCTTTCGAGGATACCGGTTTCGCCTTCAAGCCGGCCGATCAGTACCGCGCCGCAGGAATCGCTGAAGATATTCACACTCGTGCGGCACATGTCCAGCACCCGGTCGACCGCCAGGATCAGACCCACCGCCTCTACCGGCAGACCGATGGCGGTCAGAATGATGGTAATGGCTACCAGGCTGGCCGCCGGAATCCCGGCCACGCCGATCGAGGTCAGCAGAGCCACCAGTACCACAGTGAACTGTTCCGCAAAACCAAGTTCGAGCCCGTAGGCCTGGGCAATGAACATCGCGGCAACACACTCGTACAGTGCTGTGCCATCCATGTTCACGGTCGCGCCCAGCGGCAGCACGAAACTGCTGGTGCGGTTCGAGACACCGGCACGCCTTTCGACGCAGTCCATGCTGACCGGCAGCGTGGCCGACGATGAGGCGGTCGAGAACGCGGTCAGCAGCGCGGGCGCCATGGCCTGGTAGTGGCGCAGCGGATTAACCCTGCCGATGAACCAGAGCAGCAGCGGCAAAACCACCAGGAAATGCACACCCAGTGCGGCCAGCACCGTAAGGAAAAAAGCCAGCAGGGGTGCAAAGGCCGCAAACCCGGTTGAGGCTACAACCTTGGCCACCAGTGCAAAGACACCGATCGGGGCAAACAGCATCACCCACTCGGTGATCTGCATCATGACGGCAAACACACCTTGCCAGAAGTCCTGCATCGGCTTGGCGAGGGCACCCCCAATCCGCGTCATAAAGTAACCGAACAGCAGGCTGAAGAAAATAAGTCCCAGCATCTGCCCCTCGGCCGCGGCGGCAACGATATTGGTGGGGACCATGCGCAGGAAGATCTCGACCACGTCACCCACGCCCCGGCCCTCCACCCGGGCCGCAACGTCAGCACTCTCGTCGGAAAGGGCGATGATCTCCCTGGCCGGTTCCCCGTCCACTATCCCCGGCGAGACCAGATTGACCAGGAACAGACCGACCATGATCGCGAACAGACTGGTTGTCATGTAGTACAGCAGGGTCTTGCCACCCAGGCGGCCCATTGCGCCGCTGGCACCGACACCGGCAATGCCGGTGATGATGGAGGAAACAATCAGCGGGACGATCAGCATCTTCAGGGCATTGAGAAACAGGGTGCCCAGAAATTCGTAGATGTCATAGAAACGCAGCCCGAACAGGCTGGTGTCCATGCCAGTGAGCTGACCTGCCACTACGGCCAGCACCAGGGCAATCAGAATTTGCCAGTGCAGTTTCAGTTCAGTTCATCCCTTTTGATGAAGGAACCGGGACCCGCCGGGCTAGTTTGACTGGTCGTGAATCACGATCTTAGCACCGCTGCGCAGGTCATCCAGCAGTGCGGCCATCTCCGCGGCTCCCTGGATGTCGCTGAGTTCCCTGCTGGCCTGTTTGCGTTCGGCCTCCGTCAGGGCCGACAGGTCGCCATCCCTGACCTCCTCCAGTGCGAGCAGGACATAATCACCCGAACCCAGCGCATGGCCTGTGACAGAGGCCTGCTCACCGGCAGGCCGTGGCATCAGGAAGGCCTCATAGACCAGCGCTCGCTCGGGTTGCACGGCACGTCGGTCGATGAGGCCGGATTCCTTTAATTCCAGCGACTCGGTCGCAGCGATCTCGTCAATAGGAGTACCCGATTTCATGCTTGCCAGCAATGTCTCGCCGTGTTTGCGGGCCAGGTCGCGCGCCTTGTCACCCAGCAGCTTTGCCCTGACCTCGTCCCTGACGCTGTCAAGCGGCCGGGGGGCAGCGGCTTCGTGGTCCAGGATGCGCAGGACAATCAGATGATTGTCAGCCACCTCGAACGGTTCACTGTTATTGCCTCTGTTCAGGACGTCATCCGTAAAGGCCGCGGCAATAGTCCCGGCATATTCGCCGATACCCGGGCCACCGCTCTCGCGGGTCAACCAGTCGCTGGTCCTGATCTCCAGTTCCAGTGCCTCTGCCGCACCTTCCAGGGTATCCGGCTGTTCGAATGCGAGGTTGTACAATTCCTCGGACAGGTCATAAAAGAGGTCACTGCGTTGTGTGGCGAGCAGTTCATCAACCAGTTCATTACGGACCTCATCGATTGGCTTGACGATTTCCGGTTTTATGTCGGTCACCTCGATGATGTGAAAGCCAAAGGCCGAGCGCACAATCCCGCTGCGCCCGCCCTTGTCGAGGGAAAAGGCCACTGACTCGAACTCGGGCACCATCATGTCCTTGCCGAAAAAGCCCAGATCACCGCCATTGGCCGCCGAACCCGGATCGTCGGACAGTTCCCCGGCAAGGGTCTCGAAAGACTCTCCACCCGCCAGTCTCTCGAGCACTGCTTCAGCTCTGGCTCGCGCCGCGGTGATCGCCGCATCATCGGCATCCGCTGCGACCTGGACCAGGATGTGGCGTGCCCGGCGCTCCTCCTCGGTCACATAACGCTCGACCTGCTCCTCGTAAAGGGCATGCAGGGCCTCTTCATCAACGTCTCCAATGACCCCGAGCTCCTCTGCCTTCAGTTCCAGGTACTGCACCCTGACGCGCTCGGGGGTCATGTATGCGGAAGCGTGTGCCTCGTAATGCTGCAGCACTTCGTCATCACTCACCTGCACCTGGTCCTGGTAACGCGCTAGCGGTATCTTGAGGTAGTTAAAGCGTCGTTGCTGACCTTGCAACCGGTAGACAGTATCCAGCGTGGCGGGTGTTGCCTGTGCTGTCTGCACAATGCCATTCGTGATCTGCTTGGTCGTGAGTTCACGTGCCAGGCGCCATTCGAACTCTTCCGGGCTCATGCCCTGCAAACGCAGGGCCTGTTCATATTTCTGCTTGGAAAATACCCCCTCATCCTTGAAGGCATCAACCGCATTGATCTGTGCTGCAACCAGCTGCTTGCTGACAAGGAATCCCCGGGCCTCGGCCTCCTGCAGTAGCAACTGCTCACGGATCAGCTGCTCGAGCGCATTCTTTTTCAACAACTTTTCATCGATTCGCGCCGGGTCGTAGGCCTCCCCCATCAGGCTTTGCATGCGCGCACGCAACAACTGGTAGGTTCGCTGATGTTCGCCCAGTGATACATCGACATCATTGACCGTGACCGAATAGGTGCGCGCGTCGCTGCGCAGATACCAGTCCAGCCCGAAAAAACTGAAGGCAATGGCCAGGACACCCAGCAGGATCCAGCCTACAATGCCCATCACGCGTTCACGTATCGCAAGTAACATAATTCAATCTCTTGTGATAATTACAGGGTCTCTGCAGACCACAAAAAACAAAGGGCACCATTAGGGCGCCCTTTTAGTTTACTTGTTGGCGGAGTGGACGGGACTCGAACCCGCGACCCCCGGCGTGACAGGCCGGTATTCTAACCGTGCTGAGGGGATCGAACCCCCGACATTCGCCTTGTAAGGGCGACGCTCTCCCAGCTGAGCTAAGCACCCGAAGGCGCGCTAGTTTACGGCATCCTTGAAGGCTTTTCCAGCCTTGAAGCCCGGTGACTTAGACGCCTTGATCTGAATTGTCTCGCCCGTCTGTGGATTACGCCCGGTCCGCGCTGCGCGATCCCTGACCGAGAAGGTCCCGAACCCGACTAGTGTCACCTGGTCGCCCTTGCTCAATGCGTCGGTTATGGTATCCAGAACTGCATCAGTGGCACTGGTAGCGTCAGCCCTGGAAAGATCGGCCGCACTCGCTACGGCATCAATTAATTCGGATTTGTTCATATAGTATCCTCAAAGTTGGTTTTATGATTAACGAAAAAATTCGACTGAAAATCAGCACATGTTAATTCTGGTGCCCGTCCCCCCCAGCCTCAGGGATGGTTATTAAAACATAGAAACCCGGCGCATAAAAACCCGTCGGGGCAGCTGTAGCAGCTGCCCCGACGGGACGCATCTTTAAGTTAATGAAAGTTAATGCGCCGTAATTGATTTCTTCTCAGCCTCGTCCTTGTCCTTGTCCTTACTCTTGGTCTTTCCTTCCGGTTCCTTGCCCTCTTCCGCCAGTGCTACCGGCTGATGCTGCAAGGCAACCTGCAGGACTTCATCGATCCATCTAACTGGCCGGATATCCAGCTTATCCTTGACATTCTTGGGAATATCAGCGAGATCCTTGCTGTTTTCTTCCGGGATCAGGACGATTGAGATACCGCCGCGATGAGCTGCCAGCAATTTCTCCTTAAGCCCGCCGATCGGCAACACCTCGCCACGCAGGGTGATCTCTCCGGTCATCGCCACGTCGGCTCGGACCGGAATATCGGTCAGAGCAGATACCAGCGCCGTGCACATTCCGACACCCGCACTGGGGCCGTCCTTTGGCGTGGCACCCTCAGGCACGTGGACGTGGATATCATACTTCTGGTAGAACTCGGGATCGATGCCCAGCAGCGCGGAACGGCTGCGCACTACGGTCGTCGCCGCCTGAATGGACTCCTGCATGACATCGCCAAGCTGCCCGGTATGGATCATCTTGCCCTTGCCGGGGACGATGGTCGACTCGATGGTCAGCAGTTCACCCCCGACTTCCGTCCAGGCAAGTCCGGTGACCTGACCGACCTGGTCATGCTCCTCTGCCAGCCCATAACGGAAGCGCTTGACACCAAGGTACTTGTCGATGTTCCTCGGTGTGACGGATATCTTCTTGCCACGTTCCTTGAGCACCAGCTCCTTGACAACCTTGCGGCAGATCTTGGAGATCTCGCGTTCCAGGTTGCGTACCCCTGCCTCGCGTGTGTAGTAGCGGATGATATCGCGTATCGCATTCTCGCTGACGTTTATCTCCTCCTCCCTGAGGCCATTGTTCTTTATCTGTTTGTGCAGCAGATAGCGCATTGCAATATTGATCTTCTCGTCCTCGGTATAACCCGGTATCCGGATTACCTCCATGCGGTCGAGCAAAGGGGCCGGGATGTTGAGTGTGTTAGCCGTGGCAACGAACATGACATCGGACAGGTCGAAATCGACTTCAAGATAGTGATCATTGAAGACATTGTTCTGCTCGGGGTCGAGCACCTCGAGCAATGCCGATGACGGATCACCGCGGAAGTCCATCGACATTTTGTCGAGCTCGTCCAGCAGGAACAGCGGGTTGCGCACCCCCACCTTGGAGAGGTTCTGGATGATCTTGCCCGGCAGTGAGCCGATATAGGTACGGCGGTGGCCGCGGATTTCAGCCTCGTCACGCACGCCACCCAGTGACATGCGCGTGAACTTGCGGTTGGTGGCACGGGCTATAGAGCGTCCCAGTGAGGTCTTTCCGACACCGGGCGGACCAACCAGGCATAGGATCGGACCCTTGAGCTTCTTGACGCGCTGCTGTACCGCCAGGTACTCCAGAATACGTTCCTTGACCTTCTCCAGCCCGTAGTGATCCTCTTCCAGAACATTCTCGGCCGCTGACAGGTCGTGGCGGATCTTGGAGCGTTTCTTCCACGGCGCCCCGACCAGCCAGTCGATATAGTTTCTTACTACTGTCGCTTCGGCTGACATCGGCGACATCATTTTCAGCTTGTTGAGTTCAGAACTTGCCTTCTCCTTGGCCTCCTTGCTCATACCGGCCTTGTCGATCTTCTGCTGCAGATCCTCCAGTTCGTTGGGCGCATCCTCCATCTCACCCAGCTCCTTCTGAATGGCCTTCATCTGCTCGTTCAGGTAATACTCGCGCTGGCTCTTCTCCATCTGCTGCTTGACGCGGCCGCGAATCCGCTTCTCGATCTGCATGATGTCGATCTCTCCCTCGATCTGCCCTATGAGACGCTCAATGCGCTCGTGGCAGTTCTCGATTTCGAGTATCTTCTGTTTCTCTTCAAGCTTGAGCGACATGTGTGCAGCAATGGTATCCGCCAGACGACCGGGTTCATCGATGCCTGACAATGAGGTGAGAATTTCGGGTGGGACTTTCTTGTTGAGCTTCACATACTGTTCGAAGATGGCCAGCAGGGAGCGGGTCAGCACCTCGAGCTCTTTTTCCTCGTCCTGGTCATCCGGTTCCAGCAGATCGACGTGTGCGGTGAAAAAGGCATCCGTGGTCTCGAAGGAAGTGATACGCGCGCGCTCGGCGCCTTCCACAAGCACCTTGACCGTACCGTCGGGCAGCTTCAGCAACTGCAGGATGGTGGACAGCGTACCTATTTCGTGAATGTCATCAACCGAGGGATCATCTATTTCCGCATTTTTTTGTGCGACCAGAAGGATCTTTTTGTCCTCCTGCATGGCCGTATCCAGCGCATTGATTGATTTTTCACGTCCCACAAACAGCGGGATGACCATGTGCGGGTAAACAACAACATCCCGTAATGGCAAGACGGGTATGGCGCTCGTGGCTTGATCAGTCATATTGGTATCCATCCATTCCTCAGTGATGATGTGTTACCGGGTTGTTGGCGGCAATCCGCCTGGATTTCGTCTTCCAAGTCCCGGTGCCTTGCCCGTCGGATTATTCATTCCCTTGTGCAGAATCCATCAGCAACAAATATGGGGACGCGTCTGCAACACTTCAACCATATTTTTGACAGGCATTAAATAAAAGGCAAGGAGCATGCCAGCCTGCCTGCCATGCAGGCAGATACTGCTATCTTTATGATATTTAAGGATTTATTTAAACTACTCTGAGGCCGCAAGCGGTTCAGAGGCGTCAAAAATCATGTACGGCCTGGAATTCCCCAGGATAACGCCCTCGTCGATGACCACTTTTATGACGTTTTCCATCGAGGGCAGATCATACATGGTGTCGAGCAGGACCTGCTCGAGGATGGTACGCAAACCGCGCGCGCCGGTCTTGCGCTCCATGGCCTTGACCGCCACGGATCGCAGGGCATCATCACGGAATTCTATTTCACAACCTTCCATCTCAAACAGCTTCTCATACTGTTTGGTCAGGGCATTCTTGGGCTCGGTCAGGATCTGAACAAGTGCGTCCTCATCCAGCTCCTCCAGTGTTGCCACCACCGGCAGACGGCCGACAAATTCAGGGATCAGGCCGTACTTGATGAGGTCTTCGGGTTCCACGTCATAGAGGATCTCACCGATCTTGACGTCCTCATCCTTGCTCTTGACCTCGGCTGCAAAGCCGATACCGCCCGTTTCGGAACGGCTGCGGATGATCTTGTCGAGACCGGCGAACGCGCCGCCCACGATAAACAGGATGTTCGAGGTGTCCACCTGGAGGAATTCCTGCTGCGGGTGCTTGCGCCCGCCCTGGGGTGGCACAGAAGCGACGGTACCCTCGATCAGCTTCAGCAACGCCTGCTGCACGCCTTCACCGGAGACATCCCGGGTAATAGACGGGTTGTCCGACTTGCGCGAGATCTTGTCAATCTCGTCGATGTAGACGATACCCGTCTGGGCCTTGTCGACATCGTAGTCACACTTCTGCAGAAGCTTCTGGATGATGTTTTCGACATCCTCACCCACATAACCGGCTTCTGTCAGCGTGGTGGCATCGGCGATAGTAAACGGGACATTCAGCAGGCGCGCCAGGGTTTCCGCCAGCAGAGTCTTGCCTGAACCGGTGGGGCCAATCAGCAGGATATTACTCTTGGAAAGCTCAACCTCATCCTTCTTGTTAGAGGCATCGAGACGCTTGTAGTGATTGTAGACCGCGACCGAGAGAACCTTCTTGGCGCGCTCCTGGCCAATCACGTATTCATTCAGGACCTCGTTGATTTCCTGTGGCTTGGGCAGCTTGTCTCCGCCGGTCGAGGATTTCTCGTGCATTTCCTCACGAATAATGTCGTTACACAGTTCGACACATTCATCACAGACGAAGACAGAGGGTCCGGCGATCAGTTTGCGTACTTCATGCTGGCTTTTGCCGCAGAAGGAACAGTAGAGCAGCTTGCCGTCGTCACCCTTTCCCTCTCTGTCATTACTCATACTCGAATCCCCATGTTTCTCAACAAGGACCTGCCTGATAGTTTTTTAACATTATTTGCGATTGCGAATCAACTCCTTCAATCACACAAATCATTTTTTTATCAATGGTTAATCCGTGTATACCGGTGGCCAATCCTGGCCCTAGACATCAATACCGGGCTCGCGCCTGGCCAGAATATTGTCGATCAGGCCATATTCCATCGCCTGTTCAGCCCCCATGAAGTTGTCACGCTCCGTGTCCTCGGCGATGCGTTCCAGTGACTGCCCGGTATGGTGCGACAGGATCAGATTGAGCTTTTCCCGGATCAGCAGGATCTCGCGGGCATGAATATCGATATCCGTCGCCTGGCCCTGGAAGCCGCCCAGGGGCTGGTGAATCATCATGCGCGAGTGCGGCAGGCACACGCGCTTGCCCTTGTTGCCACCTGCGAGCAACAGTGCGCCCATACTGGCTGCCTGTCCGATACACATGGTGCTGACATCGGGCTTGATGAACTGCATGGTGTCATAGATCGCCAGTCCGGCAGTGACCGATCCGCCCGGCGAGTTGATGTACAGGTGGACGTCCTTGTCAGGGTTCTCTGATTCCAGGAACAGCAACTGTGCAACCACGACATTGGCCATGTAGTCCTCGACCGGTCCGACAACAAATACAACGCGCTCCTTCAGCAGGCGTGAATAGATGTCATAGGAACGCTCGCCGCGCGCTGTTTGCTCGATAACGATCGGGACGAGGTTCAGGGCTTTGGTATCTGCTGCACTGTTCATAAAATTGCTATCGGTCATCGAAACCTATCCTTTAGGTTGCCTGACTGCATCAGCCAGTTCTTCAAATGTAGTCTGTTTGTCTTCGCTCTTGAGGCTTCCTTTTTCAAGAAGCCAGTCAACGACCTGCTCCTCGAGCACCGCGGACTGGATACCGGCCAGCATTTCCTGGTTACCATAGTACCACTGGATGACCTCGTCGGGCTTTTCATAGGAGGAAGCGATTGTTTCAACAGCCTCGCGCAATCGGTCGGGATCAGTCTGTATCTGGTTCTGCTTGACAATTTCGCTGATCAATATGCCCAGCTTGACCCGGCGCTCAGCCGTCTTCTGCAGCGTGTCCGTGTCCAGCCCCTGGTACTCCTGCTGCGACCTGAGCTGCACAATCTCGTTCTCGACCAGGCTGCGTGGTGCCTCGACCTGGTTTTTCTCCAGCAGCCCGGAAAAGACCTGATCCTTGAGGTGTCCCTTCATCAGTTGTTTCAGTTCGCGCTGCATGTTGCTGGTAATTTCCTCACGCAGTCCTTCCATGCCCCTGTCGGCCACGCCGAAGGCCCTGGCGAAGTCATCGTCCAGTTCCGGCAGCACCATTTCCGAAACAGCGTGCACCTTGATGCTGAATTCTGCGTCTTTGCCGGCAACCTCTGCTGACGGATAGTTGTCGGGGAACGTGACCTTCAACGTTTTTTCAACGCCGCTACTGACACCGATCAGCTGCTCCTCGAAACCCGGGATCATGCTGGTCGAGCCCAGTACCACCGGCATATTCTCGCCCTTGTTGCCGCTAAAAGGTTCGCCGTTGATCGTGCCTTCAAAGTCGATAACAACCTGGTCATCGAGCCTGGCCTCACGTTCGACTTCATTCCAGGTTGCCCGCTGTCTACGCAGCTTGTCGAGCATTGTGTTGACATCCGCGTCAGTGACCTCCACCACCGGCCGGGTGATGGTGAAGTGGTCATCGATGGCGCCGGCCAGATCCGGAAACACCTCGAAGGTTGCCACGTATTCCAGGACCCCGCCCGGTAGTGATTCATTCGGCTCGATCCTGGGTTCACCGGCAGGACGCAGGTTCTCCTGGGCAAGCGCCTCCTGCAGGGTGGAATGGATGACCTTGTTCACCACCTCCAGACGCACCTGCTTGCCGTATTTTCTTTCCACGACCTTGAGCGGTACCTTGCCCGGCCGGAAGCCGTCGAGCCGCACGGACCTGGACATCGACTGAAGCCGGGTGCCGACTTCTTCATCGATGCGTTCGGCAGGCACCTGAACCGTCAAGCGACGTTCGAGCCCCCCTGTATTTTCTACCGAAACTTGCATGTAATCACCTCGATATGTCTTGCCGGTCATCCTGCATGGCGCGACATCCCTTCCTGAAAAAAATGACAGCCCAACCGGTTCGCGGGAAACTGGTGCGAAAGGAGAGACTCGAACTCTCACGGGTTACCCCACTGGCACCTAAAGCCAGCGCGTCTACCAATTCCGCCACTTTCGCTATACACCGTCCTGCCAACACCAGGGACGGTCACTGATCTTGCGCGTAAGCTTCACAATTATAACGGCTTATCGTCAGCAAGCGCACCCCTCAGGCCATCTGTGCCCGGACTTTGCTGCCAGGGGAAAAATCAGGAATGACCGTGGTAAGCGCTGCTCCCGGACAGAGAATGCCCGCGCAGGGTGCAGGCATGGTTGAATTGGTGGGCCGTGTAGGAATCGAACCTACAACCAATGGATTAAGAGTCCACTGCTCTGCCAATTGAGCTAACGGCCCGAGAGGGCGGTATTGGACCACAGAGGCGGAGGCGGTTCAAGCCGGCCCCGGGTGCGGGGCCATGCAGTAACAGGCTAAAAATGGGGTGGACGATGGGACTCGAACCCACGACGACTGGAATCACAATCCAGGGCTCTACCAACTGAGCTACGCCCACCATAAAACAACTATATCTGCAACAACTCCTGATTCAATAAAATGGCGCGCCCGGCAGGATTCGAACCACGTCTTTCGACGCCCCTTCAGGGTTTGTGGTCTGGACTATCTCTTCACCATCTCAGGTGTCGCACGTATAGTCTCTACGGAACCCATCGATAATCAGCGGCAATTCTGACATTTCTAGACTGATTATTCTTGGGTGTTTCTACCCTCAGTGTGACCGAACTTTTATAATCTTTTGGATCCAGGTAATAGCAGTTATCCGTATCGGGACAATAGATGCAATAAAGATCCACTTCATCCTTATCGATCTGGCGCATATGTGTTCCGTTCTTATCCGCCCAACATGTGCGGAAATGCACCGTAATACTGCCCGTCCTGTCTACAGATTTATACTTAACCTGTACCCGCCTGAATATTCCATCCTTGTATGCAACCAGATCGAATGGTGCATGTTCAGTCACAGGATTCAGAATTACAAATCCTTGCTCGAACATATCGAGCTGAGCCTTCAAAACACCCAGGTCACCCTTCTCTTTGGTGTGGTGCATAGATTGATATTGTATACACCAACCAATGGATGGGTCAACCAATGGTTTCCTCGGGATTGCCATCAGCATTAACTGTTAAGGTTTCCCCGATACAGTGCGATTCACTCTATGAGTTCTGTTTCCTCATAAAGGCTCCTATGTGCACATTTGCCAAGATGTTCGAACCCCCGACATCCAGCTCCCAAAGCTGGCGCGCTACCAGACTGCGCTATACCCCGCTATCTCTGTGCTATCACGAGGTGATGCTGAACCTGTAGGGTCCACACTGAGCCTCGCGATAATACGTGCTAGCGCTGTCAACGGTCAAATAGCACCGGGCTGATAGCCCACTTGCACATGCCTGTCGACACGCCCGGATTCATTGCCAAGTTGTGCCGGATCAGGGCGCCATGCGAGAATTCCGCGCTGGCCAATTACCGGGCACGTGACCCACCCCATGACCGCTAAACTGATTGATGGCAAATCCATCGCTGCCGAAGTCAGGCAATCCGTTAAAAAGAGAATCGAGGATCGCCTCGAGAGCAATCTGCGCCCGCCCGGTCTCGCGGTCATCCTGGTCGGAAAGGACCCGGCCTCCGAAATCTATGTGCGCAACAAGCGGCGGGCCTGTGATGAGGCTGGCATGCTGTCACGTTCCTATGACTTGCCCGCAGACACCAGCGAACAGGAGCTGCTCTCCCTGATTGAGGAGCTGAATAACGACAGGGAAATCGACGGCATCCTGGTCCAGTTCCCGCTGCCCGGACAGATCGATGCCGACAAGGTGACCGAGGCCATCCTGCCGGACCGGGATGTGGACGGTTTCCACCCCTATAACATCGGACGGCTTGCCCTGCGGCGCCCGCTGCTCCGCTCCTGTACACCACGCGGTATTATCACCCTGCTGGAATATACTGACGAACCTTTCTATGGTCGTGAGGCCGTGATTGTCGGCGCCTCGAATATTGTTGGTCGCCCCATGTTGCTGGAATTACTGCTGGCGGGAAGCACGGTAACTACCTGCCATCGCTTTACCCGTGACCTCGAGGTACATGTCGGCAACGCGGATATACTGGTCGTGGCCGTCGGCAAGCCCGGGCTGGTGCCGGGCGAGTGGATCAAGCCCGGCGCCACTGTCATCGATGTTGGTATTAACCGGCTGGAGAACGGCAGCCTGACCGGGGACATCGGCTTCGAAGCGGCGCGCGAGCGTGCCGCCTGGATTACCCCTGTCCCCGGGGGTGTCGGGCCGATGACGGTTGCGACCCTGCTGGAAAATACCCTGTTCGCGGCCGATCAGCTGCACACCTGATCGGGTCTGCTACCTGCGGCGCCAGCTGGTCCCCGTCGCACCGTCCTCCAACAGAATGCCGTGCGCGTCGAGTTCAGCGCGGATCCGGTCAGCTTCGGCCCAGTTTTTTTGTTTCCGTGCCTCTAGACGCTCTTCAATCATCTTTTCGATTTTTTCATCTGAAATTGAAACAGAAACTGTCACCGGGTGACCCGTTAGTGTCAAATCTGCAGAGTCAACATTAATCACGTGATGCCCTTTGAGATATTCGTCCGGATCAGACTGCAACAAGCCAAGAATCTCACCTAGTTGTCGCAGGCAGGCGACCTGCACAGCCGCCCTGTCCGGGTCATTATCGCGGGACTTGTTGATGTCGCGGGCAAGCTCGAACAGTACGGCGATCGCCTCGGGTGTATTGAAATCGTCACCCATGGCGGCATGGAAAGCATCCGCGTACCGCATGTAGCTTACATCAGCTTCTTCGGCCGGCGTCAGTCCGCGCAGCGCCGTATAGAGGCGCGTCAGCGCCGCCTTGCTGTTATCGAGGTTTTCCTGGGAATAGTTCAGCGGACTGCGGTAATGGCTGGCCAGAATAAAATAACGTACCTCCTCGGCGCGGTAGCGCTGCAGGATCTCTCTGACGGTGAAGAAATTGCCCAGTGACTTGGACATCTTCTCTTCGTCCACCTTGACGAAGCCGTTGTGCATCCAGTAGTTGACGAAATGCTCGCCGGTTGCCGCCTCGGACTGGGCGATTTCGTTTTCGTGATGCGGAAACTTCAGGTCCATGCCGCCACCATGGATGTCGAAGTGTGCGCCCAGGCAGTCCGTGGACATTGCGGAACACTCGATATGCCAGCCGGGCCGGCCATCCCCCCAGGGTGACTGCCAGCTGGGCTCCCCGGGCTTGGCAGCCTTCCAGAGGACGAAATCCAGCGGGTCCTGTTTCGCCTCCTCAACAGCCACACGCTCGCCTGCGCGCAGGTCCTCGATTTTCTTTCCGGACAGCTGGCCGTAGTTTTCGAAGCGGCTGACATCATAATAGACATCGCCATTGGTACCCAGGTAGGCATAGCCCTTGTCCATCAGGGTAGCGATCATCGCGATGATAGATTCCATTGAGGTAGTTGCCCGCGGTTCCTGGTCGGGCTTCAGCACACCCAGAGCCGCGGCATCTTCATGCATAAATTTGGTGAAGCGTGTGGTCAGAGCCTGTATGTCCTCCTGGTTCTCGTTGGCACGCTGGATGATCTTGTCATCGACATCGGTGATGTTGCGCACGTAGGTCACCTCGTAACCAAGATGCCGCAGATAGCGGGTCACGGTGTCGAAAACCACCATGACCCGGGCATGACCCAGGTGGCAGTAGTCATAAATCGTCATTCCGCAGACATACATCCGCACCTTGCCTTCCTCGATGGGGACAAAGATTTCCTTTTTGCCGGTCAGGCTGTTATAGATGGTGATGGCTTGCATTCTCTGGTCCGTTACAGCTCGGGTATACCGATGGCGCGGCCATGGTAACGGAAAGCACGCCGTGAAACACCCCTGCGGTCTTGTAACTCGTGCAGAAGCTTATATTATTGGCAGCCAGCAGATATTAACCGGAGTAGTAAATGAAACAACTTATTGTAATTTTTCTGACCGCGCTGCTTGGACTGGTACCGGCAATCGGTTGTTCTACTGAAAACCACACAAAAGGAGCCGACATGGTTACTGTACATATGGACACGAGCAAGGGACTCGTGATACTGGAACTCGACGGGGACAAGGCCCCGGAGACTGTCGGGAACTTTGTCGAGTATGCCAAGGCTGGTTTCTACGACGGTACCATCTTTCATCGTGTCATCCCCGGCTTCATGATCCAGGGTGGCGGCTTCGATGCCGAGATGAAGCAGAAAGCAACCCGTGCACCGGTCAAGAACGAGGCCAACAACGGACTCAGGAATGTCACCGGCTCAATCGCCATGGCACGCACCAGCGACCCGCATTCCGCCACGGCCCAGTTCTTCATCAATGTCAAGGACAACGCCTTCCTGGACCATTCCGCCCCCACTTCCCAGGGCTGGGGATACTGTGTATTCGGCAAGGTCGTTGATGGCATCGACGTGGTGCATGCTATCGAGGGCGTCAAGACGGGTAACAAGGCCGGACACCAGGATGTTCCGCTTGAGGCCGTGATCATCAATTCGGTCAGTATCGCGGAAGAAGGCTAGACCTGCGTCCCGGTCGCATGCCGTGCACCCTGTTCATCTCCGACCTGCACCTGGATCCCCAGCGCCCCGAGATTACCCGCCTGTTTCTCGACTTTCTCGGGACCCGCGGCCACTTGGCCGAATGCCTGTATATCCTCGGTGACCTGTTCGAGGCCTGGGTCGGTGATGATGACGACAGTGCCCTGGCCAGCGCGGTATGCGCGGGTATCCGGGACTGTACACAAGCAGGCACGGCCGTCTATGTCATGCACGGGAACCGGGACTTCCTCCTTGGCAAAGACTTCGCCGCGGCATGTGGCTGCACCCTGCTCACCGATCCGTCTGCCATCGATCTGTACGGCCAGACCACCCTGCTGATGCATGGCGACCTGTTGTGTACCGACGATCACGAATACATGGACTTTCGTGGTATGGTCAGGGAGCCCCGGTGGCAGCAGGCCTTCCTGGCCAAGCCGCTGGCAGAACGCCGCCAGATCGCCCTGCAGTTGCGGGAGACAAGCATCGAGAGGATCCGGGGGAAGCCGGAATCAATCATGGATGTCAACCGGCAGACCGTAGTCGACACCATGGAACGTCACGCCGTGCAGAGGCTGATCCACGGTCACACCCATCGCCCCGCAGTCCATGAGCTGACTGTCAACGGCAAACCGGCCCAGCGCCTGGTACTCGGTGACTGGTATGAACAGGGCAGTGTGCTCGAATGTACCCCGGCAGGCTGCCAGCTGCAGACGCTCGGCTAGTCAGGGGCCGGACACCTCACCCAGAGTGAAGCGTTCATAATCCGCCGGCAGGCGGAACAGGTCACTCGTCACCTGTTCAGCTTCACGGTAATCGACGAGAGACCGGCGGTAGCCCGCATCATCCCACTCCTGGATCGGTAAACCCTGGCGCAGATGACGCCCGGGCGCATATATATAGCGCGTTAGAAAGCACGCTGACTGCAGGGACTCCGGGGTATTTGACAGGTTTTCCTGCTGCCGGGAGGCGAGTATCTCCTCGTATTCGATCAGCCCATCGACCGCATCCTCCAGCAGACCGGGTATTACCATGGCCTCATGGCATACGACCGTGTTTGCAATGAAGCGCACATGCACCGGCTGCGTGCCTGCAACCTGGGGGGCGTCGGTATCGACCTCCTGCTCCAGCTCCATATGGATCCACGGAGGGGCCCGGGAGTCTACAGTCGTGTCCGGTACCACCAGAATACTGCGGTCTTCGTGGCTGACGCTAAAGACGGTGCGCGCCGCCCTGTCCAGTAACGTGAAATCGCTTTCCGGATAGCCGTCATCAATACGCAGGTATTCAGGAATGACCAGGATTCGTTGCGGGTAGCTGTCTGTCCCGGCCTCCTGTTCCTGATAAAGGAGTACGGTTGCCCTGCTACTGGCGGCGGTGCCGGTGGTACGGTTTTGCTCCTCGCCATTCTCAGCGGTTGAACAGGCGGCGATGACAGCAGCCAATACCAGTATCGCGAGTAACCTGTAACCCTTCATCACACCTCCAGTGACATCTCGTGCAGCAGTTCCAGTTCATCATTGCCAAAACCGGCCTGCTGTCTTGCTTCGTGATTTAGCGGCCCTCTTACCCGGCCATGCATGTATTCAGCCAGCAGCCTGTGGAAGGTTTGCAGAGGGTCCAGTTTACGTAGCCTGCACAGGTAGCGGTACCAGCGCGAGCCGATCTCGACATGACCGATCTCGTCGCGGTAAATGATCTCCAGCAACCGTGCACTGTCGGTATCCCCTGCCCGCTGCAGGCGTTCGATCATCGCCGGGGTGACATCCAGCCCGCGCGCCTCCAGCACCCTCGGCACCAGTGCCATGCGCACCAGCACATCATGGCCGGTCCGGCAGGCCATATCCCAGAGGGCATTATGAGCCGGGTAATCTCCGTAGTCATGACCCAGCGAGCGCAGCCGCTCTCTTAGCAGCGTGAAATGCTGTGCCTCTTCATCGGCGACCCGGACCCAGTCGCTATAGTACGCCGGCGGGAGGCTGCGAAACCGGTAAACCGCATCCCAGGCGAGGTTGATGGCATTGAACTCGATATGGGCCAGTGCATGCAGCAGGGCCACCCTGCCCGCCTCAGTGGACAATTTGCGCGAGACCACCTGCGAAGGATGCACCAGTACGGGTCGCGCCGGCCGGCCCGGCACGGCAATCGCCTCCGGGGCGGCCGACTCAGCCATCTGCAGTGAACCCACGTGCCATGCCTGCGCTGTTGCCCGGGTCAAGGCCAGCTTGGCATCCGGGTCGCGTGCATCGATACATTCCCTGGCATGTGCAAACAAACTGGTCACTGGTCTGTCATCCGCTGTGCAGCCGGCCTGTGCTGGCGCCAACTGCCGGCACAGGACATATTTCCGAGGAGGCGTCCCCACCAGACCAGGTAATGGGAGCTAGAGTGCCGCAAAACCCCGTGCCAAGTCCGCCTTAAGGTCGTCGACGGATTCCAGGCCGATGGCAAGCCGGATCAGACCGTCACCGATACCGGCCTCGGCGCGTTGTTCCGGAGTCAGGCGCCCGTGGGTAGTCGTCGCCGGGTGTGTAATGGTGCTCTTGGTGTCGCCGAGATTCGCGGTGATCGAGAAGATGGCAGTCGCATCGATCAGCTTCCAGGCAGCGGCCTTGCCGCCCCTGAGATCGAAGGAAACGATACCGCCAAAACCCTGTTGCTGTCGGGCGGCCAGAGTGTGTTGCGGGTGAGACTCGAGACCGGGGTAGTAGACACGTTCGACCTCTGTCTGCGCTTCCAGCCACTTCGCCAGCACCAGTGCGCGCGCGCAGTGTGCCTGCATACGCACACTCAATGTCTCCAGCCCCTTCAGAAACACCCAGGCATTGAACGGGCTCATGCTCGGTCCTGCCGTGCGCAGGAATCCGTAGACATCCTTGCCAACGCGTTCTTCATCACCGACAACAGCACCGCCGATGCAACGCCCCTGGCCGTCCAGGTACTTGGTAGCCGAGTGAATGACGATATCCGCACCCGCCTTCAGCGGTTGCTGCAATGCCGGTGTGCAGAAACAATTATCCACCACCAGCAGGCAGTCCCTGTCATGGGCCAGTTCAGCAAGTTGCGCGATGTCGGCAAGTTCCGTCAGCGGGTTTGAGGGCGTCTCGAGAAACAGCAACCGGGTATTGTCACGCATGGCATCCCTCCATGCGTCCGGATCAGTGAGTGATACAAAGCTGGTATCGATGCCGAACTTCGCCAGGTAGGTGGAGAAAAGCACGGTCGTTGTACCGAATATACTGCGTGATGACACAATATGGTCGCCTGCCTTGAGCAGGCCGGCACAGGTCGCCAGTATGGCGGCCATGCCCGATGCCGTGGCAACACAGCTTTCACCGCCCTCCAGTGAGGCCAGGCGCATTTCAAAGGTGCGCACCGTCGGATTGGTGAAGCGGGAATAGATGTTGCCAGGTTGTTCACCGGAGAACCGCGCTGCGGCCTCGGCTGCACTGTCGAAGACATAACTGGAGGTCGTAAATATCGGCTCGGCATGCTCTCCTTCAGCGGTGCGCTGCTGGCCTGCACGAATTGCCCGGGTTTCAAAGGCAAGTTCGTCTTCATCTACAGGCATGTCACATCTCCAGGCTGGTCCCGGTTACCAGCCTTTGGTGCCGGCCCCGGGGACAAAAAAACCCGCTTGCATTAATGCGAAAGCAGGTGCCATCGCTTTAGCTGTATTTGGTAAGCGCCCGCAAGCTGAAATCAAATCGGCGCTGCTGTCAAACAGACTAGTTGAGGGGTTAAAGCCTGTCAACAGCTTTAATAGTCAGGCCGTATTATGCAGATCGATACCTTCATTCTCGCTCTCACGTCGTTCCTTCTTGGCAGCGTCATTTCGGACCGTCTGGAGATCGTGGAGGTAATCACTGCCGATATCACCGGTAATGTATTCCCCGGTAAATACCGATGCATCAAAGCGCTCGATGGTTGAACTGCCCTTCTTGACCGCATCAATCAGATCATCCAGATCCTGATACACAAGCCAGTCTGCGCCTATGGCCTCGCACACCTCCTGCTCGCTACGCCCATGCGCGATAAGCTCGCTGCCCGTAGGCATGTCAATCCCGTAGACATTGGGATAGCGAACCGCCGGTGCCGCCGACGCGAAATAGACCTTCTTCGCACCCGCGTCGCGTGCCATCTGGATGATCTGCGACGAAGTCGTCCCTCGGACGATGGAGTCGTCGACCAGCAATACATTCTTTCCCCTGAACTCCAGGTCAATCGCATTGAGCTTCTGGCGGACCGATTTCTTGCGTTGCTGCTGGCCCGGCATGATGAAGGTCCTGCCGATATAGCGGTTCTTGATGAAACCTTCTCGGTAGACAAGCCCGAGCTTGTTGGCCAGTTGCAGGGCGGAGGTGCGGCTGGTGTCCGGTATCGGGATGACCACGTCGATATCATGGTCCGGGCGTACCCGCTGGATTTTCCTGGCGAGCTTCTCACCCATACGAAGACGTGCCTTGTAGACCGAGACCTTGTCGATCATGGAATCCGGCCGGGCAAGATAAACAAATTCGAAGATACAGGGAGAACTGACGTGGTGTTCGGCACACTGACGGGTATGTATCTCCCCGTCCAGGCTCATGAAGACGGCCTCGCCGGGCGCAAGATCATCAATCATTTCGAAGCCCAGCACATCCAGGGCGACGCTTTCGGAGGCCACCATGTAATCGGTCCCCTGCGCGGATTCCCGCTTGCCATAGATCAGTGGCCGAATACCCGAGGGATCACGAAACGCGAGTATGCCGAAGCCCGTAATCATTGCGACCGCTGCATAGGCACCCATGCAGCGCTTGTGCAAACCCGCTACCGCCTCAAAAACATCATCCACATCGAGACGCAGCTTGCGCTGCTGTTGTAGCTCATGTGCGAGTACATTCAGCAGCACCTCGGAATCGGAATCGGTGTTGATCTGGCGCAGGTCTTCCTGAAACAGTTCCTGTTTCAGCTTGTTGGCGTTGGTCAGATTACCGTTATGCGCCAGGCAGATACCATAGGGGGAATTGACGTAGAACGGCTGCGCCTCGGCCGAACTCTCGCAGCCAGCGGTTGGATAGCGTACATGGCCGATACCCATGTTGCCGTGCAACCGCAGCATATGGCGGGTGTGGAAAACATCCCGAACCAGACCGTTACTCTTGCGCAGGTGCAGGCGGCCACCCTCGCAGGTCATGATGCCTGCCGCATCCTGACCGCGATGCTGCAGGACAGTCAGTCCGTCGTAGATTGCCTGGTTAACCTGATTGCGGGCAACGATGCCTATGATGCCGCACATAAATGGCCCTCAAAGTAGCTGCGACTGTCCGTTGGTTAAGTGTAGGATATGTCGTCCAGCATGCCTTCCGGAACGAGGTCATGAATCCAGACGGCGAAATCCTGGAAATAACCAAGTAACTGGGATTCCTGCCACCAGGAGTCCTGGGGCAAGGCCGTCAGGCCAGCCAGCAGCACCAGCACGGCGACAATGATTGCACCGCGCGCCACCCCGAAGATCACGCCCAGCATGCGGTCGGTTCCCGTCAGGCCGGTCTTGGTCACAAGTTTTACAGCCAGGTAATTTACCAGCGCACCGAGCAGCAACACGCTGATAAACAGGACACTGAAGGCCGCAATCTTCTGGACCGAGGGCTCTGCCAACCACTGTGACAGCACGACGGCCAGGTCCTCGTGAAACACCATGGCGACCCAGAAGGCCACCAGCCAGGATGCGAGCGCCAACGCCTCCTTGACGAATCCACGGAAAAGGCTCAAAAGCGCTGACAGGACAATCAGCGCAATGATTACTACATCGATCCAGGCCATCGCTGTACTTCCTCGAAATAACGGGGCTTCAACGACTTAGCCCATTGACTTTTAATAAATACAACAACTAAGTGATCTTACCAGATATACGATTGCCACCGCCATGCCCTTTCGGGGAGGCTCAACTGCCGCCCTGCACGACAAGGCCCTTGATCTGCTGCTCCCGGGCCAGGCGTGCCTGCAGCTTTTCCGCCGCTACACGGTCATCGAAGGGACCGATCAGTACGCGGTAGGTGGTCGTCCCGCTTGCGGTCTTCACCTCCTGGAGAAAGGCCGTGAAACCGGCGCGGCGCAAGCGGTCCCGCAGACCCTGGGCATTGGGCTGCAGACTGAAACTGCCTACCTGGATCACCCATGCCCCAGCCGGAATAACCGTCGCAGTGACCGGCGCAGGGGCAGGCCGCTTCGGTTGCGGGACCTCGGCCACCGGTTCCGGTTCAGGCACACGCTCGCCGGCAGCGGATTCAGGGGCAGCAGCCTGCTCTGCGACCGGTTCGACCGGGGCAGGTACCTGCTGCGGTGACGGCACGGTATCAGGAAGCGGCAACTCGATCTCCGCACGGTAGTCTATTTTCGGTGGCTCCGGCATACCCTGCGTATGCGGTGACCATTCATCATCCGGCCCCTCCAGGATGATGGGGATGAAAATTACAGCCAGGGAGATAAGGACGACAGCCCCTACCAGTCTTTGCTTGAGCTTCTGATCCATGCTGTTCTCGCGATAATCACCGCCTACCCAGGCGAAGTTACGGGCGTGACTATACCTCACCTCCGCAGGCTTCCGCCACGGTATAGAACGAGCCACAAACAATAATCCTGTCACCAGCCAGGGCCTTGCAGCGGGCCGCCCGGATGGCCTCTGCGACCGTCTCGCAGGGATGCAGCCTGTCGGGTTCGAGCAGGCCGCGAATTTGACTGCTGAGCGCTTCCGAACTCAGTCCACGAGCGGCGTCCAGGCCAACGGGATACCAGTGATCGATTTCACCTGACAAGGCATTCACAACGCCAGCGGCATCCTTGTCATCGAGCACACCGAGGACACAGTGGGTCTGCCCCTCGCAGTGCCGTTCGCCGAGGGTCTCGGCGAGACGCCTGGCACCATGGGGATTGTGGGCGACATCCAGAATCATTTCCACCGACCCCGGGATAACCTCGAATCGCGCCGCCAGGCTGGTGGAGCCCAGCCCCTTGTTGATGGTGGCCTGACTGACCGGAAAGCGCTGCTGCTGCAGTTCCAGCACCATGATCACTCCGCAGGCATTCTCGATCTGGTGGCGCCCGGGCAATGATGGAAGCGGCAAACGCCGATAACTGCGCCCGGGCCCGCGCCATTGCCAGGTATCGGCGTGGAGTGCGTAGCTGAATTGCTGTTTTAGGCAGTACCACTCGGCTCCGGTTTCTTTTGCCACCTGCGCAAGGCTCGACGGGGGATAAGGATCACTGCAGACTGCCGGCCGACCGGGGCGAAAGATCCCGGCCTTTTCCCGGCCGATCGCCTCGCGGTCGTTACCCAGCCAGTGTACATGATCAATCCCGATCCCAGTGACCAGCGCGATGTCGGGATCAACCACGTTGACGGCATCCAGGCGGCCACCCAGTCCGACTTCAAGCAGGACGATATCCAGCGTGGTCTGCTTGAAAATGTGCAGTGCCGCCAACGTACCGAATTCGAAGTACGACAGGGTTCCCCCCTCGCGCTGTTCATCGACCGCCTGAAATGCCGCACACAGGGCCTCATCAGTCACTTCGACGGCATTCAGATGCACACGTTCGTTGTAGCGCCGCAGGTGTGGAGAGGTATAGCTGCCGACACGGTAACCGGCCGCCAGGTATATCGCCTCGAGCATCGCCACGCTGGAACCCTTGCCGTTGGTGCCGGCGATGCTGACCACGGCATGCCCGGCATCCAGTATGTCCATGCGTTCTGCCACCCGTGTGACCCGCTCAAGTCCCAGATCGATTTTTTTCGGGTGCAGGTCCTCTTGCCAGTGCAGCCACTCCGGCAGTGTCGTGAATCGCGGTTTCATGAATCAGCAGCGGATGTGCTCGGTGTCAGATCAGGAACGTTGCCCTGCGGCAATCACACCGGGACAGGCAGGCGTGGCAGTGGTTTTATTGATCGGCTGCTGGTCGTTGGAATCGGGATATGCAGGGCCCCAGCGCCTCAGGCAGCCGGTGCGGACTGGCCGGTAAGCATCGCCAGCAGGCTGGCAACCACCTCGCGCATTTCCCTGCGATCCACGATCATGTCAATAGCACCGTGATCGAGCAGGAACTCACTGCGCTGGAAGCCTTCCGGGAGGGTTTCACGCACCGTCTGTTCGATAACACGTGGCCCGGCAAACCCGATCAGGGCTCTGGGCTCGGCGATATTGATGTCACCCAGCATGGCAAAGCTCGCCGAAACCCCGCCCATGGTCGGGTCGGTGAGCACCGAGATGTAGGGCTGGCCTGCGGCCGAGAGCCGCGTCAGTGCCGCGCTGGTCTTCGCCATCTGCATGAGTGAGAACAGGGCCTCCTGCATGCGCGCCCCGCCACTTGCGGAAAAGCAGATCAACGGGACCTTCTCCTCAAGACAGCTGTTGATGCCGCGCACGAAGCGCTCGCCGACGACGGAGCCCATGGAGCCACCCATGAAACCGAAATCGAATGCGGCTGCCACCAGGGGCACACCTTCTACACTGCCGCGCATAACCACCAGGGCATCTTTTTCACCGGTCGTTTTCTGCGCGCTGTTCAGCCGGTCACGGTATTTCTTGCTGTCCTTGAACTTGAGTATGTCTACCGGTTCAAGGCCCGTACCGATCTCCTGCTGCGAACCCTCGTCCAGGAACAGTTCCAGTCGACGCCGCGCACCGATGCGCATGTGATGACTGCATTTCGGACAGACATCGAAGTTTCTGTCGAGCTCGGAGCGGTACAGGACGGCACTGCACTTGTCGCACTTGACCCACAGGCCCTCGGGCACGTTACGCTTGCTGCCGCCGACCGTGCGGATCTTGGATGGCACCAATTTTCTGAACCAGCTCATGGTGTCAATTGTACCTTGTTTGTACCGCCTGTGGCCGCCGTCATGTCGTCGACTGCAGGTCGATGGCAGCGCGCATCGCTGCAACGGTGGCTGCGAGTTCTGCGGGAATCGCCTCGGGATGGTCGACCAGCCCGGCCACCTTGCCGACCAGCGCACTGCCGACCACGACGGCGTCGGCCACTCGTGCGACCTGTGCGGCGGATTCAGGGTCGCGAATCCCGAAGCCCACACCCAGCGGCAAATCTGTGCAGCCGCGGATCTCGCCCAGCTTGTCCGCTACCGCGTCCACATCCAGCCGGTTGGCGCCCGTCACGCCCTTGAATGATACATAGTAGATAAAACCGCTCGCCATTTGGCTGATCTTGCGCATGCGTTCCTCGCTGCTGGTGGGCGCCAGCAGGAAAATTGCATCCAGTGAGCGGGCATGCAGGGCCTGGATCAGGTTATCGGCCTCTTCCGGCGGCATGTCCACGGTCAGCACCCCGTCCACGCCCGCCTCGTCCGCCCCCCTGGCAAATCCTTCGTAACCCCATACCTCGATGGGATTTAGGTAGCCCATCAGGATCACCGGGGTGGTTGCATCGGTGCTGCGGAATTCGCGCACCATGTCGAGTACATCATGCAGACTGACGTGATGGACCAGGGCGCGCTCACAGGCGGCCTGGATCACCGGGCCGTCCGCCATGGGATCGGAAAACGGCACGCCGATCTCGATCAGGTCAGCCCCGGCCGCCACCAGTGCATGCAACAGGGGCACGGTCACATCCGGTTGCGGGTCACCGGCCGTTACATAGGGGATCAGTGCCTTGCGCTGTTGTTCGCCCAGTTCCCTGAAACGCGCTTTTATACGACTCATACCTTGATTCCCTCGAGGTCGGCAACGGTTTGAATATCCTTGTCACCACGTCCCGAAAGGTTCACCACGATAATGCTGTCCCTGTCCATGTCGGCCGCCAGTCTGGCGGTATAGGCCAGTGCATGGCTGGATTCCAGCGCCGGCATGATGCCCTCCAGGCGGGTCAGCTGGTGAAATGCCGCCAGGGCCTCGCTGTCGGTGACCACCTCATAGCGGGCACGCCCGCTGTCCTTCAGCCAGGCATGTTCCGGGCCCACCCCCGGATAATCCAGCCCGGCCGAGATCGAATGGGTCTCGATGATCTGGCCGTCGGTATCCTCCATCAGATAGGTCCGGTTACCGTGCAGCACCCCGGACTTGCCTGCACACAGCGGTGCGGCATGGCGGCCTGTTTCCAGCCCGTCACCTCCGGCCTCGATGCCGTAGAGCGCCACATCCGGGTCACCGAGAAACGGATAAAACAGGCCAATGGCATTGGAACCGCCACCGACGCAGGCAACCAGAGCATCCGGCAGGCGACCGGTCTGTTCCAGCACCTGGACGCGCGCCTCCCGGCCGATGACCGTCTGGAAATCGCGTACCATCGCCGGGTAGGGATGCGGCCCGGCGACTGTGCCGATAATGTAAAAGGTGTTGTCGACATTGGTGACCCAGTCGCGCAAGGCCTCGTTCAGGGCATCCTTGAGTGTCCTGGAGCCGGATTCCACGGGCACAACCTCGGCACCCAGCAGGCGCATTCGGTAGACATTGATGGCCTGGCGCCGGATGTCCTCGGCGCCCATGTAGACCACACATTCCATGCCGAAGCGTGCGGCCACTGTGGCTGAAGCGACGCCATGCTGGCCGGCACCGGTCTCGGCAATGACACGCTGTTTGCCCATGCGTTTTGCCAGCAGGGCCTGACCAACCGTGTTATTGATCTTGTGTGCGCCGGTATGGTTGAGATCTTCGCGCTTCAGATAAATGCGTGCACCACCAATCTGATTACTGAGCCGCTCGGCGTAATACAGTGGCGAGGGACGCCCGACATAGTGCCGGAGGTCCGAATCAAATTCCGCCAGGAACTCCGGGTCCTTCATATAACGACTGTAGGCCGCATTCAGCTCATCGAGCGGGCGCATGAGGGTTTCGGCAACAAAACGTCCGCCATAAGGCCCGAAATGACCCCGTTCATCAGGCAATGCATCGCTAAGCGCAGCGGCTTCAGCAGTCTTTCTCTGTTCCACAACTGGTTACTCCTTTCATGAAGGCTGAAATCTTGTCAGCCGATTTGATGCCCTTGCTGCTTTCCACGCCACTGCTGACATCGACGGCATAAGGCCGGATCCGGCGGATGGCGTTCACCACATTTTCCGGCGTCAGTCCGCCGGCCAGGATGACCGGCAGCGGCAGGCGCTCCGGTACCTGCTCCCAGTCAAAGGACTCACCACCCCCGCCATGCGCCAGCGGTTGCCAGGCATCTAGCAGCAAACCGGCGGCGTCCGGGTAGGCATCCACCTGACCGTGCAGGTCGACCCCGGGTTTCATCGCCACCGACTTGATGAACGGCAGACCAAAGTGTCTGCACTCGGCATTCGATTCCTGACCGTGAAACTGTAGCAAACCCAGCGGTATCTGATCGAGCACCTCCCGAATACCGGCGGGTGCAGCATTGACAAACAGGCCGACCACGGTAACGAACGGCGCGACTTCAGCGGCAATCCGCCGTGCCTGTTCAGGCGTCACATGTCGCGGGCTGTGCGGGTAGAACACCAGGCCGATGGCATCAGCACCGCTGTCAACGGCACTGTGGGCATCCTGTACACGGGTGATGCCGCAGATTTTAACGCGGGTACGCATCATCGGGCCATTCTAAAGTATCGTCACGGGGATTAGCTGCAGTTAGCGTAACAGAAACGGCGCGGGATTGAGGGTTCCCGCCTGCACTAGCGGCCGTAGTCCGGCAGCCAGCCGCCCGCCGGCAACCCAAACCGTTCGGGATAGTGAACCTCGACCAGGTACAACCCTGCAGCCGGTGCTGTCACGCCACTGAGCGTTCGGTCCCTTGCAGCCAACACTTCAGCGACCCACCCGGGCGCTGCCTCACCACGTCCCACATGCATCAGTACCCCGATGATACAGCGTACCATGTGGTGCAGGAATGCATTAGCCACCACGTCGATGTAGAGGAAGTCTCCCTGGCGGACCACCTCCAGTTGATAGAGTATCCGTACCGGGTGTTTGGCCTGACAGGCGCTGGCACGAAACGAGGTAAAGTCATGCTCGCCCAGGAGGTGGCGCGCGCCCTCTGCCATGCTGGCCACATCGAGCGGCATGTATTCCCAGCAGGTCCTGTCCCTGAGCAAGGCCGAACGACCGGGTGCGTTGACTATCGTGTAACGGTAATGACGCCTGCGGGCCGAGAAGCGGGCATGGAAATCTGCATCGATCGGTGTCGCCCACTGAACCCTGATATCCGCAGGCAGGTTTGCATTGGTGCCGCGTATCCATGCCTTGGCATCACGTTGTGCATGGCTGTCGATATGCACAACCTGGCCGGTTGCATGAACACCGGTATCGGTACGCCCCGCGCACACTGTCTTCAACTCGTGATCGGCAACCATTGCCAGTGCCTGTTCCAGGCAACCCTGCACAGTCCGGCCGGCGTGCTGGCGCTGCCAGCCACAGAAATCCGTACCATCGTATTCAATACCCAGGGCTATTCGCATGCTGACTGCAGGTGCCAGGAACGTTTGGTCATCGAAACTGACCGGAAAAGTCGCAGGATTCAGAGACCGGCCAGAAAGCCGATCAGAACCGCAAGCAGCAGCGGGATCAGCCATTGAACCGCGGGCGGCGCATCAGGCTCGCTGATGTCGATCACAGAACTGACAGACTTGTCTGCCTGCGCCAGTACACCGGAATAGACATTATTGGCATGGAAGACCAGACGCGACAAGCCACGGGCCTGCCCCGGTTTTTGCTGCAGTGCAGCACTCAGCATGGCCTGTACAGGTACCACGGCTTCCAGGGTAAGCAGTACGCGGACGGCAAACCGTTCACGTGCCAGCGGGCCCAGGAACGGGGCGCTAAGCAGCATGAGTGCAGCAACCAGTTGTCCGCGCTCCGTCACCTGGAGCAGGAAATGCACCGCGCTCACGATACAGACCAGCGCGACAATGCGAATCAGTCCGAAACCGATTCCCTGCAAAGTTGGCGAAAACCTGTCCAGCGCTGGCCATAACAGTTCACCCGGTGTCCACCACCCGTACACCAGCAGGATGGCAACCAGCAACCAGCGCAGGCGTATGACCATCCTCAACAGTCCACCCAATGCGGGAAAGCCCGCCAGGGTGTATGCCAGCAACAAACCGCATGCCCCGCCAATCAGTAGTAGTGGATGTGCCAGCGCCATGCCGGCGATGAAGACCAGCAGGACAACGATACGGACAAGTGGATGCAGGGGATAATTATTCATACCCGACAGACCCGTGGCCGACGCCGGCAGCCGGGTCAGAATTCGGCAAGTCTGTTGAACAGTTCCTCTGCCTCGGCCTTCTGCCGTTCATTGCCCTCCTCAACCACTTCTTCCAGAATGCTGCGGGCACTTTCCTCGTCATTCATATCCAGGTAGGCGCGAGCCAGATCGAGCTTGGTGCCGACTTCATCGGACTTTTCGAGCAGGCCCTCGCTGGCATCCTCTTCATCCGACACAGCGGTGTCATCCAGGTTGAACTCGATGGTGTTATCGGCCAGCGCCTCCGATTCGGCGCTGTCTTCCATGCCCTCCAGGTCTCCGACCAAACTGGCTATCGGAGACCGTTCCTCCATGTCCGACATGGCGATATCGCTGCTGACCGGACTGTCCCCGGCGCCGCTGTAGAGCGGATTGTCAGGAGAGAGTTCATAACCCATGACAGCCACCTGGTTCCAGAGCGGGCTGTTTTCACCGGCCACTTCACGGATACTTGAAGCGAGGGCATTGAAGGCTTCCGTGTTACCGGATACCCGGTACACCTCCAGCAGTTTCAGCGTGAGTTCGGTATCCCCGGGATGGGTTAGCAGGGCGCCCTGGATCACATCCTCCGCCTGCTGGAACCGGCCATAGGCAATATAGACATCCGCCTCCGTCAGCGGGTCTCCGCTCTCCGTATCCGCTAGTGCAGCCATACCGCCGACATCACGTTGGCTCTCGTCCTCATCCCTGGTCTCTTCATCTGCGACCGGGATCACCGGTTCCTGGCGTGACTCAGTCTGCGATTCCGCCAACCGGCTTTCCATGGTAGGTTCATCGCTGAATATGTCAGCGTTCTTGCGCTGCCGTGTCGTCGCCCAGAGAAATCCGCCCAACAATATGGTGGCAAGTACACCGAGGCCCGTCAGCATGGGGTTGTCAAGCAGGCGGTCCACCAGCCTCCGGGCCTTTTCCATGACACTGACATCCTCAGCCGCCGCGACAGTAACGGCCTCTTCGGCGGCTGGCGCTGTTTCAGCTTCTGCAGTGATGGATGATTCCTGCTCCGCTGTTGCAATCGACTCATCGGCTGCACCCAGCTGTTCGGCTTCAACCCCGCCTTCTGTATCTACCGTCGCCTCGCCTTCCTGTCCCAGGCGGTTCTGCATGCTGGCAAGCTCAGCATCTTTCAGCTCAACCAGCCGCTGCATGGCTTCGACCTGCTCTTCAAGCTCGTCGACACGGGATTGCAGCTCCACGCTCTGGGCGCGCCCGGCCTCGGCTTCCTCGGTCGCCAGTGCCAGCTGCTGCTGAAGATCGCTGCTTGCCGGCGCGTCCTCCGCCACCGGTTGTGCTTCAGCTTCTGCTTCAGCTGCGCCAGCTCCCGCTGCCTGCGCGGTGGCATCACCCTCGGGGGCCACCAGTTGCAGGCGGGTCTCGGTCTGCACATCGGGAGTTGCATTGGGCGCCGGTTGCACCGCGGCCGCCTGAGCCGGCACCGTCTCCGCGCTGCGGAGGGCATTCCATTCCGCATACTGGCGCAGGGACTCGGTAATGGCATCCGCACGGCTAAGGGAAAGCAGCTCGTCCCGGCCAGGCACCCGGAGCACCGAACCGGCCCGCAGATTGTTGATGTTGTTGTCGATAAACGCCTCGGGGTTCGCACGCTGCAGGGCCAGCATCATTTGCTGCACGCTGATATCACTGCCCGGCCGCAGTCGTTTTGAGATATCCCACAAGGTTTCGTTGCGTTTGACCGGACCGTACTGATCAGCTGCCCTCGCCGGCGCCGGTGTAACCGGTGGTGGTGGCGGTGCCGGTGCTACCTGTGGTGAAGGCGGTGCCGGACTTGCCTGGGGTGGCGGGGCCGGCACTGGTGCCGGTTGCACACTGCTGACTGCAGGCGGTCGCGGTGCGACCGGGGTAGCCGGCATGGTAAATGGCGGGTCGATCAGTACCGTGTACTGCCTGACCAGCCGGCCCCTGCTCCAGGCCACCTCGAGCAGGAACTCAAGGAAGGCCTCGCGCACGGGTTCCGTGGTGGATATACGTATGACCGGCTTGCCAGCCGGGGTGCGTTCAGCACTGAAAGTGAAGCCACTCAGGACCCGTGTCCTGGTGATACCGGCACGGGCAAAGGCCTCGCTGGAGGCGATGCTGATCTTTAGTTCCTCGAGCTCGGCATCGGTTGCAGAGGTCAGCTCGATAATGGCCTGCAGCGGATTGTTCAGCACCGAGTTGATCTCGATGTCGCCAAGGCCAAGGGCAAAGACCTTCGAAGATGCAACAAAACACAGCAAGATAATCGCCAGCGCCGATCTTCGAAACATGTTCGCCCCCTCTGTTTGGTCCTTGCTTAAGAATTGCGCCTCCTTCTCCATCAGCACTGAGACAACGGCCGTGAAGGCGCTCCAACTGCGCAGACTATAACCGAAAATCTACAAATAATCTTTCACCAGGATTTCGGCGATCTGGACACTGTTCAGGGCTGCACCCTTGCGAACATTATCCGCCACCACCCACAGGTTCAGGCCGCGCGAGTGCGAGATATCCTCCCGGATCCTGCCGACGTAGACCGGATCGTGGTTCGCACCCTCGGTCACGGCTGTGGGGTAGCCGCCGTCGCGGTGTTCATCCAGTACCACCACGCCGGGGGCCTGGACAAGCAGTTCGCGGGCCTGCACGGCAGTCAGCTTGTCCCGGGTCTCGATATGAACCGCCTCGGAGTGGCCATAGAAGACCGGCACCCGCACCGCCGTCGGGTTAACCTGGATCGCATCATCCCCCATGATCTTCCTGGTCTCCCAGACCATTTTCATCTCTTCCTTGGTGTAGCCGTTGTCCTGGAATACATCGATGTGCGGCAGTACATTAAAGGCAATCTGCTTGGGATAGACCTCGGCCTTGACTGTCTGGCCATTCAGCAACCTGGCCGTCTGGCCAGCGAGTTCCTCGATCGCCTCCTTGCCGGTGCCGGACACGGCCTGGTAGGTGCAGACATTGATGCGCTCGATACCGGCTGCATCATGCAGCGGTTTCAGGGCGACCAGCATCTGGATGGTCGAGCAGTTCGGGTTGGCAATAATGCCATGCCGGGTATAGTCCTTGATGTGATCCGGGTTCACTTCCGGCACCACCAGCGGGATATCGTCCTGGTAACGGAACTGCGAGGTGTTGTCGATCACGACACAGCCGGCCTTGGCGGCAAGTGGTGCGTACTGCTCCGATACCGAGGCACCTGCGGAAAACAGTCCGATCTGAACGCTGGAAAAGTCAAAGCTGCTCAAGTCCCCGACCGTCAAGTGTTTTCCACCGAACGCGACCCTCTTGCCTGCAGAGCGCTGGCTGGCCAGGGGATAGACCTTATTAACCGGGAAAGCGCGTTCGGCCAGGATCTCCAGCATGGTTTCACCCACAGCACCGGTCGCGCCGACAACGGCCACATCAAATTTACGTGTCATCTCATTCAACTACCTGTTGCAAGACCTGGCATCACCAGGCGAGTTTGTAAAAAATACACCTGTCAGGCCGCCCGGAGTGCGGCCACGACTGCGTCACCCATATCCGCGGTGCCAACGACCTGCATCCCGGACGAGGCAATATCCTCGGTCCGCAGCCCGCTGTCGAGTACCTTGCCCACCGCCTGTTCGATGTGCCCGGCGAGTACGGGTTCATCCAGACTGTAACGCAGCATCATGGCCACCGACAGGATGGTGGCCAGCGGATTGGCTACACCCCGACCCGCGATGTCAGGAGCCGAGCCGTGGATCGGCTCGTACATCCCCTTGCCGTGGCTGTCGAGCGATGCCGATGGCAGCATACCAATGGATCCCGTTAACATCGCCGCGGCATCGGAAAGGATGTCGCCGAACATGTTGGTCGTGACCATGACGTCGAATTGCTTCGGTTCACGCACCAGCTGCATGGCGGCGTTATCCACATACATGTGGCTCAGTTCAACGTCATTGTAGTCGTCCTTGCCCAGCTTGCTGATGATCTCGCGCCACAGTTCACTGCATTCGAGCACATTTGCCTTGTCCACGGAGCACAGCCGGCGTGAACGCTTGCGCGCGGTCTCGAATGCGGAACGCCCGATTCGTTCGATCTCCGATTCACTGTAGACCAGCGTATTGAAGCCCTCGCGCTGGCCATCTTCCCGGATCCGGATCCCGCGCGGTTTGCCGAAATAAATACCGCCGGTCAGTTCGCGCACTATCATGATGTCCAGGCCGCTGACGATCTCGGGTTTCAGCGTCGAGGCATTGGCAAGTTGCGGGTAGAGAATAGCAGGCCGCAGATTGGCAAACAGTTCCAGCCCGGCACGCAACCCCAGCAGCCCCTGTTCCGGGCGCAGATCACGCTCCAGCTGTTCCCACTGCGGACCACCGACCGATCCCAGCAGGATGGCATCGGCCTGATGGGCCAGTGCCAGGGTGGGCTCGGGCAACGGGTGTCCGGCCGCATCAAAGCCGGCACCGCCGACGGGTGCGTGCTCGAATTCCGCTGAAAACCCGAACTCCAGCCGCAGGCAGTGCAGGACCTTTTCCGCCTCGGCGATGATCTCGGGGCCAATGCCGTCACCCGCTAATATTGCTATTTTCACTGACATATTAGTTAGTTAAATACTATTTCTCAGATTGTTTATTAAAAAGCCACGGGGCCTCGAGCCGGCGTTTTTCCTCGTAGCGCCGGATACTGTCGGCATGTTGCAGGGTCAGCCCGATGTCATCCAGTCCCTTGATCAGACAGTCCTTTCGGAACGGGTCGACCTCGAAGCCGATAACCTCCCCCCCCGGTGTCGTGATCTGTTGAGCGGGCAGGTCAACGCGCAGCGTATACCCGGGTGACCCGGCGACGGCCCTGAACAGGCGATCTACGATTGCACTGTCGAGCACGACCGGGAGTACCCCGTTCTTGAAACAGTTATTGAAAAAGATGTCTGCAAAACCGGGGGCAATGATGACCCGGAAACCGTAATCGAGCAGCGCCCACACCGCGTGTTCGCGCGATGAACCGCATCCGAAATTCTCACGCCCCAGCAGGATGACCGCATCCTGGTAAGGCGACTGGTTCAGTACGAATTCGGGATTTAAAGGACGCCGGGTATTGTCCTTGCCGGGTTCGCCGTGATCCAGGTAACGCCATTCGTCAAACAGGTTCGGGCCGAAACCGGTGCGGTGTATCGACTTGAGAAACTGCTTGGGAATGATTGCATCGGTATCGACATTCGTCCGGTCCAGCGGCGCGACGATTCCGGAAACAACGGTAAATTTGTCCATACTGGTTAACCAGCTTCCTGTTGCCTGATATCCACGAAGTGGCCGGTAACTGCGGCGACAGCAGCCATTGCCGGACTGACCAGGTGGGTGCGACCACCCTGCCCCTGACGCCCTTCGAAATTCCTGTTCGAGGTGGAAGCACAACGGTCGCCGGGTTCGAGCCGGTCGGCATTCATGGCGAGGCACATGGAGCAGCCGGGTTCACGCCATTCGAAGCCGGCCTCGGTAAAGACACGGTCCAGTCCCTCCGCCTCGGCCTGCTGCTTGACCAGCCCGGAGCCTGGCACCACCAGGGCCTGCTTGATTCCCGCGGCCACCTGGCGCCCCCGAATGGCAGCCGCAGCCGCGCGCAGGTCCTCAATGCGTGCATTGGTGCAGCTGCCGATGAATACATGGTCCGGACGGATATCGGTAATCGCCATACCCGGCTGCAGGTCCATATAGACAAGCGCCCTGCGCATGCCCTCGCGCTTGACGGGGTCGACCTCGGCATCCGGGTCCGGGACCACAGCGTCGATGGCGGTCACCATCTCCGGTGAAGTCCCCCAGCTCACCTGGGGTGCCAGGGCGCCAGCGTCCAGGCTGACCATCTGGTCAAACCCGGCATCCGCGTCAGTGTGCAGTTCAGCCCAGGCAGACACCGCTTGTTCCCACTGTGCACCTTCCGGCGCATAGGGCCGGCCCGTGAGGTATTCGATCGTGGTGTCATCCACGGCAATCATCCCGGCACGTGCACCGGCCTCGATTGCCATGTTGCAGACCGTCATGCGGCCTTCCATCGACAGGTCGCGGATCGCCTGGCCGGTAAATTCCAGCGCGAATCCGGTGCCACCGGCCGTGCCGATCCTGGCGATGATGGCCAGCACCACGTCCTTGGCGGACACCCCGGCGGCCAGCGTGCCGTCAACGCGGATCTGCATGTTTCCGGACTTCTTCTGAATCAGGCACTGTGTTGCCAGCACATGCTCGACCTCGGAGGTGCCGATGCCGAAGGCCAGGGCACCGAAGGCTCCGTGTGTCGAGGTGTGGGAATCTCCGCAGACCACCGTCATGCCCGGCAGCGTGGCACCCTGCTCCGGCCCGATAACATGCACGATACCCTGGCGCAGGTCTGTCATGGTGAATTCGGTGATGCCGAAATCGCTGCAATTCCGGTCAAGGGTCTCGACCTGCACGCGCGAGACCGGGTCGGTGATGCCGGCCGCACGAGCAGTCGTCGGGACGTTGTGATCCGGGACAGCCAGGATCGACTCGCTGCGCCAGGGATTGCGTCCGGCCAGGCGCAGCCCCTCAAAGGCCTGCGGGGAGGTGACCTCGTGGACAAGATGGCGATCGATGTATAGCAGGGCCGTCCCGCTCTCATCCTGTCTTACAAGATGGGAGTCCCAGAGTTTGTCATAGAGGGTCTTGCCGGACATCGGTGCCAGTTCCGAAAGCAGTCATTACACAGGCGAGGAATTATATAGGATGGCTGGACCGAATACAGGCAGGGTCGAAAACAATCAGATATCCCCCTTGATGCCCCGGTAGACGATGACCAGGGCGCACAGGCTGATCACAGCGGCCAGCAGGAACATCGCCTCGGGATTGATGCCGGTCCACAGATAACCGCTCACCAGGCTGCCGGCCGCCCCGCCCGCCCCGAAACTCAGGCTGCTGTAAAGTGCCTGGCCGCGCCCCTGGTGTACACCCGTAAACAGGGCATGGATCATGTAGATCACCACGGCATGGTAGAGTCCGAAACTCGCTGCGTGCAGGGTCTGGGCAAACAGGATCACCGGCACCCAGGCGGCGAACAGTGCAATCAGCAGCCAGCGCAGCGCGGTGAGGCCGACAGCGACCAGCAGCAGGCGGCGTGCGCCAAAGCGCGGCAGCAGGCGCGGCATTAGCAGGAACACGCCGATTTCGGCAATCACGCCCAGCCCCCACAATTGCCCGATCAGGGAACGCGAATAGCCGAAGTCTTCCAGGTAGAGGGTGAAAAAGGTGTAATACGGACCGTGGCTGGCCTGCACGAGAAAACACACGCACAGTAGCGAGACCACCAGCGGCCGACCCAGGACCTTGCGCAGCGGTTCCTGGTCGAGCGGCAAATGACCGGCCGCCGATTCAGGTACTGTCAGGCTGTTGATCCAGATAGCCACAAACAAAACCATCACGACAGCCGGCAACACACCGGCCCCGTAGCTGTCCAGCAACGGTCCGAGGCCGGCAGCGGTAATGATAAAGCCGACCGAACCCCACAGGCGGATACTGCTGTAACGCCAGGTATCACGCCCAAGGTGATTCATGGTCGTCGCCTCGAACTGCGGCAACGACGCATTCCAGAAGAAACTGAACAGCATCATCACCGCCGCCAGCCACCAGTAGTTGCTGCCTGCGAACACGCCGGCAAACGCGATGGCCGCCAGCAGCGAGGCGATCCGCACGATCAGCATACGTTCACCGGTATGATCGGCGATCCAGCCCCAGATATTGGGTGCCACGATCTTGGTCGCCATCAGGATTGCGATCAGTTCACCGATATCGGCAATGCTGAAACCCAGGGACTTGAGGTACAGGCTCCAGTAGGGAACCAGAGCGCCCAGAGAGGCGAAATAGAACAGGTAAAAGCCGGACAGGCGCCAGTAGTTCATGCCGGGTCCAGCGCGGTACTAGTGCAACGGGAGCTGACAGAGACTGGTGCTGCTATTCATCCGCACTGGCAGGAATAACCGGTGTGTCCGACTGTACATCCAGATTCTGTGCACGGTGGCGCAGCAGGTGGTCCATCAGCACGATGGCCAGCATGGCCTCGGCGATCGGTGTGGCACGTATGCCCACACAGGGGTCATGACGCCCGGTGGTGACCACCTCGAGGGGCTCACCGCGGGTATTCACCGTCCGCCCCGGCAGGCGGATACTCGAGGTCGGCTTCAGGGCGATGCTGGCGAGGATGTCCTGGCCGCTGGATATCCCGCCCAGCACCCCGCCGGCATGGTTGCTGAGGAAGCCCTGCGGGGTGATCTCGTCCCGGTGCTCCGTGCCCTTCTGGGCCACACAGGCAAAACCGGCGCCGATCTCCACACCTTTCACGGCATTAATGCTCATCAGGGCGTGGGCAATGTCCGCGTCCAGGCGATCGAAGACGGGCTCGCCCAGGCCCGGCGGCAAACCCGTCGCCACCACGTTGATCCGTGCACCGATGGAGTCACCCTCCTTGCGGAGGGCATCCATGTAGTCCTCGAGTTCCTTCACCCGGGACGGGTCGGGACAGAAAAAGGGATTGTCCTCCACGCTGTCCCAGTCCCGCAGTTCCAGTTCGACGGGTCCCAGCTGGGCAAGGTATCCGCGGATCCGAACGCCCAGGTTCTCGGCCAGGTATTTCTTGGCGATGGCACCGGCTGCCACCCGCATAGCCGTTTCGCGTGCTGACGAGCGTCCACCCCCGCGATAGTCACGAAAACCGTATTTCTGCTGGTAGGTGTAGTCCGCATGTCCGGGACGGAAGCGGTCCATGATCTTGGAATAGTCCCTGGAACGCTGGTCGATATTCTGGATCAACAGCCCAATGGGGGTGCCGGTAGTCTTCCCCTCGAACACGCCCGACAGGATCTGTACTTCGTCGGTCTCACGGCGCTGGGTGGTGTGCCTGGATTTGCCCGGTTTGCGGCGATCGAGGTCATGCTGAAGGTCCGCAGCCGACAATTCCATGCCGGGCGGGCAGCCGTCCACGATACAGCCCAGTGCCGGGCCGTGGCTCTCGCCAAAACCGGTGATCGTGAACAGTTTACCGTAGGTGTTTCCTGACATGCGGATATTGTAGCGGCTTGACTCCCGGGCGTCCTGCTTTTCTTGTTCGCGATCCTGTTAAAGAACAAGTGTTTCCAACCGATAACTGTTCTGTGCAGGATTAACCTGATTCAAGTAGATACCCTAATGGCACAATCTTCTAGAAACAGATCGCGGGTTGGTGACTACATGGGGCAACCCATCTACCAGACCATCGAGTCACACAAGGGGACCTACGTGTTCGACCGGATCGCGGAGAACGTCGATGGTGAATTCCCCCTGGAACAGTTGAAGAAGAACGAGCTGCTGATCAGGCCCGGCCTGATTTACCGTACCAAGGGCTGATACCGGAAATATACCGCCGTCCGGAGCCAGCGGCCGACCCAGCAGGTCTGTGGCTACACATCCAGACCCTGCCTGTGCGTTGCGTTGATCTGGTAGAGCAGCTTGATGAACGGCAACTCGCGCTCGCTATGCTGTTTGACGATGCGCATGAACGGCAGGTCATTGCGTCCGAACAGGTAGCTGCCGTCAGCCATTGATGCGCGAAGTTCGCGCAGTTCCTCCTGCAGTACCCCCAGATAGGCCGTATTGGTATCAATCGCCTCTATGTCGTAATCCGTGGAGGCGCGCAGTTCCTTAAGATCGAATATCGCCTGATCCACCAGCCCCGCGTATTCCTCAGCTGATCGTGCCCTGTCACCCATATCAGTTCACTCCTTTCGGCGCGCCGCTCGCGGTACGCGCTTCGACCGGGGATTCGAACGCCTGGCGGCACTCCACCAGCTGATGGCGCTCCAGCAGAAAAACGCCTTCCCCCCCGTGCTCGAATTCCAGCCACAAAAACGGCACATCAGAATAGCGCGCCACCAGTGCCGACTGGCTATAGCCTACCTCGACGATGAGTATGCCAAAAGCGGAAAGGTGATCAGCTGCGTCCCTGAGGATCCGTGCGACGACATCCATGCCATCTGCACCCGCAGCCAGTCCCAGGGCCGGCTCATGCCGGAACTCCTGCGGGAGTGCCTGTATCTCCTCATCCGAGACATAGGGCGGGTTGGCTACAATAACGTCATAATGTTCGCCCTTAAGGCCATCGAACAGGTCTGACTGGAGTAACCTGACACGCTGCTCCAGACCATGGCGCTCAACATTTCGCTGGGCAACGGCCAGGGCATCGGTCGAGATATCAACCGCATCCACGCGGGCTTCCGGAAAGGCATAGGCACAGGCAATCCCGATGCAACCACTGCCGGTGCACAGGTCAAGAACGGCACCGACCTGCTGCGGGACAACCCAGGGAATGAACCGGTCCGCGATCAGCTCCGCTATCGGGGAACGCGGCACCAGCACGCGCTCATCAACATAGAAAGACAGGCCGGCAAACCATGCCTCATGTGTCAGGTAGGCTGCCGGCTTGCGGGTCTCGATGCGTGTCTCAATCAGCTTGATGACCTGCTCGCGCTCGGCGGCAGTCAGTACGCTGTCTAGGTAATCCTCCGGCAGCTCGGGGTCCAGGTGCAGTTCATGCATTACGAGTGCAGCCGATTCATCCAGTGCATTGTCGGTACCGTGTCCGAAAACCAGGCCGGCCGCGTTGAAGCGGCTGGCACCCCAACGGATAAAATCCCGCATTGTAGTCAGTGTATCCATAACAACTTCCCTGCGTGACGGCGGTCGGCATACCCGCCACAGGAGGTTCCCGAGAAAATGTGTGTAATGAAGCGTGGCAGCGTCTATGGAATAATGCGTGATTATGAAGACACAACGTACCCCATCGAAACTGCGCCTTGCCATGCTTTTCGCCATCGCCACGGTCCTGGCGCTGTCCGCGGGTTACTGGACCTCCGGATTCCTGCTCAACAGACAAGCCGATCTGACGGACCTGCAGGCCACGCACTTCAGTGAGGCACGTGCACTGCAACCGTTCGAACTCGTTGATCATACAGGAAAAGCTTTTACCAACAACGAGCTCCAGGGGCACTGGTCATTCATCTTTTTCGGCTACACCCACTGCCCCGATGTCTGCCCGACCACCCTGTCAGTGCTCAACAGCGTGGCCACGCGCCTCCAGGACCACCCCGACCCGCTCAGGTACATCTTCATCAGTGTCGATCCCGAACGCGATACGCCGGATAAAATGGGCCAGTTCGTCTCCTATTTCAACGCCGATTTTATCGGGGTCACCGGAACGACCGAAGCCATCAGCAAGTTGACCCGGCAGCTGGGTGTCATCGCCGCACGGGTCGAGAACAAGGCTGACGTAGAAAACTATCTGATCGACCATACCGCCAGCATCCTCTTGACCGACCCGGACGGCCGCTTCCACGCGCTGTTCTCGCCGCCGCTCAAGGCCGTAGACATCGCCTCGGATTTTATCCGGATTGCACAGGCATACTGACATCACCATGAAACAGAAAATCATTGTACCGGGCATCCTGCTTGTCCTGCTCTACTCCTTGATCGCCGCGGCGGACTCCGCCCTCAAGGTCACGGATCCCTGGATCCGGGAGGCACCCCCGGGTGCAAACGTACTGGCAGCCTACATGGTGATCGCCAACCAGGGCATCCAGTCGGCCACCATCACCGCCATCGCCAGTCCCGACTTCGAACGTATCGAGATGCACCGCACCCTCGTCGAGGACGGTGTCGCCAGGATGGTCCCGGTGGACTCACTGCAGATCGCTGCGGCAGGCCGTGTGGTACTCGAACCCGGCGGTATACACCTTATGCTGTACAGTCCGAAACGTCTGCTGCGCGAAGGTGACAGCGTGGCGCTTGACATACAACTCTCCGGTGCGGCCTGCATCCGGGTCAATGTCCCGGTCGTAAAAATGGATGCCGGTGACGATGACGACCATCAGCACCACCATCACTAGTAAGCCCCCTAGCCCCGGCAAGCCATGCCCAGCACTGCATTGACAGACTGGTTGAAGTCCTGGCCAATCGCTGTATTGCCGCACCACCTGCTCTCCGGCATCGTGCGAGCGGCAACGCGCTGGCAGACCGTCTGGTGGAAGAATCTGCTGATCAAGTGGTTTATCCGCCATTTCCGTGTGGACATGACCGAGGCGGAAAACCCCGACCCCGGGCATTACCCGGATTTCAACAGTTTCTTTACCCGTGCCTTGCTGCCCGCTGCCCGCCCGCTGGCAGACCAGCCGCAGGCTATCGTCAGCCCGATCGACGGGCGCATCAGCCAGATCGGCACTATCCGGGACGGCCGCCTGCTGCAGGCCAAGGGCCGGGATTATTCACTGGACACGCTGCTGGGCGCCAGCACTGAACATGCCGGCGCCTTTCAAGGTGGCAGTTTCGCCACCCTGTACCTATCACCGCGAGACTACCACCGTATCCATATGCCCAGTACAGGGCAGCTGACGGAAAGCATCTATATTCCCGGGCGCCTGTTCAGCGTGGCGCCGCACACCACGCGCGCGATCCCCGGTCTGTTCACCCGTAACGAACGCCTGGTGACCCTGTTCGACACCCCCTCCGGATCTATGGCCCTGGTCATGGTAGGTGCGATCTTCGTGGCCTGCATGGAAACGGTGTGGGACGGCGTGATCCGGCCTGCCGGTCCCGGGATCCAGGCACGGAACTACAACACCGACCCCGGTTCACGAATTGAACTCCACCAGGGTGACGAGATGGGCCGTTTCAACATGGGCTCAACCGTCATCCTGCTGTACGGTCCCGGACAGGTGCGCTGGCTTGAGGGCCTGGCAGCCGACCAGTCGCTGCGCGTGGGTGAGCTCATCGGTCATTTCCAGTCAGGCCCGTGATCCCGCCACCCTGTTAACCCGACGGGCGGCTCCGCGTTAGAAGGAAGTGAGTTAGCAATCAACGGAGCCGGAACCATGAAAACCAGAACCACGATCCTTCCTGTCCTGCTTGTCGCGGGCCTGTTCCTCGGCCTGTCCCAGACCGCCCGGGCCGGTGATGACCATTTCTCGATCTACTATGGAAACAGTGGCCACTCAGGTACTTACGGCCTGGGTTACCGCCATGGCCATGATCACTACTACCCGTTCTACAAGCACCGTCATCATAAAGGACACCACCGCAGGCACGACCATGGCCATCATTACGGGCACTACAAGAAACACGGCCACCGTCACCACGACGGCCATGGCCACCCGGGCAAACGTCACGGGCACAAACGCCACCGCGACCACGGTGATGACGGTCACAGGAGGCATGATGGCAACAGGCACCACGGGAAACATGACGGTCACAGGCGAGACAGGGATTACAACGATCGTGTTCACAGGGATAAGGACAGGCGCGATGGCCGCAAGCGCAGTAATTCATAGGCCGGTATTCTGTATACTGGACCACCGTGATGACAGGTATCATCTGTCAGGTTGGCAGCCTCTGCGGGCGGGGCTGTTCCCGGCTGCAACCATGAACAGCGGTGACAGCTCGCTGACCGCAGCAGTCTTTGATATACGGGATGCCAACTCAGGAACCGGCCTCGCTGTGCAGGACAACGACCACAACAAACAGGCACTGGAAGAATTCTTCGCGAAAGCCGAAGAAAACGCCTTCTATGTGGCCTATGCAGCCTTGTGGAACCGCGAGACGGCAATGGACGTGGTGCAGGAAAGCATGCTGCGCCTGATTGAGTATTACCGTGACAAGCCTGCCGGGGAATGGCCTGCGTTGTTTCGGACCATCCTGAACAGCCGCATCAATGACGTCAGACGCAAGCGCATGCTGGAACAGGGCAAGCACAAGCTGATCTCCCTGACCGGCCTGTTTCGCAAGGACCAGGATGAGCGCCATGCCATGGATGAATACGAAATCCCGTCAGCAGAACGGACTGACGGAATTACCGCACCCGAGGTCGAGGCTGTCACCACGGAGTTGCGTCACAAGGTCGAGGCGGCCCTGCAGGCGCTGTCGGAACGCCAGCGCCAGGTCTTTATTCTCAGGGAGTGGCGTGGTATGACTATCAGGGAAACATCCCGGACACTGGGGTGTTCGGAAAACAGCGTAAAGCAGCACCATTTCCGTGCCATGCGGGAACTACGCAAGCAACTAGCGGAGGTGTGGGATCATGCATAATCAGACACATCCTGACACGGCCTTACTGGACCGTCTGCGCGCCGGCCTGCTGGATGCGGGCACAGAGGAAAGATCACAGCTGGAACGGCATATCGAGGCCTGCCCGCAATGCCGGGCCTATCTGGACGGCTGGAAACAACTGGGACCCATGGCACTGGGGCCGGAACTGGAGCCCGCCAGTATAGCGAACCAGCTGCGACAGCGGCGGCAGCAGTCACTGGCTTCCGCCAAACGGCCGCGTTTCAGAAATCACCAATTGCTTGCAACCGCTGCACTGCTGCTGATCGCGGTGACAGTCGGCTTGTGGACTATCCAGTATCAGGACAGCGAAACACCCCAGATGACCGCCCAGAGCAACGAGGCGGTACCGGACCTCTATGAAGAACTGGATTTCTATCTCTGGCTGGCCGGCCAGAACGGTGATGACGCACCACGCGAAGACGAGAACGCCAATAGCACCTGAGCCATGAAGAGACGCTATCACCCGCTTGCTGTCCTGCTGTTCACGGTGCTGGCAACGGCGTCAGCAACCGCTGTAGCCCTGTCTCCCGGCCAGGGCTACAGCCCGGCACAAATGCTGGCCGGCAAGGACGGCATCCCGTGGGGCGCATTGAGCGGGCAGGAACAGGAATTACTGAAAAAACACCGCCGCGGCTGGTCCGGTTATTCGTCGCGGGAACAGGAAAAGCTGCGTCGTGGTGCACGGCGCTATCTCGAGCTGAGTCCCGGACAACGCGACACGGTCAAGCAGAAACACAGGCAGTATGAAAAGATGTCACCAAAGGAACGCAATCAGCTGCGCGAGAAATACCGCAGGCAGAAACAACGCGACTAGCCGCTGACGGGACGCTGTTACAGGACGGAACATTCCGCCCAGATAGCATCTCTGCTATTCTCTGCGGCCCTCCTTCATCAACCCGACTTCATCAGGCCACTACACCATGCATCCCATGCTGAATATAGCGGTTCGTGCCGCCCGCGGTGCAGGTAATATTATCGTCCGTCATTTCGACCGGCTCGACCGCCTCACGGTACAATCCAAGGAACACAATGACTTCGTCAGCGAGGTCGACCGCCAGGCCGAACAGGAAATCATTTATACCTTGCGCAAGGCCTATCCGGATCACGGCATCCTCGCCGAGGAGAGCGGTCTCCGTCAGGGCGACGAGTACCAGTGGATCATCGATCCGCTGGACGGCACTACAAACTTCCTGCACGGCTTCCCGCACTTCGCGGTCTCGATTGCCCTGCGCCACAGGGGACGCCTGGAACAAGCCGTTATCTATGATCCGCTCAGACAGGAATTGTTCACCGCCAGCCGCGGTTCCGGGGCGCTCCTGAACGACCATCGTATCCGGGTAACGGCACGCCGCCACCTGGATGGAGCCCTGCTGGGCACCGGTTTTCCGTTCAAGAGCCAGCAACACCTGGATGCCTATCTCGAGATGTTTCGGGCACTGTTTCCGCAGGCGGCCGGGATCCGCCGGGCCGGCTCGGCCGCACTTGATCTCGCCTATGTCGCCGCCGGACGCCTGGACGGCTTCTGGGAAATCGGTCTCAACATCTGGGACATGGCGGCCGGGGTGCTGTTGATCCAGGAGGCCGGCGGATTGTCCGGTGATCTCGTCGGCGGGCACGACCACCTGCAACACGGCAATATCGTCGCGGCTACGCCCAAGCTGTTTCCCGTTATTCTCAAGGCCATCCGGCCCCACGTCACCGAGTCACTGGCCAAGGCCTGAATCCGCTGCCGTTACGGTCCCGGCAGGCCTGATGGCAGCTGTGTGCCAGCCACTCCTGACAGGGGTTCCAGGGGGTTCAAGTTTGACCGCGTTGCGCCGATCCCAAGGTAGCGTGGCAGACAGCCATGCCCGGCGCGGGGACAGCACCATGGTGATAATAAATAGACTTAACTTAATTGTATAAGCGCATGAAAGACAGACGAATCAACGGTTGTGCCCTGGAACTGATCATGCGCGATGTGCTGGATGGAATGCGCGAGTTCACCCACGAGGCCTGCAGCACCAGTCAGACGGGCGCAATGGACATCCTCGGCGTCCACCGGGCCACTAAGGCACACCGGCCCACAGCCTGCATCATCCCCTTCCCGCGGCTCCCGCAGGTGAGCCGAGAGGCCTGAGGCCGGCGCGCCCCGCGCCAGTCATTCAGGGAGCAATCTCTTCCCGCCCGGCGCCTTCCTTCTTGACCGGCATGAGGTCTGCCTTGCTGATTCCGAGTACCAGGGCCGTGGGACTGGCGACATAGATCGATGAGTAGGTGCCGACCAGCACGCCGAGGATGAGGGCAATCGAGAACGAATGGATGACCTCGCCGCCAAAAATAAACAGCGCCACCAGCACAAGCAGGGTGGTCAGGGAGGTCATCATAGTGCGTGACAGTGTCTGGTTGATCGAGGTATTGATAATCTCCTGCGGTGTGCCCTTGCGCATTTTGCGGAAATTTTCACGGATCCGGTCGAACACTACGATAGTGTCGTTCAGCGAGTAACCGATGACCGCGAGCAGTGCCGCCAGCACGGTCAGGTCAAACTCGAACTGCCAGACCGAAAAGATGCCCATAACGATCAGCACATCATGAATCAGGGCAATAACGGCACCCGGGGCAAACCGGAAGTTGAAGCGCACCACGATGTAGATCAGTATCCCGAAAAGGGCGTAAATCATGGCGAGACCGCCCTGCTCGGTGAGTTCCTCACCCACCTGCGGGCCCACGAACTCCACGCGCCGCATCTCGACACCGGGGTCACCCTTGCGCAGGGCGCCGAGGACCTCTTCGCTGAGTCGTGCGTTTGCCACGCCCTCGCGGGGTGCCATCCTCACCAGTACATCCCGTGAGGTACCAAAATGCTGTGCCTGGGCATCGGCATAACCGCCATCGAGCAGTACGGAACGTACCTCCCCCAGGTCAACGGCTTGCGGATAACCGACCTCGATCAGGGTCCCGCCGGTGAAGTCGATGCCGAAATTGAAACCACGCGTCACCATGGCGCCGATGGCCAAAATGACCAGCAGGCCGGAGAGGATCGCGGCATAGCGCCGCTTGCCCATGAAGTCGATTGCCAGGTTGTGCTTGAGTATATCCATCAGCGGGACCTTCTAGATTGAGGCTCAGATCATCAGTTTGGCGACACGCCGGCCGCCGTAGATCAGGTTAATCACCGCCCGGGTGCCCAAGATGGCGGTGAACATGGAAGACAGAATGCCGATCGACAGCGTGACCGCGAATCCCTTGATGGGCCCGGTGCCAAAGCTCAACAACACCACGGCCGCGATCAGGGTGGTGACATTGGCATCGGCAATGGTCGAGAAGGCCTTTTCATAGCCTGACGCGATACTGGCCTGCGGGCTGTTACCGTTACGCAATTCCTCGCGAATACGCTCGAAGATCAGTACGTTGGCGTCAACTGCCATACCGACCGTCAGGACGATACCGGCAATACCGGGAAGTGTCAGGGTGGCCTGCAGCATTGACAGGATGGCCACAATCAGCACCAGGTTCAGGGCCAGGGCGAGGTCCGCGACCAGGCCAAACACCCGGTAGTAAAGCGCCATGAAAACCAGTACCGCACAGAAGCCGATGACCACCGACTTGAAACCCTGGTCAATATTCTCCCTGCCGAGGCTGGGACCGACTGTGCGTTCCTCGATAATCTCGATCGGGGCCGCCAATGCGCCGGAGCGCAGCACCAGGGCCAGTTCCCGCGCCTCCTGCGGGCTGTCCAGCCCGGTGGTCTGGAAGCGCTTGCTGAACACGTCACGGATGGTAGCGACACTAACCACCTCCTCCACCTTCCTGGTGGTGCGAACCGGCTCACCGTCGACGATTTTCGTTTCCGTCTTGTTCTCGATGAACACCACTGCCATGGGCTTGCCCACGCTCTCCTTGGTAAAGGCGAGCATCTTGCGCGCACCCTTGCCATCAAGCATGACCGTTACGTTTGGTGAACCGGAGTTCTGGTCAAAGCCTGACCGGGCGTTTATGATCTGGTCGCCGGTGACAATCACCCGCTTCTTCAGCAGGACCGGATTGCCATTACGTTCGTAGTACAGCCGGGAGCCCGCGGGGACCTTGCCAGCCAACGCGCGCTCGATGTCATGCTCAATGTCGACCGCACGATACTCGAGTGTTGCCGTAGCCCCCAGTATGCGCTTGGCACGTGCGGTGTCCTGAATGCCTGGCAGCTGCACGACCACACGCTTGCTGCCCTGCTGCTGGATCACAGGCTCCGCCACGCCCAGTTCGTTGACGCGGTTGCGCAGCGTCAGGATATTCTGCTGCAGGGCGAACTTGCGGATCTCCTGGATTTCACGCTCACCGGGCTTGATGAGGATAGCCGGGCGTTCCTGATCGGTGTCCTGCATCCCGCGTTCCAGGTCCGGGAACTCCTCGCCTATCAAATTATCGGCAGCAGTACGTGCTTCAGCATCGCCAAACACGATCTGCACATCTTCCTGCCCGGCCCGGATCATGGCGTAGCGAATCTTCGCCTCGCGCAGCAAGGTGCGAAAATCACCGGCATAACGCTCGATGGCCTGTGCTACAGCGGCATCCATATCTACTTCCATAAGGAAGTGCACACCGCCGCGCAGGTCCAGTCCCAGGTACATCGGCAGGGCATTGACCGCCTGCAGCCAGTCCGGCGTCGCGGGCGCCAGGTTGAGGGCCACGACAAAGCGGGAACCCAGGCCGGCCTTGACGAAATCGACGGCCTTGAGCTGTATCTCGGTATCCGGAAAGCGCACCAGCAGTTGCCGGTCGCTCGCCTCAATGCTCTTGTAGGTAATACCCGCTTCATCGAGCACCCGCACGACAGTGTCTTTCAGACTGGCCTCCACCGTGCCGGCACGCGCATCGGTGATCTGCAGAGCCGGGTCCTCGCCATAGATGTTCGGCAAGGCATACAGCATTCCGACCAGCAGCACGGCGATGATCAGCAGGTTCTTCCACAGGGGAGTCTTGTTAATCATGCATTGAATTCCTTGTTGGCAGGAAAACTAGGATTCCTTGACAGTCCCCTTGGGCATCAGATTGGCAACGGCCTGGCGCTGAATCATTACCCGGGTACCCTCGGCAACCTCCAGCTCCACGAAATTGTCGCCCACCTTGCTGATCTTGCCGAGCAGGCCGCCATTGGTTACCACTTCATCGCCCTTGGCAAGCGCCTCAACCATCTTTTTGTGTTCCTTGGCCTTCTTGCTCTGCGGGCGTATCAGCAGGAAATAGAACACCACAAAGATGAAAATCAGTGGCAGAAAGCTGATCAGCGGGTCTGCCTGACCCTGTGGCGCCGCCTGCGCCCATGCATCAGAGATAAAGAAACTCATGACTGTGCTCTCACTCCCGTGTGTATCTTTAAAAGTGGAAGGCCAGGGCCGGTTGCAGATCCGGGCCTGGCCAGCAGCCGGCTATTATGGCACAGCTGGTGCGATTTGGCCTCGTTGGGCATAAAATTCACTGCAGAAGGCCTCCAGCCTGTGGTCGGCTATGGCGGCGCGCAGTCCGGCCATGAGGTCCTGGTAGTAGCTCAGGTTGTGAATGGTATTGAGGCGCGCGCCGAGGATCTCGCCGCACTTGTCCAGGTGGTGCAGGTAGGCACGGCTGAAATGACGACAGGTATAGCAGCTGCAGGCGTCATCCAGCGGCCGGGTATCGGTCCGGTAGCGGCTGTTGCGGATACGGACGACACCGGAACTCACGAACAGGTGACCGTTGCGTGCATTACGGGTCGGCAACACACAGTCGAACATGTCAACGCCGAAGCGTACGGCCTCGACGATGTCCTCCGGCTTGCCCACACCCATCAGGTAACGTGGTGCGTCAGCGGGCATCAACGGGACGATGTCGTCGAGCACCGCCCTGCGCTCCTCCAGCGGTTCCCCCACCGACAGCCCGCCGATTGCATATCCATCAAAACCGATATCCACCAGCCCGGCCAGTGAGGCCGAGCGCAAATCAGTGTACATACCGCCCTGGACAATGCCGAGCAGGGCCGCCGGATTGTCAGCGTGTGCCATGCGACTGCGGCGTGCCCAGCGCAGCGACAGTTCCATCGAGTTGCGAGCCTGCTGTTCCGTGGACGGGTACGGGGTGCACTCATCGAACACCATGACAACATCGGCGCCCAGTGCCCGCTGTATCTGCATGGATTCCTCCGGACCCATGAACACCCTGTCGCCATTCACCGGGGAGTGGAAGGTCACGCCCTGCTCGGTTATATTGCGCAGCTTATCCAGACTGAACACCTGAAAACCGCCGGAGTCGGTCAGGATCGGGCCATCCCAGTGCATGAAGTCATGCAGGCTGCCCAGGAGATTGATCACCTCGACCCCGGGACGCAGCATCAGGTGAAACGTATTGCCGAGGATCATCTGCGCCCCGCTGGTCAGCAGTTCCTCAGGGGTCATGGCCTTGACCGTTCCGTAGGTACCTACCGGCATGAAGGCCGGGGTATCAACCACACCACGCTCGAACACCATCCGTCCGCGTCGTGCCGCTCCCGCTGTTATATCCAGCTCGAATTTCATCACCCGTACCTTGTCAAACGTCTGCCCTGTGCTTGATGAACATGGCATCGCCATAGCTGTAGAAGCGATAGCCTGCCCGAATGGCATGACGGTAGGCAGACATGACCCGCTGCTGTCCCGCGAACGCACACACCAGCATCAACAGGGTCGATTCAGGCAGGTGAAAATTGGTCAACAGGGCGTCCACGCACCTGAAGCGGTAGCCGGGCGTGATGAACAGGCTGGTTTCACCGTGGCTGGGCACGATCTCACCGGATTGCGAGGCCGACTCCAGGCTGCGCACCACGGTCGTTCCCACGGCCACGACCCTCTTGCCACGCCGGCGGGTCTCTCTAATCTTCCTGCAGACATCGGCATCGACCTCGAAGTATTCATGGTGCATGACATGCTCTTCGATGTTGTCGACACGCACCGGCTGGAATGTTCCGGCACCCACATGCAAGGTCACGAAGGCCGTCTCCACCCCGTGTTGCCCAAGCCTGTCCATGACCGCATCATCAAAGTGCAGCCCGGCGGTGGGCGCCGCAACGGCGCCGGGTACACGCGCGTAGATGGTCTGATAGCGGTGCCGGTCATCCTGACTGTCTTCACGCTTGATATAGGGTGGCAGGGGCATGTGGCCGAAGGCCTCCAGCAAGTCCAGCAAATTCCGGCTACCCGGGAAATCAACCAGGAACAGATCCCCTTCCCTGCCTTCGATCCTGGCACTGATTTCGCCTTCCAGCAGCAGTTGGGTACCGACCCTTGGTGACTTGCTCGCGCGCACATGCGCCAGTGCGGTATTGGTACCGGTAATCCGCTCGATCAACACTTCCACCCTGCCACCGGTCGACTTGGCCCCGAACAAGCGCGCGGGGATCACCCGGGTATCATTGAATACAAGCAGGTCGCCCGGTTCCAGCAGCTCAGGAATATCTGCAAACTGCCGGTCCTCCAGGTAATCAGCCACGGGGTCAAGGCACAACAGGCGGCTGGAACTGCGCATCCTGGCAGGATGCGTGGCGATCAGCCCAGCAGGCAGTTCGTAGTGGAAATCGTTGCGTTGCATGGCGCGGCATGGTAGCACAGGGCATGCAGAGTATAGTTTTCCCGTACGTGGTGTTTGCTTATACTATCCCCTCCCTGCCGGGGTGGCGGAACTGGTAGACGCGCCTGACTCAAAATCAGGTGGCCATTGGTCGTGCGAGTTCGACTCTCGCCCTCGGCACCATAATTGAACGACCGGTAGCAGACGATCGGGTCCGCAAGCTGCGTTACTGACTCCGGTGCGTGTTACTGTAAACACGGCTTTGACCAACTTAACCAAGGAATGCATATGTCTGGCACACGCTTTACCCTTGAAGTTCAACCCCGTATTCCGGAGGCGCTCGAGCGTTTGGAAGAACTGGCCAGCGATCTGCTCTACAGCTGGGACCGCCAGGTACGCCGGCTGTTTACCCGGCTTGATCAGGAACTCTGGGGAACATGCGGACACAATCCCAAGACCTTCCTCAGACGGATCTCACAGTCACGACTCGAACAGGCTGCCAATGACCGTGTGTTCATGGAGGATTTCAATCGTGTCCTGTCAGCATATGACACCTACAATGAGCAGGGCACCCACCCGCTCATCCGGAAATACCTGGACCCCGAAAGCGACCTGGTTGCCTACTTTTGTGCAGAGTTCGGTTTTCACGAAAGCCTGCCGATTTACTCTGGCGGCCTCGGCATCCTTGCCGGCGACCATTGCAAGGCCGCCAGTGATCTCGGGATCCCCTTTGTTGCGGTTGGCATCCTCTACCGGCAGGGATACTTCACCCAGACCATCGATGAACACGGCAACCAGCTGGCACACTATACGCCCTCAGATTTTCAGCAGCTCCCGCTCACCCGGGTAGAGGAAGACGAGGGCAAGCCGCTGGTGGTGGATGTCGAACTCCCGGAGCGCACGGTCTCTCTGCATGTCTGGAAGGCAAAGGCCGGACATATCAATCTCTACCTGCTCGACAGTGACCTGAAAACAAACCAGGAACATGACCGCATCATCACCCACCAGTTATACGGGGGTGACAAGAATACCCGTATATTGCAGGAGATTGTGCTCGGCATCGGTGGCGTGCATGCACTCAGGAAGCTGGGCATCAAGCCCACTGTCTGGCATATCAACGAGGGTCATTCGGCATTCCAGATTCTGGAGCGCTGCCGCGAACTGGTTCAACAGGGCTATGACTTCCCCACCGCCCTGGAAGCAGTGGCGGCCTGCACGGTATTCACTACGCATACGCCGGTAGCCGCCGGGCATGACATCTTCGATCATGGCCTGGTCAGCGGTTACTTCAAGGAATACATAAAGGAACTGGGCGTCGATATGCAGCAGTTCCTGGAACTGGGGGCCTCACCTGGCAATACCGGCAGTTTTAACCAGACGGCGCTGGCCCTGCGCGGCTCGCGTTTCCATAACGGTGTCAGCCGCATTCACGGCGGCGTTGCATCGCAGATGGAGCACTATATCTGGCCACAGGTCCCGCACGAGGAGAACCCCATCGGCTATGTCACCAACGGCGTACATCTGCCTACCTTCCTCGCCCGAGAATGGTCGAACCTATATGACATGAACTTTGGACGCGCCTGGCGTGATGAACTGCTTAACGAGGACTACTGGAAACACGTGGATGAGATCCCCGACCACAGCTACTGGAGTCTGCGCCAGTCGCTGAAGTCCGAGCTGTACGATAATGTGCTGCGCCGTGCACTGCTTCAATACCGGCGCAATGGCTGCAGCGAAGCACTCATGGAGCACCTGACAAAACACCTGGCAGCCAGTGAATCGGACACCCTGACGGTCGGCTTTGCGCGGCGCTTCGCGACCTATAAACGCGCCACCCTCCTGTTCTCCGACCCGCAGCGTCTCAAGCGCCTGCTGAAGAACCCGGACTGCCCGGTGGTCCTGATATTTGCCGGCAAGGCACACCCGAATGACAACCCTGGCCAGGACCTGATCAGGAAGATACATGAATTTTCGATGCATCCCGACTTTATCGGCCGAATCATCCTGTTGGAGGGCTACGACCTGGCCCTGGCACGGAAGCTGGTTACGGGCGTCGATATCTGGCTGAATACACCGGAATATCCGCTGGAGGCCAGTGGCACCTCGGGTCAGAAGGCCGGCATGAACGGCGTCATCAACCTGAGTGTCCTGGATGGCTGGTGGGACGAAGGCTACAACGGCGAGAATGGCTGGGCCATCGCACCGCATGCGCCGCATTTCGATCCCACCTATCGTAACCACGAGGAGGTCAGCGAGCTGCTTGACCTGCTGGAGAACCAGGTGATCCCCATGTATTACGACCGCAAGAACCAGGGGTATTCCGAGGACTGGGTCAGGTTGTCCAAGGCGTCGATGAAATCGTGCATCCCGCTCTTTAACGCACAACGTATGGTGCGGGACTACATACGTAACTACTACGCCCCGGCCAGCCGCCAGAGCAAGGCCTTTGCAGCCGAGGGATACAAGGGTGCAGGTGAACTCGCCGCCTGGAAAATGAAGGTCAACCGGTCGTGGCCCGAGGTCGCACTACGGCGCGTTGATGCCGCCGGTGATTCGATCATTTCCGGCAACAGCCTGATGATCAAGGTGGCCGCCAAGCTGGGCGAACTGACGCCGGATGATGTTCTTGTCGAGTGCGTGATCGGCATCCAGAGTGAGCACACGGATTTCCGGGCACGCAATTATGTTCAATTCGAGGCGGCCGGGTTCAATGACAAGGGCGAGGCACTGTTCGAACTCGACCTGATACCGCCCCTGTCAGGACTGCAGTTCTACAAGATACGCACCTACCCGTTCCATCGACTGCTGAGTCACCGCTTCGAAACCGGCCACATGATCTGGCTGTAGGCAGCCGCTCAGCGCCGTAACCGGCCGTAGAGCGCTATCAGGTGTTGCATGCGGCCGGTCAGTTGCGGGTCGATCTGGTCCCAGTCGAAACGCCAGCACCAGTTATCGGCGGTCGTCCCCGGGGTGTTCATGCGGTGTTCACTGTCAAGCGCCAGGATGTCCTGCATCGGCAGCATGGTGAGCTCGGTGACCGAGGCCAGCGCCGCACGTATCAACGGCCAGGGCATGGGTTCTGATGGCAGCCCGAGATAATCGTCAACCGCCCGCCTGCCCGCCTTGTCGAGTCCTCGGTACCAGCCAAGACTGGTATCGTTATCGTGCGTCCCGGTATAGACGACTGCGAGAGGCTCGTGGTTGTGCGGCAGGTAGGGGTTGTCAGGTCCGCCATCGAAGGCGAACTGGAGTATCTTCATACCCGGCAGCACGAGCTGGCGACGCAGTGCATCGACCTCGGGCGTAATCAGGCCCAGGTCCTCGGCCACCAGCGGCATGTCACCGAACTCCTCCGCCAGCCGCTCGAACAGGGCAGCCCCCGGCCCTTCCACCCAGCGTCCCTCAACAGCGGTTTCCGCCTGTGCCGGAATTTCCCAGTACTTCTCGAAGCCGCGAAAGTGGTCCAGCCTGATAATGTCGAACAGCTCCAACTGACTGCGGAAACGTTCCAGCCACCAGCGGTAGTTATCATTTGCTATCTGCTCCCAGCGATACAGCGGGTTGCCCCAGCGTTGTCCGGTTTTTGAAAAATAGTCCGGCGGTACACCGGACACCACGTCCAGTTCCCCGGCTGCATTCATGGAAAACAGCTCAGGCTGTGCCCACACATCGGCACTGTCATGCGCGACGAAAATCGGAATGTCGCCGAACAGGGCTATGCCGCATTGTTGCGCATAGTCGCGCAAGGCATGCCACTGGAGGAAGAAAAGGAACTGCTCGAAACCAGCCTGCTCGATCTCGTCGGCATGCGCATTCCGGAATGCGCCGATCGCCGAGTCGTCACGGTTGCGCAGCGGCCCTGGCCAGGTATACCAGGATGCGTCCTGGTGGACGCGTCTGATGGCCTGGTACAGTGCGTAGTCATCGAGCCAGAAGGCGTGCCGACGCCTGAAATCCAGCAGCGCATCCCTGGCCTCCTGGTCCGCTCGTTTATCAAACCCTGCCTTTGCCCTCACCAGGCATGCATGGGTGTCGGTCCCTGCCGCGTCCAGCCAGCCACGCACCACCAGGTCATCCAGACTGATCAGTTCCGGGTTACCGGCATGTACCGACAGGCACTGGTAGGGTGATCCATCTTCGTGTGTGGGTCCCAGCGGCAGAGTCTGCCAGACACTGATGCCGCAGTCAGCGAGGAAATCGACAAACCGGCTGGCCTCGGCCCCAAGGTCGCCGTGATTGCGGCCGCCGGGTAACGAGGTCGGGTGCAGCAGTATCCCGGCACGCCGTGCTTGCAATCGATTTTTCAATGTCGGAACCGGCCTTGATTCAGTGTCAGTGGCAGCCGGGGACGGGTAATGCAACCGCATGGACGCGGAGCGGTGGGCTAGCTGCCATACTGGCCACGGCGCATCACACCACCCACCAACTGTTCGCCTCCGCCGTAGGTAAAGGACTTGGAAAGATACTCAGGCGGCTCAATAGCCAGCAGGTTATAGAGGTTTGAAAGATGCACCCTGAACAGGCGCTCGAAATCGCTGACGGTGTCGGAAGGATTGTAATCCCCGAACCACCAGAACCAGTCTGAGCCTTCGCAGATAGACAGCTGGTGCTGTGCGGCCAGCAGCTGCTCACTGCCCAGGCTGTTGTCTGCCATGACCTTGTCAAATGCCTTCTTCGCGTCACCCAGCATGTCCCACCCGCGGTTCTTGTCAGTATCGCCGATCCATGTCGAGAAGGTTCCGTAGACCCAGCTGCCGCTGACAAGCCGGTTCAGGGAGCGGATCTCACCAGCGTCTTCTTCCAGGTATTCTGAGTAGGTGGTCATCTTGATACCCGGATGTTCGGAGAGCTGCTGATAGAGTGCGTTCAGGAAGTAGTAGCCGTTTTCCGGGAAGTGCTCCCAGGCATTCTCGCCATCCATGATAATGGACACGATGGGATTGTCTTCATCAGTTTTGGCAGCGATGTTTTCCAGGTGCTGGATCAGGTTGGCAACCGCATCTTCCGCGTGCCAGTCGGAATAGGTAAAGCCGATCAGGTCGGATAGACCATCATCCCGGAAGAAACACGCCAGATTGCCCTGCCCGACCCGCAGCGGCTGGTGGAGACTGGCCCCTGTATATTCAGCATTCTCCTTTGCCCCGATACTGTGCCGGAATACAGACTCACCGCTGGCGGCCCATTTAAAGCCATACTGTTCAAGCACGGCGAGCGCGGCATCACTGACACCGCCCTCTGAGGGCCAGCAGCCAGCAGGTTGGTCACCAAAAAACTCAATGAAGGTATTGATTCCTTCCTGGATGTGCCACTGCACGCGTTCCTCACCGCCCGGATAGGTGCGCAATTCAGGCATGCTGATATCCGGCATGGCCTCGCGTGCCGTATCCAGATCCAGCATCAGCGGAACAATGGGGTGGGCATAGGGCGTCATCGACAGTTCGATCTGGCCACGTTCCGCCAGCACCCGGTAACGGTCGATCACGCTCGAGAGCAGTTCGCCGATCAGTTTCAACAACTGGCGCCGGTCCTGCAGGGTATAGCCATTTCCCTTTTCCATTAACTGCTTGACCTGCTCGTTATTGCGGCGCACGGTCTCACCCAGCCAGGCCAGGTGATACCAGACCAGCAGATCCACTATGAACTGGTCGCTGACGTAGAGCATGCCGGTCGGGTGTTTGGAAAACCAGCCCGCCATGTCGGACAGCGACTCGTAGCTGGGAAAGCGCTTTATCGAACGCAATTCATTGACCCTCAGGCAGGCACTGACCAGCGCCATACGCTGCTCCTTTATAGAGGGCAGCACCGGGCATGCCAGTGCATACAGCAGGGGATCACGTATCGGCTTGTTCTCCGAGAGAAAACCACGCACCTGCCCGGCATAATCGGAGAGTTGTTCCAGCAGGATCGGGGCAAAGTTGACCACGGCGCGTGCAGCGGGGGTCGCCTCGAGATGGGCCGCCATATCGATGTAGTCCTTGGTGGCATGCAGGTAGGTCCACGGCAGCTGGTAGATACCCGTGATCAGGTCACAGTACTGCGGCTGATGCATGTGCCAGCAGATCACCACGTTCAGGTGCTTTTTAGCGGACATGGTGAATTTCCTGACCCAGCATTTCCGGCGTGACCAGCACGACCCCGCCGGGGGAAACGTAATAATTTATTGCGTCTTCCTCGGGGTTCTCACCGATTACCATGCCGTCAGGCAGTACGCAGCCCCGATCGATAATCGCGCGTGTGATGCGGCAATTCCGCCCTATCTTGACATCCGGCAGGGCAACCACATCCTTCAGGGACGCGAACGAACTGACCTTGACGTTGGAAAACAGCAATGAGTGGCGTACCGTGGCCCCGGATATAAGACAGCCACCGGATACCATGGAATCTACCGCCATACCGCGCCGGTCATCATCATCGAAGACGAATTTTGCCGGTGGCAGCTGTTCCTGATAGGTCCAGATAGGCCAGTCCTCATCGTATAGATTGAGTTCCGGCAAAACCCCGATCAATTCCAGATTTGCCTCCCAGAAGGCATCCACCGTCCCGACATCGCGCCAGTAGGCGCTCTGGCCGCTGTGCGACTCCCTGAAAGGATAACTGAAGACGCGGTATTTCTCGATCAGGGTCGGGATGATGTCATGGCCGAAGTCATGTGTTGAATAGTCATCATCGGCATCCTTGATCAACTGCTCGTACAGGAACCGCGTATTGAAGACGTAGATGCCCATGGAAACCAGCGCCTGGTCAGGCGTACCCAATGCCGGTTCGGGATTTTCGGGTTTTTCATTGAATTCCGTGACTCGCCCGCCTACCGTAGTTGACATCACGCCGAAGGCACTCGCCTGTTCAAGCGGGATCTCGATACAACCGACGGTCATGTCCGCCTTGTGCTCGACATGGTGTGCGATCATGGGTCCGTAGTCCATTTTGTAGACATGGTCACCGGCGAGTATCAGGACATATTCGGGGTGGTGGGTACGGATGATGTCCAGGTTCTGATAGACCGCGTCGGCGGTCCCGGCATACCAGGATGTCTCGATGCGCTGCTGGGCCGGCATCAGTTCGACGAACTCCCCGAATTCCCCGCGCAGGAAGCTCCATCCCTGCTGGATATGCTTGATCAGGGAATGTGCCTTGTACTGGGTAATGACACCGACCATACGGATCCCGGAATTGACACAGTTGGACAATGGGAAATCGATAATCCGGAACTTCCCTCCAAAGGGAACCGCGGGTTTTGCCCGCCACAGCGTCAGTTGCCGCAGGCGTGATCCGCGCCCGCCGGCGAGCACCAGTGCCAGGGTTGATCGGGTCAGTCGACTTACGAAGCGGTGGGTCTTATTAGTGGTCATTGTTAGGGATTGCTACCTTCATCAGGGGGACGCCTGGTTCGCTATGTTCATATTGTATGGCCAACCACATTGGCTGTATAGTTATTGGCATTCCGAGCAACATGCTTCCTTATTGTACCGACTATCGAGTCCATGCAGCATACAGATTCGCAAGACCAGCACCCGGCCCAACTCTCTGCTGAACTCCAGCGGCTGGTGGAGGCCCGCCATCACGATCCCTTCAACCTGCTGGGCCGACACACCTATGCCGACCAGGATCTGGTACGCGTGTTCATCCCCGGTGCGGCCTGGGTCCGCATCGTGGAGACCGCCGTCTCGCTGAAAAGGGTTGGCAATACCGATCTGTTCGAATGGCACGGCCTCGCCGGTGCGGTTCCCGAGCGCTACCGGCTGATCTGGTGCGACAGCTACGGCGCCGAGCATGTGGCCTATGATCCCTATTGTTTCCCGCCCCAACTCACTGATTTCGACCTGCACCTGTTCGGGGAGGGGAGCCACTGGCATATCTACCGTATCCTGGGGGCTCACCGTAAGCAGGTCGATGGCGTCCACGGCGTCCTGTTTGCCGTCTGGGCCCCGTCGGCCGAACGTGTCAGCGTCGTCGGCGACTTCAATAACTGGGATGGGCGTAACCATCCCATGCGGGTGCGCGGCGGCAGCGGTGTCTGGGAGTTGTTCATCCCCGGGCTGGGTTCCGGCCAGCCCTATAAATACGAGATCCGCACCCGCCATCACGAGCAGATCCTGCTGAAGACAGATCCCTATGGCCAACACTTCGAGTTGCGCCCCGCCACGGCCTCGCTGATATCCGGGGACGATGGCTACCTGTGGCAGGATGCGGACTGGCTGGAACAGCGCCGCAATGCAGACTGGCAGCACGGCCCCCTGTCCATCTACGAGGTCCATCTGGGCTCGTGGAAACGCGATGCCTCCGGCCAGTTCCTGAACTACCGCATCCTGGCGCATGAACTTGTTGATTATGTTATACAAACCGGCTTCACCCATATCGAGCTCCTGCCGGTAACCGAACACCCGCTGGATGCCTCCTGGGGCTATCAGACGACCGGCTATTTCGCGCCCACCAGCCGCTTCGGCAGCCCGGATGACTTCCGCTACTTCGTGGATTACTGCCACCAGCACAACATCGGCGTTCTGCTGGACTGGGTACCGGCCCATTTCCCCAAGGATGCCTTCGGCCTGGCGGAATTCGACGGCACCGCCCTTTATGAACATTATGACCCGCGGCGAGGCGAACACCATGACTGGGGTACGCTGATCTATAACTACGGCCGCAATGAGGTCAGGAATTTTCTGCTGGCGAGCGCGGTGTACTGGCTTGAGGAATACCATATCGACGGCCTGCGGGTCGATGCCGTTGCCTCCATGCTCTACCACGACTATTCACGCAAAACCGGTGACTGGCTGCCGAACATTTATGGTGGACGCGAGAACCTCGAGGCCGTCAATTTCCTGCGCGAACTGAACACGGTCACCCACGCCGAGTTCCCGGGCACCGTCATAATCGCAGAAGAATCTACAGCCTGGCCCGGTGTCAGCCGACCAGTCGACATGGGCGGCCTTGGCTTCAGCATGAAATGGAACATGGGCTGGATGCACGACTCGCTCAACTACATGCAGCACGAACCGGTGCACCGTAAATACCACCATAATGACCTGACATTCGGTCTGTTATATGCGTTTACAGAGAATTTTGTTTTACCGTTCTCGCATGACGAGGTCGTGCATGGCAAACGCTCCATGCTTTACAAGCAAACCGGGGATGATTGGCAACAGTTTGCCAACCTGCGGCTGCTGTATACCTACATGTTCACTTCTCCCGGCAAGAAACTGCTGTTCATGGGGAACGAAATCGCACAGGGCCGCGAATGGAATATCGAGATGGATATCGAGTGGTACCTGCTGGACTACGAGTATCACCGTGGTGTACAGACACTTGTCAGCGATCTGAACAAACTCTACCGTGAGACCCCTGCATTGCACCGCCTTGACTTCTCGTCCGAAGGTTTCGAGTGGATAGACTGCAATGCGGCAGAAGAGTCGATGCTCAGCTATATACGCAGGAGCGGCGACGAATTTGTTGTGGTCGCAATGAATTTCACCCCGGTTCCACGCCATGGTTATCGCATCGGGATACCAACCGGAGGCAGCTACCAGGAACGCTTCAACTCCGATTCCGGTTATTACGGCGGTTCGGATGTCGGCAACCGCGGGCAGGTGGAGGCTGAGGCAGTCCCCTGGTCGGGGCACCCCTACTCCATTGTCCTGACGCTCCCGCCCCTTGCTGGCATCGTGCTACAGCGCCTGTAGTGCGCAACATGGCACCGTGGGCAGCGAGTTGCCGCCCTGTCTGATCGCTTGCATTTACAGCGCTTTCTGCCTAACTGGTAGATCAAGAGTGGCATACCCATGACTGTAACAAGACAACCGGCGGTGGCCGGCAGCTTCTACCCGGCGGATCCGCAAGAACTGCGCAGCATGCTGGAAAGGTATCTGCAGGCCGCGCCTGCAGATTCCACGGCACCCCGAGCCATGATCGCGCCTCACGCCGGTTACGTGTTTTCGGGGCCCGTGGCTGCCTCAGGTTACGCCCGCCTGCTCAGATCGGATCACCACTACCGGCGTATCGTACTGCTGGGTCCCGCACACCGGGTAGCATTCAGGGGTCTGGCCACGACCTCCGCCAGCGCCTTCGCCACCCCGCTGGGCGATGTGTCTGTCGACCGTGAGGCCATTGAGTCCATTACCAGGCTCCCACAAGTGCACGAACTTGACGAGGCGCATCGCCTCGAACACAGCCTGGAAGTACACCTGCCGTTCCTGCAGCTTACCGTGAAGGATTTTTCAGTTGTTCCCCTGGTTGTCGGCGACGCCAGTGCCGAAGAGGTCTGCGAGGTCATCGAGGCTTTGTGGACCGGTCCGGATACCCTGGTGATCGTGAGTTCTGACCTGAGTCATTATCATGACTACGAAACGGCCACCCGGCTCGACAGTGCAACCACCCGGCAGATCGAGCAACTTGACTACCAGGGGCTTGCTTACGACCAGGCCTGTGGCCGTAATCCCGTCAGCGGACTGCTGCTGTTTGCACAGCACCACGGCCTGAGCGCCTGCACCATCGATCTGCGCAACTCAGGGGACACGGCTGGACCCCGCGACCAGGTAGTGGGCTACGGCACCTATGTCTTTAACTAGCGCGAGTCCTGAATTTTCACCTGCCGAGCGCGAGACGCTGCTGGGGGTCGCACTCGACTCGATCGTCTCGGGCCTTCAATCCGGGAAACCATTACATGTTTCGCCCGAGGCCCTGCCGGACAAGCTGGCGGAGATCCGCGCATGTTTCGTTACCCTGGAGCACGATGGAGTACTGCGCGGCTGCATCGGCTCCCTGGAACCCCATACCACGCTGGCCGATGACGTCAGCCACAATGCCTACGCGGCTGCCTTCAGGGACCCGCGCTTCAAGCAACTGAGGGTCGATGAACTAGAGACACTCACCATCCAGGTGTCCATCCTGGGCAAGACCGAGCCGCTTGACTTTGATTCCGAGGATGATCTTGTCAGGCAGTTACGTCCGGGGGCTGACGGCCTGATTTTGCAGGACAACAAGGCCAGGGGCACGTTCCTGCCATCGGTGTGGAAATCATTGCCGGATCCCGAACAATTTCTTGCCCACCTGAAGCTCAAGGCGGGCCTGCCCGGAGATTACTGGTCAGACAGCATTCAGATGTGGCGATATACCACAGAATCGTTCATCGCAAGCGTTCCCGACATCCGTGCGATGAACCGTGGCTATCTCGAGGAGGCGCTGAAATAGGCCAGCACAAGGCTGGCGATCAGGGTTGCCAGCAGTAGTACCTGCAGGGAGTGTGTCTTGCGGCATTTTCCTGAGCGCGATTTATTCAGCTGGACAAGGCCGACAAGCCAGTTGCTGTTGCGGCGATCAGATCCCTGGCGCCTTTCAGTCCGAACCGTTGATGGCAGCTTGCCGTTCCCGTGGCGACGCTTGTTAACTCGCTCATCGGCCTGATTGTAGGCCGCCAGGAAACGCTGATAGTCCTCCGGACCGGATGCACCTGCGAGTTCATCAGGAAACAGGTCGGGTAATTCCATTACCGGTCGCCAGCTGCACTCATCCTGGCTCAACTCATCACTCAGTCGGATACGCCCGAGCAGGATCCAGTGCTTGACATGGGCTACTGTAAAGGGTCCGCGAACGGCACCGTTTCGCCGTGCAAACCAGTAGGGCTCGGGTTCGTTATTGATCATATACCACCCAGAAACTTCTCTGGTTTACTTATACTACGAACTCAATCCCGCAGCCAGTCCTCCATACGGGCACGCAGACGAATCAGTGCCTGTCCGTGTATCTGGCATACCCGTGATTCACTGACACCCAGTATCTCGCCAATCTCGCGCAGGTTGAGTTCTTCGTCGTAGTAGAGCGCCATAACCAGACGTTCACGTTCCGGTAATCCCTTGATAGAGTTTGCCAGGCCCTGTTTGAAATCCCCTTTCTGCAGGTTCTCCAGAGGCTGGTTTGACTGCCGTTCAGGGTTTATGTCACCACTGCAGCCGAGGGCCCCGGGATCGTCAAAGCTGAATATGCGGCAACCGGTAGCATCCTGCAGGATCTTGTGATACTCATCCAGTTCGAGACCCATTTCCTCGGCAACCTCGATATCACGCGCGTCACGTCCCTTCTCGTTTTCGATCTTACGGACCACCTCTGCGACCTCGCGTGCCTTGCGGTGAACCGACCGTGGGGTCCAGTCGGTACGCCGGATCTCGTCCAGCATCGCACCTCGTATCCTGATGCCTGCATAGGTAGCGAAACTCGCACCCTGCTCGGGGTCGAAGTTTCTCGAAGCCTCGATCAACCCGATCATTCCGGCCTGGATCAGGTCGTCTGCCTGGACACTCGGGGGCAAACGGCTCATCAGATGATATGCAATCCGCTTCACCAGCGGTTCATGAAGGAGAATCAGTTCATCATTGCTTCTCTGTTCAACCTTGACACTTACAGTATTACCTTTCATGACAGTTCCTCCATCTCGACGTTGTTATGTTGAAGCAAGCGTTCTACAAAAAATTCAAGATGGCCACGCGGACAATTGGGGCGTGGCCAGTGATTAATCCGCCTGGCTAGATTCATGAGCGCCATTGCGGACCTGCTGCGGGGATAGACGTCGATAACAGCGCTGTGCCTGGCTACTGCCCTGCGTAGTGCATCGTCATCGGGTATGTAGCCTGCATAGGACACCAGGACATCGTGCTCATCCGCAAGCAGTGTGAGCAGCTTGCGAAACAACTCATAGCCATCCCTGGCCGTGAGCACCATGTTCGCCACAACATGGAAGCGTGCAATGGCGTATTCCGAATGCAGCAGCCTGATCAGGGTGATGCTGTCATGCACCGAGTCGGGCTCATTGCTGACGATGACAAGGACTTCGCTGGATGCCGCGCAGAAGCTGGCGACACTTTCCGAGATGCCGGTCCCTGTATCGATCACCAGACTGTCGATAGCCTGGTCAAACTCGCTGAATGCGCGCACGATCGCGGCACATTCCTGGATTCCAAAACTGGATAATTGCCCGATACCGGACGAGGCCTGGACTATCAGCAGATCTTCGGGACCATTGATAATGATGTCGTCGAGTTGGTGTCTGCCACTCAGCACATCGAGCAGGTTCACTTCGGGTTGCAGCCCCAGCAGGACGTCGACATTTGCCATACCGAAATCGGCATCCAGCAGCATGGTGCGGGAACCTTCCTTTGCCAGCCCCAGGGCCAGGTTCACGGCTATATTTGTTTTACCGACACCATTCTTGCCACTGGTTACCGCGATGGTCTGTACCGGGCCGTGGCCAGCCGATGTCGGGGTCCGGTCCCGCTGCCCAAGCTTAACCTCAGAGAGCAACACGGTGCTGCACCTCAGGCTGTGTGTCCATTTGATCGGTTTTATGTGCTGTGTCCAATGCCGTTTTCCCGGGTTTGGCCGCAGTAAGCGGTCGACCGTTTTAATCCTGGACACAATCCTGCAATAGGCGTACCAACGCGCAGTTTGCTCAGCCAACTGCCTGATTAACTAGGCTATCTATCTGTTTTTTCTTAATTTAGTCTTTATTTCACAGGCGGGCCAAGGCAGCATAAATAACGTCATATTTTTGGCTTTTGGAGCATGCAGGGATTTCGGGCGTCATCAATCCCGCACCCGCCACAACCCTCGGGCACCGCTGGCGCTATGGCTGTGGGCGGGCGCCAGGAATGCGCCTGCGCAGTCAGGGAATGTGGATCAGGTGCCGGTTTCAGACCGGTCTGCAAGAGGAGGCTTCAGGATCAGACAGCCCAGGACGAGGTCGACAGCCAGCTGGAGAACAGTTCTTGCGGAAGCGGCTTACTGATATGAAATCCCTGCGCTGCGTCGCAACCGAGATTGTTAAGCATATCAAGGGCCATGCCGTTCTCTACGCCCTCTGCGACCACCTTGTAATCGAGGTTATGTCCCAGATCGATGATCGAGCGGACGATGGCTATATCCTGTTTGTCAAACGCCACATCCATGATGAATGACTGGTCGATTTTGAGGGTATGGATGGGCAGGCGCTTCAGGTAGGACAGGGAAGAATAGCCGGTCCCGAAATCATCAATCGCGACAGTCACACCGAAGTCGCTCAGACGCGCCAGCACCTCACCAGCGCGCTCCAGGTCCATCATCAGTGTCGCCTCGGTAATCTCGATCTCCAGATGTTCACCACTCACACTCGCCTCCTGAAGGGCCCATTGAATCTTGTCGACCAGGCGGGGGCTCTGGAAGGATCGTGCGGAGACATTTACGGAAACCGGCACCGATGAGCCGACATAGGACCAGTCCCTGCACTGTCGCAAGGCAGTCACCAGGACCCAGTCGGTAATTGGAGAAATCATTCCCAGCTGTTCAGCTACCGGGATGATCCGCTGGGGCAGGACGGTACCTTCCAGTGGATGTTGCCAGCGCAACAAGGCCTCCGCCCCGGTTAACGACGATGTCCGAAGATCTACCTGTGGCTGGTAATAAAGTTCAAACTCGTTGTTATCAAGTGCACTCTGGATCTGGCCGGAATAGCGCAGCTGTTCAGCCGGGCTGACATCACTTCCCGGATCAAAGAACTGGTATGGTAAACCATTGCGCTTGGCGCGGTACATGGCACTCTCTGCATTCATCAGCAGGGTTTCTTCACTGGCACCATGATCCGGAAAACAGGACACACCAAGGGTCACACTGACGCACAATTGCTTGTCAGCGCATGTGAAAGGCATGTCAAAGCTGTCCAGCACCTGGGTGATGACGCGCTCTGCGGCGGTACGGGCATCATTAACCGGCTGCAGAAGAATGCCAAACTGGTCACCACCGAGTCGCGCCAGGGAATCCGATTCACGCACAACCGAATCAAGACGCTTGGCCACTTCACGAAGCAATAAATCGCCCAGTTTGTGTCCAAGCGTGTCGTTGTACATCTTGAACTGATTTATATCCAGAGAGATAACCACAACCTGCGAACCCGGAACGCGGCGTGATGCTGCCAGTGCCATTTGCATGTGATCACCCCACAATGCCCGGTTGGGTAGACGCGTCAGGCTGTCCGTGGTGCTTAACTGCTCGAGTTGCTTGCGCTGACTGATATCTCTATTGATATCTTCAAGCAGGCAGTATACTTGTGCAGATCTGCCGCGCCTGCTCAGCGAGGGGTATAGTGACAGGCGGTACCAGTGCTCGGCACCGTCCGCCAGACTCATTCGTACTTCCGTGGTAGAACGTTTTCCGTTGACCGCCTCCTGCCAGACAGTCAGCAACTGCTGCTGGTCTTCAGCGTTCATATCCGCCAGAAACGGAAATGGTGACTCGAGCCTGCTGGAATAAATCGCATGCAGCGGGTAGTTCGCATAGATAATCTGGTTGCGTTTGACGTCGACGCTCCACAGCAGATGAGGCAACCCGGCCAGCAGATCATCGACGCATTCGTACTGGACTGAGACGTGATTGAATGCCTCCCTGTACTCATCCAGCCTGGCACGCCAATAGCTGTCCGATATCATGCCAAGATCGCGCAAGACCAGTTTCAGAATGACCGATTCCAGCCTGTCGCGATCTGCAGAAGATATATCAAGGCCGACGATGAGTTCCCGCAGGAAATCCAGGAACAGGCGATAGGCACCCGCGGCCCACACCGGCCTGACACCCCTGGCACTATGCTTTGCGCCGGCCTGGATGAGTTCACTTTCACGTGCAGCATCATCAACCGAGAATAACCCCAGCATGAACTGCAATTCGTTGCGTACAAGGTCACCGATATCGCCACCGCTGCGTTCGTGCGAGTACAGCACATCAGCGATTTCCGGGTGATCAAAAAGGTAGTTGTAATAGATCTCGGCAAAACGGGCAGTGCCGGCAGCAAGCGTCGCGCGGTACTTTTCAACACAAGCGATGTCATCGCTGCTGATTTGAAGGATATAGTTATGTTCCTTCAACAGCGGGTCAGGTATGAACTGGTGATGCAAGGCATCGACAGACCCATTTATCATGTTCCGCTGCTGTTTCTTTATTTTTGACATCTGTTTGCTTGTTAATGTATTTCTTGTTGAATGCAACACACACTGTTGCAAAACGCCAGACTGACCATAGAGTAATAGCAATACGGCGCTCACAGGCGAACCTGCAACGCCGTTGCGCGCCGGCATGAAAAATCAGAAAGTGATTCGCACCAGGAAAGCCCCCTTTTTATATTTATTATTCAGGCAAAAGTTATCACAGGACAGGGTACGTATAAAGCCCCCTGCCCTGAGAGACAGCAACTGTAGCATTGTGAGGGAGATACACCCGAATGATTCATTCAGGCGTCAGAGTCATGACGCAGTGGATGTGCGTTGTAATCGGTATTTACGCAGTTTCTCGACCAGCGTGGTCCTACGCATGCCGAGCCGTTTTGCTGCATGCGCCACCACACCGCCCGAGTCTTCCAGCGCCTGTTTGATGTAACTGACTTCGAGGCTACTGAGGTGCTCCTTGAGGTTGAGTCCGTCACGCGGCAGCCTTGGATCCAGGTCATCCGAGGTAAGCGGTGAACCGATCAGCGCATCCCCAAGCAATTCCGGGTCGAGATCCTCGTCGTCGATCCTGAATTTCTCGGGAAGATCACGGGCTTCAACCACGCCGTAGGGGTGAAGGATCGCCAGACGTTCAACCAGGTTGGCGAGTTCGCGAACATTTCCCGGCCAGTTGTACTGGCACAGGGCATAGATGGCACCCGGTGACAGCCGGACCGAACCGCGTTTCTCATGTTCGATACGCCGCACCAGTTCGTTAACCAGTAGTGGAATGTCTTCAACACGGTCCCGCAATGGCGGCATCTCGATGGGAAAGACGTTGAGTCGGTAGTACAGGTCCTCGCGAAACTCACCGTCGCTGATCGCGTTTTCGAGATCACGATGAGTCGCGGCGATTATTCTCACATTGGCGGTGATACTCTTGTTGGACCCGACCCGCTCGAAGGTACGTTCCTGCAGTACCCTCAGGATCTTGACCTGCATGGCAAGACTCATATCGCCGATCTCGTCGAGGAAAAGGGTACCGCCCTCGGCCATTTCAAAACGACCTTCGCGCGCACTGATGGCGCCGGTAAAGGCCCCCTTTTCATGCCCGAAGAGTTCGGATTCAAGCAGGTCGCCGGGTATTGCCCCGCAATTCACCGGCACGAACGGGCTGCCCCGTCGTGATGAATGGTAATGCAGGTTGCGGGCCACGACCTCCTTGCCGGTACCCGACTCGCCCAGGATCAGGACAATCGCATCGCTGTCGGCGACCTGTTCCATCATTTTCCTGACGTTCTGGACGGCGCGACTGCTGCCAACCAGGCTGCGGAACAGGTCGACTGGCCGCTGCGCGGGTTCAGTGCCACCGTGCGAATCCGCATAAACCTCGGCCTGGTGCATGGCGCTGGTCAGTTGGACATAGTTTGGCGGAATATCCAGGCGCCCGAGAATGCAGGATCCGGTATCAATGGTGACTGTGGGTTCCTTGCCCTTTTCGGCCAGCAGGTAAATTGGAAGGTGTTCATTGTATTGGTGAATTTCATTCAGTAGTGTGGCAAGCATACCCTCTGCCCTGCACGTCCCCACTATGACCGCCAGGGTGTCCCCCGTCTCCTCGATCGCCTCTCGCCACTGCGCGCAGTCATCGACATAAACGGGTGAATAATTGATGAACTTGAGAACCGCTCGCAGTTCATTCCCGTTATCCTTGTCCGCTTCGATTACCAGGACTTTGGGGTCGTTGAGCATTTGATTTACCTGAGGAATTATCTTGTCGGATCGGGCCGAAATACCCTGCTAGTTTAATGCTTTTTATTAATCCTACAAGCGAATATTACCCAGTGTATCGTAATTGCGTCAAAATTACGTCATTACGCCCCAGGCAATTGTATTTTAGTACTTTTATTACATCAAATGGACATGAATATAAGGATTCTAATTATCACTACTGACCAGCATTATAACAGCCACGCTAGAAATTTCCCGCCGCGTGATTAGCCGTCTGTATTTACAGTGATTCCGAAAACTACGGCGTTTAAGCATGCAAGGTTGCACCGCCTATGAGCACACTTGTGTGAGTGGGGTGCAGCCTGCGACCTGGCGTATTCAGCTTTAACACAATGATATCGGCAAGGCTGACAATACCTTGAACCAGACACATGCGTCATGGGATTGTCGCTTTGTGCACCACACCACAAAAAGCGGCTAAACTCCCTACCCCCCATGACGATAAATTAATTGTGTCAGGTATGAACGCTAGACAATGACACCAAGTGAGATAATTCAATAAGACAACCTGGACCCGCTATGCTTGACCAATTAACCGAAAGTCCCGAAATTGACAGTAAACGAATCAATAAAATTCGGACCTTGCTGTATGAAGATGCCTACGTCGTCAACATTCCGCAGATCGTCATCAAGGTGATCGATATCGAGGCAGCGCTTTCCAGGCCCAAGCAAGTTCGCTCATAGCCACCCGCACTCCTTCCGGTTTCCCCTGCCTTACGCAGTGGCGCAGGGATCTCTGGCTGTAATGCTTTTCAGCGCGTGTGGAAGCAACGGCGGCCTCAGTGATAGAATCACACCAGCTTATGGCTATTCATTTATAGCCTATTGAACCTACGGGGCCGTAGCTCAGCTGGGAGAGCGTCGCGTTCGCAATGCGAAGGTCGGGAGTTCGATCCTCCTCGGCTCCACCAAATACACTGGCCAGACGCGAGTCTGGCCTTTTTCGATTACCCGCAACAGGGTCCCGGTAGCTCAGCTGGATAGAGCAAGCGCCTCCTAAGCGCTAGGTCGGAGGTTCGAATCCTCTCCGGGACGCCATACAGTTTTCAAAAGAGCGCAGAGAAGATCAAAATCGCATCAAATTCGTAAAATACTTCGATAAAAAATACAGTCCTGTCAGTTGTGTTGTGAAGTCAGTAATTTCAAATGCATCGAAGCTGTCAATAATTCCCGCCTGTGTCGAATAAATAGAATCTTTTATTAACGAATAAGTTTTTATCTGCATCCTCTCGGTAACTGCTCCATGTGTCGCCTAGAGCGCCTCCTGTTGGTGCTCTACCTCCTGCATGGCCCAGGCCAGCCTCTCGACCGGTTCCCGGTCTCACCTTCTCCCTGCAGTCGTGCGTCTCTGCGGTGAGACCTATCCACAGATGAGCTTTACACCCTGCGCCGCGCCTCAACCACGTTCTGAAGTTGACCGATCTGCGTCAATACACGGCTCAGCTGGCCAATATCGGCGATCTCCACCGTCAGATTCATGCGCGCTATGCCGTCGCTGTCGTCGGTCAGGGTTTGCACACCGCTGAGGTTGATCTTTTCATTGGCCAGCACGGCCGTGATGTCACGCAACAGGCCCGGTCTGTCATAGGCCTCGATCGAGATATCGGCCTGGTACCCTTGATCCGACGGCAACCCCCATTCCACCTCGATGAGACGGTCGCGGTCCTCGCCCTGAATGCGCAGGATGTTGCCGCAATCCTGGCGGTGAATGGTAACGCCACGGCCACGGGTGATATAACCCACGATGGGGTCATTCGGTACCGGGTGGCAGCAGCGCGCCGTCGTTGTCAGCAGGTTGCCAACGCCCAGAATCTTGACCCCCCCCGGAGTGACTGCTCGCTTCTTTCGCGCTGCGCGGGGCAGTTCCACCTCGCGCACCTCCGGACTCGGCAGTTGATCATTCACGGCATTGGCCAGCTGACCAGTATTGATGTCCCCGCGTCCGAGTGCCGCCAGCAGGTCGTCGATCTGCTGACACTTGAGACGCGTGGCAAGTTTCTCGATCGAAAGGCCGGTGACATTGAGTCGATGCAGCTCACGGTCGAGGATGGCACGACCGGCACTGACATTCTGCTGGTGGTCCTGTTGTTTGAACCAGGAGCGTACCCGCGCGCGGGCACGCGATGTCTTGATATAGCCCAGGTGCGGATTCAGCCAATCCCGACTCGGCACCCCCTGGCGCGCGGTCAGCACCTCGACCTGCTCGCCGTTTTGGAGTTCGTATGTCAGCGGCACGATGCGGCCGTTGACCTTGGCGCCACGGCAGCGGTGGCCTACCTCGGTGTGTACCTCGTAGGCGAAATCAAGCGGTGTGGCACCCTGCGGCAGGTCGATGATCTTGGCCTGCGGGGTCAGGACGTAGACCCGCTCCTGGAAGGCCTCGGACTTGAAGCGGTCAACGAAGTCGATCGCCGTGCGCTCCTCCTCCCTCCACTCCAGCAATTGCCGCAACCAGGAGATCTTTTCCTCGTAGCCGGGATCGAAACGCCCACCCTCCTTGTAACGCCAGTGGGCCGCGACGCCCAGCTCGGCATGGCGGTGCATCTCCTCGGTGCGGATCTGGACCTCCAGCGTGCGGCCCTCGGGGCCGATCACCGCTGTATGTAGCGAGCGGTACAGGTTCTCCTTGGGGTTGGCGATGTAGTCGTCGAACTCCCTGGGGATGTGACGCCACAGGCCGTGCACCACGCCGAGTGCGGCATAACAGTCCTTCTCCTCCGGGACCAGGATACGGACCGCGCGCATGTCGAAGATCTGCTCAAAGTCGAGGTGCTTGCGCTGCATCTTGCGCCAGATGCTGTTGATGTGTTTCGGGCGGCCACTTATGGACGCCTTGATGCCGGCCTTCTTCATCTCGGCATCCAGTATCGCGATGACCTCCTCGATATAGCATTGGCGATCCTCCCGTGTCTCGTTGAGCTGGGTCACCAGGGAATTGTAGGCCTCTGGCTCCAGGTAGCGCAGCGACAGGTCCTCCAGTTCCCACTTGATCTGCCAGATACCCAGGCGATTGGCGAGGGGTGCGTAAATAGCCAGGGTCTCGCGGGCGATACGCCGCTGGCGCGCGGGGTCCAGGTGTTTGAGGGTACGCATGTTGTGCAGTCGATCGGCCAGCTTGATCAACACCACGCGCACATCCTCGGCCATGGCCAGCAGCAACTTGCGCAGACTCTCAGCCTGGTGGTGTTCCCTGACACCGGCCTGGGTGAGGTCCTGGAATTCCCCGATCTTTTCCATCTTGGTGACGCCGTCCACCAGGCCGGCGATCACGGGGCCGAATTCGGACTTCACGTCCTCCAGTGTGAGCTCCGTATCTTCCACCACGTCATGCAACATCGCCGCCGCCAGGGTCTCGTAGTCCAGCTTCAGATCATTGAGGATCTCCGCGACTGCGAGCACGTGGTGGTGGTAGGGTTCGCCGGAGGCGCGCTGCTGACCGTGGTGTGAATCGACCGCCCATTGTGCCGCCTTGGCGAGCAGGACGTTTTCCTTATCGGATCGGTTCTGTAACAACCGGTCCAGGCGTTCCTGTGACTGCTTGTCCATTCAATGAAAACGCGTGCAGATAGGGGATACTGCACTGACCGGCCTCAACCAGAGTTGCTCCAGGAAATAATTAAACAGGAAACAGTATTGCTTATGCCGAGCGCGGGTTCAACTCGGGCAGTGACGATTGCATCCGTCGATAGCGACGATAGCGGCGCAGGTGCGCGCGCGGCCGCAGCTGGTTACCGAAGTCCTTCTTCCAGACCTGGAAGTCGATGGGTTTGGAACCATAGATCGCACCGTCCAGCGACTGGATCAGAGCGCGCATACGTACCGGGTCCACCTGGGGGTTGGCCTCGATGAGCTTCTCGGCGATGACCGGCAGCGGCGTCTGCGAGGTGATATTCAGGTGCTGGCAGACGCGGCTCTTGAACTCCTGGCACCAGGCATCCGGATCATCCTCACGCTGCGCACAGCGGGTGCACATCCAGATCTTGGCGCGTGCAGGCAAAACAGCCGCCAGTCCCATCCGCAGCTTGTTCAGGTAACTGACGGGCGATAGCTTCAGATGAACCTTCCGTGCATGTTTCACGGCCTGACGTTTTATCAAAACCAGTACGGTGTTGGCCTTGTGGCCGGCCCATTTGAGCAGCGGGCGTGTCCGTGCCCAGGCGCCCAGCCAGTAGCCCAGGACCAGTCCCAGGGTGACCATCAGCGGAAACCAGAAATATACGGGATAGGACGCACCTTCGCGTGGCCCCTTCGACCGCGAACCTGTCTGTACCGGGCCCTCGTTGTCATACCCGACCAGCTCGGCCACCCTGGGTGTATCCGTAGATAAATCCCACCAAGCGACCTTTATACTGGGCAGGTCAATCCAGCCATCCTTCAGGGGAATGAGGGTATAGGTCTCCGTGCGACTCCCGATCAGGTAGCGGCCATCATTTGAGATGCCGTTGTTGACGCTGACTGAATCACGATAGACACGGTAGTCGGGACTTGCCAGTTGTCGTTCAAGCGAAGGCAGTTGACTGCCCAGGGCACCCTGTGCTGTCAACTCGAGTGTGAGACTGACCGGCGTACCCTCCTTGACGGCGTGTTCCTGCTTCAGGTCCGACTGCAGCTTCAGACTGTGCAAGGGTAACCAGGGATTAACCGACGGATCAGCCGACTTTACCCGCAGTTTTACCGGAGAATCAGCCGCAATGATAAAGGATTCACCACTGGCGGGACGGGGCATATTTCGCATCCCGCGACGCTGATTGCTGGTGTCATAATTGCCCTTGAATTGAATCTCGGGGACGATGATCTCACCTGACCTCAGTGGTGTGAGCATGAACCGGTATTCGTTGACGATCTCCTGTGCACCACTGCGTTTGTCCTTACGCAGGCTCGCGACAGGTCCATCGACCTTCTCAATGAGCGCCCCGTCGATAGTCGGCAGAATGGTATCCAGCGTCTTGAGATTTTCGTTGCTGACCACCCGCACCGTAAAAATGACATTCTGCTGTTCGTAGGGCCATTTGGAACCCAGTTCGACCTCGACATGCGGCGGCCTCGAGGAACCGTCTGCGGATACCTGCGGACCATAAGGTGAGCGCGAATTCGGCGCTGCCGGCCAGACACTGCCCGGAGCTGCACCGGGATAATATCCGGGGCCGCCGGCAGGCTGCTGTTGTTCATACATGGGTGCGGGTTTGAAGGACCCGACGTTACCCCAGGGCCTGTTTTCGGTGGTGCGTGAAGTGTTGCCGGGTTGCTGGCTGGAGTTGCCGAAGGAAAAAGCGGCGGTTGTCTGGGAGATACCGGATAGGAAACCACTCAATAAACAGATAATGCATAACCTTGATGTATTAATTTTACGCAAATCTTTACTCCCGGTTCAGTTTCAGTATTCGACTGCTGCGCCACTCACCATGGCCGGGTCTCCACCAAACGGCGGCCATATCGTTCCATTGCCTGCTGTTCCTCGATCATGAACTGATTACGCAGCAGGTAGGCCGGATCACCTTCAATACGTTCCAGCCATTGTTCCAGCATGATCATGGGAATACCTGAACCTGGAATACCGTCGGTATCCGGCAAACCTTCAGAAGATGCTTCCAGGTCATCTTCGCCCAGCCCGGTTTCCATCTGGTCGAACTGGTCAACGGCCTGACTTGCCGCCGCATCCTCCTCGGTGAGTGCGTCGGGCTTGTCAGCCGTGCCGCCCGACAGATCCAGGGAACTGCCGGCATCCCCCTCTTCCCGAGGTTCTGCCCCATCATCATTTTGATCTATGGGTACATTATCATCTTTTTGTTCTGCGCGCATGCCGGTTTCGCCCTTATCTTCCTGTTTTTCCTCGCTACCGGCCTCGGATTCGGTCTCCTGCTGGACACCCCGGCCCTCGGCCTCCATATCCTGCTCGCCGGTCTCGCCCTCGGCCTCCATATCCTGCTCGCCGGTCTCGCCCTCCGGTCTCGCCCTCGGCCTCCATATCCTGCTCACCGGTCTCGCCCTCGGCCTCCATATCCTGCTCGCCGGTCTCGCCCTCGGCCTCCATATCCTGCTCACCGGTCTCGCCCTCGGCCTCCATATCCTGCTCACCGGTCTCGCCCTCGGCCTCCATATCCTGCTCGCCGGTCTCGCCCTGCGCCTCCATATCCTGCTCACCGGTCTCGCCCTCGGCCTCCATATCCTGCTCGCCGGTCTCGCCCTCGGCCTCCTGCTGGCCACTCTTGCCCTCCGCGTCCTGGTCCTGCTCGCCCGAGGACTCCTCCGACTCCTGCTGCTGCTCGCCCGAGGACTCCTCCGATTCCTGCTGCTGCTCGCCCGAGGACTCCTCCGACTCCTGCTGCTGCTCGCCCGAGGATTCCTCCGACTCCTGCTGCTGCTCGCCCGAGGATTCCTCCGATTCCTGCTGCTGCTCGCCCGAGGATTCCTCCGACTCCTGCTGCTGCTCGCCCGAGGATTCCTCCGACTCCTGCTGTTCCTGCTGTTCCTGCTGTTCCTGCTGTTCCTGCTGTTCCTGCTGTTCCTGCTGTTCCTGTTGTTCCTGTTGTTCCTGTTGTTCCTGTTGTTCCTGCTGCTCGTCTTCCTGCTGTTGTTCCGGATCCTCCGGTTCCTTTTCCGGCGCCTCCTCCTCGACTTGCTCCTCCTTCAATTCACCGGTCGAGTATTGCTCGACCATCTTCTTCGCCAGCGACAGGTTGTGCAGGGTATCTTCATCAGTGGCGCGCAGCTGTAACGATTCCTGGTAGGCGTCGACTGCCCCTTCATAGTCACTGCGTTTGAAACGGGAATTGCCGAGGTTGTACAGGGCATCCGCCTTGACGTCCTCGCGCTCCACGCTGGCGAAGGCCTCCTCGGCGTCGGTATAACGGCCGTCCCGATACAGGGCAACACCGCGCCGGTAGGAATCAGAAAACTTCTCGGCTGCTACTGTGTATTCACCGTCCTCGTATTTCTGTAATGCCTCCTGTTCGGAGTTCTTGAACCAGGCCGCCTGCACGGTACTCGGCGCGCCTGGCGTTAGCAGCAACACATACAGCAGACCGGACCACAGGGTGCGCACCGGAATTAACGAATACCTGTTGTGGGGTTTAAGCTGCATCAGTCTGTGGGCCTGTAGCTCGGCAGGCTGCGACGGAACAACGGCAGGAGCAACAACAGGGCCACTCCCGCCAGCCAGTAGAAACGCTCATTCCAGACACGCGTTCGTTCATCGGTCTCGGCATTGGGCAAGGCCTGGGCCTTGACCTGGGCAAGAATCCTCGCTGTATCCTTGTCCCGGTAGTCGGCACGCTGATAGATACCGCCACCGGCGGTCGCCAGGTCCCGCAGCAGTTTTTCATTGAGAGGTGATACAACAGGCTTACCGTCCGGTTGAGTCAACCATCGGCTGTTGGGCCGCGACCCCGGAACAGAGTCACCTTCTGGTGTACCGATTCCCAGTATATGGACACGTACCCCGTTGCTTGCGAGATTGCTGAGCCGCTTGACAAGGCCCTCTTCGTCGTAATCACCATCGGTAATAACCAGCAGCGAATTGCTGCTACCTTCAGGCTGCCCGACCAGCAACTGCTCGGCACGCTCCAGTGCAAAGGACAGCCGGCTGCCCTGGAGACGGACCAGGCCGGGATCGAGTGCCGACAATACCCGGCGGACACTGTTCATGTCCTCGGTGATGGGTGACACCACATGGCCGATCGATGCGAACGCGATCAGTCCGATTCGCACGCCCCGATTCTGGTCCAGCAGATCCTCAAGTTCCTGGCGCGCCCGGGACAGGCGGTCTGGCCGTACATCAGCCACATTCATCGAGCGCGATATATCGAACAGCACAAGCAGGTTGCTGCCCGGCTTGAATAATTGTTCGTCACGGTAGTCCCAGCGCGGTCCGGCCATAGCCAGTACCAGCAACACCCAGATTCCAATCCAACGGATAAACCGCTTCCAGCGCTTGCCCGGTGTAACTTCGGAGCGCCCTATCAGGTAGGGCAGCAGGTGGGTATCGGCATAATTGCGCAGGCGGTCGTTATTGCTGAAGCGGGGCATAACCAGTAACCACAATGCGACTGGCACACACAGCAGCAAGGTCCACAGCCAGGCTGGTTCGGAAAAATGAAATCCTGAAATTATGCTATCCACGGGCACCGGCCTGCAGCAGGTCACGCGGAATGCCGTCTGGGAACAGGCCAAGCAGCAGCAGAATGAGCAGCGCCAGTCCCAGGGGCCAGCGATAGAGTGGCTGTGGCAGCATTACGGTACGCGACTCTGCCTGGGTCTTTTCCAGGGCATCGATACGCTGGTAGATCTTTTCCAGGGCATCCGTGTCGGTTGCCCGGAAATACGCGCCACCGGTCAAACTGGCGATCTCTGTGAGCAGATCTTCGTCGATCTCCATCTTCACCTTGGTCAGCTGGCCGTTCTCGAAAAAGGGCACCAGCCCCTTGCTACCGACTCCGATAGTGTAGATACGAATGCCCTCTTGGGCCGCCAGTTGTGCGGCCAGCTTTGGCGGCAGGCTGCCCTCGGTGTTTTCACCATCCGTAACCAGTATCAGGACTCTCGACCCCTCGGGCCGTTCACGCAGTTTCTTGACACTCAGCCCGATGGCGTCACCGATCGCCGTCCCGTCACCGGCCATACGTGCAACGATGCTGTCGACCAGCACATGAACCGCCTGCACGTCCAGGGTCATTGGCGAGAGCACGTATACCTGGCTGCCGAATACGACCATCCCGATACGGTCACCCTCGCGTGCCTTTATGAACCGGCCCAGCACACCCTTGATAACCGCCATCCGTGTGACCTGACGGTTGTCGACGCTGAAGTCCAGCGCTTCCATGGAGCGCGATGTATCCACGGCCAGCATCAGGTCATAACCCTCGGTTCGTACCTCCGTGTAGGGTTCCAGCCATTGGGGCCGCATCAGTGCCACGATCAGGGACACCCACAGCAGCGCCAGCATGATGAACTGTTGCAGGCTGCCCATGTGGGTGAGTGAACGGGAGGTCAGGAAGGTAGATGCCAGGCGGCCAAGCGCCGGGTGCAGCAGAGTAGCGCCTTCGCCATGATCCTGAAAATCCGCCGCATTGCGTTTACGCGGCCAGAACCGCCAGACCAGCAGCGGCAGTGGCAGCAGAACGGCAAACCAGGGCCAGTGAAAACTAAACACGGGCCGATCCGCCTTTCCCGGTCACAGTGGAGAACAGCGACCTTAGTGTAGCGAGCCCCGCACCCGTGCGTGAGGGTTGGGTGGCATCAATCCAGCGCATCGCTGCACGGATCAGGGCAGCCAGTTCAGCGCGTTCGACTGCCATGGCCGGCGGCATGTAGGGTGCCCGCAGCAACACCGTGCCCCGACGTTTCCAGTCGAAGTTTGAGCTGTCCTGCTGTGCCAGCCAGTGCAGCCAGTTATCCCCCGTGAGCCCGGCGGCAGTCCTGCGGCCGCTGCGTGCCATCGCGATACGTCGCAACAACTCCGACAGCCTGCTGGCCACCACCCTGGAGTCTTCACCGGGCAATGCCTTTTTCAGGGCACGCAGCTGACGGTAGGCATCACGCCGCCACCCCAGCCAGGGTGCGTAGCGCATCAACCAGTAGCTGCTGGCGGTTACGACTGCGATGAAAATAATGAAGGCGATGACGTACCACCAGCCGACGGCAAGCGGCCACCATGGAACGGCATCAAGACCATGAATATCGCGTAGCGTATCGGAAAGCGATTCCACTGGTGTCATACCCGGCCACCGACATAACGCTGCAGGCCTGCCGTGAGCGCATCATGCACGTCCTCGTCCGTTCTGATCGGAATAAAACCAATCCCCAGGCGGTAGGCCATCTGCTGGACCTCGGTGCGACGCGTCTCCCAGTCCTCACGAAAGGCTCGTCGGCCGGCTTCATCGTCTGTGTCGACTTCCAGCAACTCACCAACGGCATTGGTAAAAATCACCGGGCCGATACTCGGCAGGTCACGGTCTGCCGGGTCATCGATGGGGAGCAATATGACATCGTGTCGCTGCCGCAGACTGCCCAGGGTGCGTTCCAGCCCGATGGAAACCTGGTTGATGGCAGCGATGACAAAAATCAGTGACCCGGTCGTACTGCCTGAATCCAGGTGCTGTAACGCCAACAGCAACTGGTTCTCGTCGGTCTCGCCGTGTTCAGCCGGCTTGGTCAGTTCCCGCAATAGCCGCCACAGGCTGCGGCGTCCGGCAGTCGCCCGGTGATACTGGGTACCGGTGGCCGGATTGCCGAACAGCACACCGCCCACCCTGTCGTGCTGTTTGCTCGCCGCCCATCCGATCAGCGCGGCAGTACGTGCGGCCTGGATGGATTTGAAGGTCCCGCGGGTACCGAAACTCATGTGGGGACCGGTGTCGACACAAAGAATAACGCTGCGTTGGCGCTCTTCCCGAAATACCTTCAGGTGCGGGGTACCGGTACGGGCAGTGACCAGCCAGTCCATGTTGCGGATATCGTCACCCTCGCGGTATTCGCGCACCTCATCGAAATCCAGACCGGTGCCTCGGAACACCGAGGCGTACAAGCCGCTGAATGTGGAATTGACGAGGTGGTGAGCGGCGACGCCCAGGGTACGGGCCTGGTGGCGCAGTTCCAGAAGATCATCGAGCCGCGGATAAAGAATCATTACCCTGTTACCGTCTCATGACACAGTGGAGAAAAGACGGGGACCCACGCCTTGCTCGGGCAACAACTGTCGAAATCACGGAATTGCCACAACCTCCAGCAAGCGCTTGGCAAAATCGTTGCTGGTCACGCCTTCCGCCTCGGCTTCAAAGGTCAGCAGCACCCGATGCCGCAATACATCCGGGGCCACGGCCTGGATATGGTGGGGAGCCACGAATTCGTCGCCATCCAGCCAAGCACGGGCGCGGGCGCAGCGTGCCAGAGCGATAGTGGCACGTGGCGAAGCCCCGAACCGGCACCAGCGGTTGAGGTCTTTGTCATAGGCCTCGGGTTTGCGGCTGGCCTGGACGAGATCGACGATGTAGTTGTTCAATTTGGGATCAAGGTAGAGCTTGGCGATGTCCTCACGAACCGAGAACAACTGCTGCTGGGATAATACGTTAGCCGGTGGCGCGGGTTGACTCAGCAGCTGTTGACTGTCGAGTTCCAGGATGGCGAGTTCCTCTTCGGCGTTCGGATAGTCAACCCAGACATGCATCAGGAAACGGTCCAGCTGGGCCTCGGGCAGGTGGTAGGTACCCTCCTGCTCTATCGGGTTCTGGGTGGCGAGGACCATAAACAGCTTCGGCATCGCGTAGGTCTTCAGTCCTACCGTGACCTGATATTCCCCCATGGCCTCGAGTAATGCTGACTGCACCTTGGCCGGAGAGCGGTTGACCTCGTCCGCCAGCAGCAAATTGTGAAACAGGGGGCCGGCGCGGAATTCGAATTCCCCCTTTTCATGACGGTAGATATCGGTCCCGATCAGGTCGGACGGCAACAGGTCGGGGGTGAACTGGATTCGGTGGAAATCACCCTCTATGGCCTCCGCAAGCGCCTTCACGGCGGTCGTCTTTGCCAGGCCGGGCATCCCCTCCACCAGCAGGTGGCCTTCACTCAACAGACAGATCAGCATGCTGTCGATGAGGTCGCGCTGCCCGATAACCCGCGAGCCAAGGTGGGTACGTACACCATCCAGGAGCGATGCATCCAGGCGGCGGGCGTTGTCAGGACTACTGGAATTCAACAATGTGATGTTCTCCTCTACAGCTCGGTACCAGGCAGTAGCAAGCCCGGATGAATTATCCGTCTGACGCGACCCCGTTGGATAGATGGCAGGAAAGCCTCAATTCAAATCGGAAACAGCGGTCATTCAGTTTTTATTAATACTGTATATTGGCAGATAATTATCCTTTATTGCAACACGGCTACTATTGATCTGTATCAATTGCAGTGAATTTCAAGGCTTGGCCACGCCTGACTCGGGGAATGTCCGGGCAAACATCATCAGGATCACCCGGAATCCGTGGCCTGTGGCCGGTTCTCAGCAGACTTGGATATCACCGCCGGAGACTGTTCTTCCGCTACCTGTAGTCCCTCCTGGCCGGAAGGATCAGTGAACCGGTCATTCAGGATCTGCACATACTCATTTGCCTCGGAAATCACCTTGTGCAGGCGCTTGCGGGTATATCGCCCCCAGCCAACCGGGTTCGTCCTGAAGATACTGCGCCATGGCCGGATGTTGTGCAGGAAGGCAGCACGCAGGCGATCCCGCTCCGGGCCCGGGGCGAACCTGGCTTCCAGTTGCCTGAGGACACGTCCGGCCGCCAGGCGGCGTACTTTGAAGTGCAGGTAAACCAGCAGTCCGGCAGCCACAAGCAGCAGGAGCAGCCCCAGGACAACATCACTTGTGGAACCCTGCCACCAGTCAGGTGTAATCCAGCGCCAGTCTGCACGGAGACCCAGCCACTGTGTGACTGCAGCAGCCACAAATACGAATCCGCCAAGAATGACAGCATCACCCCACAGGACCCCTTTGCGCCAGCGCGACTTGAACTCGCGCAGGCGTGGCACGACCTTATCTTCGATGTGTCGGGCCATTTTTTCCAGTGCCCCGATGATGCGATAGGCGCGTTCCACGCCGACACGTTCAATCCTTTCGTGGATCTCGGTCAGATCATGATCGCGCTTGGACTCGTAGCGTTTTCGCAGTGCATCGTCTTCGATAGGCACGGCCACGTCCGGGTTATAGATACAGTAGAAGCGACCTGCCGTGAGCCCCTCCTGCGCCAGGGCGCGCTGCCAGGCGCCGACAACCGCCTCCGGATTGTCCTCGCGGGCAGTGGTGTCCATCTGGTTGAGGATATAGACAAACTTGGTAGCATCCGCACGATGAATGGTGTCACCCACCAGGTGCGCCAGGGTATCGCGCATTGCACCCGGTTCGGGATGACGGGCATCAAAGAAAACCAGCACCAGGTCAGACAGGTCGATAATATGGTCGGTGAGTCGCAGAGTAGCGGTGCGCTGGGAATCCGCATCGAAACCCGGCGAGTCGATAATGATCCGACCGCGCAGTTTCTCGCTGGGACAGGTCTTCAACTGCAGATAGGTGTCAACGCGCCTTCCTTCGCCCTTTGCGACCTTCTCCAGCTCGTTACTGATCTGATAGAACGGAAAGCGTGGATCGGCATCAAGTGCGACGCCGGGGAGTGATTGCGACGGGTGCTCACTGCCAATACAGATGACCGTGAATTTATCATCGACGGCCTGGTTGCCTGTCGGCTGCAAGGCGGCGCCGAGAAAATGATTGATAAAGGTCGACTTGCCGGCCGAAAACGTACCCAGAACCGATATCATGGGCCACCACGAGATCTGGGTGGCAAATGACTGGTCGGAGTCGAGCATTCCGAGCGCCCGGCCAACCTGATCGAGTTGACGGTAGCTTTGCACAGCAGACACCAGTACAGGATTCTCCTGTTTCAGGTGCTGCTCCAGGCTTTTCAGCCGTTGCTTTATTGTCTTTCCTGCACTGCTCATGAAAGATTCCTGCAGGCCAGGGTTGTTAGTATTATTACTATACGTGAACCAGATTACTCGTTCTCAATACGGCATCAATAATCATCACCCTGTCAGGGACGAATGCCGCCGATCAGGTTCATGGGTCCTCCAACAAATAGACTTTTGCCGTCTTATACGACTAGAACTCGCCTTTAGCACCCCGGTTCATGATGTCAAGAATGGTGTCCTTGACTCCATTGGCTTCGGCTTTGAGGTCATCCGGCAGGGTCTTGCCCCCATGGATCATCATGTCCATGTTCAGTGTATACAGCCAGAGTTTTCCGTCACTGTCTTCTATCAATGACACCCGGCACGGGAGATACGCCGAGAAGGCATCGGAGTATTCAACCATCTGCGCCGCAGTCAGGGGATTACAGAACATGTAGATTTTCAGGAAGCGTTGTTTCTTGCCGGTCATGGCTTCAACCTGTGCTGACAGGGGCAGCTCACCTACATTCTTGATGTTATGCTCGTTGGCGACGAATCGCAGCGTGTCCTCGACGTCCTCAACACTCAGCCCGTCTTCCACCGGGACTTTCCATATCGTCGCTTCGGCAGCATTACCCGATGCAAGCAGTGACTTGGCCATATCCATATAGACTTGCGGGGCCTTTCCATCAAAATCACGCAGGTTACTGACACCCTCTCCGTGTTGCACAAACACGGTGATCAGCCCGGCCACGATAACAAGTCCGATAAGTGCTAGCAGATTCCAGATTATTTTGAACATTAGCTCCTCCAGCTATTTAGGTATGTGTTACTGATTCACGGATTCGTCTGCATCATGAATCATCTTCTCGAGTTCCTCTGCCTGCGACCCGTCCAGGCCACGGATGACATTGACGAGCTCGCCTGCCCGGGCAAGACGCCCTGCCCGGACCAGGCGGGTCCCTGCATCAAAGTAGGCGGAAGCCGATTCATCCCATTTGCCCAGTGAGAAAAACATATTGCCAAGTTCCCCGTACCAGTCCGGATTATCAGGCTCCAGCACGGTCAATTCACGGTAAATCGATTCCGCCCTGTCGTAATCATGCAACCAGTACGCCTCGCGTGCGGATGCCAGCAATTGATACGGGTGGATCCTGGTGGCTGCAGCGCTGCCGGTAGCAGGTGCTGCAGCGGCAACCATTTCTGGCGCTTCGGCCGCCGGCGCCTTTGTCACCGCTTCAGCCTCTTCCACCGCCAGCATCGGCGCCGTTGCTGGTGTATCGGGTTTGACCGGCTCCACGGTCTGCTGCTTCATCGGGCTGGGGACAGGTTCCTGGCCAGTATCAGCCGCTGGCGCTGGCAAGGCTTCCGTAACAGCCTCTTCCGCTTCGGATGCAATTGCCTCGGGCAGTCCCTCTGCCGGCGCCGTCGTCTTCAGCGGACTTTCCACCGGGGCAGCCGGTGCCGCTTCGGATGCAATGGTCTCGGGCAGTCCCTCTGCCGGTGCCGTCGTCTCCAGCGGACTTTCCACCTGGGCAGCCGGTGCCGGTTCGGATGCAATGGTCACGGGCAGTCCTTCTACCGGTGCCGTCGTCTCCAGCGGACTTTTCACCGGGGCAGCCGGTGCCGGTTCGTACGGGGTCACGCTCATGCCCGTTTCGGGCGCAAGGTCCCGTGACAAAGCCTCTGCGGATTTGACCGCTCCAGCGGCAATCTCAACAGTATCTGCTACAGCAGGCGCAGTCTCGACAGGTTCTATCAGCTCAGGGGCAGCCGTATCCACAGGCTGCTCCGGCGTTGCCTCTGCCGTGACAGCAGGCGCTGGCATGCCGGTATCCGCCGGACGAATGACCTGCCCGGCCAGTTCTGCGACTTCTTCGACGGCTTCCTCGACATCCGCAGACGGCGGCTTCGCCACGCCGGACTCGGCCATGGGTGCAGTCCCGGCAGCTTCTTCTGCCGGTCTGACATCACCAGCCATAGCGGCAACAGGCGCCTCACTCTCCGGCTCAACATCTTTCGTCGCAGTGATCATTGGCTCTTCGCCAGCAGCCTCCGCCTGTTGGGTTGCGGCACCCGCTTCGACCATGGCGGCAGGTTCATCCGCGCCCACACCGACATCATCATCGGACTCGGCTACCGTTTCCGAGTCCGGACTCAGAAAGTCAGGCAGCTGCATTTCGGGAAACAGATCGCCCCGGTATATGAATCCAACAGCCAGCAAGGCAACAACGGCGACCGCGAAGCCATGGCTGATAATTTTCGCAAGGATATTCATCATACTCACTCCCTATGAACTCCCGACCACATCGGGATATAAAGCCCCCGCCAGTGTCCTGAACTCCTGTGCCGCCTTGCCGCGCGGCCACATTTCAAAAACAGTAAGCCCCTCACTCAGAGACCTGCGGAATCCGGTCCTGAGGCGCAGGCGGTGCGGAAGGACAATATCGATACCGCTCAGCATGCGCAGGGCGGCCTCGGTTTCATGCGTCTCGCGGATAGACTTGTTGGTATCCGCACGGTTCACAAACGCCAGCGTTTGCTGGTTTCCATTAATCTTCATGGCATCGAGATCCGGACCGATTATATGCAGAAAGCGCTGAGTCGCCCACACGTCAGCCTGGCTTGGCGGGACCGGTATCACGATACGGTCTGCCGCTGTCAGCGCCTCTTTCATCGCCGCCATGTTCGCCGCGCCCACGTCAACCAGGACCTCCTGGTCCGCATGGGAGAGCAACTGTTCCTTCAGTACAGCCCTGACGGAATGAATAGCGAGATCCGGCTTGTATCCCATCTCCTTGCGCAGCATGGCCAGATCACTAAAGGTGCATTGCGGATCAAGATCATAACCTACAACCGACCTTCCATTTTTCTCCAGCCAGACGGCAAGATTGAAGGCAACCGTACTCTTGCCGGACCCGCCTTTCAGGTTTGCGATGACAGTTATCATATGCTGTCCCGATCTCCCCCCTCAACAAGCTGAGCGTAATTGAATTAACGGGGGACTGCAAAGAAAGGCATCTGGCTGTGCCCGGCATGCTGGACGGCAGTAATCAACGTTACCGGCCTTCCCCGGGGTCGTTATCCTGGGGAATGACAATCTCCTCATAACCCGCCGGCACAGCAAAAAGTTCGTCAGGCTGCGCACCAACGATTATGTTGGTTAATTCACGTGTATATCCACCGGGCTGTTCTTCGCGCACGTTTGTATTGAGCTCGGGGTCAAACCACTGGTGAGACACCCTGCCCTGACCGCCAACCCGCTGCATGCTGATTTCCCATTTCTCGGTATCACGCCCACTAATTTTTTCATTACCAACAAGGCGCATTTCGATGATAGTACCATCCGGCATCATCTGCCGTAACGGGATGAGTCGCTCCCGGTCAAGCCAGTAGAGCATCTTCCCGGATTGTGCCTGGGTGGTATTTTCGAACTCCCATTTGTCTGCGGTCCGCCCGTTCACCTCTTCGGTACCCAGCTTCCTGCAGGTGATGCCAGGCATACCGGCGCAGGGATTATCGGCCTGTATAGTGCCGTTGCCGGGCGGCTTGTCATCGGGTCCCGCCTTGCGCTGCATGTAGCTGCGATTCTGGGTGTTGAGCATGTAGGCAGTCTGGCTGCCTGTGTCGACAATCTGGATCATGCTCTGGTCGTTAACCTTGAATTCGGTGCGCATCCGGTCTTTGCCTACAAAGATCTTGCCATGCATGTCATCCTGTTGCGGGATTTTCTGGATCACGTCGGCGGAAAATTCCACGTCGGCTCGCGCGTATGCACTTGCAAATAAAAAAACGGATAGGAACAAAATCAGCTGGAATCGCATTATCTAGACTCTGTCTGAGTAGTGGACAGGAAAATGCCTGGTCCTGAAATGAAGGCGAGCCGGAACACATCCCTGTGTCGGCTCGCACGATGTTACTGCTTTACTTACTGGCCGCTGGCAGCGGGTGCAGCAGGAGCAGCCGGAGCTACCGGTGCGCCGTAGGGGGCACCATAACCATAGCCGGGATAGCCACCGTAGCCACCGTAGCCGCCGTAGGGACCACCCCAACCGCCAACCGCGGCCATAACCGCTGCCACGACCACCGCCGCTCATGCTGAAGTCCATGTCGCCCCAGCCGTCGCCGTCGAAGGGACCCCAGTCGGAACCCCAGTTGTCACCACCCCAGGGACCACCACCACCCCACCATGCATGGGCGGTTGAGAACGGGGCTGCCATAGCGCCGGCAATCGCGGCGGCACACAAAGTTTTACCTAACTTATTCATGTTATTACCTCTCGTAGTTATTGTTGCTTGCAAGTCGACTTACAAACATAAACTCCCTTGTTACTGGAGGTTAGCCATGCAGGGAGCAATCATGACTAGACCTTTTTAACCAGTCAGTAACAAGACTGACCGGGAAAAAACCTTTTCACCAGGGCGGCTGGCTGTCACCCCAGCCGAACCCGGCAGATCTTTGCTACCAGGTAACGCCCGGAAGCATCGGGGTCGGCAAACCGCCATACGGAGCGGTACCCCACCCCGGGACAATTCCAGGCGTACCCCAGCTGCCGGCGCCTGTCCCGTAGTCCGGCCAGGTACCATAAGGTACGGCCTGTGGTTGCGCTGCAGGCTGTTGCTGGCTCTTCTGCGGCGGTGTGAATTCTCCCCAGGGGCGCGGTACATAGATATATTGAGGCACATTTGGCGACTGCGGTGCAACCGCTGTTTGTGGCTGCCCTGCCTGACCCCATGGCGCAACGCCCGGAGGCTGGTACTGCTGCCCCCATTGAGACTGATCATAAGCCGGCTGCACCGGCGGGGGTTGTTGTGCAGGAACCGTGTAGTAAGTGGGAGACTGTGTTGTCTGCGGCGCCAGTGCGGGCGCCATCTGGACATAATCAGGCAATGACCGGGCCTGCTTGGGCCGCGGGTACCATTCTCTGACAACCGGTTCAGGCTTCTTCGGTGCGACGGTCTTTTCTGGCGATTTATCCATTGTTTCATTATCACCGCATGCGGTTAGCATAAACACAACACACATAATGGTTGCCCATACAAACAAGGTGTATCTGCCTGAGTGACGACCCCGGAGCATAGGACTGTATGGCTCAACTATCTTCCCCCGCCATAGTAGGGTGTCATGCCCGGCGGGGGCGCATATCTGGCGGGTGGAGGCTCGGCCATCATCCTGTTGTAGACTGATGGCGGCGGGACCTCTTCCTCGGAAGCACGCGGGCCTCCCGCTTGCCAGGGTGATTGGGAATATCCGGCGTCCGGATATCCTGAAGAGGGGCGTCGTGATGGCCATGGATAGCCATACATCGGCCGTGTCGCCGGATGACTGTAATCTTGCGACCGGTAATAACCCGATGGCGATCGCTGTTCATGCCTTCTTTGTTGCACTGATGCGACAGGTGGCTGTGGCCGGTTCGCGGGAATGCCGGCACTCGGGTACGGGGCATTCATGAAGTCTGTCGGCCCATAGACACGGGTCTCCGGCCGCTGCACGATTTGCTGACCGGGCTGCCCCGGCGGGATCGCTTGTTGATCACGTCTATCCTGTGCATGTGCCGGCTGTTCCCGGGTGTACGGTTGTGGCTGGTAATCATAGGGGGTCTGTGGCGGGACCGATGACTGCGTGGGCATGCTGGCCGTGGCAGACGTGCCGCCGGCCGATCCCGCTGTACTGCCGGGTCCTCCCCCTTCCAGGGTGGGTGCCGTTGCCCGGGATACCGACACCTCCGGGCTGCCGATCTCCGGGATCGGCATGGGCTCAACCTGGTTCTGCCCCGGGACCCGCGGATCCAGATTGATCGCGTCGTAAGGGCCCAGGGGCGGTGGGGCCGATACCAGATCCCAGTCATCACTGTAGGTGGAGGCCGGGACCGATGCATCCGTCAGCACCGGTTGCTGGTCCGTGGCCTGTTCACCGGCGACTACACTGCCGACAGACAGCACCAGCAAAAGTGGCAGGCATGTATTTGCATTCAAAGTCTGAGGCTTCATCAAAATTCCCTTGAGGTTGTGTTCACCTATTCAGTACCTGTTTACCAAGCTGACATATTAAGCCTAGCTTAAATCCTGTTTGAGACGAATACCGCGGCGTTTCCTGGCAATCCCCTCATCCATATCAGTGGCATCGAGCGCCTCCGGGGCTTCAGTCACGATCTCCGTTTCGGGTATTTCACCCGAGTCGTCAGCGTCGTCCGCGGTTGTTACTGCCTGTACCGGTGCGCTACTGACGGCCGGCTCGGGAACACTGCCGATATCCGCCTCCGGTGCGCTGCTGACGGCCGGCTCGGGGGCACTGCCGACATCCGCCTTCGGTGCGCTGCTGACGGCCGGCTCGGGGGCACTGCCGACATCCGCCTTCGGTGCGCTGCTGACGGCCGGCTCGGGAACACTGCCGACATCCGCCTTCGGTGCGCTGCTGACGGCCGGCTCGGGAACACTACCGACATCCGCCTCCGGTGCGCTGCTGACGGCCGGCTCCAGGGTACCGCTACCCGCAACCGGTTTTGGTGGCGTTGGCGGGGGTTCACGCGGGGGTGGGGGTGTCCCACCACCCGATGGCGGTGGTGGTGCACCGCCCGGTGAAGGCTGACGTGGCGGCGGCGGTGTCCCGCCCCTGCGACCGAATTTGCCCAGGATCCCCTTGAAGCCCATGGCGATCATGGTGAACACCGCGCGCACGATGTAGAACAGCCAGGTGAATACCGAAATGATGCCGCCATAAAGGCGCATCCACAACGGTGTGCCCGCCACCGCGGTGTGCTTTTCCAGTGCCGGCTTTTCAATACGTTCAAACATCGGACTCACGGATACTGTGCCGTCATCGGCCGTTTCCACATAGAACTGCTTGCGGGCACTGATACAGCCGAGCGGGATGATCAGCAGGGCCATGACCGTGGCAACACCGGCCCCAAACAGCAGGCTGATCGCCATGCCATTGAAGATCGGGTCTTGGAGGATGGCAAATGCACCGGCCATCAGGGTCAGCGAGGTGATAAAGATCGGCCGCATGCGGAGCTCGGCGCCTCTAACGGCCGCCTCCCTGACCTCGAGACCCTTGGCCACCTCGAGCTTGACGAACTCCACGATAAGAATGGACTGGCGCACGATGATGCCGCCCAGTGCAATCATCCCGATCATGGACGTCGCCGTGAACTCGGCACCGAATATCCAGTGGCCCGGGATGATCCCCATCAAGGTCACCGGGATCGGTGACATAATGAGACCGGCCAGGGCGAAATTCCTGAACTCCCAGACGATCAGGCCGTAGATCAATACCAGCGCGGCCATGAAGGCCAGTCCCATATCACGGAAGGTCTCGTAGGTCACGGTCCACTCACCGGTCCACTCAAAACCGGACTTGTTGTCATCATCGGGTGGGCCGAGCAGTGTCCACGGCATGGTCTCCATCTGCGCGCCGTCCGGAGTGGTGTATTCCTTGATCAGGTCTTCGACCCCGAACATGCCATAAATCGGCGCACCCAGTCGCCCTTCCATCTCGCCCACCACGTACTCGACACCGCGCAGGTCCTTGGTGAAAATGATGTCCTCCTCCTTCTCTTTCCTGAACTGACCCAGTTCAGAAAGCGGAATGGTTTCACCCGTAGCTGTGGGGATCGGCAGATCGCCCATTCGGGTGATCTGGGAGCGCACCGACAGCGGGACCTGCATAACGATAAATGTCGGCTCCAGTACCGTACCGCGCTTGATGTCACCCAGGCGATGGCCACCCATGGCCATGGCCAGACTGCCATTGATGGTGTCGACCGAAATACCGCGTCGCACGGCCTTCTCGGTATCGACCTCGAACCGCCAGAATTCATGCGGCTCCTTCATGTAGTTGTCCACGTCAACCACGTTCTCAACCTGTTCGAACATGGCGGTGACATCGGCGGCCACCTGGCGTCGGGTCTCGGCATCCGGGCCGTGGATTTCAGTTACCACGGTCTGCAGGACCGGCGGCCCCGGTGGCATCTCCACAATCGCGATTCTTGCGCCCAGCCGGTCTGCAACCGGTTTCAGGCGTTGGCGGGCATCCACGGCGATTTCATGACTGCCGCGTTCACGCTCGTTTTTGTCCTTCAGCATAACCAGCAGGTCGCCTTCCCACGGGTTGTTGCGCAGGTAGTAGTGGCGCACCATGCCATTGAAATTGAACGGCTGCGCGGTTCCTGAATAGGCCTGAACGGCCGTGACCTCGGGAATCTTGCGCACTTCTTCCGCCAGCTGCCAGGTGACATTGGCCGTGTCCGGCATCGCGGTGCCTTCCGGCATGTTGACGATGACCGAGAACTCGGGCTTGTTGTCAAACGGCAGCATCTTGACCGTGACGGTCTGTATATAGAACAGCACACACAGCCCGGCGGTCACGCCGATGATGCCGAACAGGAACAGCAGACCCAGTTTGCGGTTGTTGATCAGCGGCATGATGATTGGGCGGTATATCTTGCCGATCAACTCATGTGTCTTCTTCTCCCTTGCCTCCGCCTTCTTAAGGGCACCCAGCTTGGGCGCCACCTTGACGGCGAACCAGGGCGTGAAGACGAAGGCGGCGATCAGGGAGAAGAACATGGCCGAGGCGCCGAGTACCGGGATCGGGCGCATGTATGGCCCCATCAGGCCGCTGACCCAGCCCATCGGCAACAGTGCGGCGATAATCGTGAAGGTCGCCAGGATGGTCGGGTTCCCGACCTCGCGGACTGCGTCGATGGCCGTGGCGATACTGGTCTTGCCCTTCTCCAGCCAGTGCCTGAAGATATTTTCAACGACCACGGTTGCGTCATCCACGAGGATACCAATCGAGAAGATCAGCGCGAACAGACTGACGCGGTCGATGGTGTAATCGACCATCATTGCCCACCAGATCGTCAGCAGGATCACGATCGGGATCACGGTGATCACCACGAAGGCTGCACGTGCCCCCAGACCGACCAGGCACAGGATTGACACGATCACCGCGGCCTCAAGCATGGCCCGCAAAAGTTCATTTACCTTGTCATTGGCCGACTTGCCGTAGTCGCGTGTGACCGTGATGTTGACATTGGCCGGTATCAGGTCACCTTTGAGGGCTTCGAGCTTTTCAAGGATACGCTGGGAGACCTTCACCCCGTTACTGCCCTCCTTCTTGGCGATGGCCACGGTGACAGCCGGCGCACCATCCGCTTCCGGCCAACTCTCGTCTCGTGCCGGACCGGTGAAATGCGCCACCATCTCTTTAGGATCCTGTGGTTCATGCGCTACCCGGGCGACATCACGTACATATACCGGTGCATTATTGCGGATACCGACAACCAGTCGGCCGATCTCGGTGGCGCTGGTCAAAAAGGAGCCGGTTCGCACGGAGAAGGACTGGCCACCGGACTCGACATCACCGGCGGTCTGCTCGGCGTTGGCGGTACGGATGGTGTTGGCCACCTGCTGCATGCTGATACGGTAACCGGACAGGCGCTCGGGCATGACCTCTACCTTGACCTGGTCCTCGCGTCCACCCACCACGAAGCCCTTGCCGACATCCTTGACCTCGCCCAGTCGCTGCAACAGGTCCAGCGCGAGCATACGCAAGGCCCCGTCATCGATGTCCTCCGACCAGAGGGTTAGCGTTACCACCGGTACATCATCAATACCCACCGGCTTGACCAGCGGCATCTGTACATCGGGGGGCATCTTGTCGATATTGGACTGGAGCTTGTCATGCACCTTGACGATCGACTGGCCCATGTCCTCGCCGACCAGGAAACGCACGGTGACAATTGCGCGGCCGCGCTCGGTCGCCGTATAGGTGTGGCGCACGCCGGGGATCTCGCTCATGATCCGTTCCAGCGGTTCTGTTACCAGGCTGGCAACCTGTTGGGAAGAGGCGCCAGGGTACTGCACGAAGATATCGATCATCGGGACTGATATCTGCGGGTCTTCCTGGCGGGGAGTGAACATCAGACCGAGCAGGCCGACGAGCAGCGATCCGATCAGCAGCATCGGCGTAACGGGAGACGCAATAAAAAGACGCGCAATGCGCCCAGCGATACCCAGTGAATGGGCGTCGAAGTTAACGGGCGTAATAAATTCTTTTTGCTCAGCCATACGTTATGCTGTATGCTATTTATTTTATGGTTTTTTCAGGGCTAACACAGCGCCTGTGACACACCTTTATTTATACGTGATGCCCTCTTCTTTCCTCATGGAAAGAATCAGGCGTCACCTGTCGGCTCGTTCAGCAGCGGATGGTCTTTTTGGTTAACCTGCCTCGAATCCGGGGATGCCGGTGTCATGACACCACCGATCATTGCCACTCCCCTGAAGGACCGGACGCTCCAATATAAATACGCTCTCCTGCGCGCAGGCCGGAGAGTACTGCAATACCGTCAGCCCCGACCGGGTCACCGGTCCTGACCAGCCTGAGTTCGCGCTCGTTTGACTCGTTGAGTACATACACGCCGGGCAAGCTGCCACGCCATACCAGGGCATTCGTCGGCACCACCGGGAGGTCGCGCACCTTTGCATTGATGTCGTTGATCATCACCTCTGCATACATGCCGGGTCCACCGGGCACACCCGGTGGCAGGTCGAGCTTGACTTTAACCGTGTGACGATCAGGGTCCGCAATTGGAAAAATCTGCTCGACGCGCGCCTGGATATCGACATCTCCGACATCCAGCCTGGCCGGGACAACCATCCCCTTCTTGACGCCGGGCATCAGACGCGCCGGCACTTCCACTTCGATCTGCAACTTTGAGGTGTCTGCGAATCCAAGCATCGGCTGACCCGGCTGCACCGGGTCACCGACTTCAACCATTTTCCTGGTGATCACCCCGGCAAACGGCGCGACCGACTTGGCATCGCGCAGCTTGGTGTCGATTTCCTCAATGCGTGAACGCGCAGCGACCAGCTGGCTCTTGGCCTGATCAAGACGGGTGCTGTACGAGTACAGATCGGCATGGCGCTCGTATCCCGGTGAACCACTTCCCATGAAATTCTGCATCGGGTTGCTGAATTTGCGCATCATAGAGCCCATGCCGCCCATCATGTCATTCTGTTCGCCGCCATAGGGCGAGATCCATTCACGTGAGTACTGCACACCGGCATTGCGCAATGAGGCTTCTGCATTGGCCAGATTTGCCCAGGCGGCCCGGCGTTGCGCCAGCAGGTCATCGTCGTTGATCGCGACCAACTCCGCGCCTGCCTCGAAACTGTCACCTTCCTCTCCGGCGATATGTTCGATACGTCCGGGGATCTGTGCTGAAAAGGTCACATCCTTGTAGGGAACGACAGTGCCGCCGAGCGAAACACTGCCACCGACCGGGATACTGGGGACGGTAATTACCGTTTCCTGAATTGCCGCGTCCTGCGGGGGCTGCTGCGCCAGGACGGGGCCATTCAACAGACCTGCAAACATGACGCCAAATGCAGTTATCTTACTGATTAACATAGGTTAATCCTCATAAACGTGACATGACAGGATCAGGCAGTGACGATAAAGACAGGCGCTGTGAGAACAGCGCCTTCCTGATCCGTATGTCATCAAAATTGTTTCATGAATGAATCCTGATGGATTTCTTATTAGTTAGGACAACAAGAAATACGTTATTGTTATTTCTCACTCCATATATTTTCCGCTGGCATGCGTACCGCTGTCTCAGGCACGCCCCATAACCGTAAAGCTCTTGATAAACGGACCGGCCATTCGCGGGTCCTTGATCATCGCGCCGTAATCGCCGACGTTGAACTTCAGCTTGCGCGAGGTGTAAGCCATGCCCAGTCCCATCATGCCCGGCGGCTTGGCCATCCACTTGCTCCAGTTGTCGAACGAGGCACGCAGGTCCCAGTTCAGGGTCTCGCCGTTGTAGATACCGGCCGAAACCGCCTTGCCGTTCTGAATGTCGATTACGCCACGCGGGGTATCTTCCCCGTCAAACCCGTAGCCTATGGCTGAATTGAAATTGATCTCTGCCAGCGCGTCTGATAATTCGGACTCAGCATTCCACTGTTCCATGAAGCTTTTCATCCACTCATCGGAAAAAAGATCTGCCATTTTTTTGTCTCCTCCAGTTTTATTCGGTTTCACCGGTTTGATTGGTGATCAATAATAATTTGTAGCTAGATCAGCAAGATTGACTGAATATAACATGTATTAACAATTATCATTAAACATAGCAAAACGAAATCGCAAAATACAGGAAAACAAATCCTCCTGGACTCCAATGTCAGAATGGAAATACTCACCTGGAAATTCCGTCCGGGGCTACCGGTCCTGGTCTCTGCCAGCAGTGATGAGTCAGATTATTGACTATACAGAACTTTTATTTATCTGCATATTATTATTTTATGGAAACCTTAACTGAACAAAACAGTTGTCGGAATAATTAACACTTGATTTTTTACCATAGATTATTGTTCTTATGGTATTAATACTCTTGTCACCGTGAGCACGGCATGCCTCACCAGTCCGCGTCGACCCGGCAGGAGACAATCAATACGGTGGGAATTGACAGGTTTTCTGGAAAACCGGCTGCCGGCTTATCGGGATCAACCTGTACGGGGGACGGCCGATAAGGGATACGACTGGCATGACAGGACAACAAACAACCACTAGGGGAACGGGCAGCATGAAACCGGAATCCGGTATGACGGATGAAGGCGCCGACGAGCGGCGCGCGGACACGCGAAGACGCTTTTCAGCGCTCACCTTCCTGGGTGCTTTGTTCAAGCAACGGCGCCGCCATATCCGGCGCGATCTCGACCAGATCAACAGCTATATCGACTGGTACGGGCCCTGGCCATTTCTGGCATCAGTCGTGATTATCGTCCTGTGTTTCACGGATGCCCTGCTGACGATGATCCTGCTGAACAACGGCGCCATGGAGATGAACTTCCTGATGGACTGGTTGATCAAGCATGACGTCAGGACCTTTGCCATCACGAAAATGGCCATTACCGGCCTGGCGATAGTCGTCCTGGTGATGCATTTTAATTTCCGGTTCTACCGTATAATCGCCGTGCGTTATTTAATATATGCCCTGGTGCCGGTGTATGTACTGCTGATCGCACACGAAATCAATATGCTCTCGCAAATCTGAGAGAAGGCCTGTTCTACCGCCTCGTGCCGGCTTTCCCGCGGCTGACAGCAGGACGTGATGCCGGTTTGCCAGGGGTTTCCCGGTGTTTGCTCCAGCCCTGCAGCAGCAGCCGGTCAATTTCCGCTTCCGCCTCTTTCCAGTCCTGCTCCGGGTCACCGCCCTTGAAACCGCGTTGTTCGGCCTTGAGATAGGCCGTCTCGGCGATCAGGTGCTGGCGTTCATGCGTGTCCACCCCCGCACCGGCCGTGTGCCCCTGGCGGGTCTCGACGCGTGACTTCAGCCGACTGACGGCTTTTTCCAGTGTGGTCTCGAGTTTCTGCTCGAGCTGCAATTCCAGTTCCTGCACCCGCGCACGCAACGTTTCGAGTTCACCGGCCAGGATTTTCATCGTGAGTTTCTCTGCCATCGTCTACCTCCGTATTGAGCGCCGCATGACCGCCTGGCCTGCGGCGATTGACCCAAAAGAATCGATCCAGCCTCGTTCCAGATGCGCGAATAATACACTCCATTTCGGACTGAACAACAGCGCCAGAATAGCGGCACAACTCCGGCATTGTCCCGCTCGATCGGCACACATCCAAATTTATCAAAACATGCCCGACGTACCGCACTAGCTCGGTGCACCACCCTCCATGAATGCCTGTTAATTGTGCATTCTTCTGGCTTATATATAGCGGCTGCGCCCAGAATCATGATTGATTACATGCACATAGCGTTTTGGTATAAAAAATGCAAATAAAGAACTAGGGGATACGGGGCTGTGCTTACCCAGGCTCGAGGGACTGTTGCAGCAGGCGAAGAGGTCATGAAGATAACCTCATGAGACCAGCCCGCGCCCTGCAGGTCACTCGTCCAGGAGATCTGAAGCCCGAATCGAGCAGCATCCGTTCTCTGTAACGAGCTTGTCATCTATGGAAGTTACTCTGCAGCGGCGATGCAATAACTAACGGGGGACCATCAGCCATGGCTTGCCAATTTGATAAACTGGTGCATGAACCGATTGAATCGCTTGATCAGGGTATTGATATTCAGCAGGCGGCACGTTTCATGGCCGAACGCAATCTGGGGTCAGTCGTAGTGACAGAGGATGATCGGGTCATCGGGTTGTTCACCGAAAGCGACCTGATCAAACGTGTGGTTGGCCTCGGCAAGGACCCCAAATCCGTCACCCTGGGGGATGCCTGTACCCGAAACCTGATCACTATCGCTGCGGATGCCTCCTGTGTCGAGGCAGTAAAGACCATGCACACTAACCGCTGCCGGCGGCTGCTTGTCTACAGGGATGAAACATTTCTCGGAGTGGCCACCCTCCCGTTGGTTGCCCAGGCGATTGCAAACCAGGATAGTGGCAAGAACCTGCTGCTCAACACTGTTGTTGGAATAACCGTTTTGGTGACGCTCAGCATCATTGTACTGTCGGTCTATCATTTCCCGGACATGATGCGCCTGGCCGAGGCGGCCATAGATTAGGCCAAACGATAAAGTCGACAGCCACTTAATTATGATTGAGTGACCGTCGTATACGATTAACCTTGGAATGAATCCGGGAGGGAACCCGAACTGCCGGTCTTACTGATTATCCAGCTGGTCTGCCCAGGTAAGCAGACTGTAATCAAAACCATTTTCAACGGTCGGCTTGATGACTCGGAAGTAGGGAGACACATCGAAATCCCGCGGGGTAAACAGGCTGCTATGACGGATATGAAGGACATCACTCTTGCCGTGGTCTGGTGCGGCACCGGCCTCATCGCGAGGTTTGGTCAGCGGGAGGATCGGGTACCGCACTGACTGGAATGCCTCGGCGATGAGCGTCGAACAGATGGCGCGCGTTGGGTCGCCGCTACCCAGCGCCAGCATACGGCGGCGCCAGTACACCGGCACTGGCGGGACGGGCAGCAGGTAGCGCGCCAGGTCAATGACATTCCTGAGGTCGTAGGCATGACCGATGCGTTCGATCACATAACGGCACACGTTTTGGCAGTCCTCCTTGTCGAGCCCCACCGGGCGGCAGATTCGCGTGTTGAGCCGTTCGTACTTGTCAAGCGGCACGGCGATAACACCCTGTTCCAGGTCCGCCTCGATCAGCACCGGCGCCCTGACGGGGTCCAGTCCGGTCTTCCGGAAATCACCCACGTACATTGCCACATGAGACCAGGTTGACTGGATCAGGTACTTGATCGCCGTGCTGACGCGGCTATTGCCGTCCACCAGCAGTACATCTGCCGGGCGCAGGATCTCTGCGAGACTGCCGGGATCGCTGATGGCGAATGCCTGGTATCGGCGTATGGGCTGGTTCAGGTAACGCGCAAGCCTGCGGCCCAGCGCAGTGGCAAGTCGTTTGATCATGTGCCAGATGCGTTATCAATAGCCCGGCTCATACATCAACTCCCTGATCATGCATTCGACATCCTCCGGGCGCTGTTCCTGCGCCACACCCTCTTCCCAGGCCTTTTCGGCCACTGCGACGGCGATCGCCAGAGACACCTGACGGATTCTGGCCAGCGGGGGGTAAATCGCACCGGCTGCCAGGTCGTCAGTGCCTACCGTTGCGGCCAGGATTCGTGCAGCCACCAGTAACATGTCATCGCTGATGGTATGGGCACGCGAGGCAATGGCGCCAAGACCCAGTCCCGGGAAAACATAGGCATTATTGCCCTGGCCCGGCCGGTACGTTTTCCCCTGAAATGTAACCGGAGCGAACGGACTGCCGCTGGCAAATACGACTCGACCCTCGCTCCATCGGTAGGCCTGTTCTGCCGTGCACTCGGCATTCGATGTGGGATTGGACAGTGCGAAGATAACGGGGCGTTCGTTAATCTCCGCCATCATGCGCACGATATCTTCAGTAAAGGTCCCGGATACGCCGGTCGCACCGATGAGTACATGCGGTTTGTATCGCCTGATGGCTTCGCTTAACGTGGCATCGGGGACGTCATGGGCGTAGGGCAGATTATAAGGCGCGATATTTTCCCGACCCGTGACCAGCAAACCGTGCAGGTCCACGAGCCACAGGTGCTGGCGGGCCGCCTGATCATTCAACCCTGCGTTACGCAAGGCCGTATAGATCAGGTCGGCGATACCGGTGGCCGCCGAACCGGCACCCAGAAACATGATGCGCATATCTACCAGATCAACACCGGTGATGCGACCCGAGGCCAGCACACCTGCGTGGGCCACGGCTGCCGTGCCCTGAATATCATCATTGAAGCACGGCACCCGGTCGCGGTAGCGGTCCAGCAAGCTATAGGCGTTGGGTGTCAGGAAATCCTCGAACTGGATCAGCGCCCGGGGAAAGGCGTCCTGGACGGCGCTGACAAATTCATCGACGAGACTGCAGTAATCATCGCCCGTCAGGCGCGGCTGATTGATTCCGAGATAAAGGGGATCGTTGCGCAATGCTTCGTTGTTGGTACCGACATCCAGCATCACCGGCATACACAGTCGCGGCTGGATACCGGCACAGGCCGTGTACAAGGCCAGCTTGCCGATGGGAATACCCATGCCGTTGGCACCAAGATCACCGAGCCCGAGTATGCGTTCACCGTCGGTTACCACGATCAGACGGACGTCCTGCTCCGGCCAGTTCCGCATGATGTCACGCACCCGACCACGGTCAGCGGGGGTTACATAAAAGCCGCGCGGCTGCCTGAAGATAAATGCGTATTCCTGACAGGCCTGTCCCACCGTCGGGGTATACAGCAGCGGCATTATTGCTTCTATATTATCGATCAGCAATCGATAAAACAGGTTTTCATTGCGTCCCTGCAACGCCAGCAGGAACACATAACGTTCAATGTCAGATACCTTGCGGCGCAGATTCTCAAGCGCGCGCAATTCCTGCTCCTTGAGTGTCGAGACCTTTGCGGGCAGCAGGCCGCACAGCTTGTACTCGTCGCGTTCGGCCTCGGTAAATGCCGTGCCCTTGTTATACCGGGCACTCTTCAACCGGTCATAGCCGGTCAGCAAGGGCATGTCGTCGGGTGTTTTCATGAATACTCTGTCTGCATGAAAAATCACAGTGACCAGGTGCGATGCGCCTCTTTACACAGGATTAGTGCGATATACGGCGGGAACCCCCGCTACATATCATCTGCAGCGGTGACAAGCGAGCGGGTTCAGCTCTCTCTCCACCCGGCCACAGCTAATCAATCTTGATCGAACGCCGTTTCGCTTTTTCAATCTTGGGTAAGGTCAGTTCCAGTACGCCATCCTTGAAACCTGCCTTGGCTGCCTGCGTATCCACATAGTCCGGGAGAGCGACTGTGCGGGCAAAGCTGTCCTGCGAGATCTCGCAGCGATAATAGTCGCCCTTTTCCTCCTTTTCCTCATGCCTGGTTTTGCCCTTGATGGTAACCGAGTTGTCGGAAACGGAAATGTCCAGATCCTCCTTTTCGACGCCTGGCACCTCGGCACGGACAACCACCTCGTCGTCACGGTCGATGACGTCTACCTTTGGCATACGTCCTCCGAAGGGTGCAGCCAGTTCGCCCCATGCGGGCCATTCCGTGCGAAACGGCCGCATCCATCCGCGCGGGATGAAGTTTTCGAACATACGGTCCATTTCCTCGAAAGGACTGAGGGTGCGTGCGGGCCTGGCCTCCTGGATCTCCTTGCCTGTCTTGGAACCCCTGGTTTGTTTCTTGGTATGTTTTGCCATGATGCTCATCTCCGTTGAAAAGCAGTTGTACTGCCGAACTGCATTCATATACGTATATATAGTGGCTGCTGCTGCATAATCAAGCGTTCGTCAGGCGTCAATTTCCAGAAGATCCGGGCAGCTCTGGATACAGACATCACTACTAAACCCTGCCTGGAACCACAAGCCAGCCGGTTGGCCTCCGCCTTATTGTAATCCAGCAGCATAGATCAAGCGCAAGCATCACCTCCACTGCGATCATGTGCCACCATACACTGACCCGGCCTCATCCTGTTCCCCGCGAAACGGAACCCGGCAGCGACCGGCCAGCAATTGCCAACCGACGAGATCCGGGACCTTGACACCAGACGGCCGAAGCGAGAGTTGCGTGTGCGCTATTCCGGCATCAATGAGTCGGGAACTGCCTCAACGCTCAGTCGAATCACTGCACAGATTTCCCTGGCAGTTTCACGCAACTATACCGGCATTCAGAACCAGCGCTTGCTTTTAAAAAACAGCAGCATGGCACTACCCAATATCGCCATTCCACCCAGCGCAAAAAAGTACGCGTACTTTATTTTCAGCTCCGGCATGTATTCGAAGTTCATGCCGAAAATACCTGCAAACAGTGATAGCGGTAAAAATATAGCAGAGATAACAGTAAGCACGCGCATGATCTCGTTGGTGCGATGCGCCACAGCGGAAAAATGCAACTGCACCAGTGACTCCACCGAGTTTTGCTGTTCCGAAGCAAATCTCATGACACGATGAATATGTTCCAGCAAATCGTTATAACGCACCATGATATGATCATCCAGTTCAACATTGGTATTATCCCGCCACCGTGTAACCGCTTCCTCTTGCTCCTCACAAAGAATTTCGAATGTACGTAATTTATTGCGGTGATTCATCAGGGTCATCCAGTCATTAAATGGATTCTTGGGATCAAGCAGGTCATTACGCCAGGATTCAAGCTGCAGTGTAAGTGGTTCTCGTAAATCCATGAAACGATCTGTGATGGCACTCAGAATCATGTGCATGAGTCCCGCCGGGCGCACAGGCACACGAGCATGCTGCTTACTGAGCCTTTCTTTTATCAGTGGTATGGAACGGCTGTCACTCGGACGAATTGTGACCAGTAATTGATCAAATAGAAAAAAAGCAGTAGGTTTTGACTCAAATGCATCAATTGTTGGTTCTGATGCCAGGCCGCGAAAAATCATCATTTCATATTCGCTGGTCAAATCCGAAAATGACGGGTGCTGAACATTTTCCGCGTCCTTGATGTGGCGTTCATGCAGGGTGATGCCGGTAAGGTGCTTGACCAGGTTAGGCCATTCCGGGTCGGTACCGCGCTCTATATCCAGCCAGATGAACCCTTCCGACGGCAATTCTTCTACTGAGTCCAGAGCGGAAGGTTTTTGCCGGGTCAAGAAGTACAGTATTTCCATAATAACCTCCGGATAGAGTTGTCTACACCTGGCACTCCAGGGCGTTAATCATATCGCCGGTATCAGACCCCCGTAACGGTATGCCATCTCTCCATGCTGATCCGGTACCTCATCGACCGCCTGTAAATCTTGGAATACTGTCAGGATTCCTGTTTACGTTTGTTGCCTGTTATTTCTTTTCCACAGTGAGGACATACAGTTACGTTCGGCACGGATCGGAGCTCCTGCAGGAACGCGGCCCCGAGGACCCCCGTCGGCAAAGCGAACATACCGATCCCGAAAACCGCTACCAGCGAACCAAGGAATTTCCCCCACGCGGTGACTGGATAGATGTCCCCATAGCCCACCGTGGTCAGTGTGGCAATGGCCCACCACATGGCCGCCGGTATACTGGAAAAGGCCTCGGGTTGAGCCTGTTGCTCTACCGCATACATCAAACTGGAAGCGAGCAACAGCAACACGGACATCAGAATGAGCGTGAGCAGTAACTGTACTCGGGTTGCCACCAGGACCCTGCCGAAGATCTGCAGGGTTTGAGAATAGCGGGCAATCTTGGCCATCCTGAGCAGCCGGAATACCCGCAGAACCCTCAGGATCCGCAAATCGGTAGTAATAAAGGCCAGGTAGAACGGGAGTATGGCCAGGAGATCGATTAGTGCCAGTGGGCTCAGCGCATAGCGCAAGCGCCCCTTGACAGGATTGCTGTAGCGCGGATCCTCGACGCAGGACCATACCCTCAGCACATACTCACAGGAAAAGATAATAACGGAGAAAATCTCAAAGATCCTGAAAGCGGACTGATAGCGCGTACCGAACGGTTCAACGCTCTCTGCCACGACCGCTGCCACGTTCAGGAGGATGAGCCCGAGCAGGAACTGATCGAAGGCACGGCTGCGTGCATAGCCATCATCCGCCACGGTCAATATCCGGTAGGTTCGACGCCGCACGGATGATACCGGGTTAGCAGGCATGCTTACTCCAACAACGCATTTCAGCACCTTCTGCATTGTATAATAGTAGTCGCGACTTAATCTGCAGACACTCCCGGAATAACCGGTAACTGTCAGATTAAATCGCGACTGCTACATGTTATTGTTGATTGGCGCGCCCGGAGAGATTCGAACTCCCGACCGCCTGGTTCGCAGCCAGACTACACCATTTTACTTTCTTTATTAATCAGTAACTTGCACTTCACTGGTCGTTCAAGTTAGCACAAAATTGGCACAGTCCTTTTTGCCCTCTGAAAAATTCCTGAACCTGCGCGAATAGGAATTCGCCACCCACAAGCAGCATGTCATGCCAAGCGCGGTCCTTGCCTGGCAAGTAGCCATTTATTACCCCACTTTTTTCAGCGGAGGCA
>CAMYMI010000008.1 GCA_947259415.1 uncultured Ectothiorhodospiraceae bacterium | reverse complement strand
CCCCTTGCGGATTGAAGTTCCACTGCTGTCGTACGATTTCCCGGAACGACTGCCCTCCATCCGGCGACCAGCGCAAGACATACTCTTGCGTGCGCTCAGTATGAGTCTCTACAAAGTTCAGCCAGATCCGCCGAAGCTGTCGCGGATCGGCAAAGAGAATACGGATTTTCTGCTCTCCCGGCCCTGCGGCACGCCACCCTGAGGCACGGCCGGGCAGCAACGCGGACTCAATTGGATGATCGGCGTCCTCCGAGGTGATTTCCACCTCCGCGAGCGCTTCCAAATCCAACCACTCCAGATCAGGAGTTGCAGTTTCTTGTTGAGCTGAGGCGATGATTCTCTTGCGCATGGTTAGGCACTCTTGTGTGTGGCGAAGTCGGAACTGAAAAAGGGGACGGATATATTAAACGAATAATGTATCCGACCCCATTATGTCGCTTTTATTTCGCGTTGAGCACGTTCGCAGCGCGCCGGTAGTCCTTCGGCTTTACCCACAGAAGCATACCGAACCGCCCCTTGCCGGCGGCAATCCCGTCTGCGGCAACGACGTTGATTTTTGCATCGGCAAGCTTCTGCAGTGACCGGTGGCAGGCACCGACTGCATCATCACCCTGCACCAGGAAGCACTTTTTGTTCTTGCTGACGCGCCAGCCATTGTCTCGCGCCACCCGCTGAATGGGTGCCATTCTGTCAGCGATCAGATCGAGTTGTGCCTTGCCTCCGCCTGATGGAAAACCCGAGAATGCCAACAGGTTGATATCGGCGTCCTTCAAGGCGCTCAGCACCTTCGCCCCCTGTGCGGCCCGGGCGGCAACTGTAACGTAGCAGTAATTAGCTTTGCGGACTCTTTGTGCCATGGCTCGTCTCCTCATTTAGATAAAAGTGTTTATAAAACCTCCAGGACTATCACACCCTGAGCCCCAAAGGGTCTGGCCGTCATTTCCTTATGATGTAACATGTAGAACAGAAATGGTGTCAGAGCTAATTTTCTTTTATATTAGAGTTAATGAGATCAAGGGGTCAGAGCACTTGAACCATCATTCTGATTATTCTCATGGTTACCCCCTGAGTAGACGGGTCGAGTATATCGCAGACGGGGTTTAGTTAGCATGTAAGGCGATCTTCAAGTCGCCCTTTTACTTCCTATCCCTGACTACGCCATGAATCCCTCATCCGTCAGATCAACCTTCCTGTACCTCACCCACCACCCATAGGTAAAGCACCGGGGAACAATGGCATCATCCCGGGCGATCTCACGCTCAACGCGCTCCCAATACTGCTCGCTGGTCTCTGCTGTACGCTTCATCTCGGTCTCTCTTGCTGCCCCGATGAGAAAACCGTCAGAAGTCTGTGGGGCAAGAGACTCGGCGGCTTTAGCTGGATTTATTGAGCGCCCGCAAGTTGTCGATTAAATCGGCGCTGAATAGACAATAACAATTCAAGTACTCTGACCCCTTGAATCCACCTCATCACTCATAAACTCTATGCTGAGTAATTTGCAAACTCTGTCAGAGCGATCTGCGCTATTTGTGGCTTAGTCTGCAGAAAACGAGTTCGACAAACCAATGAGATCTCTTTTTGCGCTTAGAATATTTTCTTTTGGCGGAATCATCTTCATCATGGATATTTCTTTATAAAAGGGGATTCCTTCTGCAGCAGAAATAAGCTTGGCTGCAACAGCCCTGGTTTCATCGCTTGCTCTTGATAAATCATTGTTCCATTGTTTAATTGAGATTATCCTTTCATTAATAAATCTTTCATCCCCTCCTTCACTCGCAAGAGCATCTTCAAGATTTTTATATTCATGCCCATAATTGTTTGCATGAAATAATAGGGTGCTAGCTATTTCACCTTTTACTTCTTTAATTTTATGAATGGGCGACAAGAAAAAGCGCACGAATATTTCGCCCAATATAAATACTGCTACGCCACTCAAAATTACGCTAAATGTATTCATATCTAATTTATTAAATCACCAGCCCCTAAGCATCATTGCTTCCTCGTAAATTCAAGGGGTCAGAGTACTAGAAATTTTATTCAAGTACTCTGACCCCTTCAGACAAACCGGGGACAGTATACAGAATACAACTATTTCACTTCCTGTACCGCTTTGCGATACCTGCAGTAATCACAATCAGAACTCGATTCCGGAATCATGTCATCCACAAGGCATTCATGCGCAGCCCTGATACAGTCCTCTACCCAGCCATCATTCCCCGTATAGGGAATTACATGGATATAGAACTCCAGCCTGCCATCGAAGGCATCCCTGTCGCGTCGGCCGTTGCAGTAGACGAAATAACCGGTGTCGGATACGGCCAGGCCCTGGCGTCGCACCAGCCACTGGTAGATCTCCATCTGGCGCTTATAGCCATCCTGCCAGTCTGCATCGAGGTTGATCTCGCCATTCTTGCTGGTGGCCTTGTAGTCAACCACGATCACCTCACCCGCCGGGTTGACCCAGAGATCATCAACGGCACCAGAAACGCGCAAGTTAGTCTCCCTGTGATGAGTAGCAACTCCCTTGAAGTTCTCTCGCCACTTATCCAGTGACTCATGGGCATACGGAACGGCATCAATTTCGTTTGTAATCATCAGGGGGTGTGGCTCTTGCCTGGCCCGGTAGTCATCGAACTCCTTCTTGAGCAAGGCATCAACGGCCGAGTTCAGGTTGAAGGGGAAACCGGGCGGCTGACCAACACCCAGCCGCCGGTCCAGGTAGAAGCAGCGCGGGCAGTTCATGAACAGCTCGAGCTTCGAGCGGGACAGCTTGAACGGTTTTTCACCCCCCGGCACGTAGAGATTGCGCGTACGTTTTCCCTTGTAGTACTTGGACATGTATCACCCTCTTTCGGGAGACCAGGCTCCCGGTCTCCCTGTCACCAGACTCAGGATACCCCTCCGCCGACCGCGCGTCACAGGCAGGCCTCATCCGCCTCCTCGTTGTCCAGATCGTCTTCCTCTTCTCCCCAAATATCGGCTGCCCAGGCCCAGGCCTCTGCCGTCGAGATCAACCCCTCGTCCCAGAAATTTTCCCAGTGTTGCTGGTCCCACTCATCGTACTGATGCTGCCAGTCGCCGGCAATCACGCGCTTCGCGCCTGCCTCGAGCGGGGTGACCGCGTCGAACCAGCCCATCGCGCGGTCGCAGTAGCCCAGCGCGTCCGGCGAGTCGGCCGACTCGGTGACCACAAAGACATCGTAGACCGGCAGCCAGGTCACGTAGTACGCAACCGGCCAGCTGATGCCGGGCGCTGAATTGGCCCAGTTGATCTGGAACAGGAAGCGTGGCAGCAGGTCCAGCTTGCGCCGGGTCTTCGGGTTGTAGTCGCGCGTGAGCACCATTTTGTCGGGATAGCAGATCGCCGAGGTCGGCAGCCGCTGCTGGATGCCCTCGAGCACCAGCCGGGCCACGGCATTGGCCAGCGTGAACTCGTTGGTGTCGCCATAGGAGGCGCGCCTCAGGGTAATCGGCCCGTCGTCAGTCCCGTCCACCTGCGCCTCGAGGGCAATGTCGCGGGCCGCGGGCGGCCGCTCGCGCCCCAGCCAGTCGCACAGGATGGCCTGCTCGATGGGGTGGAAAAGCGTTTCTGTGTCGGATCTTGCTTTGCTCATGGTCCTGTCCTCGCCCCCGTGATTGACCTCGCCGGTCGTCCCCGGGGCATGCGGGACAGCCAACGCTTTAGCAGCATTTGTATCCCGCCCTGCAAGCTGCAGATCAAATCGGCGGCACTGAAACCCAACTCGTTCAAAACCCAACTACGTAATCCTTATAATTGTAGAAACGCCTCGCAGGCGCGATCCAGTCAAATCCGGCATTGTTCACGCCGGCAACTCCTGTCATTTCAGCACCCAACTCAGCACCCACAACAGACCCTGCGCACCCAGCCACAGCGCCAGCAAGAAGCCCCAGCCGGCGCCTGAATCCTGCTGGTACTGTGGGAGCTGCCCCTTGTGCGACAGACAGACCGGGCGCAGCTTGACCGTGACGTTGCCGGCGGGATCGTCCCGCACGTCGATGACATCACCGGCAAACCAGCGCCCGCCGTCTATATCGGCCACCCTGCACCACAGGCCCTGGCTGGCTACGGCCCGGTTGTTGCGCCGCCTGATCGTCTCCAGCCCGTCCATCAGGCAACCCGCAGCCCGTCACGGACAAGCCCCTCCAGAATGGGTGCCAGGAGGCTGTTGTCGACAGGCACGGCCGTGCCCAGGCGCTGGGCCGAGTCGACGTGGCGCTCGAGCCAGACCTCGCCGCGGATGGAAATGGGTTGCAGGACGGTGTAGCTGCCCTGAAACAGGGTCAGGATATCGGCGGATTGTGCGGACATAACATGTCTCCTCTTCGCCCCGGTTGATCGCCTGTCAGCGGTGTCCGGGGCACGAAGACACATGACGCTTTAGCAGCACTTGTATCCCGCCCCGCAAGTTGTCACTTAAATCGGCGGCAACAAAAAACCCGCTCAGCTGGTGCTAAAGCGGGTTTCTGTCCCTCTCTTTAGCGAGTATTTATTAAGCGCCCTGCAAGCTGAGTCAAATCGGCGCTATGAATTATTTATAGACCCGATGCGGGCTTTTGTCAAACCGGAGTCCGGCGCAGCCCACCGGATAATCCCTCTGAAAGTCGCACAGACAATTCATGAACTTGTATCAAACGGTACACAAATCCGGATATGGGCCCGATTAAGAAAATGCCCTCTGATAACGAAAAACCTGTCATTGCAGCGATATAAGTATACTGTCCCCTAATTCGCGGGTCAGACTCCATTGAAACGTCAATAATTCATCTAATCAATCGAGTCTGACCCTTTTTTTCGTGATTCCCTGCAGACTGCAGGGATTTGTTGCCACCCGGGCCATTGCCCTGGCAAACACGACAATGGCACCATAGGCATGCGGTAAGCCCAGCATTAATGTTTATGCGGTACCCTGCGATGCAGCGAGCTGTTGTTGTCTTTTCAATATGTATACTGGTCGTGGCGTGCAGCCGCACCCAGCTCGCCTATGACAATGCCGACTGGTTGCTGGAGCGTTATGCCGTAAAAACCATTGACATCAGCGCCGACCAGCGCGAGCAGTGGCGACCGGTACTCACCCATGTACTACATCAGCACCGCCGCATCGAGTTACCGCATCTCGTGGCCTATCTGGATCTGGCCACCCACATTAGCAGTCAGACTGACTCCGCCACCAGTGCCACATGCCTGGTGGATGGCGCCATGGGCATTGCCAGGCGGCACGCGCAACTCGCTATTACCCTAGCTGTCCCCCTGCTTGCTGATCTCGATCCGGCGCAGATTACCCATCTGCGTGAGCACATGAAACAACGACAGCAGGAGCTTATTGAGCGTTACCTCGATGCAGATCCCGAGGAGAGGAGAATGAAGCGACAGGCGCGCTTCAGTGACCGCATTGAGTCCTGGATCGGATCAATTAACGATGATCAGCAACAACGTATCGAGAATGCGCTTACACGGATACCGGACCTCACACCTGACTGGCTCGCCTATCGTGAACAGCAAACCAACCATCTACTGGATTTACTTGAGGCCGGCGCCGGTAAAGAAACACTCGAAGACTACCTGAACGGCTGGTGGCTAAACTGGGAAGACAGGTCATCTGAATACCTGCGTCAATGGCGTATCGCCAGACTGGAATTTATCGCCTTTCTCGATGACCTTGCGCCAACACTGACCCCGGGTCAGCGCGGAAAACTCCAGAAACGTCTCGGCAAGCTGCGCAACGAATTTGCCGGGCTGCTGCCTGCCGATCACACGCCGGTTGAACGGATGGCGGCAGACAGCACCTGCCCATTCGCACCAGCCTGACCGGTGCAACTGGAATTCAAGGGGTCGGAGTACTAGAAATTTTATTCAAGTACTCTGACCCCTTGAATCCGCCGGATAACCCCTCTGAAAGTCGCACAGACAATTCATGAACTTGTATCAAACAGTACACAAATCCGGATATGGGCCCGATTAAGAAAATGCTCTCTGATAACGAAAAACCTGTCATTGCAGCGATATAAGTATACTGTCCCCTAATTCGTAACAGGTATTAGCAAAAAAATGGGGTCAGAGCACAATTATCACTAATATTAAGAGAAATTGTGCTCCGACCCCATTTATCGGTCCAGATACCAATGTGTTTATTGGCTAATAATGCATACAGCCCCTTCATTACCGGTGCAGTAACGCTGCACCAGTTCGGCTTTCATCCTGTCACCGAATTCATCGCTCCAGAGCCATTCATAATAATCCCTGCCCACCGCACTGGGTGGCCGGGGTTGTTTCAGCCAGTTCACTCGCATGCGATGATCCCGCAGATATATATCCATCGCCTGCTGCACCGGTCTCAGCTGCCAACCGTTTTTTTCAAATTCAATTTGATCCATGCAGATTTCATCTGCCTGTGTGGCTGAAACCATAATCAGCAGTATGCCTGCCGCGAATACGCGCAACCGCAAAAATTGCTTTATCATGGTGAAATCCTCCCGGTTGCACCCAGCGTGGAATCAACTAAAGCGGCCGGATACATTCTTCAAAAAAGGTGATCCCCGCATTCTACACGGGTATATTGTGCCTCCTCGACCCCTGATTGATCGTTAGGAGAATCTGGGATGCAAACAAGCGATAAAGTTCGTTTACTCCACACCTCCGATTGGCAGCTTGGCATGAAAAAAGGAATGTTGGCAACTTTTCAAGGCAGGCGGTTACGGCCATGAAGATAGAAAGCGTGTCCTTGAAAGGGTTCAGGTGCTTTGGCCCGGAAGCAACGACAATTGCTATTGAAGACAGCGTCACTGCCCTTGTCGGCGGGAACGGCGCGGGAAAAACCGCGCTGCTTCAGGGACTCTCGCGTTTATTCGGCGTCACGCCTGCCCAACGCACGATTCGCCAGCGCGACTTTCATCTGTCTCTCGACCAGCAGGAGCTTCAATCAGGGGCGAATTTACTTATTGATGTCGTCCTTTGTTTCCCGGAACTCGAAGGTTTCGAGGGTGACGCTGTGGGCGATGCCGTGCCTGAGTTCTTCCTGCAAATGGCCGCCTCCGAACCCGGCGCGCCGCTGAAAGTAAGAATCATGCTCAAGGCGACCTGGACCGATGATGGTACGCCGAGCGGCAGCGTTGATGAGGATATTCGCTGGGTCAGGGCGCTTGACGACGATTACGACTGGGATGACGACTGCCAGAAGGTGCCGGCTGTCGAGCGTGGGACGATACAACTTGTCTATATTCCCGCCACGCGTAATGTGGATGAACAGGTGACGTCCCTTCTCAAGGGGCGTCTATGGCAGGCCGCAAAATGGTCGGAAGAATTCCGGCAGACTACCGCGGACACCGCAAGACAAATCCAGGAGACGTTTCAGGATGAGGATCCGGCCAAGTTTGTATTGGAAAGACTCGAGGCACGATGGAAACAAGTGCATGAGGCCGATACCGATACGACACCGATTTTACGCCTGGTAGAACGCCGATTTGAAGAATTTGTCCGCAAGGCGGACTTTGCGTTCTATCCCGATGAGGCCGGACAGGAGCGAGCACTTTCAGAATTAAGCGACGGGCAGCGCTCGCTCTTTCACATTGCCCTGACAGCCGCGACCCTCGAAGTCGAGCGAGATGCTTTTGCCCTACCGCCCGATGAAAGCGCGTTCGACCAGGAAAAGCTGCGCAGGGCGCACCTCACGCTCCTGGCTATAGAAGAACCGGAGAACAGTCTCTCGCCCTTCTTTTTATCGCGCATTATTATGCAGGCGCGCGACATTGGTGCGCTCGATACAGCACAGGTTGTATTGTCGAGCCATTCTGCAGCAATCCTCAGCCGCATCGAACCGGAGGAGGTTCGGTATTTTCGGCTGGACCGCGAGCGCAGGCAGTCATCCGTGCGCAAGTTGATGCTCCCGATGAGCGATGCAGAGGCCAGCCAATATGTGCGGCTCGCAGTCAGGGCCTATCCGGAATTGTATTTCGCACGATTTGTCATACTTGCAGAAGGCGACTCAGAGCAGCTAGTCATACCGCGGATCGCCGAAGCTATGGGGATATCGCTCGATCCGTCCTTTGTGCCGATCGTCCCCCTAGGTGGGCGGTATTGCACACATTTTTGGACGTTACTGTCCGACCTGAAAATCCCATATGCGACGCTGCTCGATTTTGATATCGGCCGCGCGCACGGCGGTGCTGGGATCATTCGCAGCGTTGCCGAGAACCTGACTGTAATCGGCGTCGATCTCAGCAACAACATCAAGGCCGTCCTCGACGATATCGATCCTGATGCGATCGATGATCTCGAGGACGATGACCTCTGGCTGGATTACGAGCAAAATCACTGGGTGCAGGCGCTCGAGGATGAAGGGGTGTTCTTGTCCGATCCGCTTGACCTTGATTTTGCGATGCTCGAAGCATTCCCGGGCGCCTACATGCATCCCAATCCGGGTGGTTATGGACCTCGCAGCACCGCCAAAGCTCTTGAAAGTGCCAAGGCAGCCACATTGAAAACCAGCGGCGACCCGAAGCTCTACGGTGGCGACTATGATGAAGTCTTCAGATGGTATCCCTATCTGTTTCTTCACCGCAGCAAACCAGAAACCCATCTTGCCGCACTCGCACGCATACTTGATAAGCAGCTTTTAGAGGATTCGCCTGCATCCCTGAAATCTCTCATCGAACATGTTAAAAATGTACTTGGCTTTGGGGATGATGACGAATGAAACTTGTGCCGCCAGATTCGTGGCGACCGCAGGGCGTTGACGACCTTGAGCCGCGCGCCTGGGAAGCGCTACAGGAGAACGGTCGCAGCGTCTGCGTGACGGCCGGTGCCGGGGCCGGCAAGACAGAGTTCCTTGCTCAGAAGGGAACCTATCTTCTGCAGACTGGGATATGCCCAGCCCCGAAGCGGATCCTTGCCATTAGTTTCAAGCGGGACGCAGCACGGAATCTCGCCGAGCGTGTTGAAAAGCGATGCCCGCCCGAGCAGGCGGGCCGCTTTGATTCGATGACCTTTGATGCGTTTACAAAGGGCTTCGTTGATCGTTTCCGGGCAGCAATTCCCGCGCCTTTTTCGCCACCGCCAAACTATAGGATCGATTTCCCCACTCGGCAGCAGTTACAGCATTTCCTGACCAGCCACAACTACCACGGCGTAAATATAGCCACACTAGAGCGGAATGTTGCACGCACCCGTCTCCCGCTAGCTGATGGAGTGGAAAACGCATTACGGGCCTACTGGCACGCGCAGTACACCGAAAAAGACGAGGTATTTCTGTCCTTTCCCATGATCAATCGTCTAGTGGACTGGCTGCTGCGCGAGAATCCCGATATTCGCCGCGCTCTACAGGCAACTTATCCATTCGTCTTTCTCGATGAATTCCAGGACACGACCTACGCGCAGTTCGATCTCCTTCACACCGCCTTTGATGGCAGCAGCGCGATCTTTACTGCCGTGGGTGATGACAAGCAGCGCATCATGGGTTGGGCTGGCGCAATGCCCGATGCATTCGCACGATTTGAAGCCGATTTCGATGCAAGACGAATTCCGCTTGTATCGAACTGGCGATCGCACGAGGATCTAGTCCGCATCCAACACGTTATAGCGAAGCGTATCGACCCGCAGGCCGAGCAAGCGGAGGCACGTGCTGACCGCAATGTGGACGGCGATGTCGCAGCGATCTGGCAATATGAAAGCAATGAAAATGAAGCGGATGGCCTCGCCGCATGGATCGCCGGAGAAATTGACAACGGTATTGACCCGCATGAAATCGCGATACTCGTTCGCATGCATGCCAATGATGTGGAACAGGTACTCGCAGCATCCCTGACTCAGCATGATGTGAAACTGCGCAATGTTGCGCGAAATATTGGTAACATTGCTATTCAGGATCTTTTAGGCGAAGAGCTGACAGCGATTCTTCTTCCCCTTCTTCGGCTTGGTGCGACCATTAAGAATCCCATTTCATGGAACAGCGCGCAGCGAAACCTGCAATTTCTTGAAGGGATCTATCCTCACGATGAGGTAGGCCAGCAGCGTTTGCAGCAGCGTTTACAGACATTTATTCGCGAACTGCGCACTGAAATGAATACCCTTGAACCAGATAATGACGCAGCACGGACAATTGCGAGACGTGCGCTTGATTTTATCGGTACTTCCATTTTGAGACGGGCCTTCCCGGGGTACCGGCGCCAGCAGGATTTTGACCGGGTGTGGACAGGGTTCGCCGATCTTCTCGCTGAAACTGCAGATGATGCAGCAAGCTGGGCGGATGCTATCGATCAGTTTGAAGGACTTGATCAAGTTGCTCTGATGACCATTCACAAGAGCAAGGGACTTGAGTTTCATACGATGATTTTCTACGGGCTTGATAACCAGACATGGTGGAGCCTGACACCCAATAGAATTGAAGAACTCAATTCATTTTTTGTCGCTTTTACACGAGCAGAACAACGGGCATTTTTTACGCTCTGCACCAACCGAGGAGGCCCAGTCGCCTGGATAGAGAGCCTTCTCGCGCCGGCCGGGGTTCATCGCGTTGCAGGACCAGCTTAGCTTCCTTGCAGAAGATCGACAGTTTCCCCGATATGATCGACCTTCCTTGACCGCTGGTTGATATTTATCCTTTATTCAGAGTTTAATTTAGCACCCATCATTACATTCATTGTACTTCTCCGCCCTGCCCCTGACCTTCACGGCCGGATACTTCTTCTCGTTCAGTTCCATCTTGGCATTGACGGCCCGCTCCATGTCGATGCCGAGTTTGTCAGCCATGCGGATGAGGTAGATCTGGATATCGGCGATTTCCTGTTCCACCTCGGCGAGTTTGTCGGGTGGCAGAGTATGGCTCTGTTCTTCGGTCAGCCACTGGAAGTGTTCGACCAGTTCAGAAAATAAAGGGGACAGATTTATTTGTTCATCACAGAAATAAATCTGCCCCCTGTTTCCTCATTGACGGAACTCTTGTTGAATTTCTCATTAATATTTCCGTCCTTTCTTGGTCCGGTTGAAACGGGATTGTCGCTGCTGGAGCAAAAAACAACAAGCTCTGCAGTAACTTGCTGCACTTTACACATCAGCACCCGATATAAAAAACAGACCCAAGCCAACAAATATATCGAACTGCAACCTTTAATACGCATCATATTTCATATAAAAGGAACATATACGCCTTATATGCTTGTAATGTTTCGTACATTTGCAATATATAATTGTATATGCTAACTTTCTACTAGTTCATTGATATACGGATAGACTTATGAGTGAATCCAGCCGGGATAATTTTGTGCGTCTGGCGGAAAAACGGGTCAACAACGCAATCAAAACCCTGCGCCTGATCGGCAACCTCTCGAACAGGAGTAACTACTCCTACACCGACGAGGATGTGAACAAGATTTTTAGGACACTAGAACGTGAGCTGAAGAGCGCACGTGCGCGCTTTGAAAACGGTAAAGGTACGGATAACCCCTCCTTCACACTCGACTGATACGGAAACAGATAGAAGGAATCTGATCAATGAAATGGCATTTTGTCCCCCAACCACAGAATCTGGTTGAAACCGAGGTTACCCAGCGGGATCAGTTCCGCAATGACGAGGTTGACCTCTCCGATACCATTGTGCGGGAAGCGGTCCAGAATTCGCTTGATGCCGCTATAGGTGAAGACCAGGTCCGGGTTAAATTTCGCTGGGTCAATGGCTGCAGCGGGTTACACAACGGTTATATGCGACAACTTTTCGAGGGTCATCTTGAACATGCCGCCTCGGCCGGGATTGAACTCAACGAGCTTGACTTTAACAACCCCTCCGCTCTGATCATTGAGGACTTCGGCACCCGCGGACTGACCGGCTCTGTCGAGCAAAAGGATGATGACAATTTCACTGACTTCTGGCGGCGCCATGGCCGTTCCCACAAGACCGGTCGCAGCCGGGGGCGCTGGGGACTTGGTAAGCTTGTTTATTCCAGCTCTTCGCTGTTGAGTTCCTTTTTTGGCGTGACTGTCCGGTCTGGAGACCCTGACCCGTACCTGATGGGACAGACCGTACTAGGATTCCACAAATATGGTGGCGTCGAATATCCGGCACACGCTTTCTTTTCCGAGCTGGCAGGCGAGGATCCGAACAACCAGATCCAGGTTCCGGTGCGGGGCGGTGATGTTACCGCTGCGTTCTGCAATAACTTTGGCCTGGAAAGACGTGACCAGACCGGGCTCTCCATCGCTGTCCCGTTTCCGAACCCGGAACTGGATCTCGAAAACATGATTGCCGTCGGTATCGTCAACTACTTCTACCCAATCATTACCGGTCAGCTGGTACTGAACTTTGATGATATCGAAATCAATTCCGGCAATATCCGCGAGCTCGCCAATCGGTACGCCACCGGCAAGATATCTGACATTGACCAGTTGTTTGACTTTATTGGCGAGATGAACAATACACCGGAATCCGATCTGCTCATTCTCAAGAAGAGCTGGGCAGATGACAGCAAGCTCGATGAGGATGACATCGAGCCGGAAGACCTGGAAAATCTGCGAGAACGGTTTGCAAACAAGGAAATGGTGGGCGTGTATCTGCCCCTTACGATCAAACGCAAGAACAAGGAAGTTATTGAGTCTGGTTTCTCGGTTTATGTGAAACGCCCCGAGGAACTCACGAAAGGCCACGATATGTATGTCCGCGGCGGACTGACTCTGCCGGGAGAAGCCAAGTTCCGGGAGCGTAAGGCACTTGGCGCCATGATTGCGGAAGAAGAGCCCATCGCAGCCTTCCTGGGCGATGCCGAAAATGCCGCCCATACCCGCTGGAACACCCAGGCAGAGAAGCTGCGCAAAAATTATGTCAATCCGCAGCCAAAGCTGAAGGTCATCCGCAACTCGGTGGTCAACCTTTATGACTTGCTCGCTCAATCCATCGAGGAAGAGGATGAACAGGCGCTGATGGAGTTTTTCTGGACGGAACTGCCGGACCAGCCTCACAAGAAAGGCAGGAGAGGAAAGACACCGCCGGATATTCCTCCGATACCGGAGCCCAAGCTGAAACCTGCCAGAATTACACCCATCAAGGGCGGGTTTGCAGTATTGCCGGGTAATGATGCCAGCCCAGATCTGTATCCGGTTCGGTGCCGGGTGCGCGTTGCCTACGACATTATGTCTGGCAATCCGTTCAAGAAATACAATCCCTTTGATTTTGACTTCAATCGAACGGGCGAGTTATCCATTCGTACCGATTCACCAAAGGCCATGCTGGTGGACCGGAAGGCGAACATCCTTGAGTTTAATATCAATGAGCCTGATTTCCGTATCGAGGTGACCGGATTTGATCACAACCGTGATCTCAAGGTCGATCTGCAGACACTGGAGGCGAGCGAATGAAGACTTCCAGACATATCAATCATACCGGGCGTAAAAAGATCAAGCGCACAGAAGTACAGATCACCCTGAACGAGCACCCGCATGCCCCGCCCTCCTTTGATGCAAGCTTCAGACTGGATTCGAGCAAGCTGTCTGCAGATGCTGCACTGTATGTCGAGGCTTATCACAAGAACACTTCACAACGCTTTCATTTCGGAACAGCCGGATCACCGATTCCGCCTGAGGACCGAACCCTGGACCAGCTTGATCTGTCAGGTCCGATCCTGTTCCGGGTCAAGGTGGTCGACAAGTCCGAAAGAATCGGCAGGCTGGTAGCAAGTGCAGAACGTCTGCGACCCAAAGAAGACGAGGAAGAGGAAAGTCGCGCATCGTTGATGACGTTCAAGAGTACGGACCTCGGTGATCTGACCTGGAAAATGAGCTTCATACCGGACAGCAAGCCCGTTCTCTGTATCAATAACCGCATCCCTGAAGCCAAGGGGCAGCTGATGAATAACCCGCTCTTCCAGGGCCTGATACTGCCTGCTGCCCTGCGCGAGACATTGCTGTTTATCTTCCTGAATATAGCCGAGGAAGATGCTGACGAGGATTCCTGGCACAAGCCATGGATCGATTTTGCAAGCTTCATCTCGCCTGAAGACAAGCCGGACTCGGCCGATCCTTTCGAACTGAATGACTGGATTGATGGTGTGGTCACAGAATTCTGCAGACGACATGAACTGTGCGAGTTGCTGGTGACACGTATGGAGGACGCCGGACTATGAGTACCCGAATCAGAAGACTCAATGAGCGCGGAATGAAGTTTTTTCAGGATTACATCGGCCGGATAGCTGGTGGCGAGAAAAGTGATCCACCCATTGCGATACTGAGCGATGATGACTGGTCGGAGCCTGTGGAATTCACCATCGAAGTTGAGGATAAAACCTTCGCGACCCGGTATGAAATGGGAGAATATCTTGAACAGCTGTTTCACGACATCAATCACCAGGACATTATCTCGGATACAGGCCTGTGGAGCTGGCTTGCGCTGTTATGGTTTAACCAGCTCTGCCCGGCAAGGACTGATGGCACCCGCAAGCCCAGCAAACCGTATAACTACATCCTCAGCCCGAACTACAACCACAGGCCAAGGCACGCGCTCAGAACAACCTGGCAGCTGGTAAGCGAATACGGCAATACTGCACATTTTCTACTCAGCAAGGGTCCGAATGAGCGTGGTGAATTACTGGAACAGATTGCCGCACGCCAGTTCTTTATTGGCTGCAAGGGAATTATCGAGACAGCCAGCCGGCTTTACAGTGATCCTGCGCGGAACACGTTCAAGGTCGGTTCTACTTCCCAGAAAAGGAAAGGTAACATCCGGCGCTTTATAAGTTATTTACAGCAGCTGGAATTGACCTACGACCTGTATACCCTGCCACGGGACGAGATCATTAATATGTTGCCTGTGGAGTACAGCAGCTTTCTTTCAGGGCAACCAGGCCCATGAAGCACTCATCAGTCTGAAAGGAAACAGGCTCACACGAGACTCTGGCGCTCCTTCACAACGCCAATAAAGTACTGCAAATCAGACAGCTTCCCTTGCTGTTCCGCAGAGTAGGTGCTGTGCAGCCCTGCAGGCAGTACCAGACGGACATGATGTGCATCCATCTCGGACGTCTGGTTAGCACTGATGGCAGGCTCCAGAGTAAACAGATGTTTTTGTTTTATCCTTTTCGCCTCAGATAATACCTGCCGCCACCGATCCTTGCAGGTGGTCTTCACACCCAGCATTGACAGCTTGTCAGGCGAATAATTTTCATCGTGATACTCGGCTTCCCCCGGAAAAAGAAAATCCGGTTTTGCGTTGTTTTCTGTAACAGCCTGGCGTGCATATTGCACATTATTTTCCCGGAAAATTTCATCAAGGTGATGTTCCAGTGCATAACCAGCACGCGACTTGCGTCTGTTCTGCACACTGAGCGAATAACTGATAAAAGCATCCACATCTGCACTGTCTTCTACCCTGAATCCCTGCTTAAGGCGCTCGGACACAATCTGGTTTTCAAGTCTCCGAAACAGTTTCTCCTCTTGTTCCATCCAGGCCAGTAGCGCCGCATCCGGATCTTCCCGGGGATCAACCTCCGGCAAGGTGTCGCGCGCATACGCAGAAAAGATTGCCGTACTCGGAAACACTCCGTGGAATTTTTCAATCAGGCCGTTCAGCCTGTCCGTATCAGCTTCTTCAATTTCTACTCCCAGCTCCTCGAGGATGAATCTTGCAGCAAAATTCACCTCAACATCAGTGTCATCCTTGAATGCGCGAATCTCAAATCTTGTCTCAATCTGTACCGGTACACCAAACAGCCAACTCAACTGGTTCTCGGCTGTACTGCCAGCCATGGCGATAATTACCTGGAGAGTACCATCCTGACGTTTGCCGATAACCATGAGATCGCCTTCCGCTGCACGTTCCGACACAGCAGTGGAAGGGAAATACAGGCGGTATTCGGATCTGGTCGGATGTGCTTCACGCGCGTCATACCACGTCAGGAAACCCTCTGCAGAGGAGGTATCGTCCTCGTCCTCGCCCAGATAGGCGAACCGGGCGGTAAATGTCTGGCGCCCGGATCCGAGCATTTTCCTCATGGAGCCAACACCATTGAACTCGTGCTGGTTTGAAGACACCGGGTCTGCTTCGACAGCACTCAGGCGCTTGACTGCTACGCCCTCGAAATATTCTGATAGAAATCCCCTTTTCATTTCTGCTGTACATTCCTGCGCTTTATGCCACTGATCTGTCGATTACGTAACTCATATACAAGCCAGTCGGCCACCAAGTCCAAAACCTCCCCCAAAGGACGTCTCGTTCTGCCCTTCAGGGCGCACTCCCATATAGTCAGTATGTACCATCCTTCTTTTCTCAGACTGGCATAACTTTCCGCATCCTTTTCCTGATTACGAGAAATCTTTTTATGCCAGAAAGCACGGCGGGTTTTCGGCAACTTGAACAAATGGCAGTCATGGCCGTGCCAAAAACAGCCATGAATAAAGATTACGGCGCCGTACTTTGGAAAAACCATATCCGGCTTTCCGGGGAGGCGTTTGTCATGCAGGCGAAAGCGAAAGCCCCTGGCATGCAGGCCTTTTCGTATCAGAATCTCGGGTCTTGTATTTTTACTACGGATGCCGGACATCATCCGGCTGCGGGTCACCGGATCAACTACATCAACCATCAGACAACCATTGCGTACTGGTCTTCGCCAAGCTCCTGTTCCTGCTTGAGTATCATGATGTGCGGATACATGATCCTGGCAACCTCTTCAATCACTGGAACAACTACAGAGTTACCAAACTGCTTGTAGGCCTGGGTGTCCGAGACCGGAATATCGAAGGAATCAGGAAACCCCATCAGTCTTGCGCATTCCCTCGGGGTTAAGCGCCTTGGCCTTGCGTTACCGGTCTTTCCTCTCTTGACCAGTATCTCGGAACCATCCTTGTAGTATCTAGCTGAGAGGGTTCTGGCGACATCATCGGGACCAACCTTGCCGAAACCAAAACCATTCCCCTTCGCCTTGTGCTTGCGCGCATAGTTTTGGAGATAGTCCCAGAGATTTTTGGTCAGAATATATTTCTTGTCGACTTCACTTTCCTGCTGAAATATTGATCCCAGCCTTGGCGCAGAATCCAGATCTGGCAGCTCAAGATCATTCCAGTCAAATGCTACTGGCCTGCGGAAACCGGCAATTATGAGTCTTTCCCGGTGCTGCGGCACAAAATGCTTGCCATCTATTACTCTGGGCTCGGGTACGTAGTAACCAAGATCATTGCGCAGGACGTCAAGGATAGTCTGGTAAGTCCTGCCCTTGTCATGGCTCTTCAGGTTTTTGACATTCTCGAGCAGGAAAGCACCCGGCTGTTTTTCATCAATAATCTTTGCAATTTCATAGAACAGTGTCCCTTGAGTCTTGCATTCAAAGCCATGCGCCCTGCCAAGGGAATTCTTTTTTGACACACCGGCAATTGAAAAAGGCTGACAGGGAAATCCTGCAAGCAAGACATCATGATCCGGAATCATTTCTCTGATTCTGTCAGAATCTATTGTGATTTCTCTTATGTCACCGTGAATCGCATGCTCATCTTCCTTGAAATTCTCTCGGTAGGTCTGAATAGAGAACTTGTCCCATTCACTGGTAAAGAGGCATTTACCACCGTGCGCCTCGAAGCCAAGACGAATCCCGCCGATACCCGCGAATAGATCGATAAACTTGAAGGGAGCGTCACTTTTTCCTGCAATGCGCTTCCGGGATTCAAGAAAACCATGGACAGCGTGATAAACCAGACCGGGACTCGGGATGTTCTTGTTGAGCCAGCTATCCAGGGTTTTGGTTGTGATTGATAATTCTTCAGCTAGTTGAGTCTTTGGATATCGTGATAGGGCAACAGTAAGTGCATCACGGGCGGCCTCATTTAGCTGTTCCATCAGTTTCCTCTCTGGGTAGATTTTTGGAAATTCTTTCACAGATTCTACCCAGAGTAAACTGGCAAATAAATGACGGTTTTCTGCATTCCCGTATACGCAGGAATGCTGAAAACAAATCAGAAGCAGGGATAGATTTATTTATCCAAACTCTTGATTGACCGTGCCCCGTTTTTTATGAATCCTTTCCTCGGGATGTCTCTCCAGCCTTACTAGCACCCATCATTACATTCATTGTACTTCTCCGCCCTGCCCCTGACCTTCTCCGCCGGATACTTCTTCTCGTTCAGTTCCATCTTGGCGTTGACGGCCCGCTCCATGTCGATGCCGAGTTTGTCGGCCAGGCGGATGAGGTAGATCTGGATGTCGGCGATGTCCTGTTCCATCTCGGCGAGTTTGTCGGGTGGCAGGCCTGGCTCTGGTCCTCTGTGAGCCACTGGGCCGCTCCCGACATCCTGCCTCCCGCGGCATTCGTGCGTCCCTGCACATCAAAGTGTTCGATCAGTTCGGCGGCCTCGACGATCATGGCCATGGCGAGGTTTTTCGGGGAGTGGAACTGGTCCCCGTCGCGTGCGGCGGCGAAGTCGCGCTGGCGGGTTTTTATTTGGTTCAGGGATTGCACAATAGTTTGAAATTATTGGGTATTTTGTGTTTCAGGTTCTGATGGATTAGGGGCATGGTAACACGGTGATTTGTGGGGGAGTATGGAGTATTAGGAGCGGTGGGTTAGTGGTTTTGGGCCCGTGAGATGTTCCTGCGAGGTTGTTTGGGAAATTGTTTTCTTTTATCCCCTCTCCCTAACCCTCTCGGTAACTGCGTCCTGCGTTGCTCTACCACCTACATCCCTGTAGGTGTCCCGGAGGGAGAGGGGATCTGCATTTTTTCGCGGCGGCATCCGATTAGTCGCCGGGCATAAACGGAGCGCTCCTACAGCGAACCATCGGGACGGCTGGGTTCACCTACAAATCCATCGGGGCCAGGGACCGCTCCTACTGCGTAATATTTGTGGTGCATTGAAAAAAAGGTTACTCGGACCTTTTCATTCTTCGCTATGCTATTTCGCATGAACACCGCACACCACCGGCTGCCCTTCTTCTTCCTGCTCTGCAGTGTGTTGCTGGCAGGGTCCGTGGTGGCGCAGGAACAGAGCGTCCGCCCCGGCATCAACCGCCACTTCGTGGACCCGGACTGGCAGCGCTGGGTCAACACCTTCGAGCGGCCCGGGCGCGAGGTCTACGACAAGCGCCATGCCATCGTGGCGGCCAGCGAACTGCGTCCCGACATGGCCATTGCCGACATCGGCGCCGGTACCGGGCTGTTCACACGCTTGTTCGCGCCCCGGGTCGGACCGGGCGGCACCGTCTATGCCGTCGATATCTCCCGGTCCTTCATCGAGAACATCCTGCGCACCTGCCGCGAGCAGGGCCTGTCGAACGTCAAGGGCATCGTCAATACGCCCGACGATGTCGGGCTGCCGGCCGACTCCATTGATCTGGCCTTCATCACCGACACCTACCATCACTTCGAATACCCGCGGCAGACCATGGCCTCCATCCACCGGGCGCTGCGCCAGGACGGGCGCGTCATCATCATCGACTTCCGGCGCGACCCGCGCGTCAGCTCGCGCTGGGTGATGGGGCACGTGCGCACCAACAAGGCCCAGACCATCGAGGAAATGAAGGCGGCCGGCTTCCGGCTGGTGGCCGACAAACCCTTCCTGAGAACCAACTACTTCCTGGAGTTCGTGAAGTCCGGATGAATCGCGCCCGCACCCGATTAAGCGCCGGGCATAAACGGGGCGCTCCTACAACTATCTCATCCTTCTTCCCTACCCGTTTGGCACATTCGGGGGAGATCCTGCCCTGAACAGATGTTCGACAGTATGTAGCTTATAAGCTACATACTGGGGACGGATATGAAACCCTATCGACCATACTCTGAACACCTCAAAGAAGCCTTTGCCGATCCGGAAGAAGCCGCGTTTTATCTGAACACCGCCATCGAAGAAGGCGACAAGGAACTCTTTCTGATTGCCCTGCGCAATGTGGCCGAGGCGCGTCTTGGCGGCATGAGCAAGCTGGCCGAGGCCACCGGGCTTAACCGGGAAAGTCTGTACCGGATGTTGTCCGGCAAGGGGAATCCCGAGTTGAAAAGCCTGGACCGGCTGCTGCACGCGCTGGGGTTGAAGATTGCGGTCCAGGTGGATGAGGATGCGGCGTAGGTGGGTAGAAGGGTAGTGTCCCTGTATTCCGTTATCTGATTGATCCCCTCTCCCTGGCCCTCTCCCGGAGGGAGAGGGAATCTATATATTAAACCTGCGCTGTTTCCATTCCCCTTTATTTCTCCAGTTCATCCATTTGTTTTTCCTCCCGCAGCCGCAGGCGGTATTTCCCCTTGGCGAGTGCCTGCATGTCTTCCACGGTATCGCGTTCATCGAGGATTTCGCGGCCCAGCATGGTCTCGATGGCGTCTTCCAGTGTCACGATGCCCGCCGTCTGACCGAACTCGTCCTCGACCAGGAACAGGTGCGCGCGGTTCCTGATGAACAGGTCGATCAACTGCTGGACCGGCAGTTTCTCGGACACCCGGGCAATCTTCTTGGCAATGTTTTTAATGGGCTCCGAACCCTGCCCCGCGCGTTCGGCCTCGAACAGATCCGCGCGAATGACCTTGCCCTTGATATCGTCCATGCCCTCCCCATAGATGGGCATACGGGTGAACTGGCGGGTCTCGACCAGGTCCAGTGCCTCCGTGACCGTCAGGTCTTCCTGCAGCATGTGCACGACGCTGCGCGGTGTCAGCACCTCTTCGGTACGTATTTCGCGCAGCTTCAGAATATTCTCCAGGTATTCATTTTCCTGGGATATCAGGGTGCCGTCCCTGAGCCCCAGCGAGGCCAGGGCGATGATCTCCTCGCGGGTAATTTCATCCCCCTTGTCGTGACTGAACAGCCTGGTCATGCGCGTGGCAATCCACACCAGTGGATAGACCAGCTTCACCAGCCAGGCAATGACGAATGCCGACGGTATCGCCAGCTGCCGCCAGAAGGTCGCACCCAGGGTTTTCGGAATGATCTCGGAGAAATACAGGATGACGAGCGTCAGCAGCACCGCGATCAAGGTTTCCCATTTTTCACCGAACACCTGCAGGGCCTGCGAGCCGACCCCGGCGGCACCCATGGTGTGGGCAAAGGTGTTGAGGATGAGAATACTGGAGAGCGATTCGTCCAGGCGTTCCTTGACCCCGTTCAGCATGCCACCGGCACGCGGCCGGTCTGACAGGGTTTTCTCGGCAAAGCTCGGCGTCACCGACAACAGGACCGCTTCGAGTATCGAGCAGAGAAATGAAACGCCGATGGCGATGGCCAGGTAGACAAATAACAAGGTCATGATGGGTTCCCGTAAATCGTCAGGGTTGATTGTTCACCATCCACGGGACAAAAGTCCATGGCCACCCGGCCTGCATCCGGGCTACATTGTTGAATCCCCTCTCCCATGAGTGGGAGAGGGCCAGGGTGAGGGTTGATCAATCCTGTAGCCAAGCAACTGCGTTGCCTACCCCTCATCGCAGTCGTCGCCTTCTGCCCTTGGAGGGGAGAAGGAATTATGTGAAACAGACGTGTAGGTCGGATTAGCGCCAGCGTAATCCGACATAACCTTTGTCGGGTTACGGCCTCGCGGCCTAACCCGACCTACTGTGTGACCACTAACCGGTAGCCCGGATGAAATTCAATGGAATCCGGGAATACGATGCCCAGCTTCCCCGGATTACGGCCTGTCGGCCTGCATCCGGGCTACATACTCAACAATTTATTCACCAGCAACACCGTGAACAGGACCAGGGTCGCCAACAAGGCGAGGTTACCCAGACTGCGGTTGCGCAATGGGCCCAGCCAGTCGCGCAGGCCGTTCATGTACAGCAGCAGGCCCGCCAGCAGGGGCATGAAGGCGGCGCCGGCGACGGCGTAGATGAGCACCACCCACACGGGTTTGCCGGCCCAGAGCAGGATCATGGGCGGGATGGCGAGGAAGGCCAGGTAGGCGCGGTAGGGTTTGGCGCGGGTGTCGATCACCTTGTCGTCGGTGTTGCCGCGCCATTCGTGCACGAAGTCGGCGAACAGGTAGGGCACGCCCTGCCAGACGCCCAGCATGGAGCTGAACACCGCGCCCCAGAACCCGACCAGGAAGGCCCCGCGGCCGATGTCGCCCACGGTGGCGCCCATCTCGTCGGCCACGGCCAGCACCATCTTGCTGCCGGACAGGACCTCGGGTGAGACGCCGGCGGAGATGATCATGATGGCGATGCCGAACAGGCCGGTGAGTACGTAGGCCACCAGCAGGTCGATGCGTACCTGGCGCAGGCGTTCCGGGCCGCGCCAGCCGCGTTCGCGGATCCAGTAACCGTAGCTCAGCAGGGTCACGCTGCCGCCCACCCCGCCCATGACCCCCAGCAGGAAGAACACCGAGCCCTCGGGCAACTGTGGTACGACGATGCCCGTGAGCACGGCGCCCCAGTCGGGCTGCAGGGCCACGGCGCAATAGATCACCACCGCGAACATCAGGGCGATGAAGAACTTCATCATGACCTCGAGCAGGCGGTAGCGACCCAGCAGCACCAGGGCGGCGGCAATGAGGGATTGCACGGCACCACCCGCTTCCACGCTGATGGCGGGCACCAGGGCATGGATCGCGAGTCCCGTGGCTGACATCAGGGCACCGGCGACGATGAAGCTCCACAGCAGCAGGTAGACGAAGAAGTACACCGACCAGAAGCGCGGCAGGCGCCGCACCCAGCCCTCGAGCAGGGTGGTCCCCGTGGCCAGCTGCCAGCGCGCCAGGCCCTCGTTGAGGGTGAACTTGAGGAGCGCCCCGAGGACGGCCGCCCAGAGGATGGCGACACCGTATTTCGCACCGGCCACCGAGGCCGCGATGAGGTCGCCGGCCCCCAGGCCGGTGGCGGCGATGACGATGCCCGGGCCGAGTTCGCGCAAGCGGATCATGGGGTGTTCCTCTTGTTTACAATTCCGGGGACAGTGTACTCAATTCCGCTTCATTGCAGCACGCAGGTCGGATTAGCGTCAGCGTAATCCGACGTAACCTTCGTCGGGTTACGGCCTACGGCCTAACCCGACCTACGGTCTGTAAACAATCGCGCACGTACCCGATTGAGCGCCGGGCATAAACGGGACGCTCCTACACTTTCCACTTAGCCACCGTTGTTGAACTCGGTGTACTTCGCCGCGCTGCCGCGCACCTTTTCAGCCGGGTACTTCTTCTCGTTCAGTTCGATCTTGGCGTTGACGGCCTGCGCCAGGTCGATGCCGAGCTTGTCGGCCAGGCGGATGAGGTAGATCTGGATGTCGGCGATTTCCTGTTCCACCTCGGCGAGCTTGTCGGGCGGCAGGGCCTGGCTCTGGTCCTCGGTCAGCCACTGGAAATGTTCGACCAGTTCGGCGGCCTCGACGATCAGCGCCATGGCGAGGTTTTTCGGGGAGTGGAACTGGTCCCAATCGCGCTCATTGGCGAAGTCGCGCAGGCGGGTTTTAATCTGGTCGAGTGATTGCACGGGTGTTTGTGTTGGTTGGGTGCTTCTGGTTATGGGTTCTGGTGGTTGGGGTGATGGTATCACGGGGATTTGTAGTGGAATAACAAGGTGTCAGAAACCTTGTTTTAATTCCTTTTATTAATAACCGATCGCGGCCAGGACGCCGCTCCCACACAGTCAGGTTGTTTCTGCAGGAGCGCCGTCCTGCGGCGCGATTGTTTGTGTCGGGTATCGCGGTCGGGGGACCGCTCCTACAGACATCGTCGGATTACGCTTCGCTAATCCGACCTACGGGATTAATCGGGGAGGGCCAGGGTGTCGGGGATCATCACGGCCTTTGCGATCTCGGCGATTTCGGCGTACACGGGGGCGGGGTCCTTTTCGTAGCGGCGCGAGAAGTGGAACGGCACCAGCCGGGCAACATGGGCGGCCTCGGCGATTTCGGCACAGGCGCGGGTGGTGAGGTGGGCGGTGCGCGCGGCCTGTTCGGCATCGGCCTCGCAAAAGGTCGCCTCGCAGAACAGGGTGTGGGCGCCGTGTGCCAGTGCGATCACCCGTTCCCGGTTCTCCGGGGTGTCGGCGAAGTCGGTGGCGTAGACCAGCCGCTTGCCGGGGCTGATGAGCACCAGGTCGTCCGCCAGTGCCTGCACGCGCTCGTTTGATCCGTCGGGCAGCGTAATTAGTTTCTCGTTATCGCCGGTCTGCAGGCGTTGTTTCAATTCGCCCAGCCACGGCCCCGGCAACAGGCCGCGCGCCTGCAGGCGGTCCTTGCGGATGTTGAGCGACTGTGCGGGCTCGAGGACATAGGCCAGCACCGGCGAGACGTGTGTAAGAGTGGTCGCGCGCACCTTGAAGCCGGCCTCGTTGAGCACCACGCCGTCATCGGCATCCGCTTCCTCCAGCAAGCTGCAGCCGGGGCAGCCGGCCTGCACTGCGTAGCGCCGCAGCGTCTCGTCGTGCAGTTCGCTGACCTCGAAGCGCGGGCCGTTGTCGCCCACGCGGTCCCAGAGGATGCCGCGTGTGAGGCCGTCGATGTTCGCGGCCAGGCCCGGCGGACCGACCAGGCGGCACAGGGTGGTCTCGCCGATGCGCGAGCGCAGCAGCCAGAGAAACCCGGCGATGTGATCGACGTGCGCGTGGGTGATGTACACGTCGCTGACCTGGTGGGCCACGCGCGCCGGCAGCCTCGCCCCCTCGCCGAGGTCGAACAGCAGGCTGCGGCGGCGGTGCCGCAGGCGCGCGTGCAGCAGCGGGTCACCGAACACGCCGTTGACCAGGCAGACGCTCAACATCCCCACCCGGCCGGCCGGGCGCGGCCCGGTAGACGCGCTGGCCGGTGCATGCGGTTGTATGTCCGGCGGTGGCAGGTAGGTGAAGCGGTCGTCGCTGAAGCGCGGCGTGCTGCCGAGGCGGCCGTCCGTGAGCCGGGCGGCATCACGCACCAGCAGCGTATTTGCTGTTTCATTAATGGCCGGTATTCGCACACGCAACCGCTCGCCCTCCAGGGCCACGACCTCGCCCATTGCGATTGTGCGTGCACCATCGAGCAGCGCGACCTGGCGACCGGTCCAGATCCCGGGGGCATCCAGTGGCGGCGGGGTACCGGTGAATTGCAGCTGGCCGGTTTCGAATACGCGTTCTTCGGCACCGGCCAGGTAGTCGTCCCATAAAGTGGTGCGCCACGCGGCGCGGGCGCGTTTGCCGGGACGGACGGCCTGCAGCGCGGCCGGGACCGCATACACATCAACCGGCAGTGCACGCAGTTCATGCTTGAGCGGCAGCGGCCGGCCGGCACGCGAGAGCACCAGCACCACCTCGATGCGCGCCGCCTCGACAATGGCCGGCAGCAGTTCCGCGCCGGCCACGCCGCGCACCACCCCCGGTCCGTCCACCAGCAACACGCCCTCCTCGACCGACTGCGCCAGACGGCGCAGTGCAGCGACCAGCGGCAGCCGGAAGCGCCCGGCATCCAGGGTACAGAGCGCCTCCAGGCCTTTCAGAACCCAGGCCCCGTTTTCCCGGCGACCCAGGCACACGGCGCCGGGCACCCCGAACAGCGGCGAACCGGGATCGGCGCCAAGGCAGCGGCAGGTGCGCCCGGTCGTTACCAGTGCCGTTGCCAGGGCGTTGACCAGCGTGGACTTGCCCACGCCCGGCGGACCGACCAGTAGCACGCGTCGGTCACTGGCCAGCACGGCCTCGATCAACGCTGCCGGATCGGCGGGCAGGGTCGGCGGGAAGTCGTTATTCGGGGTTGCGTTGCTCACAGTTTGAGCATGGCATAAAAATAAACCGGTCGCGGCTGTCATACCCCTTCTCCCCTCGAGGGGAGAAGGTTGGGATGAGGGGTGACAAGGCAATTGACGACGGCCTGATTTTTTCCCCTCACCCTACCCTTTTATGCCCTTCAGGGTGCTCCCGAGGGGAGAGGGGAACAGCATTTATTGCGCCTGTACCCGATCAAGCGTCGGGCATAAACGAGGCGCTCCTGCAGGGTAGGTTGGAAAACCGGTCGCGGCTGTCATACCCCTTCTCCCCTCGAGGGGAGAAGGTTGGGATGAGGGGTGACAAGGCAATTGACGACTGCCTGATTAATTCCCCTCACCCTACCCTTTTATGCCCTTCAGGCCGCTCCCGAGGGGAGAGTGGAACAGCATTTATTGCGCCTGTACCCGATCAAGCGTCGGGCATAAACGCCGTCATCCGGCGCGCTTGTCTGGAACGTCATCGCGTTCAGGGGACCGCACCGACAAGGTCAGTCTCAGGTCGATGAATAAGACCTTTCTGACAGTGAAGAATGAAATGGATGACAGACCTGCCAAACCGCACACGTTACTGTTGAAGACACTGTCCAATCGAAAAAACAGCCTGTTGGCCCCTTGAAGTTGTTATCGATTTACGATAACCTGATAACACATGATTGAAACGTTCGGGAACCGCCTGGCAGAAGACCTGTTTAATGACCGGCAGTCCCGGGCCACACGCGCCTTTTCCTCTGAGCTGAGGCGCACGACTCGCCGCAAGTTGCTGTATTTGCATGATGCGGCCGAGCTGAAGGACCTGCGGGTTCCGCCTGGTAATCGACTGGAGGCACTCAGAGGAAATTACAAGGGCAGGCATTCAACCCGGATCAACGAGCAATGGCGGATCGTATTTCGCTGGCAAGGCGGAAATGCCTTTGAGGTCGAAGTGACGGATTACCATTGAGAGGTACGACGATATGAAGCAACCCGGCAACCCGTTTCATCCCGGTGAGTTCCTGCTCGAGGAGTTTCTGCAGCCTGCGGGCATTACCCAGACAGCGTTTGCCGAGCGACTGGGATGGACGCGCGCGCGCTTGAATGAGCTCATCAAGGGCAAGCGCGGGATTACAGCCGAGTCTGCGCTGGATCTGGCCGAAGTTTTGGGGACGTCTGCGAAGCTGTGGATGAATCTGCAGGCGACCTATGACCTTGACCAGGCGATGAAGCGTCGAGCAGTGGCGTGATTCCCGGGATCGGGAAATAAAGGGGACATTCTGGTTATCGCACCCACCCGGATTTCCTGATTAGAAAAAACAGAATGTCACCTTTTTATTGCGCCTGCACCCGATCAAGCGCCGGGCATAAACGAGACGCTCCTACGACCAAGTCCTTCTCCCCTTGAGGGGAGGCGAAGTTCATTCCTGTTGGGTCCGTCGCTTTCGCTCCTTAACCCAACCTACAGTTGCCATTCGTAGGATGGGTCAAGCGCAGCGGACCCATCAAGTCGATGATGCTTTGTTTATCGCGCCCCAGGAATTAGCAGCAAGAACTATTTAGCCCCTCTCCCTAACCCTCTCGGCAACAGCGTCCTGCGTTGCTCTACCACCTACATCCCTGTAGGTGTCCCGGAGGTGAGAGGGGAACTGCATTTTATCGCGCCTGCACCCGATTAAGCACCGGGCATAAACGAGGCGCGCCTGCAGGTTTGTTTGAACACCATATCGTGGCCAGGGGACGCTCCTACAGGTGAAATATAATCAATTCCCATTTCTGGATTCCCGCATTCGCGGGAATGACGAATCCCGGGATTTCGGGGGTAAACTCGATTTGCCCGGATGAATTTCCTATTCAAAACAAGCCTGTATCCGACCCCACATTCAGCATCGGGCTGACTGCCAGCCGGTCTCATCGCAGATACCGTGAGTTGTGATTGTCAGCCTTCCGATTGACGTAGTGTGTATGGTGTGTATTAATGCGTAGCAGGGATGTCATCAAACGGTTGGAGGCCGAGGGTTGGGTACTCTGTCATGCGAAAGGTTCGCACTTTCAGTTCACCCATCCAGCGAAGTCCGGTCGGGTGACCGTGCCACATCCGAAAAAGGATTTACCCGTTGGCACGCTGCGCAATATTTATCGCCAGGTAGGCTGGCGTTGGGGTTCATGAGATGCGTTATCCGGTTGTTATCCACAAGGACAAAACATCTGATTACGGTGTGACGGTACCGGACTTGCCGGGTTGTTTTTCGGCGGGAGAGACACTGGAAGATGCATTGACCCTGGTTGTCGAGGCCATCGAATGTCATCTGGAAGGGTTGCTGTTAGAGGGTGATGTTATACCCGAGGCGCAGTCCGTTGAGGTGCATCAGCAGAACAAGGACTTTGCCGGCGGCACCTGGGCATTGGTCAATGTCGATCTTTCCAAACTGGCGAGCAAGGCGAAGCGCATTAACATCACCCTGCCCGAGCGGGTCCTCGCACTGGTGGATGAACAGGCCAAACGGGAAGGGGACAGCCGGTCCGGGTTACTCGCCCGTGCAGTGCTGGATTATATCGGGCGCAACAAGGTGGCTTGATGAAAAATTGGGGACAGACCCTGTTTTTCGCAGGCGCAGGTTGGGTATTCCCCGCCGGAGTTTAAAAGGGGGCCGCTACTACAGCGTAAGAAAAACCTACTTGTCTTCTTTCCAGGGGGCAAAGCCGATGGGGCGTTTCTTATGCGCGGGTGGTTTCATGAGTTCACGGATCGCGTCAAACACAATTTTGAATTGTGCATCATATTTTTGTTCCAGCTGTTCGAGCTTTTTGGAGAGATCTGTGTTTGATGTCAGCAACCGGCGCAACTGAACAAAGGCGCGCATGATCTCGACATTGACCTGGATCGCACGCTTGCTGCGTAATACGCTGGAGAGCATGGCCACACCCTGCTCTGTAAAGGCAAAAGGCGGGTAGCGCCTCCCTCCCCATCTTGAGGTCACAATTTGTGACCTCAAGTCGTTAAACTCCTGTTTTGTCAGCTGAAACATAAAATCATCGGGGAATCTTTCCCTATTCCTCTTTACTGACTGCAGCAATATTTTTGTTTCAACGTTGTACAAAGCTGCAAGATGAACATTCAGCAAGACCTTCTGCCCCCGGATCAGATAGATGGAATGGGTGATTTGTTCCAGCGGGATAATCGAGCCATCATTCGACGTGGTTTGCTCCGCCATCCTTGGCCTCCTGACAGCATGTAAAGACTTTAGTTGATACCACAACGTGTCATTCCTGTCGTATAAGACAATGCAGTCAGTGGGTGTAGGACAGGGTGGGAAAGCGAGAGACAAAGGTGACATTCTGGTTCTTGCACCCATCCGGATTCCCTGATTATAAAAAAACCGAAATCTCCCCTTTTTATCGCGGTCAGGAGACCGCGACTACAGGGTCAGGTCATTTCTATTGAGGCGCTGCGATGGCCACACAATCACTTGATGATGCGGTAGCACGGTACATATTCCTTGCCCGGCAGTTTCATGCGCCGTTGTGCCACGAAGGATTTCAGCAGGGAATCAAGCGGGGTCATGATGCGGTCATCCCCGTGGATCTCGAAGTGGCCGTGGCGCTCGATGGCACGGATGCCCTCGTCTTTTACATTGCCGGCGACGATTCCCGAAAAGGCGCGCCGCAGGTTGGCGGCCAGGGTGTGAGGCGGCAGGTCATGGTGCAACTCCAGATTGCGCATGTTTTCATGTGTCGGGGCGAAGGGCTGCTGGAACTCCAGCTCGATCCTGAGCAGCCAGTTGAAGTAATAGGCATCATCGTGTTGCTTGCGGAAACTGCGCACCTCGGCGATGCCCACCTTTATCTCGCGTGCCACGCGCGCCGGGTCATCGATAATGATGCTGTAACGCTGCTGCGCCGCCTCGCCCAGGGTGGCGCCGAGAAAGGAATCGATTTCCCTGAAATAGTCCGCGGCGCTGGCCGGGCCGGTGAAGATCAGCGGGAACGGCACGTCGGCATTATCCGGGTGCAGCAGGATGCCCAGGATATAGAGGATCTCCTCGGCGGTACCGACGCCGCCGGGAAACACCACGACCCCGTGGCCGGTGCGCACAAAGGCCTCCAGGCGTTTCTCGATGTCCGGCAGGATGACGAGTTGGTTCACGATCGGGTTGGGTGATTCCGCCGCGATGATGCCCGGCTCCGTGATACCCAGGTATTGCCCGTTTTTAATGCGCTGCTTGGCATGGCCGATGGTGGCACCCTTCATCGGTCCCTTCATGGCGCCCGGACCGCAGCCCGTGCAGTTGTCCAGCCCGCGCAGGCCCAGCTGATAGCCGACCTCCTTGGTGTAATCGTATTCGTGCCGGCTGATCGAGTGCCCGCCCCAGCACACCACCAGGCTCGGATTGGTCATCGGGCGCAGGATGTTGGCATTGCGCAGCATGTGAAACACCGCATTGGTGATACCTTCCGAGGACACCAGGTCAAACTTCGGGTTGGTGGCGATCTTGTCGCTGACATAGACCACGTCGCGCAGCACCGACAGCAGGTGCTCGCTGATGCCCTTGATCATCACCCCGTCGACAAAGGCACTGGCCGGCGCGCCGGTTACATTCAGCTTGATACCACGTTCTTCCGGGATGACCTGGATATCAAAAGATTGATAGCGTTCCAGCAACTCCTTGCCGTCATCCAGTTCGCTGCCGACGTTAAGCACCGCGAGTGCACAATTGCGCAGCGTGGTGTACAGCCCGCCCTGGCTGGTATCCAGGAGCTTGGCTACCTCGGCCTTGGACAGCACTTCCAGGCTGCCTTCCGGGGTAATCAGGGCGTCAACGGTTTCGTACTGCATAAGTTGTAGTTTCCAATCAGTGACTGATTATTTGCCTGTCCGGGGCAGACAGCTGGAACGATAGCGACACGCCGCCGCCTTTGCAAAATTTCCTGCTGATCCAGTAACTAAGCCGGAAAATTATGTGAAAATGGGGCCTTCCGGTGTTGCACACACACGAATTTCCTGATTATAAAAACCGGCATGTCCCATTGCTGTCCCATTTAATTTCTTCGCGCCTGCAGGATTGGTTGGAAAACAGATCGCGCCTGCGAGGCGCTCCTACAGGGACGGGAAATTGCTGTAGGAGCGCCTCGCAGGCGCGATTTATTTTTTGATCAGCCTGCAGCTTCGGCCTGGTGCAATGTCAGCTGGGTGAATGGGATCTCCCAACCGAATTCGGTACAGGCCTCGACACACCAGCGTTGCAGCGCGCGGCGCAGGCGGCCGTACAGATCCGCGACGGCACCATCGAAATCGGCGATCACCACGAGGTCCAGCGAGGAGGTATTGGCCTTCTCGAACTCGACGCGCAGGCTGTGCAGCTTGTCGCCGTAGCCCTCTTCGGCGGCGCGGTGTTCGATATGGTTTTGGAGTATTTCCGGTATGGCGGCCACGCTGTCCTGCTGGAGGTTGTAGGTGATTCCGATGGTTTCCTTGAGGCGGAAACTCCTGGACAGGTTGTGTGGCGACAGGGCGAGAAAATCCGCGGTCTGGTAGGTCCGGCGCGCCCCGCCCCGCTCGATCAGTTCCACCAGTTCCTGGGAGATGCCCGAGACCTTGCCGCGCATGCCGTCGCTCAGCAGCACCCAGTCACCGCGTTTGCAGGGGAACCAGGGATCGCCCGGCCTGATCGAGTGTGATTTCATATCGACCAGCTCGTCGATGCGTACCCGCTGGGAGAGCTCGGCCGTCGGGTTTTCCAGCATGCTGAAGATGTTGATCTGGTGCACCCGCCAGGGCAGCCCGTTGAGGTAGATCCGTTCCCCCTCGCGCACCGAACCGACATTGAGAAACAGCTGGATCTGCTGCCAGTAACGCGGCAGGGCATGGCGCAGGGTCAGGCCGATACCCAGCAGCAGCAGGATGCCGAGACTGAACAGCACCCAGTCCTCCGCCACATAGAACACGACCATCGGGCCCATGATCGCCAGGATGACGGTGATCACCCGGTGCATCAGGTCCAGCAGGCGAGTGCGGAAGCTGCGGTGCTCCTTGCGGTAGCCGGGCAACAGCTTCACCATCGCCTTGTAGCTCAGGCGGGACAGCAGCAGGATACCCATCACGGCCAGGATGGCCTGGGCGAGATACAGGCCGCGCTTCTGGAAAAAGGCCTTCAGGTAGCTCTGCGAGGCCTCGGCCAAGGAGGCCTCCGAACTCTCCAGCTTTTCGAGCTTCAGCTCGGCGGACTGCAGCTCGCTCTTGATGACCGTTAACTGCTTGTTCCATTCCGCCAGCATGCCCTGCAGGTGCCGCTCAAGGGACGCGTCCTCATTCTCGTGCAGCAGGCTCGTGAGGTTGTCCACGGCCAGCTCGGCGACCGGCAGCTTGTCCCGGTAGTCGGCGATCTGGTCCTTGAGTTCGGACTTCTGGCGGACATGGCTGGTCATGTCGCGCATCTCCTTGAGTGCGGGCTTGAGCAGCGAAAACAGCTCTTCCTGCAGGCTGAATTTCTTTTCCTCCTCGACCCGCAGGCTGCTGATGTCCGCCCCGGCCGCGATCCCCTTCAGGTTCCCGGAAGTCGCCTGCAGGTCGGTCTCCAGCTTTTCCAGCTGCGCCTGGATGTCCTTCTTTTCGGCCTCGGTCTGGGCGGCTGCCAGCTGCTTGTTGAGCCTCTGGATGTCGCGCTTCAGCTCGGCCTGAAGTTGCAGCAGCGATTGCAGTGTACCGATGGTGTCCTGCAGCTGTGCGTGATCGACCGGAGCGGCCGCGCCCTCCTCCTGTGCCAAGGCATAGGCCGGCAGCAGCAGGGCGAGGATGAGGAACAGGATAAGCGACTGGCGGGTGACTGGATGTGACATGGTTTGCATGGGACCTGGGTTGAGAGCCTGACAAAGGGTATACCCGTTTCAACCGAAAAAGGGGACAGATTTATTTTCCGGCCATCTGGAAAAATAAATCTGTCCCCTTTTTCCTTTTTCAAGCAGGGCGCAGTCCGTGATTACTCAGTGGCAGTGAATGGATGGGCTTGCCGGTGGCGGCATACAGGGCATTGCACAGTGCCGGGGCACTGGGCGGCAGCGGCGGCTCGCCGACACCGCCCCAGAAATCGCCGCTGGCGACGATATGCGTCTCCACCTCGGGCATCTGCCGCAGGGTCAGCATCGGGTAGTCGTCGAAGTTGCCCTGCTGCACGCGGCCATCACGGATCGTAATCGCGCCGAACAGCGCCGCCGTCAGGCCGTAGGTGATCCCGCTCTCCACCTGGGCGGCGATGGTGTCGGGGTTGACCACGTGCCCCGGGTCGATGGCGCAGACCATGCGCAGCAGCCGGAAGCGGCCGTCACCCTCGAGCCGCACCTCCGCGACCTGCGCGCAGTGACTGCCATAGGAGGTCTCCACTGCGATGCCGCGGTAGGTCTTCTCCGGAAGCGGCGTGCCCCAGCCGGCGTGCTCGGCCACCGCCTCGAGCACGGCCCGTTGTTTGGGCGCCTCCTTCAGCAGATCGAGGCGGAAGCGATAGGGGTCCTGGCCGGTCGTGCGGGCGACCTGGTCGAGGAAGTGTTCGCGGAAGTATGCGTTCTGGGAATGGTTCACCGAACGCCAGAAGCCAATCGGCACGTGCAGCCGGCGCAGTGCGTAGTCCGTCTGCAGGTTGGGGATGTCGTAAAAGGTGTCGGCAAGCCCCTGCAGCGCCACCGGGTCGTGGCCGTCGTCGGCCTTCATGCCCAGCGAGGTCAGGATCGAGGGGGCGGCGACGCGCACCGTCAGCCCGGTAAGCCGCCCTTCCTTGTTCACCGCCGCCTTCAGGCGCGCCATACTCACCGGCCGGTAGAAGTCATGCTGGGTGTCTTCCTCGCGCGACCACATCAGCTTGACCGGCCGGCCGACCGCCTTGGCGATCTGCACCGCCTGAATGGTGAAATCCTGATTGGCGCCGCGCCGACCGAAACCGCCTCCGAGCTGGGTGTTGTGCACCTCGACCCGTTGCGGGTCCACGCCCGCGGTGCGCGCCGCTGCCTCCAGGCTGCTGGTGGCGTTTTGCGTCGGCACCCAGACCTCGACCCGGCCGTCCTTGTGCACGGCCGCGGTGCAGGTCATCGGTTCCATGGTCGCGTGGGCCAGGTAGGGGGCGAAGAAGTCCGCCTCGATGCGCTGTTCCGCGGTTTCAAACGCGGCTGCCGGCTTGCCGTGTTCGGCCACGGTGACGGCCTTGTCCGCGTCCAGGCCCGCCTCCAGGCTCGTGCGGATCTCGGCGTCATCGACCTGGCCATGGCCCGCCTCGTCCCACTCCACTGGCAGGGCCTTGAGTGCCTGTTGCGCCTGCCACCAGCTCTCGGCCACCACCGCCACGGCATCGTCCAGGGGCACCACCTTCACGACGCCCGCACGCTTTTCGATCGCCGCGGCATCAAAGCCTTTCAGCCGGCCGCCGAACACGGGGCAGGCGTGGATCGCCGCATGCAGCATGCCGGGTACTTCCACGTCGGTGCCGAACACCGGCTTGCCGGCGATCTTATCGGGCACGTCCAGGCGCGGGACCGGCTTGCCGAGCAGTTGCCATTCGTCGGGTTCCTTGAGGAACACGGTCTCGGGCGGCTTCAACAAGGCGGCCTCCGCCGCGACGGCACCGAAGCCCGCCTGGCGACCCGTGGCGCTGTGGGTAATGACACTGTTCTCGGCATGGCATTCCCCGGCCGGCACGCCCCAGCGCACCGCCGCGGCACCGATCAGCAGTTCACGCGCCACGGCACCGGCCGTGCGCAGGTAGTCCTGGGAGCCGCGTATCGAGCGGCTGCCGCCGGTGCCCATGGATCCGAAGACGTTGTCACGCTGCAGGTTCGCGTTCGCCGAGGCGTATTCCGCCCGTACCCGGTTCCAGTCGCAGCCCAGCTCCTCGGCCACCAGCATGGGCAGCGCGGTGAAGATGCCCTGCCCCATCTCCGAGCGCGCCACGCGGATCACCACGCTGTCGTCCGGCTGGATCACGATCCACGCATTGACCTCGACCGGCTGTTCGCCGGTCGGTGCGGCCAGGGGTGCTGCGGCCAGTTTGCGTGCGGCGGGCAGGTGGAAACCGATCAGCAGTCCGCCACCGGCGGCGGCGCTGCGAACCAGGAAGGCACGGCGGGTCAGCTTGAGCTCAGGCATCGGAGGTCTCCCCCTTGCGGGCCGCCGCCAGGATGGCCTGGCGCACCCGGTTGTAGGTGCCGCAGCGACAGATATTGGTGATTGCCGCGTCGATGTCGGCGCTGGTGGGGGAAGGCTTCTCGCGCAGCAGGGCGACACTGGCCATGATCATGCCCGGCTGGCAGTAGCCGCACTGCGGCACCTCCAGCGCGCGCCAGGTCTGTTGCACCGCTTCGCTGTCCGGCGCCAGCCCCTCGATGGTGGTGACGGCCTTGCCGCTGACCGCGCTGACCGGCACCAGGCAGGCGCGCACCGCGCGGTCATCGACGTGCACCGTACAGGAACCGCACAGGCCGGTGCCGCAGCCGTACTTGGTGCCGCGCAGGTGCAGGTGATCGCGCAGGGCCCACAGCAGCGGTGTGTCGGGGTCGATATCCAGCGTGTGTGTCTGACCGTTCACCTTCAGCTGCAGCATGGTCAACCTCCTCAGGGATCGTGCGGGACCGTCTTATTAGCGTAGTTGAAAAACCGCAGCAGTACGACATCGCCGGCTGGAATACCGCCATGGGAAAAAAGGGGGCATTACGGTTTTTGGCTCTTCCGCAGAATTTGTGGATTGTATCAGGCCTTGCTCCCTCTCCCTCCGGGAGAGGGCTGGGGAGAGGGTGCTTCAATCAGGAGAAAAGGGGACAGATTTATTTTACATACCCTTTTTTTTTAAAATAAATCTGTCCCCTTTTTTCCCGGGTTGTCGATATCGAAAATAACCCCCGCATCACTGGTTTCGATCAGCTGCAGCGAACCGCTGTTAGCCGCGATGATGCCGCGTGCGCCCGTATCGCCGTCCAGCTGCATCAAGGCCGGCCCATGCCGCGCTGCGAATCCCACCGGGTGCCCGCGCTGTCCCCTGTAGTCGGGAGCGATGATGTCCGCGCCCTGCTCCAGCCCGGCAGCAACCGCCTGGATGACGGCCACCGGGATGTGGGGCATATCGGCCAGTGCAATGACCCATCCCCTTGCATCCGGGCTGGCCGCCACGCCGCAGGCAATGCTCGTGCCCATGCCTTCCGCAGCGCGCGGGTTTTCGATGATATGCAACCCTTCCTTCGCGAGACGTCCTGCCAGCTCACTCTCCGCATCCGCGACCACGGCGAGGCTGCGGGGTAGTGCCGCCTTGAGGTGCCGGGCGGAAGCGACCGCCATGGGGGTACCGTCCTCCAGCGGGTACAACAGCTTGTTGGCGCCGAACCGGGTGCCTTGCCCGGCGGCCAGCAGGATGCCGTTACAGGACGATGTCATGTGGCGCTGACGTCGCCTTTCCCTGCCTGGTGCCGCAGGGCGGTGATTTCGGCCAGGATGGACACGGCGATCTCCGGCGGCGAGTGGCTGCCGATGGGCAGACCGACGGGGGCGTGCAGGCGCTGTAACTGCTGGTCCGTGATCCCCAGGGTTTTGAGACGTTCGCGGCGCTGCTCGCTGTTGCGCCTTGATCCGAGCGCACCGATGTAGAACGCCGGCGACTTCAGGGCATCGAGCAGTGCCATGTCATCGAGCTTCGGGTCGTGAGTAACTGCGACGACGGCGCAACGGGGATGCGTTGCATAGGCCTCGACCGCCTCGTCGGGCATCATGTGCACCCGCTCCACGGCATCCATGACTTCATCCGCTTCATAGTCATCGCGCGGGTCGCAGATGATGACGCGGTAATCCAGCATCAGCGCGAGCTGTGCGACGTAACGGGCGAGATGTCCGTCGCCGATCAGCAGCAATTGCCAGCGCGGACCGAACACCTTCGCCAGGTAATCACTTGTGTAGTCGAACTCATCAGCGGGCGCCGCCGCATGCAGGCTGACTTCGCCGGTGGCCAGGCACACGCGCCGCGTCACCAGCTGGCCAGCCCTGATCCTGTCGAGCAGACGCTCGAGCGGCGCGGCACTGTCGAGCTGCTCGATCAGCAGCTCGAGCCGCCCACCACAGGGCAGACCCAGGCGCGTGGCTTCCTCGCGGTCGATGCCGTAATCGATAACGGTCGGAAACGTGTCCCCGAGCTGGTGGTCCCGGTAGCGCATCAGCAGGTCTTCCTCGACACAGCCGCCCGACACCGAACCGTTGCAGGTGCCGTCGTCACCCATCAGCATCAAGGCACCCACGGGCCGGGGTGACGACCCCCAGGTCCTGGCAACGGTCACCAGCGCCACGCGCCGGCCCCGGCCGAGCCAGCGGACCGCGGTCTCCAGGACTTCCCGGTCAGTACTGTAGCGTGGCATCAGGTCGACAGTTTCAGCGGCCTGTCCGGGTCGACAGTTCGCAGGTGGCCGGCGCCATTGAACGTGTGCGTGATCATGGTCCCCTCAGTCTGCAAGTTGGAAGACGATCCTAGCATGCTTCTATTTGCACGCTTTGAAAAACGGGACATTCCGGTTTTTTAATTTCATATCCTTCTCCCCTTGAGGGGAGAAGGTTGGGCGACTGCATGGACGCTGTACATGGAAGTACAAGTGTCACGTGAGGGCACGACTGCAGGGAGAAGGTGAGACCGGGAACCGGTCGAGAGGCTGGCCTGGGCCATGCAGGAGGTAGAGCACCAAAAGTAGGCGCTTTAGGCGATGCAGGAGCAATTGCCGAGGAAACCCGGAGTGACTGCAGGAGGTAGAGCAGCAAAAAGTAGGCGCTTTAGGCGACGCATGGAGTAGTTACCGAGGATGAGGGGTGACAAGGCAATTTGCGACTGCCCGTTTTTATCACCTCACCCTAGCCTTTTATGCCTTTTAGGGTGCTCCCCCGAGGGGAGAGGGGAATAGCAGCAGGGACTGTTTTTTCCCTCTCCCGGAGGGAGAGGGGATGTGCATTTTTTCGCGCCTGCACCCGATTTAGCGCAGGGCATAAACGTGGCCCTCCTGCAGGGGATGTTTGGAAACCCTATCGCCCAATTGCATGGCAGTTTGAATAAATCGCCGCTGTGGTGGTACGCACGGCGCACCCTGCGTGATTATCCTAGACTATTAACATGTGCTACCGCATTGCAATGACCGATGCCGTGCTGCTGATGACTGTACTGCTGAGCGCGTGCGCCTCACAGGTTCCGCAGAACATCAGGCAGGCACCTGCCGACAATCCGTCGCTCGGACAGGTGCGCGAACATATGTCCGACTACCTGGGTCAACAGGTGCGCTGGGGCGGTACGATCATCGAGACCGGCAACCGGGAAGACACCACCCGGCTCATCGTGCTGGGGCGGCCCCTGAGTAAATCCGGGGAGCCCGAGTTGACCGATGACAGTGCCGGACGTTTCATCGCCGTCGTGTCCGAATTCCTGGATCCGAAGGTCTATGCCCCCGATCGCCGGGTCACCGTCACCGGTACGCTGCTGCGCACCGAAAAAGGCACCGTTGGGGAATACCCCTATCACTATCCCGTTGTACAGGCGAAGACCTGGTACCTGTGGCCCAGGCAAACCGAACGATCCTACTTCTACGACGATCCCTGGTGGCACGATCCCTGGTACCCCTGGCCGTGGTGGCACGACCCCTGGTATCGACACGGCTATCCCTACCGCCACTGGCGTTGACCGGAACTTTTATGCTGACACGCTGCAATCTGTTTATCATCCTGCTGCTGCTGAGTGCCTGCGCCAGCACTCCGACCTTTAATACCGGCGGAGTCGACCGCTCGCTGACACCCCGGGGCGTCACTGCCGAACCGCAGCTGGCCGGGGGGAAGTATGTGCTCTGGGGCGGTACCATCCTGACCACCATCAACCTGAAAGACAAGACGCAGGTCGAGGTGCTGGCCTACCCGCTCGACTCTGACCAGCGGCCGCAGCGCCACCGTGAGCCGCTGGGACGCTTCATCCTCGAGCGGGCCGGATTCCTGGAACCGGCGAGCTATGCCGAAGGCCGGCTGATCACCACGGTCGGAAAGGTGGCTGGCACCCTGGCCGGGCAGATCGATGCATCGGACTATCGTTACCCGGTCATCGCCGCCCGGCAACTCTACCTCTGGCCCAGGGACAGGAGGTACCGTGGTAGCAGCGTCCATTTCGGCATCGGTGCGAGTAGCGGCGGACACTGGGGTGGCGGTGTGGGGGTCGGTTTCTGAATTGATGGTCTTGCCACTGCCGGTGCACTGATCATCGGCACGCTATCGAGTGACAGCAATCGCGGCCGTGGGACCACCTCTACAGCGATTGTCGTGCACCTGGGTATAAAAAGGCGGCATCCCCCGATTTCACCGGCATCACGACTTCCCAGGTATCCCCTTCTCCCCTGGGGAGAAGGGGGCTGAGGGATGAAAAAAACCGGAACGACCCTTTTTTCATTCACTGCTAAACTGGCACTGTCATGGGAAAGCCAATCGTTTGCTGGCGCTGCGGTGCGGCGGTAAAGCCGGAGCAGCGACCGATCACGCGCCTGGAGCAGTGCTTCCGTTGCTCGGCGGACCTGCACGTGTGCCGGTTGTGCCGGTCCTACAACCCGCGCATGACCGGCTACTGTGACCACGACCATGCCGAGCCGCCGCTGGACCGTGAACGGGCCAATTTCTGCCAGTACTTCAAGCCACGGCCGGGCGCCTACGCTCCCGGGGAACAGGACGCGGAACAGGGTGCCCGCAAGGAACTGGACTCATTGTTCGGCGCGACACCGGAGGATGCAGCTGCACCGGAAACAGGCACGTCCACCCGTGAGACGGAATCAGAACAGGCCCGTACAGAGATCGAGCGCCTGTTCAACAAGCCGCCACAGGACGAAAACTGATAGCTGAAACCTGTCAGTGGCAGAACCGCAGGCCGTAACCCGACGATGTTCCCGTCTGATTACGCTGCACTGATCCTGCGCAATCGCGCCTGCACCCGATTAAGCGCCGGGCATAAACGAGGCGCTCCTACAGAAATGATTTGGCATTGCAGAAACACGTCGCAGGCGCGATTGTTTTTGTGGGATAGCGCGGTCAGCTCACCATTCTTTGAGAATCGTGTAATAACACCAAACATCCCCTCATCCCGGTTAATCGGTACCACCGGCCGCCGGCGCCTGTTTTGAGTGGAAATAAACATCGCGTTTCGGATAGGGAATTTCGATGCCCTCGGCCTGGAACCGCTTGTAGACCTCGGTGTTGAGCGAATCCAGCACCCGCCCGGTGAGTACCGGCTCGTCGATCCAGCACAGCAGCTCGATATCCAGCCCCGATTCACCGAAGGTGCGGAAGCGCACGCGCGGCTCGGGGTCCTTGCAGACGGCGGGATTGTTCTCTGCCACGTCAAGCAGGATGGCGCGAACCTGGTCGATGTCGGAGCCATAGGCGACCCCCACCTTGACGCGGATGCGGCGGTTTGCGTACGGCCCGCCGGCCTCGTTGGTGATCTTGGCGTTGCCCATAACACCGTTGGGCACGGTGATCTCAACGTCGTCGCGGGTCAACAGGCGGGTACTGCGAATGCCGATGTTAGTCACCATGCCGCGCTCGCCCGAGTCCAGGATGATGAAATCCCCGATCTTGTAGGGTGCATCGGCCAGGATGAAGACACCGGAGAACAGGTTCGACAGGGTGTCCTTGGCCGCGAAGCTGACGGCGATGCCGATGATACCGGCGGAGGCAACCCAGGCCGTGATGTTAATGTTCCAGGCGATGAAGATGAAATACAGCGCGACGGCGACGATGATGATGGTCGCCAGGTTATTGAACAGCGGCAAGGTCTGTTTCTGCACCATCCTGAAACGGTCGGGCAGCGCACTGATTGTGGTCAGCACCAGTCGCGTCAAGCGGATCAGGAAGGCGGACCAGATCAACACCACGAAGGTGGTCAGCAGTGCCAGGGTCACCTTGCTGGCCGCCTCCGGCAACGCCAGCAGCTTGGTGGCGATGGACAGGCCGACCAGCACCACGGTCAGGAAGATGGGTTGCTCGACTATGTCGATCAGCTGGTCATCGAACTGGCCGCGGGTGCGGCCAACGAACCGGCGGATCACCCGGGTAATGAACAGGTTGACGATCTTGGCCGCCACCAGGAAGACGACGACAACGATCAACGCCTGCACGTAACGGTTCGGGGCGATGGTGGCCACCCAGTCGATTAACTGCTGTGTCATTTCGTTCATGGTTTACACCGCGGTTGATTGGCGAATCGAAACTGTCCAGTCTTTCGGGCCGCAGTCTACATTATTCAAGCCACTGTAATCTCGTACAGACAGGGGTAAAAAGGGGACTGTCCCACTTAATTCCTTCTCCCCTTCAAGGGGGGGCAGGTCAGGATGAGAGTTGTGAAACGAAGTTTCTTAACTACATGAATGATCAACCCTCACCCTACCCTCTCCCACTCATGGGAGAGGGAATTCTATCCCTGTAATCACTGACTATTTCATGGCCTCGGTCCATTGACTTTCGCTTCAAAACTGCATGCCCAAGTCGTTGCAAAGGACTGTACGTTATATTGCAGCACGGCTACAGAACTTTCCCCATCTGCACTGCTGTTTTCTAGGCTACCGAAGGCAGGCCCGCAAGTGCCATGGCGATCTCGGACTCCTCGTAAACCTGGTCGGTCAGCTTGCCGTCCATGTAGTCGCGGTAGGCCTGCATGTCGAAGTGGCCATGGCCGCACAGGTTGAACAGGATACAGCGGCTCACCCCCTCCTCCTTGCACTTCAAGGCCTCGTCGATGGCACCCTTGACGGCATGGTTCGCCTCCGGCGCGGGCAGGATCCCTTCCGCCTGGGCGAACTGCAGGCCGGCCTCGAAACATGTCAGCTGCTGGTAGGCGCGCGGCTTGATGTATTCCTGCTCGGTGATGTGGCTCAGCAGCGGTGCCATGCCGTGGTAGCGCAGACCGCCGGCGTGGAAGCCCGGCGGGACGTAGGTGGAACCCAGGGTGTGCATCTTGACCAGCGGCGTCAGGTGCGCGGTGTCGCCGAAGTCGTAGGCGTACTTGCCTTTGGTCAGCGTCGGGCAGGCCGCCGGTTCCACGGCGACGAACTCGGTCGCGGGACCGCCGCGCAGGCGCTCGCCCAGGAAGGGGAACGCGACACCGGCAAAGTTGCTGCCGCCGCCGGTGCAGCCCACCACCACATCGGGATAGTCGTCGGCGAGATCGAACTGGCGACGCGCCTCCTGACCGATGACCGTCTGGTGCAGCAGGACATGATTGAGCACACTGCCCAGCGCGTACTTGCTGTCGTCGCGCTGCACGGCCCGCTCCACCGCCTCGCTGATGGCAATGCCCAGGCTGCCGGTGCTGTCCGGGTGTTCCTCAAGGATCGCGCGCCCGGAGGCGGTGAGGTCGCTGGGGCTGGCGATGCACTGCGCCCCGAAACTCTGCATGAAGGTGCGGCGGTAGGGTTTCTGATCGAAGCTGACCCGTACCATGAACACCTCGACATCGATGCCGAAGAAGGCGCCGGCGATTGCAAGCGCCGAACCCCACTGCCCGGCCCCGGTCTCAGTAATGATGCGCTTGATGCCTTCCTGCTTGTTGTAGAACGCCTGCGGGATCGCGGTATTGGGTTTGTGGCTGCCGGCCGGACTGACACCCTCGTACTTGTAGTAGATCCGGGCCGGGGTATCCAGCGCCTGCTCCAGGCGCCGCGCGCGGTACAGCGGTGTCGGGCGCCACTGGCGGTAGACATCGCGCACCGGCTCGGGGATCTCGATCTCGCGCTCCTGACTGACCTCCTGCTCAATCACCGCCATGGGAAAGATCGGCGCCAGATCGTCCGGACCGATCGGCTGCGTGGTACCGGGATGCAGCACCGGCGGCGGCGGACTCGGCAGGTCGGCGACAATGTTGTACCAGGACTTGGGAATATCCTGCTCGTCGAGCGTGTACTTTATGGAATCGGACATGAGGCTCCTCCAGGAGTGGTCGCAGCATCCTCGACTGCTGTTGTTATCACAGAAAAGGTGAACCGAATTGAAGCGCACCGGCGCCGTCAGTAGCACTGTTGCAAGGGCTGGTTCGTGTTTGTTTCGATTCTAATGACAAAACCGCTGTACGGCCAACCACGGCGAAACGGGATCATTCTACTTTTTTAATAACCCTGAGAATGAAAATGTAGAATGTCCCCTTTTTTACCTAAATAATTGCTCACGGGCTGCCGTCTATATGTACTAGGCTAGAATAACCACGCGCGGCGCACCCGCCCGGGACAATAAAAACTCTAAATTATTGAGGTATAACATGAAGTTATTAAAGATTGGGGCAAGCTACGGTTTACTGATCCTGGCACTCTGTTCGGGTGCCGCGCTGGCCTGCGACCCCGTGCAGGATGGCTGTCTCGGTTGTGCCGAGGAGGAACTTCAGGCCTGCATGGACAAGTTTGTCCTCGACATCTGCCAGGCCGGCGGCGGGATCGATGGCTGCGACCGGCGGCGTGCCTTCGATGACGTGGAACGCCAGGTCCTCACCAGCATGGGACATCACATGGCACGTGTGCGCGCCATGGTGCGCAGCGCGCGCAAGTACCAGCGACGCTGATACCCCTCCCCGGATTTCCCGTTACTGCATTCGGGTTGCCGGTCTCTTACCTTTTGCGGTTACCGGGTTCGTCGCTGGCGCGATTCAACTCAACCTGCATACCTTCGCGAAAGCTTCTATGCATCACCGGCCGCGGTATTCTCCCACTGCCGGCCGCACTGCGGACACACCCGGCGCACGGCCATAAAGGCCCAGGCGCTGACGGCAATCGACGGCAGCAGCAGGAACGGCCAGAAGCCCCTGGACAGGAAACCCAGCGGCACCAGCCAGATCAGCAGGGCCAGCCACAGCAGCCAGGCGGGTTCGAGGCGCGGCCGGCCGCTGTAGTCACAGTGGGCACACTGCTTCATCCGCTTGCCCCTGTCAGCCCTCGCGCAGCAGCAATGCCGGACTGCGCTCCACCACCGGGCGGGTGCCGCGGTAGCCGGCCGCCCCGATCAGCACTGCACCCAGTAACGGCGCGGCAACCCACACCGGCCACTTGAAGCTGTAGTCGAAGTGCAGCACCTGGCTGTAGAGCACCCAGGCGATGCATTCCGTGCCGATGGCGGCGACCAGCCCGGCCAGTGCACCGAGGGTGATGAACTCGGCCAGGTGACCACTGCGCAACTGGCGGCGGCTGGCACCGAGGGCGCGCAGCAGCGCGCCTTCGTAGAGGCGTTCATCGAGGCTGGCCTGGAGGGCGGCGAACAGCACGGCGAAACCGGCCAGCAGCACGAACAGCAGCACGTATTCGACCGCCAGCGTCACCTGGCGGAAGATGCGCTCCACCTGCGCGATGATCAGGTCCATCTCCAGCACGGTCAGCGCCGGGTAGTTGCGCACCAGTTCGATGAGCATCGGCTTGTCACCGGGCGGCAGGTAGAAGCTGGTCATGTAGGTGGCCGGAAAGCGCTCGATCACAGCGGGCGGAAACACCATGTAAAAGTTGGGTCGAAAGGAATCCCACTGCACGCTGCGGATGCTGGCCACGCGCGCGCTGAAGCGCTCATCCCCGACCGTGAAACCCAGTTCATCATCAAGCTCGATGCCGAGCCGTTCTGCCAGCTTCGACTCCACCGACACCAGCGGCCGACCGCTGTCCCCCGAGCGCCACCAGCGCCCGTTGACGATCCTGTTGTCCTCCTGCAGTTCGGTAGTCCAGGTGAAATTGAGTTCGCGGTTGAGCGCGTTGTCGGACTGTGCCTCCTTGGTGACGGCCTGGCGCACGGGTTCGTCGTTGATGCTGACCAGGCGGCCGCGCACCATGGGGTAGATCTGCGTGGTCGGGACCTCGCGCGCATCCATAAAACCACGCACGGCCTCGACCTGGTCCGGCAGGATATTGATGGCGAAGTGGTTCGGCACATCCACGGGCAGCTGGCTTTCCCAGGTGGTCAGCAGGTCGCTGCGCACCAGGGCGATCACCGCCATCGCCATCAGCGCCAGTCCGAAGGCCAGGATCTGGCTGACACTGGTGCGGCGGCGGCGCCACAGATTGTTGAGACCGAAGCGCCAGGCGACGCCCACCCGGGTGTGCAGGCGCCGGCCCAGCGCCAGCAGGACAAACCCCAGCACGCCCAGTACGACCAGAGCGGCGGCCCCGCCGGCCAGTGCAGCCAGGGTCAGTTTCGCATTGTCCGTGTAGCGCCACATCAGCAACACCACCGCGGTGACGGCGGCCCCGTATACCAGCCAGGCGTTGCCGGGCAGCGGTGACAGGTCACGCCGCAATACGCGCAGCGGTGGCACGCGCTTGAGGCGCAACACCGGCGGCAGGGCGAAACCGGCCAGCACCACCAGGCCGGTGAACAGACCCGCCAGCAGCGGCCAGGCGCGGGGCGCGGACGGTGCCATGGGCAGTAGGTCTGCCAGCAAAACCAGCAGGCCCTGCTGCGCCAGCCATCCCAGCAGGCAGCCGGCGGCACTGGCCAGCAGTCCCAGCACCAGCAGCTGCGCCAGATAAAGTTCCAGCAGGTCGCGCTGTGTCGCACCCAGGCAGCGCAGCATTGCGCTCATGTCAAAATGGCGTTCGCTGTAGCGGCGCGCGGCCATGGCGATAGCGACGCCCGCCAGCACGATCGCCGCCATGACCGCCAGGCCCAGGAAACGCTCGGCCCGTTCCAGCGCGGTACCTACGGCGCGCCGTCCCTCCTGCACCCCGACCAGCCGGTGGCTCGGGCCGAGGCGCGACTTCAGCCAGCCGCGGTAGCGTGCGATGTCCTGTTCGCTGCCGGCGAACAGGTAGTGGTAGGTCAGGCGGCTGCCGGGCTGAACCACCCCGGTGGCGGGCACGTCGGCCAGGTTCATCAGCAGCCGCGGCGCCAGCCCGAAGGGACTGCCGGCCTCGCCCGGCTCGAAGGTCAACACCTTGGCAATCACCAGGCTCTGTTTGCCCACGGCCAGGGTATCGCCGCTGTTCAGTCCGAGCCGGGTCAGCAGGCGCGGTGCGGCCCAGGCCTCACCGGCAGCGGGGGTGGTGACGTCCTCGGCATCGGTCAGAAACGGCCCCGCTGCCGTGCGCAGGCGGCCGCGCAACGGGAAACCGGCATCAACGGCCCGCACACTGGCCAGCTGCAGCCGGTCCCCAACGACCAGCACGCTGGAAAATTCGAGTGTTTCGCTGGTCCGCAACCCCGTGTCCCTGGCCTCTGCCAGCCACTGAGTCCTGACGGGACGCGGACTCTCCAGCACCAGGTCGGCGCCGAGAAAATCGGCCGACTGGTTGATCATGCCGCGGCCCAGCCGGTCGGTGAAAAAGCCGATGGCAGTGCTGGCCGCCACCGCGATGACAATGGCGGCGCCCAGGATGCGCAGTTCACCGGCGCGCCAGTCGCGCGCCAGCAGTCGCATGGCCAGGCGCCAGCGCGTCACCCGGTTCATGCTGTGCCATCCGGCTCAACGACGCGCCCCGCCTCGAGGCGGATGCGGCGTTCACAGCGTCCCGCCAGCGCTTCGTCGTGGGTCACCAGCACCAGTGTGGCGTGGTGTTCGTGGTTGAGTTCGAACAGCAGGTCGATGATCGTTTCACCGGTACTGCTGTCGAGGTTGCCGGTGGGTTCGTCGGCGAACAGGATGGCCGGCTGCATCGAAAAGGCACGCGCGATGGCGACGCGCTGCTGTTCCCCGCCCGAGAGTTGCTTCGGGTAATGTGTCAGCCGCTCTGCCAGCCCGACACGCTCGAGCAAGCCGGTCGCCTGCAGGCGCGGCGCGGACGTGTTGGCCAGCTCCAGTGGCAGCATGACGTTTTCCAGTGCGGTCAGGCCGGACAACAACTGGAACGACTGGAACACAAATCCCACCAGCTCGCCGCGCACCTGCGCCCGGCCGTCTTCGTCGAGCGCGTTCATGTGGTGCCCTGCCAGCCGGACATCGCCGCTGCTCGGCAGGTCGAGGCCGGCCAGCAGGCCCAGCAGCGTGGATTTTCCGGAACCCGAGACACCCACGATAGCCACCGCCTCGCCGGCATGGATCTGCAGGTCGATATCCGCGAGGATGTCCAGCGGTCCTGCCGCGGTCGCCACCCGCTTGCTCAGGCCGCTTGCCGCGACCATGATGCTATCCTGTTTATCAGTCATGAAACTCCGATTCCTGCTACTGCTGTGTTGTATGTGTACCTGCCTGCTGCGCCCCGCGGCGGCCGAGACACTGTTGATTGTCGGTGACAGCCTGAGTGCGGCCTACGGCATGCCGGTGGACCAGGGCTGGGTGGCCCTGCTGCAGGAGCAACTCGCCGCGGAGGACTGTCCCTGCACGATCGTCAATGCCAGCATCAGCGGTGACACCACCGCGGCCGCGCGCGCACGACTGTCACAGACTATCACACGCCACCGGCCTGACATCGTGTTGCTGCAGCTGGGTGGCAATGACGGCCTGCGCGGTCTGTCGCCGGAGGCAATGAAACACAACCTGGCCGCGATGATAACGACTGTCCATGATCACGGTGCCAGGGTGCTGCTGATCGGCGTCCAGCTGCCGCCCAATTACGGACCGCTGTATACCGGGAAGTTTGAAGCGATCTACCGGGAGCTGGCCGAGGAGCACGGGGTGGCGCTGCTGCCGTCACTGGTCGCGGGGATCGGCACCGAAACTGAATTGATGCAGGCCGACGGCATACATCCGAACAACGCTGCCCAGGCGAAGATCGCGGCCCGGGTGCGGGAGCACCTGCTGCCGCTGTTGCACAACGGGCCGGTGACCAGGGACTAACGGCCGACTGCGAGACCGTAGGTCGGGTTGGGCCGTAAGGCCGTAACCCGACAATCGCAATGTCGGATTACGCTCGCGCTAATCCGACCTGCGGCTCTGCGACTACAGCCGCTTGCCTGCCAGGGTCGGCGCCTTGTCGGTGCGCGTCTCCAGCTTCAGGTAGCTGACCAGGCGCACTGTGCCCTCGGCGTGCAGCGCGGTGTGCACGTTCTGCACAGCGGTGAGTATGTCATCGAGTTCCCCCTCGATATTGGTGCCCGAGGCGTGCGTCTCGACGACAAACGGATAGGCCTTGAGGATCTCGACGACCCGTGTCACCTCGGCGCGCACGGAGACGCCGGCGCCGATCGGTACAACCTGGAATTCAGCGGTAGCCTGCATGGGTAATGTTCATCCTGTGGTTGATAGAGATTCCCGATGATCGCGAAGAAACCCCGGCAGGCTATCAGGATCATGCCGCCCGGGATATCTGCTGTATGAAATTATATTATCTACGATCCATTACTGATCCCCTCTCCCATGATTGGGAGCACCCCAAAAGGCATAAAAGGGCTGGGTGAGGGCAGATAAAATTTACACTACAGATTAAGAAACTTCGTTTCTCACCCCTCATCCTAACCTTCTCCCCTTGAAGGGGAGAAGGAATATAAGAGACGTAGGTCGGGTTAGGCCGTAAGGCCGTAAGCCGACAATCGCTCTGCTGAACGCCGAGCCGGTGACCGGGGACTAACGACCAACTGCGAGACCGTAGGTCGGGTTAGGCCGTAAGGCCGTAACCCGACAATCGCAATGTCGGATTACGCTCGCGCTAACCCGGCCTGCGGCTTGTACATCGCAGGTGTGGAGCGTGAGCAGAGAGCGGAAGCTTTACCCGACCTGCACACTGCTGAACGCCGAGCCGGTGACCGGGGACTAACGGCCGACCGCGAGACCGTAGGTCGGGTTAGGCCGTAAGGCCGTAACCCGACAATCGCAATGTCGGATTACGCTCGCGCTAATCCGATCTGCGGCTTTGCGACTGATGATTAAATGGAATCTGTTGGAGCGCCTTGTTGATGCCCGGCGCTTTATCGGGTGCAGGCGCAAGGCACACTCAAAAAAAACGCGCCTGCGGGTATACGGCCGAACCTGTTACATAACGCATAAACAACAGTCTCAGGCACTGGCTACACTCGCGCGCTGTTTCCATTCCCGGATGTGCGTCAGCTCGTAGATCACCGGCACCAGCACCAGGCTTACCAGCATCGAGAACGACAGTCCCGACACGATAGTAATCGCCAGTGGACTCAGCATTTCCGAGCCCTCCCCCAGCCCGATCGCCAGCGGCAGCATGCCGACCACGGTGGTCAGGGTGGTCATCAGGATGGGCCGCAGGCGCAGCCGTGCGGCCTGCAGAATGGCCTCGCGGATGGCGCTGCCGCGTTCGCGCATGATCTCGATGTACTCGACCAGCACGATGGCGTTGTTCACCACGATGCCGGCCAGCATGATCATGCCCAACCACACCGGCATGGAGATCGGCAGGTCGGCCAGGGTGAGGCCGATGGCCACTCCCACGGTGGTAAAGGGCACGCTCAGCAGAATGATGAAGGGATTGCGCAACGACTCGTACTGGATGGCCATGACCACGAACACCAGGAACAGGGCAAGCAGCAGCAGCGTCCCGGTCAGTGAGCGGCCTTCCTGCAACGTCTCCCTCTCCCCGCCATCATAGCGGCTGTACCCCGGGGGCATCTTCAGGTCCAGCAGGCTCTTGTCGATGGCATCCAGCACCGTACCCAGGGCAGTCGTCTCGGCAACCGTGGCGCTGACTTCGATGATGCGCTGCTGGTTGTCGCGCAGGATCTCGGCGGCCGACTCGATCAGGTTCACCCGGGCAACATCACCCAGGTAGATGGCCTTACGTCCCTGTGCGGCCGGGAACAACAGCACCGACTCCAGGTCCTGCGGGTCGGCGGCCTCCACCGGTGGCAGGCGCAGGCGCACGTCGTAGCTGCGATCACCCTCGATGAAGTCGGTCACAACCACGCCTTCCAGCGCGATGCGCATGGCATCGCCCACGTCCTCGACATCGAGTCCCAGGATGCTGGCACGTTCGCGGTCGATGTCAATGTTGATTTCGTGGTGCACCTCTTCCTGTGAATGCTTCAGGTTGCGCAGCCCCTCTACCGGCCTCAGGCGCAGGACGATCTCGTCGGCCAGTTCCTCGAGCTTCTCCAGCTCCGGTCCCTGGATGCGGATGCTGATGTCATCGTCGCCGCGGCTGGTACGGATGCCGCGAATGCCGCGGGTGCGCATGCGCACCCGCACTCCGGCCAGCTGTTTCTCCGTGATCACCTTGTTCATGCGCTTGATCCATTCGTCGCTGCTGAAATCGCGCTGCGTCAACGGGACCAGCTGCACATTCAGGGTGCTGCGATTGGGGATCTGGCGCTCGGTACGTCCGAAGATAAAGCCACCCACCAGGGTGAACACGTGATCGACCTCCGCCTGCCCGGTGAACAGCTGCTCCAGCTCCTGGACGGTGCGGTCCATCTCGTCGAGCGTCACCCCGGGATCGGTGGTGATGCTGACCGAGATGCGGCCGTCATCCATGTTCGGCAGGAAGATCTGCTGATTGCCGAAAAACACCTGGCTGGCCAGGGCCAGCATGGCGATAAACACCAGGATCACCAGGTAGGGCACGCGCAACAAACGCTCGACCAGGGCGACGTAACGGTCCTGCAGCCAGCGCACCACGGCATCGACCCTGAGACGCAGCCGCCCGCTCTCGGTGCTGCGCACCTTGGCCGCCAGCGCCGGGACCAGAGTCAGGGCAATGGCCAACGAGGACAGGATGGCAGCCGAGATGGTGAAAATCAGTTCCCTGAACAGCAGCCCCGTCAGGCCGCCGATGAACAGGAACGGCAGCACCGCCGCCAGGTTGGTGCTGGTGGAGGCAACAATGGCGCTGTTGACCTCCTCGGCGGCATGGCGCCCGGCCTCCAGCACGTTCTCGCCCTGACACTGGTGTCGGTAGATGTTCTCCAGCATGACAATAGTGTTGTCGACAATCAGGCCGACACCCAGCGCCAGACCGCCCAGGGTCATGATGTTGAGGGTGAGCCCGCCCATCCCCATGATCACGAAGGTCACCATGATGGCGATGGGTATCGCACTGCCGATGATCAGGGTACGGCGCAGGTTGCCTAGGAACACGAACACCACCACCATCGCCAGCAGCGCGCCACTGGTCGCCGCCATACCCGAATTCGTCAGTGCCTGGCGGATGTAGATCGACTGGTCAGCCACGTTGCGGACCTCGATATCGTCCGGCACCAGGCCCTGTTCGCGCAGCCAGCCCAGGCGTTTCTGCACCACGTCGACGACCGCCACGGTATTTGCAGTCGGCTGCTTCTGGATCGACAGCTTGATCCCGGGCACCGCGTTGACGCGCACCCGCAGGCGCTCATCCTCGTGGGTATCGATGACATCGGCGACCTCCTGCAGGTGAATCACGCCGCCGGCAGGCAACGCCAGCGGCAGCTCGGCGATCTGTTCAACACGGGTGAAGCGGCCGCTGATGCGTCCGGAGAGTTCCTGGCGCGTCATCTTCAGGCGCCCGGCCGGGTCCTCGCGGTTGCCACGTTGCAGAGCATCAATGAGGTCCTGCATGTCGAGACCCACCCCGGCGAGGCGCTGCTGGTCAGGCAACACCTGGATCTCGCGGATCAGACCGCCGCCGACCTCTGCGGCGGCCACCCCGGGCAGGGTCAGGAACCACTTGCCGAACACGTCATCCACCCAGCTGCGCAGCTCGACGGGATCACGCAACGGCGAGCTGACCACCAGTTCCAGCACCGGGATCTGCGACGGATCGCGCTTGTAGATGATGGGCGGGTCCGCGGTATCGGGCAGGAAACGCTTGGCGCGGTCCAGCCGGGTACTGGCATCGCGCAGGGCGATGTCGATGTCCTTGCCGTACTCGAATGACAGATCGACCGACACCGCGCCTTCCCCGGTGCGCGACTGCACGCTGATGGCATCCTCGGTAATCGCCAGCTGCTCCTCCAGTTGGCGGGTGAACTGGTCCTCCATCACCGTCGCCGGGACGCCGGGGCTCAGAATGCGTACACGGACCTCCGGGTAGATCAGGTGGGGATGCAGATCGATGGCCAGGCGCATGAACGCGAACACGCCCAGCACGATGACCGCCAGCGCGATCATGGTGACACCCACGGGGTGTCGGATTGACCAGGCCGCCAGCCCCCCGCTTCTTGATGTCTGCCCGGCCATGCTCAGGGGGTGTGACGCTCGACGGGCTTGACCTGTTTGCCGGGCGCCAGGCCAAGAAAACCCTTGGTAACCACCTGCTGGCCGTCTTCCAGGCCTTCACGGATCTCGATGCGCTCGGCCAGGCGCAGGCCGCTGACCACTGCCACGCGCTGCGCCCTGTTCTCGTCGTCGAGAACATAGACGTACTCGCTGTCCGCATCGCGGCGCAGTGCCGCAAACGGGATCACCTGGCGCAGGGCGGCCCGGGTACTGAGTTCGACCCGGCACAACTGGCCGGGTGCGGCGCCCGCGGGCACGGGCTTGATCTCGACCTCGATGGTGCCGCGACGTGTCACCGGGTCGAGGCTGGGATAGATCCGGGTAATGCGCCCATCAAAGACCCGGTCACCGAGGGCATCAATGCGCACCCGGGCGACATCGCCGAGGGACAGGTCGGGCAGGATCAACTCGGACACCGGCAGCTCGGTCACCAGCGACGAGGGATCCGAGACGGTCAGCAGGTGCTGGTGGCGCCCGGCAATATTGCCGGGCTCCGAGAGCCGCACGCTGACCACGCCACTGATGGGGCTGCTGATGATGGTATAACCCAGGCGGGTTTTCAGTACCTGCTCGTCGGCCTCGGCCACCTCCAGCGCGGTGCGTGCGCGGGCGTATTCATCCTCGGAGACCAGCTTGCTGCCGCGCAGTTCCTTCAGGCGCCTGGCATCCTGCGCAGCCTGTTTGCGGGTGGCACTGGCGCGCGCGAGCTGTGCCTTGATGAGGGTGTTGTCCAGCCGGACCAGCAGGTCCCCTTCCGCAACCTTGTCACCCTCATACACCGGCAGCGCGGTAATGCGGCCTTCCTCCTGGGTGTAGACCCTGACCTCGCGCTGCGCCCGCAGGGTGCCGGCGCGGGTACGCACCACGCTGAGGTTGTCACTCACCACCGGTGCAACCTCGACCAGGTGGACCGGTTTGTCTTTCCCGCCGCCGGGTGCCTTTGGCTGTTCACAACCCGCCAGCCCTGTCACTGCAAGCAGGCATATCAATCCACGAAGCCAGAGACGGGAACGGTGCCGGGTGAGGTGCGTTTTCATTATTACTATGACCGTCATTGAAACTGCGAATTTCCAAGAATATACATAACGCGTGACTGATACCATGGTTAACAACACTCGGCGTGAACGCTTTCAGGCTTTTAATTGACGCCTATGTCGCAATTTCAGGACCGCAGCCTGTCCCCTGCCAGCACAAGGGTTTACCATACGCACTCGTCTGACCGTTCCACAGGAGTCCGATTGCATGAAAACCGTTGCGCTGGTCCTTGTCCTGCTGATGCTGCAGGGCTGTGCGTCCATGGTCGTAGGGACCACGGTGGGCGTGGTGAGCACGGTCGCGGTTGAAGCTGCCAAGGTCCCGTTCAAGGTGACCGGCGCGGTGATCGATGTGGTCACGGACGATGACGAAGAGAACAAGGACTAGCCGGCGGAATCAATGGCACAGAACTCAGCCATACTGCAGCCCGGGATGAACGCATTGCTCGACGGCATTGTTGAGCGCCTGGGGGAGATCATCCTCGGCAAGGAACACCAGCTGCGCCTGGCCCTGACCTGCCTGCTGGCGCGCGGACACCTGCTGATCGAAGACCTGCCCGGCGTCGGCAAGACCACCCTGGCACACTCGCTGGCCACGGTACTCGGCCTGCACTATCAGCGGATCCAGTTCACCAGCGACCTGCTGCCGGCCGACATCCTCGGGGTCTCCATCTACAACCGCGACACCGGCGAGTTCCAGTTCCATCCCGGGCCGGTGTTTTCCCACATCGTGCTGGCCGATGAAATCAACCGCGCCACCCCCAAGACCCAGAGTGCCCTGCTGGAGGCCATGGAGGAACACCAGATCACCGTCGAGGGACAGACCCGCGAGCTGCCGCAGCCGTTCTTCGTGATCGCCACCCAGAACCCGCTCTACCAGATCGGCACCTTCCCGCTGCCGGAATCGCAACTCGACCGTTTCCTGATGTGTATCGAACTCGGCTACCCCGATGCCGGTGCCGAACGCGAACTGCTCAGGGGTGCTGACCGCCGCACGCTGCTGGCCGGGATCGAACCACTGATGTCCGCCGGCCAGCTGCTGGAACTCCAGCGCCAGGTCGACAGTGTGCACGCCGCCGATGCCCTGCTCGATTACCTGCAGGCCCTGCTGGATTTCACCCGCCAGTCACCCCGTTATCAGAACGGATTGTCGCCGCGGGCTGGGCTGGCGCTGCTGCACAGCGCCAAGGCCTGGGCCCTGCTGGCAGGGCGCGACCTGGTACTGCCTGAAGACCTGCAGACCGTGCTGCCGGTCGTGGTCGGTCATCGCCTGCAGGCCGCGGAGGATCAGACCGAATCCCTGAGCGGCAGTGAACGGGTGCGTGTACTGCTGGAGTCGGTACCCCTGCCCTAGCCGGGCACGATGCAAAATGGGAGCATTCTCACTGCTGTCCAATTTATTTCATTTGAGTCCAGCGCAATCATCGTCTAATCAGATTGACTAAAAGTAAAAATAACTGGATCAAAGATATGAACTTTGTCTAAGCCATTCAGGAAAGAATCCCCTCTCCCATGAAGGGGAGAAGGAATTATCTGGAACAGCAGTGAGAATGCCCCCTTTTTCTATGCAGACCCTGACCTTACGCGACCGTTTCAGACTGCAACGTTTCACCCGGGGACTCGGGGTCGAATCGGGGCCCGTGCACCTGGACCGTTCCCGCATCTTCATACTGCCCACCGCGAGCGGGCTGCTGTTTGCCTGCATGCTGCTGGTGATGCTGTTCGGCGCCATCAACTACAACAACAGCATGGCCCACCTGTTTACCTTCCTGGTCGGCAGTATGGCCATGGTCTCGATCCTGCATACCTACCGCAACCTGGCAGGACTCGGCTTCAGTGCGGGCAGGTCCAAACCGGTGTTCGCCGGGAGCCGGGCCGGCTTCGAGATCCTGGTGAACAATCCCGGCGCGTCGCCGCGCTACGGGATCCGGCTGCACAGCGCAGAACAACCCGCGGTCAGCATCGACCTGGAAGGATCGCATACCGTCACGGCAACGCTGTACCGCGATGCCAGGCAGCGCGGCGTTCTGCCGCTCGGGCGCTGGACCGTATCCACGCGCTACCCGCTCGGCCTGTTGCGCGCCTGGGCGCATCTGGAACTGCGGGCGGAGTGCCTGGTCTATCCGCACCCTGTGAACGAAGGTCCGATCGCGCAAAGCCCGGCCTACAAGCCCCATCAGACCGGTGACCGGGGCCGCGGGGTTGATGACTTTGCCGGCTTCCGCCCCTACCGGCCAGGTGATTCCCCGCGCCATGTGCTCTGGAAGGCCGCCGCGCGCGAACAGGCGCTGCTGGTCAAGCAGTTTGGTGGTGACCGTGCCGACGAGGTCTGGCTGGACTGGGAGGCACTGCCCGGCATGGACACCGAGGCGCGCCTCAGCCGGTTGTGCCGCTGGGTACTCGATGCCCACCGCAACCAGCAGGCCTATGGACTGCGCCTGCCCGGGCTGGAGATCGGCATCGCCAGCGGCAACCGCCATAAACACCGCTGCCTCGAGGCGCTGGCGCACTTCACCTGATCCATGCAAGGCCACGCAACCACATTGAGCGCGCGCACCCAGACCTGGCTGCTGGCCGCCGTGGTGCTGGTGGTCCTGCCGCACCTGCCGCGTATGCCCGGGTGGATCACCCTGTTTGCCATCGGTGTCGGGTTGTTCAAGCTGTTGCTGCTGCGCCGCCCCTGGCACCAACCGCCACGCATGCTGCTGGCGCTGCTGACGGTGGCCGCTTCCGCGGCTGTGTTTTTCTATTACAGCACGCTGCTCGGCAAGCAGGCCGGCGTTGCCCTGCTGATCGTCATGCTGGCACTGAAACTGCTGGAGCTGCATACGCTCCGCGATGCGCGGCTGGTCATCTACCTCAGCTATTTTCTGGTCATCACCAATTTCCTGTTCACCCAGACCATCCCGATCGCGGTCTACATGTTTGTCGCCACGCTGGTGATCACCGCCGCCCTGTCTGCCATCACCCACACCAGCAGGCAGCGCCCGGTTGGCAGCCACCTGCGCCTGGCCGCTGTACTGCTGGCACAGGCCCTGCCGATCATGCTGGTACTGTTCGTGTTTTTTCCGCGTGTTGCCGGACCACTCTGGGGTCTGCCCAAGGACGCCTATGCCGGCATGACCGGACTGAGCGACTCCATGACCCCCGGCGCCATCAGTTCCCTGGCACAGTCCGGGGCCACCGCCTTTCGGGTGGAGTTCTTCGGGCCGGCGCCCGCAGCGGAACTGCGCTACTGGCGCGGCCCGGTGCTGTGGCACACCGATGGCCGGACCTGGTCACCCGGGCGCATCGGCTCCTACCCGCGCAAGCCGCCCGATGCCGTGCAAAACCGCGGAGAGGCGCTGCGCTATGCAGTCACCCTGGAAGGCCACGACAAGCCCTGGCTGCTGGCACTTGACCTGCCGGTGCAGATCTCGACGCGGGCGGTCTACACGGTGGACTTCCAGTGGCTTTCCTACCGACCGGTGCGCGAGCGCATCCGCTACGAGGCCACGTCCTGGCCGCACTATGACACCGGCCCACTGCATTCGCCGCTGAGGAAGGCCGCGCTGCAATTGCCCGAGGGTGTCAGTCCACGGGTGCAGGAGCTGGCGCGTGACTGGCGTGCCCGGGCGGACAACGACCGCGCCGTGGTGCAGCAGGCGCTGGACTATTTCCGTAGCCAGCCGTTCGTCTATACCCTGCAGCCACCGCTGCTGGGGGATGACCCGGTGGACGAGTTCCTGTTTGAGACGCGCCGCGGTTTTTGCGAGCACTATGCGGCCGCCTTTGTGGTGCTGATGCGTAGCGCGGGCGTTCCGGCGCGCGTGGTGACCGGCTACCAGGGCGGCGAGTACAACCCGGTCGGGGATTACTGGCTGATCCGCCAGGCAGATGCCCATGCCTGGGCCGAGGTCTGGCTGCCCGCTGCCGGCTGGCTGCGCGTGGACCCGACCGCCGCCGTGGCCCCCGAGCGCATCGAACATCCACTCGACCTGGATCTGCAGGCCGCCGGCACCCCGGCGCGCTTTCGGCTGCTGGAAACCGGCCTGCTGGTACGCAGCTGGCGCCGGCTGCAATTCGCCGTGGATGCAGTCAACAACCACTGGAACCAGTGGGTCCTGTCCTACGGGCCGCAGCGCCAGCTGGAGCTGCTCGCGGCGCTCGGCTTCAGACAGGCCTCCTGGCGGGAAATGGCGCTGACGCTGTTGCTGCTGATCGGTGGCTGCCTGCTGGGCATTGCCCTGTGGATGCTGCTGCGGACACCCGGGCCTTCCGACCCGGTGCTGCAGGCCTGGCAGCGCTACTGCAAGCACCTGGCCCGGCTTAACATCCGGCGCGGGGCGAGCGAAGGACCGCGGGACTTTGCCCGACGGGCGATAGCCGCGCATCCGGAACTCGCCGCCCAGGTCTGTTCGATCACCGAGCTCTACATCCGGCTGCGCTACGGCAAGCCACTGCAGGATTCACATGAGGTTAAGCAACTGCAGCAGCTGGTGCGGCGCTTCCCGCAGCACGCCGGTTAATTAAATTTGCAGGAGCGCCCCGCAGGCGCGATATATCAAGCAGCCCGTAGTTCGGATTAGCGACGGCGTAATCCGACGCGACCATTGTCGGGTTACGGCGCTCCGCGCCTAACCCGACCTACTATCCCGTGCAGGGAACCCTAGACGCTTTGCATATGGCGCAACATGCGTGCGCGCATTTCCGAATCCGGCAGGCGGCCGACACCCGCGCCCATGTTGTCGATCATGTGGTGCAGCTTGGAGGTGGCGGGAATTGCACAGGTCACTGCGGGATGCGAGACCGCGAACTTCAGGAAGAACTGCGCCCAGCTGCTGCAGTCGAACTCGGCCGCCCAGGCCGGCAAGCCCTTGCCGCGCACCAGGCTGAACAATTCACCGCGCATAAACGGCCGGTTGATCAGCACCGCCATGCCGCGTTCCTGCGCCAGCGGCAGCAGGCGCTGTTCGACATCGCGATTGCCGATGTTGTAACTCAACTGCACGAAATCGAACGGCTGGGTGTCCAGGATGACCTCCAGTTCATCGTGAAAGCGGCCGTGCGATGTGGTGATGCCGATATAACGCACCTTGCCTCCGGCCTTCCAGGCCTTCAGGGTTTCGAGCTGCACCTCCCAGTCGCGCAGGTTATGTATCTGGATCAGGTCGAAGCGCTCGACCCCGACGCGCTGCATGGAACGCTGCATCTGTTCGATGCCCTCCTGCTCGCCCCAAGTCCAGACCTTGGTGGCCGCGAACAGGTGCTGCCTTTCATGGCGTGCAGCGCGCAGCAGTTCACCGAGCACCGCCTCGGCGTGGCCGTACATGGGCGAGGTGTCGACCACGCCACCGCCGTGATCGAAAAAGGCCTGCATGACCGGCAGCAGCTGCCTGCCTTGGTCCGAACCCGGCGTCACGTCAAAGGTGCGCGAGGTCCCCATGCCGATGACCGGCAAGCGTTCGCCGCTGGCCGGAATCGGCTTGCTGATTGGTTTCCGCCCAGTGGCTCCAGGCCACACCGGGCGGACCAGCAGGCCGGCGCCCAGTCCGCCCAGGGTGGCGAGAAAGCGGCGCCGCGAAAAATCCGAGAAGTTCATGCACTAGACTTTAGCAGCTGGCGCGGTCTGCGCCAGCCGGGTCTGCGCCCGCCCCAGGCGGTAGGCCACCCCGGCCCACAGCAGGGCCAGCGGTGCAGCGATGAAGGCAATCGTTGACAGATTCAGCCCCAGGGCGCGCAGGCCGGCATAGGCCCAGGCGCTGACGGCATCGCCGCTGCGGTAGACCACGGTATCGATGAAGTTCTTGGCCTTGTATTTCTCCTCGCGGCCCAGTACCACGTAGAGCATCTCGCGCGCCGGGCGCATGATGGCGTAGTTGCCGGCGCGGCGCACAACCTGTACCACCACCAGCACTGCAAGCAGCGGCGCCAGGCCCAGCGCCATGAAGCCCGCAGCCAGCAGCAGCGGTACCAGCGCCAGGGTCCAGCCCAGCCCCAGCCACTTCACCAGGCGGCCGGTCAGCAGCATCTGGAACACCAGCGTCAGGCTGTTCACGGCCAGGTCGATGCCGGCAAACACCGCGGTGCGCTGCGCGGGATCTGAAAAACTGTCACGCACGATCTGCGCCTGCTGGAAATAGAGGAACGTCGCCAGAGTGGTAAACAGCAGCATCAGCACGCAGATGCCAAGCAGGTAGGGTGAACGCAGCACCAGGCGGATACCGGCAAACACATGACCACCGATGGCCTCTCCAGCAGCCGCCGGGGACGTCCCGGCGGCAGCCTGCCGGGAACGCCAGGCGGACAGACGGCCGATACACAGCACCGCCACCCCCAGCAGGGCCGCGGAGAGCGGCAACAGGTTGGTCGGCCCCAGCGGCTGCGCCAGCGCGGCGGCAATCATCGGTCCACAGATGGCCCCGCTGGTGCCTCCGGCAGCAATGAAACCGAACAGGCGCCGTGCCTGTTCGTTGTCGAAGATGTCGGCCATGAAGCTCCAGAACACCGACACCACGAACAGGTTGAACACGCTTGCCCAGATGAAGAAGGCCCGGGCCACCCAGGCATGCGTGAGCTCCGATTGGAACAGCAGGAAGAACACCAGCAGATTGGCGATAAAGAAATAGTAAACAATGGGCAGAAAACGGCGCCGTTCGAATCGCGACGACAGCCAGCCGAACAGCGGCACCACGGCCAGCATCACCAGGAAGGTACCGGTAAACAGCCACTGCAGGTTCTCCACCCCGCCGGCGATCCCCATTTCGTCACGCATCGGCCGGACGATGTAGTAGCTGCACAGCAACGCGAAGAAATAGACAAAGGCCCACGACAGCGCGGCCAGTTCGCCCGGCTGCACGTTGACAAGGCACCTCAGCCGGGGCAATACCCGGTTCGATAATTTATCCGCCTGCATGGCCGCACGCGCTCCGGTCAGGGTTTTGCCTTGCGCCGGTTTTGCCCGGCGAGCTGTTGCCTGATTTCAGGCAGCACTGCACGCACCGCCTGCTCACCTGCGGCAATTGCATCCGCTTGCTGATCAAAACCAAGCAGGGATATATCGCCGATAGCGGGCCGGATCAACACATCCGCCTCACCGGCCTCGGCTGCGACGACCGCCTCGGACATAATCAGCAGGGCCTGGTGCAGCACGTCCCAGGTAGTTTCGAGCACGGTGTTGTGCACCGGTCGCTTGGAGACATCCACCGCGATCACAATATCCGCACCCAGTTGGCGTGCGATCCTGACTGGCAGCTGACTGACCAGTCCACCGTCCACATAATCACGTCCGCGGATGCTAACCGGCAGAAATATGCCCGGCACACTGCTGGAGGCCCGCACCGCCATGCCCGTGTTGCCCTGGTTAAAGGCCACCGCCTGCCCGCTCTGCAGGTCCGCTGCTACGGCAACGAAAACCGTGTCAAGCGCCTCTATCGGCCGGTTTCCGAGTTTTTCGTTGATCAATCTCTGCAGACGCTCGCCACCGATAAACCCGCGGTTCGGAATGGTCCAGTCGGCCAGGTTTTTCATTTGCAGTTCGCCCGCCGCGGCAATCAGCTCTTCACCACGAATACCGCCCGCGTACAGCGCGCCTGCCACACTGCCGGCACTGGTACCCACCACGATATCTGCCCGGATAGCGTTCTGCTCGAGCACATTCAGTACACCGGCATGGGCGAAACCACGCGCCGCACCGCCGCCCAGTACAAAGGCAATTACCGGGCGATCCGCCAGGACAATGTGCTTTAACTCAGCGGCAACCGGCGGATTCTCGACCGGCGGCACCACCGGCGCGCTGGCACAGGCCGTCAGCCACAGGATCACCAGCAGGGGAAATGCAACTTTTCCGAGTTTTATATGAGAGATAGCCGTACTCCAGGCGTGCCTTACAGGGTGGCCAGTTCGATATTATCGAGATTACGATGATAACGGTGTAATGATTCCACCTTGTGTTCCAGGGCCTGTACCAATTCACGTACAAAATTCTGCCCTTCCAGCTGTTGTGCGGACTCCAGCCCACCGGGGCTGAAGACATTTATCTCCATCAGCTTGTTACCCACAATATCCAGGCCGACAAAGAACATGCCATCCTGTACGAGCTTGGGGCGTACCGTCTCGATGACCTGCAACATACCATCGGTGACCCGGCCCTCTCTCGCCACGGCACCGGCGGTCATGTTACTGCGGAAGTCGCCGTCTTCCTGACCCCGGGCGCGGTGCAGCACCGCGTAATGCCCCCGGCACTGCAGGGGATAGCCATTCATCAGGAATACGCGGGTATCACCCCGCAGCGCCTCGGGCAGGAATTCCTGGGCGAGGACATAACCTTCCCGGCAGATCGCCTCGATGATCTGGTTGATATTCGCCTTATCCTGCGGCTGAATCAGAAATACGTTATGGCCACCCGAACCGGACAACGGCTTCAGAACCGCGGTACCGCCCTCTTCATCTATGAAGTGCCTGATATCCTCCGGGTGACGGCTGATCAACGTTCGAGGCCGGATCTCCACGGGGAAATACTGCAGGTACATCTTGTTTACCGCCTTGGCCAGGCCATTGGGATCATTCAGGACGATGACGCCGTGGCGCCTGGCAAGACGGCCGAAATTGATACCGGCCAGGCGCGCCCAGGGGCGTTCGAACACATCCTGCGCCGGGTCATTGCGCAACAACAACACATCCAGGGTATCCACGGCGATACGCTCGGCAGTCGCCGCCTTGCCCTGCAGGTCCTCGAGGTAGACGCTCCGGGAACGGTAACGGCGTTTCGGCACAGAGCGCGCCCAGGCATGCACGTTTTCATCGGGGTCGTAGGCAAAATCGGCCAGGCTGATATACCAGACCTCGTGTCCAAGATTGGTGGCCTCCTGGGCGATTACGGTCGTGGTGTAATCGGCCAGCTCCGTATGGATGTCGTTAACGGCAAGACCGAGTTTCATCGTGCACACTCCTCCGCCAGCCGGCTGATCGTCATCCCCTGCCGGATGTGCTCGAGCCGCTGCATGGCCTCCGGGGACTCCAGATGGCGCGGCCGCAACGGGCCCGGCTTCAGCACCTTGCGCCAACGCAGCTCCTCGACCAGGTGGGCATGCTCCAGGTTCACCTTGCCCAGCAGCAGCAGGTCGATGTCACCACCCTTGCCGAGGTAATCGAGCAACTGGGCAAGGCCACGCAGATAGACAGCATCCTTGGTATAACCGCCACCACGATACACCCGCATGGCGATGGAAAATGCCACGTCCTGGTCAAAGGCGTGGCGCCGGGTCAGCTCCCTGAAGGTAGCGACAAAATCCGCGCCAGTGGTCAGACAGGAAACCGCCAGGACCCTCCCGGCCAGCAGCCGCAGGCGGGCGGCGCTCATTTCGCCGACCAGGTATTCCGCCAGCACCGCCAGGCCTTCCTGCAAGACCTCGTAATTGGCCAGTCCGGCATAGAGCTGCCTGAATGGCTGACTGCGCCCGTTATAATAGGTCACGATGTGTGTGCCCAGTTCATGCGCCAGTATGGCGTTCAGCCGGTCAACCGCAATCCGCGCATCACGCCCGACGAGGAAGTGCCCGCGGGACACCATGATACCCGGCACATCGTCCCGCAGTTCTACCTGGGCAGGCAGGTCCGGCATGGCCTGTCGATACCAGGCCAGTTCTTCACCGGCACGCGCGGCCAGGGCCTCGGCATCGAGTATCTGCGTCCCTGTCCCCGGGGATGCCGGCGGTGGAATCTGTTCCACCAGCTGGTGGGCGAGCTGCAGCAACCCGTCTTCCACCGCCCCGTAGATCTGCTGGCTGCCGTGCAGAAAACGCGGCGTGTTGCGATCGGCGATAAGGGTGATCTGCCGGTCCAGTTCATCACGCTTGGCGGTAAAGATCTGCGCCAGTGTCGGGTCCTCGATTTCCTCGATGGGTATTTGATACAGCCGGCGCTTCAACAGGTCCGGCTCCACCGGGCGCGGGCGGTAATTGAACTCCGGCTCGCCCTGGCAGCCCCTGCGCTGGAATTCCGCCCAGGCCGCCGGGGCGTTGACCGGTGTGACATGCAATAGGATATCGAACTGTTTGCTGATCCCATTGAGCTGTGCGTCCGTCTCCCATACCGCCCGGGTCATGGCATGCCGGCCAAGTTCATGGTAGTGGGCCGGTCGCTGGGTCGTATAGCGGCGAGCGAAGGCATAGAAACTCTGTTTCAGGGCATGTGCCATTGCATGGCGCAGCCGGCGCAACCGAAAGGGTAATAAGGCACCGCTGTCGGGATCCCGGTAACCGGGCTGCACCTCGAGCCCGATCAGTGACAGGCCACCCTCGCCGGCATCCACTGGCAGGCGCAATGGCGCCTGTCCGGGAGGACCCACCTGGTCGCGATAATCCAGGGTCACGCGCGCCGGCAAACCGTTCAGGCAGATGCCCAGCAAGGCGTCCTCCAGTGCCTCGAGGTAGTTCGCGGGCGCATGATGCCGGCTGGCCACGATACGGAAGGCCGGCGCTCCGGGAGTATCCGCTGGCAGCGCCGTTGCACCGGCATCCACGGCGGACCACAGCTCCAGTATCAGGAAGGCACCGAAATCCGCCATCCGGGCCTGGGCGATCTGTCCGATCAAACGCTCCAGCCCGGGTTTCTGCTCAGTAGCCTCAAGCGCCAGGATGTAGGCGGCTTCGCCCAGCAGTAACGATTCCGTACCCGGGTCCGCGCGCCCGGCCGGCCGGCGATACACACACAGAAAGGGCAATGGCCGATCAATATGCACCCGCCCCCATGCCGGCAGCTTGCTGCGTACGGGAGCATTCGCGTCCAGGCGCTGCGCGATGGCGTCAATGGTGTCCGCAGGGATCGCACCCTTGTTTAGTGACTGCACCATGGTCATAGTCGCTCCATCTCTTCGGCGATACCCGGCAGCGTCGAAACCAGCGCCTCATGTAGCGCCTGCAGTTGTTCGACATCCACCTCGCCACTCCATTCATCCATGAAAAATTTCTTGAACTCCAGAGACAGCACACAGCCGGTCTCGGGATAGTTGCCATGCACCCAGGCGGCAAACTGGCGACCCCTGAACTTGACGTTTTCACGCACATCGAGGTGATGGCCGAGAAAATCAAAGCGGGACAGGTCGGCAATGAAGCGGTCGATCAGGGGGGCCCAGCGCGTCCGGTCCAGGGTGCCCGTTCCCACGTTGACATCGGGGTGCGTTGCCGGGTCCTCGGGCGGGGCATCCGGACCGCCGCGGCGATAGTTGTAACTGTGCAGATCGAAGATAACAAACCGTCCGTAGTGAAATTCCAGTTCATCGAGCAGCTGCTTCGCTTCGGCGTAGAAGGCGTCGTATTCTTCCAGCGAGTGTTCGATCACTTCCTCATCGGGCGGCTCGCGCCACAACTCCAGCCCCCAGGCATCTTCCGGACGCAGATAAACCGCCTCGCCGCGGGCCCGGTTCAGGTCAACCTCGAAGCGCGACCGCCGGGGAAGGATTCGGGTCGACGCGACTGTCGCAAGGTAATCGGTGTAGGGGTCCTCTTCACGCAGTTGAGTGGCCTCGTCCAGGAGCAGCAGCCTTTGAAGCTCTTGCCGCAGCTCATGGCCGCAATGCAGGGCCGTTGCAAACAACGGCTTGTGCCCCTTGTGGACCGACCACAGCGGCTGCACTACTGTCTGCGGCTTACCCGGCATGCCCGTATACCCCGGCTTGTTTTGTACCCTCATACTTATATATTTGCACAAGGAGCGGATCTTTCCATGTGCAATTCGGCCAGGCATTGATCCAACCCCCTGTGCCCCCCCAATCGTATCTATACTTAAATCAGGGACAGGGCATGACGGCAGGCGTGTTTTATACAGCTTTTGTTGTGGTCATGAACGTTCATCGGAACGGATAGCCGGGAGAATGAGCGATGGAAGATATCTTTTCGTATGCCGATGATCTGGGGCCGGCCAAGGTCATCCATGCACATGAACCCTCGGTCGGATTGAAGGCGGTACTGGTGATCGACAATGTCGCCAAGGGGCCCTCGATTGGCGGGATACGCATGGCCGAGGATGTATCAACCCCGGAATGCTTGCGTCTTGCACGCGCGATGACCTTCAAGAATGCGGCGGCAGGCCTGCCACACGGCGGCGGCAAGATCGTCCTCTACGGTGACCCGAAGATGCCCGGGGACCGCAAGGAGAAATTGATCCGGGCACTGGCCCAGCTGCTGCGCGGCGAACAGGAATACATCTTTGCGCCGGACATGGGTACCGACGAGGAATGCATGGCCTGGATACGTGACGAGGTCAGCCGCGTGGTGGCCTTGCCGCGCGAGATCGGCGGCATCCCACTCGACGAGATCGGCGCCACCGGCTGGGGACTCAGCCACGCCGTCGATGTGGCCTTGCGCTACTGCGACTTCAAGCTGGATGGCGCACGGCTGGTGGTACAGGGCTTCGGTGCGGTCGGCAAGCATGTCACGCGGTTTCTCACCGACAAGGGTGCGATCCTGGTGGGCGTGGCGGATTCCGCCGGCGCCATCCACAATCCCGGCGGGCTGGATGTGGACGCCCTGCTTGACCTGAAGGATGCAGGCAAGAGTGTCTCTGATTACACCGACGGTATGCAACTGGACCGTGATGAGGTGGTGGCTATCGAATGCGATATCTGGATACCGGCGGCGCGGCCCGACGTTGTCAACGAGGACAACGTGGACCGTCTCAGGAGCCGGCTCGTTGTCGAGGGCGCGAACATCCCTTTCACTCATGCTGCGGAACGCATCCTCCACGAGAAGGGCGTATTGTGTGTACCGGACTTCATTGCCAATGCCGGCGGTGTCATCTGTGCAGCGATGGAGTATCACGGCTCCACCCAGGCAGCGGCGCTGCAGACCATCGAGGAGAAACTGCGCCGTAATACCGAGATGGTGCTGGAGGCATCGAAGGACCGGCAGATCCTGCCACGCCAGGCGGCCATGGAAATGGCCGAGGAGCGGATCCGGCGCGCCATGAGCTTCCGGCGCTACCCGCTCTTTTCCACCGCGCCGGATTACACCTGAGGCCGGGTTATGGACGCCAATCAACAGCTGACACGGACTGCAGGGTGCGCTGTGCGCCCTGCCTGAGCAGGAGACCTTCAACAGGAGGCCTGAATGTACCGGATTCGTTTTCATGGGCGCGGGGGCCAGGGCATGAAGACGGCCAGCCGTATCCTCGGCAGCGCTTTTTTCGAGGCCGGCTACGAGGTGCAGGACGCACCACGCTACGGGGCTGAACGACGCGGTGCGCCGATCTTCGCCTATGTACGCGCGGCCCGCGAACCGATTAATGAACGCGGCATTATCCAGCACCCCGATCTGGTGATTGTTGCCGATGACACCCTGGTACCGGTACCGGCATCCGGGGTACTGGCTGGTGTCAGCGCGTGCACCGTACTGCTCATCAACAGCACCGAGGCAGCCGATGTCTGGCAGCACCGGCTCAACATCAGCGGCCCGATTATCACCCTGCCGGTTGCGGCCGAGGTCGAGGACCGCGCCGATTTGCCCTACATCGGTGCAACCTGTGCCGGGGCCGCTGCCCAACTGATCGGCGTGATACCGCAGCAGGCCCTGATCCATGCGATTGAAACAGAACTCGGCGGTCTTGGCAGTGCCGTCGTCGAACGGAACCTGGAGAATGCGCTCGCCGCCTATGAACTCGTGGCACCGCATCATGGCCTGGCAAGCGAAGGCGCTGCACCGCATGCGCAGGATTACGAGCGCCCCGACTGGGCCGACCTGCCATTAGAGACGGCGCGCATCTCGGCACCGACGATCTATGCCGCCGCCAACAGCATCGAGGTACGCACCGGTCTGTGGCGCACCCTGCGACCGGTGATTGATTACAGCCGCTGCAATCGTTGCTGGTGGGTGTGCAGCACCTTCTGCCCGGACGGCGCCATCGCCGTCAGCGCGGACGGCCAGCCGCAGATTGACTACGACCATTGCAAGGGCTGTATGGTGTGCGTTGCGCAGTGTCCCCCGCACGCCATCGCGGCGATCCCCGAGCACCAGGCCCAGGCGGAGGAGTCGCAGCTGGCCGGCACCACGGGAGACCCGCCATGAGCCGTACCCTGCTGACCGGTAACGGCGCGGCCGCCTGGGGTGCGCGCCTGGCCCACGCGGATTACATCCCCGCCTTCCCCATCACGCCGCAGACCGAGATCATCGAGACCCTCGCCCAGTGGATCGACACCGGACAAATGGACAGCCGCCTGGTGACGCTGGAATCGGAACATTCCATGATCACCGCCGCCGGCGGGGCCGCGGCCACCGGGGTGCGGGTGTTCAGCGCGACTTCCAGCCAGGGACTGTTGTATGCGATGGAGATGCTCTACACGGTTGCCGGCTGGCGCACGCCGTTCGTGCTGGTAAATGTCTCCCGCGGGCTGTCGGCACCGATCACGCTGGAGGCCGATCACAACGATGTCATGGCGGCACGTGATTGCGGCTTCCTGCAGCTGCACTGCGCGACCTGCCAGGAGGTGCTGGACAATACCCTGATCGCGTACCGCCTGGCCGAGGATGAACGCGTGCGCCTGCCGGTTATTGTGAACCTCGACGGCTTTTATCTTTCCTTTACGCGCGAGCCGGTGATAATTCCCGACCCACAAGAGACTACAGCCTTCGTCGGGCCGTTCAACCCGGCGTCGATCCACTTCCGCGCGAGTGCCCCCGAAAGCCAGGCGGTGGCGGTGCTCGGCGGCGCGCCCTATTCCTATTTCCGATACGAACTCCACCTGGCCGCGCAGAATGCCCTGTCGGTCTACGACGAAATCCGCGCGGAATTTCGCGAAACCTTCGGCCGCGATTACCCGGCCGTGGATGCCTACCACGCCGAGGATGCGGAGCTTGTGTTTGTTATGCTGGGTTCGTTTGCCACCAAGGCGCGCGCGGCCGTGGATCAGCTGCGCGAGGCCGGCTGGTCGATCGGCCTGGTCCAGCCGCACCTGCTGCGGCCGTTCCCGGAGCCACTGCTGCAGCAACTGCTGGCAGGCAAGCGGGGCGTGGCCGTCATCGACCAGAACCTGTCCATGGGCAAGGGCGGTGTACTGCATACCGAACTGGCCGCGGCCTTGTACGGACACCCCGATGCACCCCCGGTGCTGGCAAGTTTTATCGGCGGCCTCGGTGGCCGCGACATCACTGCGGAAGAGTTTTTCGAAATCGCCCGGGTCCTGCGCGATGCCGTGAGTGCGGGCCGCGCGCCACTACCGCGCTTGCTTTACACCCGGGATGAATTACTGGAAATCAGAAAATTACAGGCCGTTGCGCATGTCGAGCGCAAGGAACTGGGAAAAACAACATGATCAGACCAGAAAGACAGCCCTTGTCTCAGATGGATTTACCGGGAACGACTCGATGACAGATACCACTACCCGATTCCGGCGCATGAAGGATCTGCCCTCCACCCACCTGCTGGGAACCGGTACGCCGATGTGTGCCGGCTGCGGGGGCCTTGAGGCCTTGCACGAGATCTACGATGTGCTCGGCGAGAAGACCGTGTTTGTCAATGCGGCCGGCTGCATGACACTGTTGTCGGTGTACCCGTTCACGCCCTTCCGCGGCTCGTGGCTGTATACCGCCATGGCCTCGGCCCCGGCCGGCGCCCAGGGCATCCGCGATGCCCTGGATATCCTGCGCGAAAAAAAGGGGCTGCCACCGGAAGAGGACCTCGAGGTCGTGGTGCTTACCGGTGATGGTGCCGCCTACGGTATGGGACTGTCCGCGACCTCGGGCGCCATGGAACGCGACCTGGATTTCATCTACATCTGTTATGACAACGAGGGCTACGGCAATACCGGACAGCAGTATTCGGGGGCCACCCCGCATGCGGCCCGGACCGCTACCAGCAAGGGTGCACACGGTTTTGCCGGCTACAAGAAGGACCTGTTTTCCATCTGGGCGGCGCACCGCCCGGCCTACGTGGCCACGGTCATCGGCTCGGAGCCGCTCGACCTGGCTCGCAAGATCGAGACAGCCAGGAGCCTGAAGGGACCGCGCATGATCATTTCGCTCGCGCCCTGCCCGACCGGCTGGGACTATGACCCGCGCGACTCCGTCGACATCGGCAAGCTGGCGGTCAAGACCGGGGTGTGGCCGTTGAAGGAATACCGTGACGGCCGGGTACTACACACCAAGGTGCCGCATGAACGACTGCCGGTAGAGGAGTACCTGAAGAAACAGGGCCGCTTTGCCCATCTGTTTGAACCCGAGCGTGATGAAACGCTGCTGGATGAACTGCAGGCGAAGGTGGATGTCTACTGGAGCAGTGTTGAATTGCAGGGTGGATAGGGCGCTGTGCAGCGACTTTATTCATGAAGCCATGAACCATGCCACTCCTAAAAGCTATTTTCACCGCGGTGGCATGCAACCGCTGCTGGGTGCCACCATCCACGAGCACTTTGCGACGGTGGCCGCACGCTTCCCTGAGCGTGAGGCGATCATCTGTGTGCATCAGCAGCGTCGCCTGAGCTACAGCGAGCTTGCCGGGCAGATCGACCGGCTCGCGCGCGGTCTGCTGGGTATCGGTTTCAACAAGGGAGACCGCATCGGCATCTGGTCGACCAATAATATCGAATGGCTGTTGTTACAGCTGGCGACGGCGCGCATTGGCGCGGTACTGGTCAACATCAACCCGGCCTACCGGCTACGCGAACTGGCCTATGCACTGCAACGCTCCGAGGTGCAGGGCCTGTTCATTATCCCGTCCTTCCGCAGCAGCGATTACGTCAGCATGCTGGTGGAGCTGGTGCCGGAACTGACACAGGCCGACACGACACCACTCTGCAACCCGGAGTTGCCGGCACTGTCACGGGTGGTGATCTACGACCCGGCCGATCCCGACAACACCCGGCGCCCGCATCCCGGCTTCTCGACCTGGCCGGAGGTGATGGAGGCCGCCGCATCGGTCACGCAGGCATCCCTGGATGCTATCAGCGCCTCACTCGACCGCGATGATGCCATCAATATCCAGTACACCTCCGGGACCACCGGCTTCCCCAAGGCCGTTGTCCTGACGCACCACAACATCCTCAATAATGCCTGGTTCACTGCCAGTGCCATGCATTTCACCGAACAGGACCGCCTGTGCGTGCCGGTGCCGTTTTACCACTGCTTCGGGATGGTACTGGCCAATCTGCTGTGCCTGTCAGTCGGGGCCTGCCTGGTAATTCCCTGCGAACACTTCGATGCGGCATCTGTCATG
>CAMYMI010000007.1 GCA_947259415.1 uncultured Ectothiorhodospiraceae bacterium | reverse complement strand
AACAATGATCGAACGCGACGACAAGATTCCACCACTGGCAGAGCTTCTATCTGAACTGGATATGGCCCGGGCTATTTCCAATGACGTTCTAAACTCAAAAATCGCCATATGAATCTAAGGGAATTGCAAACAAACTTCCAACACACTTTGCTCGATGCCAAGTGCAGCGGCGCAGACTGGGTTAGAGAATCTCCTCGTGGCTTGTCATCGCGAGACCGCTTGGCTATTTATCACAATGCCTACCGCATCCGGCTGAAAGATGTATTGTTGGACACTTTTGAACATACCGCCGTCTATCTGGGCGATGACTGGTTCCACAAGCTCGCTGCGGCCTATGTGCAATCGCACCATTCGACATTCACCAACATTGGACTGTATGGTCGAGAATTCCCCCATTTCCTTGCTGATCAACTTGCCGACGACAATGAAGTATCAGAACTTGCGCTGATGGACTGGAAACTGCGAAGAGCGTTTGATGGCGCCGACAGTACCGTAATGTCACACGATAACCTGCAATATCTTGCCAACGCGGAAAGTGGAAGCATCAGTTTGCAACCTGTGCCTACACTAAGCATTAGCACGCAACACTACAATACCCTGGATATCTGGCATGCTATCAACCAGGATCAACTCACTCCAGCTGTAGAACGGCTGCCGCAACCCATTGATATTTTGATTTGGCGCAAAGGCCATTCACCACATTTTCGGAGTCTGGCAAAGATTGAATCTGCGGCCATAGCCTGCGTCTGCTCTGGAGACAAGCTTGAAGCCATTGGTGCAGCACTGGAAAAAGATTTTCCTGACGTCGATGTCGCGACTGAATTTGGGGTAATGCTGCATCGCTGGCTAGACGATGAGATTATCAGCATCGCATCTAAGAATGTCGATGATGATGCTCGCTAGAGTGTTCAGTAGGGGCGCAAATCGTGACCAATATTGTCTCTGCGAACTTTGGGTATAAGAAGCAATAAGACCCTTGATTGAGACGATCATTGGTCCAATCCGGCGTCATAAACCAACGGGAAAGTTAGAAGAGGATCAATGAAGGCGGCTGGAACATGGATTCCTGCGAGCGTGATGTGACACCTGTCACGCTGAGTACTTGGTCGCATTCAGCTGCAAACGCCGCTGCGCATTCGCGCAGTGTTCTGTTGTGGCTGATAACCAGGGTTATTAATTGGTACTGTATTTTTATAAAAAAATCAATAGAACGATATATATAATGAAAGACATCAATCAGAACGATTCTGGATCTGGTGGATTAGCAGATACGCCAACATCCGCTCCTGGCACAAAGCGGTCGTCTAGATTGTCTTGGTTTCGCGATTCTCGGATGTCTTCTAATGGCAGCCGATCTAAGACAAAGAGTGGCCCGCGTAAGTGAGGCTTTTGGCTTACTGGGAATGGCTGCATATTGCCAGTATTCGGTCATTCGGGCAGGCAGCGAAGCTCGATAGAGTCTGACGCCGTTTGTCAGATCGAATACTGCCTATTACAAATCAATAACACACCCGGATGTACATCCGGGCCAGTTATTTTATCCTGTGGTTTCTTTGCGACTTTGCGGTGAGAAGTTTTTCAATTAGCCGAACACGATGGTGCGGTTGCGGAATACCAGGACCTGTCGCTGAAGATGCCGCCAGATTGCACGTGACAGTACGATTTTTTCCAGATCCTGCCCCTTGCGTATCAGATCGGCGACGGAATCGGTATGCCGGACATGGACAACGTCCTGCTCGATGATGGGGCCGGCATCCAGTTCGGCTGTTGCGTAGTGGCTGGTTGCGCCGATCAGTTTGACGCCGCGCTTGTGCGCGGAGTGATACGGCCTTGCCCCGGGGAATGCAGGCAGGAATGAATGGTGAATATTGATGATCTGACTGGGATAGTGCCGGATAAAGTCCTCGCTAAGGACCTGCATATAGCGCGCGAGCACGATGAAATCGATGTTGTAATCCCGCAGCAGGGCAAGCTGGCGCTGTTCCTGTTCCGGGCTGCTTTGCGGGGTGGTCGGGAACACGTGGTAATCGATGCCGAGGCTCTCGGCGGCAGGCCCCAGGTCCGGGTGGTTGCTGATGACCAGTGGTATTTGGACCTGCCAGTCGCCTGCCTGGTAGCGTGACAGGATGTCATACAGGCAATGCGAATACCTGGATACGTAAACAGCCATGCGCGGGATAACATCGGAGAAGTAGAGCATCCACTGCATGTCCAGGCGCGAGGCGACATCGATCCTGAAGCGCTCGCCGATTTCCCCGCGTGCGATTGAAAATTCCGCAAGGTCCCATTCGATGCGCATGAAAAAATGGCTTTCGTCACAGTCAACATGCTGTTCGAGGTCAATGATGTTGCCGCCGTGCCGGAACAGGAACTCGGTGACAGAGGACACCAGCCCCTTCTGGTCGGGGCAGGAGATCAGCAGGATCGCGGAGTGTCTCTCGCCCATGTGGCCCGGCAATCAATAGTTGTCAGGTTGTGTCGAGGAGGGGTGCTTCCCCGGCTTGACTGTGGTGGGCATGCACCCAACAGATTCGCAGTCGCCGGTGAGAATGATCTTCCCGAAACCGGGTTCGAGCACGTCAGGTCTCTGGATATTGCGGTGTTTGCACCAGCAGGAAGTTTTGGTCAGTCCAGGTATTCGAACAGCTTCACGACGCGTTGTACGCCGCTCACCTGGCGCGCCCGTTCCGTCACGGCGGCTGATTCGTTTCTGTACAGCATACCCATCAGGTAGACAGTGCCGTTTTCGGTAACCACCTTGACCCGGAGGGGGTTGAACCCTTCCAGTCCCTTGATACCGAACAGGCTGGTCTTCACCTTGCTGGTGATCAGGGTGTCACTGCTGCGTGTCATCATGGAACTGGGGGCCGCTATGGTCATCTCGTTGTGGACCAGGCGCACCTTTTCAACGCCCCGGGTGATGTTCTCGGCACGGGCGCGCAATTCCTCGGTGGGGGCCTCGCCCGATAACAGGACGATACCGTTGTAGCTGGTGATGTTGATATGGATCTGGCGGTTGAGGTCTTCGTCCTCGATAATCGCCCCGCGTGCCTTCAGTTCGATACCCTCATCATCGACGAATGAGCCGATCGTGCGCCGGTCATAGACGGCCGCGCCGCCGGCCGCCGCACCGCCGACAACCGCGGGCGCGCACGCGTTCAAAAGTGTTGTAGTGATCAACGCAACAATTATTGCCTGGTAAAACTTCATCGGTCTTCGTCTCCTGTCAGGGTTATCCGACTATCAGGGCGGGCGCTACACCCGGGTACGCTCAGGCCCGCAGCCTGGCTAGTTTATACCAAACTGCTGAAGGCATCCTGTATCCACTCGACGGACGGGCCCCCGACATCACCACTGATAGAGACCACGTCGAACCGGCAGGGCCGGGTGGTCATCTCCGGATGTGTCTGCAGGTAACCCCGGGCACAGGCCACGATCTTCGCCTGCTTGCGCCGGTCGACGCTTTCTGCACCCGACCCGAAGCGGGTCTGGCGCCGAAATCGCACCTCGACGAAGACCAGGCTGCCGGTGTCATCCATGATCAGATCGATTTCGCCCGGGCGGCGCCGGTAATTTCGCTCGATTAGCGACAGCCCCCGTGCTTCCAGGTAGTGGCAGGCGAGCGATTCGGCATCCCGGCCGCGGCGGGTTGTCCCCATGATCAGGGTGTTGTGGTCCCGGCGGCGGTCTCCGCACCGGATTCCAGCGGCTGGGGCAGGCCTTGATTGAATCTGGCCCAGCGCAGGGTGCGGTGGATCTGTTGCCGGGTGTCCAGCGTCAGATTGCCGGTGACACCGTGGTAGGAGCTGAACATCCCGCTACCCAGTTGCCCGAGGTAGGGTGTAATTCGAAAGGCATCGATGCCCAGTGCATAAAATCGACCATAGCGGTCGCTGTTGGCCTGCCAGTGGTCGCTGATGATCTGCTTGAGGTGCTGCCAGTTCCCGCTGTCTTCCAGGGTCCAGGGCATGTCACAGAAGACAATCCCGTTCAAGTCGTGGTCACGGCCCTGGTCCGGGCGTCCAGTGTAGACGTGGGAGGTACTGAACACGGGGACCCCTGAGGCCCGGTAGAAACGCAGCTGTGGACGGATTAACCGGGCCTGCCCGGGTGTGGCCAGCAGGAAGATGAAGTCAATATCCTGGCGGCGGCGCGGTTCATATTCCAGGCTCTGGCCAAGTTGGCGGACCAGGCGCTGGTGCCTGTTGTTGCTGGCATCCAGGTTGAGTGCCGCACTAATGGCCTGGCCATGGTCGGTTTCCTGGGGATTGTAGAACTGCTGCACCAGCAGTTCGCCACCCTGGTGTGTCCATTCCTCGCTGAATGCCGCGATCACCCGGCTGCCCCAGCTGTCCTCGGGGGCCAGGGCGACGGCCCGGGTATGACCCTCATGCCAGGCCCGGCGCGCAACCTCGCGTGCCTCGTCTTCCGGTGCCAGGCCGAACTGATAAAGCGTCGGGTTAGTCAGATCTTCCGTGTCGAAACGGTTGAGTGCCAGCACCGGGACCGGGAGTTGCTCCTGCTGCAGCAGGACCTGGACCGCCTCCTTGCGCAACGGGCCGATTACAAAACCGGCACCCGCGGCGACTGCTTGCTGATAGATCTCCAGCACCGCGAGCGGGTCCGTGCCCACGTCATAGATTTGAATCTGTGGACGCAGGATGCCCTCGGCTGTGTCGTAATAGGCGGCCATCACGCCATCGCGTATGGCCGACCCGGCACCGGCAAGCGGTCCGCTAAGCGGTAGCAGCAGTGCGATCTGCGCGGGTGGTTGCCCGGCAAGCTGCATGCTGCTGAGCAATTCATCAATGAAAGGGCCACTTGCCGGGTGGCCCGGATAGCGCATCCGCCAGTGCGGGATGACCTCGGAGAGTGCATCTGGCTGTTGCAGATAGAGGCGCGTCAATTCCACCAGTTCCATCCATCCGCTCAGGACATTCGGGGGTGGTGCCGTGCGCAGGCGCTGCAAATCGGCATCAGAGATCCCGGACACGGCCTCCCAGGTTTTGAACTGGTTTTCCAGACGCTGCTCCGGTTCCGCCGGCAGGTCGTTGAGTGCAATGCGCTCGCGTGCGCTGTTGAAATAGTCCCCGTTCACCAGATAGGCCGCGGCGCGCAGCCGCCGGTAGTCCGCTGCATGGGGTCCGCTTGCCGGAACCGGTTGCAGCAGATCCAGGACCCGGTCGGGATGGCCATCGTCGAGGGCCAGCCGGGCACGGTTGACATCATGATGCTGCTTCTGCAGGTCGGTCAGTTGGGCCGGTGTCAGACCGTCGAGCATCTCTGTGGCGCGCACCTGATCGCCGCCGCGGATCAGGCTGGCAACGGCGTACAGGAGGAAGTCCTCCTTGCGGGGTGTGCTCGCACGCGCCGCTGCATCCAGGTAGAGTGCCGCGGCACCCTGGTAATTGCCCTGAGTTTCAAGGACCTGTGCCTGCTGCTGCAGCTGTGCGTCGAGACTGGGTGCGGTGGGGCGGACGGCGGTGCTGCAGCCGGACAGCAGCATGATCCACAAGCAGGTGTACAGGACCAGCAGGGCAGCAGGGCGGGGTAAAGGCATGCAGGCGGACTCTGGTTATAGCTGTGATTGACGAAGTCCGCAGACTCTACTGAAAAGCCCTGCTGCCGTCCACTCGTCAGCCGGCAAATCATCGAGCCTGCCATTATTTTGCTAGGATGCGAAGGTCACCTCGACAGGAGATGCTGATGGCGATGAATGAGGGTGTGCTCTACGTGGTGGCGACACCCATCGGTAATCTGCGCGATATCACTGCCCGGGCACTGGACACCCTCAAGCGGGTTGCGCGGATTGCGGCAGAGGACACCAGGCACAGCCGCAAGTTGCTGGCACATTACGGTATCGACACGCCACTGATTGCACTGCACGAGCACAATGAACGCGTGGTGACCGAAACGCTGCTCAAGGAGCTGCATTCGGGCGCTGACCTGGCCCTGATCTCGGATGCCGGCACACCGTTGATCAGTGACCCGGGTTTTTACCTGGTGCGTGCGGTGCGCCAGGCGGGTATGGACATCATTCCTGTCCCGGGTCCTTCTGCCTGTATTGCCGCCCTGTCGGCATCCGGCCTGCCTACGGACCGATTCGTGTTCGAGGGATTCCTGCCCGCGCGCCAGCATGCTCGCCGCCAGCGTCTGGAAGCGCTGCGAAGCGAGCCCCGCACCCTGGTGTTCTACGAGTCCTCCCATCGGATCGTCGATTGTCTGGCGGATATGGTCGAGATCCTGGGGGCGGGACGTGCTGTGGTGATCGCGCGTGAGCTCACCAAAACATTCGAGACGATCAAGGCCGGGTCATTGTCCGAGCTTGTCGCTTGGCTACTGGGTGACAGTCAGCAGCAGCGTGGCGAGTTTGTCATCATGGTGCACGGGGAGCAGCCGGCCGCTGATGTAGCGATGGACCCGGAGGCGGAGCGCGTGCTTGAACTGCTGATGCAGGAGTTGCCTCTGAAACGGGCGGCTGCACTGGCATCGAAGATTACCGGGCTGGCAAAGAACCGTTGCTACGAGCGCGGCCTGGAACTGAAAAAGGCCAACTGAGCCCGGGGGCACGCGCTGCCTGTGTTGGTATTCAGGCGCAATGACGTTGCAGTGCCCAGGCCACATGTTCGCGCACCAGGGCGGACGGGTGGTCGGCGCGCTTTTCAAGCGCCGCAATGATCTCCCGGGATGTAACCGCATTACCCAGGCCCACAGCAAGATTTCTCAGCCAGCACTCGTAACCGATACGGTAGATGGCGCTGCCGCTCAGGTTGCGCTCGAACTGGTCACGCTCCCAGGCAAACAGGTGCAGCAGCGTGGCCGCGTCAAGCCCATTGCGGACGCGATAATCTTCCTCTTGCGTGGTGTCGGCAAAACGGTTCCAGGGACAGACCAGCTGACAGTCATCGCAGCCATAGATCCGGTTGCCGAGCAGCGGGCGCAGTTGTTCCGGTATGGCATCGCGCAGTTCGATGGTGAGGTAGGAGATACACAGGCGTGCGTCCAGTTCGTTCGGCCCGACGATCGCACCGGTCGGACAGGCATCGATACAGGCATGGCAGGTGCCGCAATGTTCGCCGGCGGGTGCATCCAGCGGCAGTGGCAGATTGGTATACAGTTCGCCGAGAAAGAACCAGGAACCAGCCTGTTCATTGATCAGGTTGGTATGTTTGCCGATCCATCCCAGCCCGGCCTTCTGCGCCAGCGCCTTTTCCAGAACCGGTGCACTGTCGGTGAAGGCCCGGAAGCCGAACGGTCCGGTCAGTGACTCGATCCTCTCGGCCAGCTTCTGCAGGCGCTTGCGCATCACCTTGTGATAGTCGCGGCCCAGTGCGTAGCGTGACAGGTAGGCGATTGCCGGGTCCTGCAGTACCGCTTCAGCCGGTTCCACCCCGGCGGGCCAATAGTCCATGCGCGCCGAGATGACGCGCACGGTGCCGGGGACCAGTTCTGACGGCCGGCTACGCCGGGTGCCGTGCCGCTGCATATATTCCATGGCGCCATGCCTGCCTTGCTCGAGCCACCGCAGTAGGTGGGCCTCGTCCTCGCCGAGGTCCGTGTCGGTAATGCCGACTTGCTGGAAACCAAGTTCCAGCCCCCAGCGCTTGATGTGCTGCGCCAGGGCACGGTAATCGAGTCCGGGGTCTGCGCTGCGGAAATCCTTGTGCATGGGCATACTGGAGTCTGGATTTTTATGCGTGCGACACGGTATGGTGAGTACAAACGGTGTGTAAATACCGCTTCGGGAAGTTCTACACATGATAGACAATGATTCCATGAACAGCACCATTCCCCTGTATACCGCGCACCAGGTCCGTGAGCTGGACCGGGCGGCCATTGATGGGGCCGGCATCCCGGGTCATGCGTTGATGCAGAGCGCCGGAGAAGCGGTGTGGGAGTTCCTGCGCAGACACTGGCCGGATGCGCGCTCAATCGTAGTGGCCTGTGGCACCGGCAATAACGGCGGCGACGGCTATGTGGTGGCGCGCCTGGCACAGGAGTCCGGCTGTCAGAGCCGGGTGATCCAGCTGGGTGACGCCGGCCGCATGACAGGTGATGCCCTGAGCGCGCGCAATGACTGGCTGGCAGCGGGCGGCGAGGAACACAGCTTTGACGAGAAATCCCTCGCGCGCGCGGATGTAATCGTCGATGCCCTGCTGGGTACCGGGCTGGAACGGCCCCTGGAGGGGGAATGGCGGGCAGTGGTCGAGGCAATCAATGGTGCGTCGACCCCGGTATTGGCCATCGATATCCCCACTGGCCTGCATAGTGACAGCGGGACGGCGCTGGGTGCCAGCATAAAGGCATGCCATACCGTGACCTTCATCGGCCGCAAGCAGGGACTGTACACCGGCGATGGTCCTGAATACGCCGGCAAGGTCAATTTCAACGACCTCAATATACCGGCGTCTGTCTACCCGCAGGTCGTACCGGCCGCGCAGTTGCTCAGCGAGCCGCCCCTGGGGAGGCTGGCACGGCCGCGTTCACGCACGGCGCACAAGGGCCACAACGGTCACGTTCTGGTCGTTGGCGGTGCCCCCGGGATGACCGGGGCCGTGCAGCTGGCGGGCATGGCGGCCCTGCGTGTCGGCACGGGTCTGGTTAGTCTTGCCACCCGGCCGGAGCATGCGGCAATGATCGCGGCTGCCAGCCCGGAGCTGATGAGCCATGGGGTTGCCGAGGCTGGCCAACTTGCGCCCCTGTTAAAGCGCGCCAGCATTGTCGTTGTCGGGCCTGGCCTCGGCCAGTCACGCTGGGCCCGGGGATTGCTTGCCGCGGTGCTGGACACCGATTTGCCGTTGATCGTGGACGCCGATGCCTTGAACCTGCTGGCCCGGGAGCCGGAAACCCGTGACAACTGGGTGCTGACACCGCATCCGGGCGAGGCGGGACGCCTGCTGAAGATTTCCGCCCGGGATATCCAGATCGACCGTTTCGCTGCGGCATCCGCCCTGGCCACCAGCTACGGCGGCACGGCGGTGCTGAAGGGAGCCGGCTCGCTGGTGGCCCGTACGGCCACTCCGGTCACGGTGTGTGCGGTCGGTAATCCGGGGATGGCGACGGCTGGCATGGGTGATGTCCTCAGCGGGGTCATCGCCGGATTGGCGGCCCAGGGTCTGGGCCTGTGGCAGGCGGCAGCGGCGGGGGTCTGCGTGCACGGGTTCGCAGGTGACCGCGCCGCGCTCACCGGTGAACGCGGCTTGACGGCGCGCGATGTCATCAACGAACTGCGTGCCGTGATGGAGGCGAAAGGCGAGACCGGGTGAAACTCTTCGCAGCGGATGAAGCGGCCATGAAGGACATCGGGTTGCGCCTGGCACAGGTAGTGAGCGGACCCGGCATCATTTATATCCAGGGTGATCTGGGCGCTGGCAAGACCACGCTGGTGCGCAGCCTGCTGCGCGGGCTCGGCTTTCCGGGCAAGGTCAAGAGCCCGACCTATACGCTGATCGAACCGTATCCCCTGGGACGGTTGACGGTATATCACCTGGACCTTTACCGACTGGCCTCCGGGGATGAGCTGGAATGGATCGGTATCCGCGACCTGATGGCCGGAAACGAATTGCTGCTGGTCGAATGGCCGGAACAGGGTGAGGGCGCGTTGCCGCCGCCCGATCTGGTCATCGCCATCGATTACCGGGACGCAGGGCGCCAGCTGGATCTGCAGGCGGCCAGCACACGGGGTCGCCAGTGGCTGGCGGCTATGCGGGATGTGCGCCGGACCGACGCCGGGTGAGCCATGTTCTTGTTCCGCAACGTACAATGTGACAGGTACTTATCGTATATCCCTTGGGCTCACTGAGAGGTTTCTAATCTATCCCATGGAGTTTCAACATAATATTTGAAATTTTGTGGGTTTTGTGGCTAAGATACGCCCATCTGCAGCGTGACCCGGGGGCGGTCCACAACGTGAAACGGCTGATCACAGTATGTTGCCTCTGGCTTGTCGGCCAGTCACTGGTCTGTGCGGCACCAGTGGAGGTGCAGGGTGTGCGCCTCTGGGCCGCACCCGATCATACCCGCGTGGTTTTCGATATCAGCGGTCCGATCGAGCATACGCTGTTTTCACTGCATGATCCCGAGCGCCTGGTCGTCGATGTCCCGGCCGCCCGTATCGGGGCCTCGCTGCAGGCACAGATGAAGGCTGTCGGACTGGTCAAGGGGGTCCGGACCGCCCTGCAGGACAAGGGCGTGCTAAGAATCGTGCTGGACCTGGAACGGCTGACCAAGCCGCGCAGCTTCACCCTGAAACCGGGCGGTCAGCACGGACACCGACTGGTCATCGACCTGTACGAGACCGGCGCAAGCCAGAAGGCGACGGTAAAGAAATCGGTCGCCGAGAAGACCCGGTTGCGCGACCTGGTCATCGCGATCGATGCGGGCCATGGCGGTGACGATCCGGGCGCAATCGGGCGGGGCGGTACCCGTGAAAAAGATGTCGTGCTGTCCATTGCCAAACGGCTGGAGGCCCTGGTCGAACAGGAACAGGGTATGCGACCGGTAATGATCCGCCAGGGTGATTACTACATCGGACTGCGCCAGCGTATCAACATCGCCCGCAAGCATGGGGCCGATCTGTTCATATCCATTCATGCTGATGGTTTCCGTGACCGGCGGGTTAACGGTTCCTCTGTTTATGTCCTGTCGCGGCGTGGCGCATCGTCCGAAATGGCGCGCTGGCTGGCCGAGAAGGAAAATGCCGCGGACCTGGCCGGTGGAGTGAGGCTTGACGACAAGGATGACCTGCTGGCCGAGGTGTTGCTCGACCTGTCACAAACAGCGACCATCGAGGCCAGTATCGACGTGGCCGGCAACATGCTGGGCCAACTGAAACGTCTCGGCAAGACCCACAAGTCCTCGGTCCAGCAGGCCGGTTTTGTCGTGCTGAAGTCCCCGGATATCCCCTCGGTTCTGGTCGAGACCGCGTTCATCTCCAACCCCTCGGAAGAGCGCAAGTTGCGCGACCGGCGCCATCAGGAGTCGCTGGCGCATGCCATGCTGCGCGGGATCAGGGGGTATTTCGCCAGTCACGCACCACCCGGAACCCACCTGGCGCTGGCGGCGCGTGAGCACGTCATCAAAGCGGGTGACACCCTCGGCCATATCGCACAGCGATATGATGTCAGTCTCAACCGCCTGAAAGGCTATAACAGACTGAAATCCGACCGCCTGCGCATTGGGGACACCCTGCGGATACCGCCTGCCGACAGCTAACCCGCCACCACCCCCCCTGAACTTTGGCGCCATTTCCCGGTCAATCCCGGTGCGTTACAACGCTGCCTGGACTGCATGGGTATGGATGAACGGATGGTTGGTATGAAGGTATTGTACGCACTGGCAGTGGCCCTGATGCTAGCCGGTTGCCAGTCCATGGCAACCGATGACCGCAGCTCGGTCTGGTTCAGGATACCGCCCGGCTCGCAGCTGGTGTTGAACCGGACGCTGACCATCCCGGCGCAACGGGCGCATATCATGCTGCAGCACGGGACGGCTGCCAGGGCGGCCAGTGAATTCGAGGTTGCCTGCCGTTTCGAGGTCAGGGATCTCGGTCCCCGGGTTATCCAGCCCGATACCTTTCTGATCACCGGCTATGGCAGCCAGCAGGAATGGGAGAATTACCCTCATACCAAGCGGTTCTACAAGACCTTTCGGCTGAGATCGAAGCTCCAGTCCGGGATCATGCCGATGGTCTGCGAGTACTATGACTGGCCGCTCTCCGGGCGTCCGCTTACCCAGGCCCAGATCGAGGAGGCGCTGGGCGATTATTTCACTTTCAGGTTTCCCGAGGACGCCCACTGACGCTTGCCTGCCGGCCCGGCCGTTGTAGTTGGGTTATCATGGACCACCCATGCGTATCCAGGTACTCCCTTCAGAACTGATCAACCAGATCGCCGCCGGCGAAGTCATCGAGCGGCCGGCCTCCGTGGTCAAGGAATTGCTGGAAAACAGCCTGGATGCTGGGGCCGACACCATCGAGGTGGATATCGAGGCGGGCGGCAAGCGCCGCATCCGGGTGCGTGATAACGGCAGCGGAATAGCGCGCGAGCAGATCCCACTGGCCCTGTCACGCCATGCCACCAGCAAGATCGCCTCGCTGGAGGACCTGGAGCGCGTCGGCAGCCTGGGTTTTCGCGGTGAGGCACTCCCCAGTATTGCGTCAGTTGCGCGTCTCAACCTGAGTTCATGTTTGCGCGGCTCGGATGCCGGCTGGTCCGTGCGCAGCAACGGCACTGAACATGAACTGCAGAGTGCGCCGGTGGCGCATCCCGACGGCACCACCGTTGACGTCCACGACCTGTTCTACAACACTCCCGCGCGACGCAAGTTCATGCGCACGGATAACACCGAGTTCAAGCACATCGAGCAGGTGGTGCGACGCATTGCCCTGGGCTGTTTCCCCGTCGAGGTTCGGCTGCAGCATAACCAGCGACCGGTCCTGCACCTGGCGTCTGCCGAAGCCCGCGAACAGCAGGAGCGGCGCATCGCCAGGGTGTGTGGGCCTTCCTTTATGGAGGCGGCCGTCCACGTCGAGCACGCAGGGGCCGGGCTGTCACTGCACGGCTGGATTGCCCAGCCGACCTTCTCGCGCAGCCAGCCCGACCTGCAGTTCTTTTATGTCAACCGGCGCATGGTGCGCGACAAGCTGGTGACGCATGCGATCCGGCAGGCCTACCAGGATGTCCTGTTCCACGGACGGCACCCGGCCTATGTCCTGTTCCTGGACATGGACCCCGCCGGCGTGGATGTCAATGCCCACCCCACCAAGTACGAGGTGCGCTTCCGGGACAGCCGTCTGGTACACGACTTTCTGTTCAGGACCCTGCACGAGGCGCTGGCCCGGGTGCGCCCCGACGGGTCACAGCCGGCACCGCGACCGGCACAGCCACTCCAAGGTCTGGATATCGGTACGGGGCCTGGGCAGCTCCCCCGGCAAGCGGGTATGCCTCTCGGGGTCGGCGAGCAGGTTGCCGGGTATGCCGCGCTGCACCCGGCGCCAGCGCCGATCGCCACGCCTGCCTCCGCTGTCGGGGAGCCGGCAGGCGACTATCCGCTGGGCTTCGCTCTGGCCCAGCTGCACGGTGTCTATATCCTGGCGCAGAATCCACAGGGCCTGGTGCTCGTCGACATGCACGCGGCACATGAACGCATTACCTACGAGGGCCTGAAGGCGTCCCAGGCGGGTGAGGGGATCCGCAGCCAGCCGCTGCTGGTGCCGCTCAATCTGGGTGTCAGCCAGCGCGAGGCAGAGGTCGCCGAGTCCAGTCAGGCCGGGTTCAGCGAATTGGGATTCGAGATCGATCGCAGGGGTCCCGAGCAGCTGGTCGTTCGCCAGGTGCCGGCCTTGCTTCACGACACGGACATCGAGGCCCTGGTCCGGGATGTCCTCTCCGACCTGCTCGAACACGGCAGTAGCCAGCGCATCGAGACCTCGGTGAACGAGATACTCTCCACCATGGCCTGCCACGGCTCGATTCGTGCCAACCGCCGCATGTCGCTCGATGAAATGAACGCCCTGCTGAGGGAAATGGAGGTTACCGAGCGCAGCGGCCAGTGCAACCATGGCAGACCGACCTGGGTGCAGATCGCTATGGATGAGCTGGACAAGCTCTTCCTGCGCGGGCGCTAGCCGTTCGGGGTATCCACAGCAATCGATCGCATTATGAATGATCCCTCCCGTCCGGGCGCATTACCGCCCGCGGTATTCCTCATGGGCCCCACGGCCTCCGGCAAGACCGCAGTGGCCGTTGAGCTGGTCAACGAGTTCCCCTTTGAGATCATCAGCGTCGACTCTGCGCTGGTCTACCGGGGCATGGATATCGGCACCGCCAAGCCGGATGCCGAGATCCTGCGGGCCGCGCCGCACCGCCTGATCGATATCCGCGACCCCACGGAACCCTATTCAGCGGCAGAGTTTCGCGCGGATGCCCTGGATGCAATGGCTGAGATCACAGCACGGGGGCGCGTCCCGCTGCTGGTGGGCGGCACCATGCTTTACTTCCGTGCCCTTGAAAAAGGGCTCTCGGAGATGCCGCCGGCGGATCCGGAGGTGCGCGCCTTGCTCGAGGAGCAGGCGCAGCAGCTCGGCCGGGCTGCCATGCATGCGCGCCTGCAACAGGTCGATCCCGTTTCGGCGGCACGCATCCATGCGAATGACCCGCAACGCATTCAGCGTGCACTGGAGGTCTACGAACTAAGCGGCCGGCCCCTGAGCAGTTTCCATGCGCAGGGGCCGGCAACGGTATTACCCTACCGCCTGTCCAAGCTGGTCCTGGCTCCGGCGGATCGCGCGTTATTGCAGCGCCGCATCGAGCAGCGTTTCAATGCGATGCTCGCGGCGGGTTTCGCTGATGAAGTCCGGTCGCTGTTCCGGCGTGCAGACCTTGGCCGTGAACTTCCGGCCATGCGCGCGGTCGGTTACCGGCAGGCGTGGGCCTGGCTGGAGGGCCGGGTCAGCTATGAAGAAATGGTGAATCAAGCTATAGTAGCGACGCGCCAGTATGCCAAGCGCCAGTTGACCTGGTTGCGCAGCGAGGAGGATACTTGGTGGTTTGATGCCGGGGCCGGGGATGTGACCCGGGAGGTGGCGCACCATATCCAGGGCTGGCTTGAGCAAAAGGCAATAAGCATGTGATTCTGTGAAGACTTTTAGTATTATCCCAAGAGGATGCGAGACGGTATGATCGCAAAAGAAGAATTCGAAGGGAGACAGTGCATTGGTGTATGGGACAAGAAAAAGGAGAAATGACATGAATAGAGGACAATCTTTGCAAGACCCGTTTTTAAACGCACTTCGCAAGGAGCGAGTCCCGGTGTCTATTTATCTGGTCAATGGCATCAAGCTGCAGGGTCAGATCGAGTCGTTTGACCAGTTTGTGGTTCTTCTCAAGAATGCTGTCAGCCAGATGGTCTACAAGCATGCAATTTCAACCGTCGTGCCTGCGCGCAATGTCAGGTTCATGGGATCAGACGCTGCTCCCGATAACAACAGTGGAAATGAGCCGGGTAATGCCTGAAACCATTACCACTATACTACTTGGGTGGATGTTTGTTCGAACGCCCTGAAAGTGGTGAGCGGGCCGTTCTGGTCCATGTGAACTTTCCCGCCGGTAATGACCGGGAGGACCTCCAGGAATTCACCGAACTTGTTCGCTCTGCGGGTGCGATCCCGGTTGCAACCGTCATGGCGACGCGAACTGCGCCGGACCCGCGCCTGTATGTCGGGCATGGCAAGGCCGAAGAAATCCACAAAACTGTTCAGGAAACGCAGGCTGACATCGTCATCTTCAATCACGCCCTGAGCCCCAGCCAGGAACGCAACCTGGAGCGGCTGCTGTCCTGCAGGGTGCTGGCGCGGACGGGCCTGATACTGGATATATTCGCCCAGCGTGCGCGTTCGTTCGAGGGCAAGCTGCAGGTCGAGCTGGCGCAGTTGCGCCACCTGTCAACCCGACTGGTGCGCGGCTGGACTCACCTGGAACGCCAGAAGGGTGGTATCGGCCTGCGCGGGCCGGGTGAGACCCAGCTGGAATCTGATCGCCGCATGATCAATGCGCGCATCAAGATGATCAACAAGCGCCTCGAGAAGGTCGAGCGTCAGCGTGACCAGGGGCGCCGGGCACGCAGCCGGGCCGATGTGCCCTCGGTATCGCTGGTCGGTTACACCAATGCCGGCAAGTCGACCCTGTTTAACGCGATCACCGGTGCCCATGCCTATACAGCGGACCAGATGTTCGCAACGCTGGACCCGACCCTGCGGCGAATCGAGCTCCGCGGTGTAGGACCGTTGGTACTGGCCGATACGGTTGGCTTCATACGCCACCTTCCACATGACCTGGTCGCGGCCTTCCGTGCCACGCTGGAAGAGACCCGCAAGGCCGATCTGCTGTTGCATGTCGTTGATGTGCAGGATGCTGATCGCGGGGCGCGTATCGAGCAGGTCAACGAGGTATTACGCGAAATAGGTGCGGACAAGGTGCCGCAACTGTGTGTCTACAACAAGATCGACCTCAACGGTATGGAGCCGCGGGTGGAACGTGATGCCGAGGGCAGGATTTCCAGGATCTGGCTGTCGGCCATGAGTGGAAACGGCCTGGACCTGCTGGCAGCCGCATTGACAGAGTATTTTGAGGGTGAACAGGTGCACGGATGGTTGCATTTGTCGTCATGGGCAGGCGCTATTCGCTCCAGCCTTTTCGAGACGGGTTGCGTCCTGTCCGAGCACGTGGACGAACAGGGTGACTGGTGGCTTGAAGTCAGGATGGCAAGGCGTGATGTCGACAGGCTGACCAGCGACCCGGAGCAGGGTGTCCGCTTTCATTCAGCTGATTCCGATGATCTCCTTGCGGGGACTGCCTAGGCTTCATTAGAATTGACCCCTGGTATCGAAAAACGCTACCCCGGTGCGGGGTGTGCATAATCTTGACTGGAGTTTTTTATGGCTTGGAATGAACCGGGTGGTGATAACCGCGATCCCTGGGGTGGGCGTGGCGGTAGTGCGGGTCCACCTGATCTGGATGCTGTCGTCCGCAAGATGCGCGACAGAATCAACCGCCTGTTCGGCGGCCGCGGTGGCGGCCGGGGCGCCAAGCCTTCAATCAGCCTCGGCCTGATCGCCATCCTGCTGCTGGTGGTCTGGGTCCTGTCCGGTATCTACCTCATTCAGCCGGCGGAGCGTGGTGTGGTTTTGCGCCTGGGCACATTCAAGACCCTCACCGGTCCGGGTCCCCACTGGTATATGCGCTTTATCGAGAGCGTGGAAAAGATCGACGTGGACCATGTGCGCACCGTCAGTCACCGTGCGAAGATCCTGACCCGGGATGAAAACATCATCCAGGTGGAGTTGGCCGTGCAGTACCAGGTCAAGGACGCGAAGGATTACCTGTTCCAGGTGCGCGATCCCGACTATACCCTGCAGGAGGCCACGGAAAGTGCCTTGCGCGAGGTTATCGGTGGCATCCCCATGGATCAGTTCCTCACCGGTGGCCGCGGTGAAATCGTCCGCCAGACCAAAGAACTGATCCAGACCATCCTGGATCGTTACCAGACCGGCCTGATCCTGACCAGTGTGAACCTGCAGGACCCGCAGCCGCCGGAAGAGGTGCAGGGCGCATTCGAGGATGCAATCAAGGCCCAGGAGGACGAGGTCAAGTTCAAGAACCAGGCGGAGGCCTATGCGCGTGACATCGTGCCACGCGCCCGCGGTGAGGCCGCCCGCATGCGCGAGGAGGCTATCGGCTACAAGGAACAGGTCATCGCGCAGGCCGAGGGTGAGACCAGCCGTTTCCTGCAGACCCTCAAGGAATACGAGAAGGCCCCCGCGATCACCCGCAAGCGGCTTTACCTCGAGACCATGGAGGCGGTCCTTGCCAGCACCAGCAAGGTTGTGATGCAGTCTCAGGACGGCAACAGCCTGATGTACCTGCCGCTGGACAAGCTGATGGAGAGACCATCCGGCTTCCAGCAGCCGGTTCCTGAAGGGACACAGATCAGGACCACCCCGGAAGGAATGGCGCAGGATGGCCAGCGCCGGCGCAGTCCGTTGAGAGAGGGAGGAGTACGCTAATGGCTTCCGGGAAAATCTTTATGGTGTTGGTAGCATTCGGCCTGGTGGTGCTCGCAACGTCGTTTTTCATCGTGGACGAGCGCCAGCTTGCCATCAAGTTCCAGCTCGGCGAGATCGTGGATTCGGAATACGAGCCGGGCCTGCATTTCATGAAACCGCTGTTCATCAATAATGTCCGCAAGTTCGACAAGCGTATCCTGACACTGGATACTCGCCCGGAACGTTTCCTGACCGGCGAGAAAAAGAATGTCTCGGTGGACTTCTTCATCAAGTGGCGGATCAAGAACCCGGCGATTTACTATACATCCTTTGGAGGGGATGAACGTCAGGCGGCGCTGCGCCTGTTGCAGATCATCAAGAACGGTCTGCAACTCGAGTTCGATCACCGCACCATCAAGGAGGTCGTGGCGACCGAGCGTGCCGAGATGATGGATAACCTGACAACAAAGGGCAACGATGAGGTCCAGAAATTCGGCATCGAGATCGTCGATGTGCGCATCAAGCAGATCGAGTTGCCGGAGGACGTGCGCAACTCGGTGTTCCAGCGCATGCGCGCGGAACGCGAGCGGGTGGCGCGTGAACACCGGGCAGAGGGTGAAGAGGCCGCCAAGGGCATACGTGCTATTGCGGAAAGGGAGCGAACCGTGCTGCTGGCCGAGGCCGCGCGTGATGCCGAAGTCATCCGCGGTGAGGGTGATGCCAGAGCGACCGAGACCTACGCCAACGCCTATAACCAGAACGAGGGTTTCTACGAGTTCTACCGCAGCATGAATGCCTACCGCGGCGCGCTGGGCAGCAAGCAGGACATCCTGGTGCTGCAGCCGGATTCGGAGTTCTTCAAGTTCTTCAACTCCAACACGGGCGCAGACCGCTAGTTCACAGCCGGGACGACTGCCGGATAGCGACTCCCGGGCCTGTGCCCGGATTTTTTTGCGGGTAAATGATGCTGATGTGGGATGACTTGCTTGCGGCCCTGGCCCTGGTACTGGTGATCGAGGGGATCGTCCCGTTTGTCAGTCCGGCATCGATGCGCAAGATGCTGCAAACGGTTTCACAGATTGATGACAGGACCCTGAGAATAACCGGGCTGGTCAGCATGATCTGTGGTGTCGTCCTGCTGTACCTGGTGCGCTGACAAAGTCACGGTTATCGGAAAGATGAGCAATAAAGACCAATGGCTATTGCCGGAAGGCATTGAAGAGGTCCTGCCGCCCGAGGCCTGGCGGCTGGAGCGAGCCCGCCGCGAAATCCTGGACCTGTTTTCCGGCTGGGGATTTGAGCTGATCATGCCGCCATTCATCGAGTATCTTGAATCACTGCTCACCGGGACCGGCAACGATCTGGACCTGCAGACATTCAAACTGACGGACCAGTTGACCGGGCGTTTGATGGGGGTGCGCGCTGACATGACCCCGCAGGCGGCGCGCATCGATGCGCACCCGCTGAAACGCGATGTGCCTTCGCGTCTGTGTTACACAGGTACGGTGTTGCGCACCCGTCCAGACGGTTTTGCCGGGACCCGCAGTCCGCTGCAAGTGGGTGCTGAACTGTTCGGACATGCCGGAATTGAAAGCGATGTCGAAATACTCAACCTGGTGCTGGAATCGCTCTCTGCCATGGGTATTACCAAGGTGCACATGGACCTTGGTCATGTCGGGATATTCCGCGCCCTTGCCGCGGAGGCGGGCCTTGACGACCAGCAGGAAACTGCCCTGTTTGATGCCCTGCAGCGCAAGGCCAGCAGCGAAATAACCGAGCTACTTGTTGCCAGCCGTGCCACCGGAGAACAGGCTCGGCGACTGGCCTGCCTGGCGGAGCTGAACGGCGGTTACGAGATTCTGGAAAGCGCGCGCGAATCACTTGCGGGCGCCGGTAATGAGGTGATGGCGGCACTCGACAATCTGTGTGCCATAGCGGATGCCATGCGCCGCAGCCGCGCAGACACGGTCCTGTTCTACGATCTGGCGGAGCTGCGCGGCTATAATTTCCACACCGGGATGGTGTTCGCGGTCTTTGTTCCCGGGCGCGGCCAGGAAATTGCGCGTGGTGGTCGCTACAACGATATCGGCAAGGTCTTCGGCGGGGCGCGTCCGGCCACCGGTTTCAGTATGGATCTCAAGACGCTGGTCGATCTCGATACACGCGAGTATGACCTGTCGGATGACGCCATATTTTCACCGGCAGACAGTGATCCAGCGCTGATTGATACTGTCAGGGCGCTGCGTGCGGCTGGTGAACGGGTGCTCTTCGAGCTGCCCGGGCAGAACGGCGATGCGGCTGCAATGGGTTGTGACCGGGTCATTGTTCATGAAGATGGCGCGTGGGTTGTCAAGCCGGTTTGATAAACTGTCAAGGTCTCGCAGGCTGACAACTACTGGATGGTCGACGCGTGTATTGGCCGGCCTGAATAACTCATTGTTGAATAATTACAGAGAGAATTTTCATGGGTAAGAATGTTGTCGTCATCGGCACCCAGTGGGGTGACGAGGGCAAGGGAAAGGTCGTCGATCTGCTGACCGACAAGGCCTCTGCCGTGGTGCGCTTTCAGGGCGGCCACAACGCCGGCCACACACTGGTCATCGATGGCGATAAAACCATCCTGCACCTGATCCCGTCCGGGATCCTGCGCGATGACGTGCTCTGCCTGATCGGGAACGGGGTCGTGTTGTCACCCGGCGCACTGCTGGAGGAACTCGGTATGCTGGAAAGAAGCGGTATTCCGGCGCGTGACCGGTTGCGGATCAGCGAATCCTGTCCATTGATTCTTCCCTACCATATAGCGCTGGATCAGGCGCGTGAAGTGGCGCGCGGCAAGAAGGCGATCGGCACCACCGGTCGCGGCATCGGCCCGGCCTATGAGGACAAGGTCTCGCGTCGTGGCCTGCGCCTGGGCGAGTTGCTCGATCCGGAACATTTCAGGGAGCGCCTGCGCGAAGTGATGGAATACCATAACCACGCCCTGCAGCATTATTTCAAGACCGATCCAGTGGACTACGAGCAGGTGCTCGACGAGGCACTTGCCCAGGGCGAGCAGATCGCCCCCCTGGTGACCGATGTTCCCGGCCTGTTGCATCGCATGCGTGCCGAGGGTAAGAACATCATGTTCGAGGGTGCCCAGGGCGCCTTGCTGGATATCGATCATGGCACCTACCCTTACGTGACCTCCTCGACCACGACCTCCGGAGGTGCGGCCAGTGGCAGCGGCGTCGGACCGCGTGATCTCGACTATATACTGGGTATCGTCAAGGCCTATACCACGCGTGTCGGTGCCGGCCCGTTTCCGACCGAGTTGTTCGACGCTGATGGTAAACACCTGGGGGAGAAAGGTCACGAATTCGGTGCGACTACAGGACGTCAACGCCGCTGCGGCTGGCTGGACACCGTGGCGCTGCGTCGCTCACTGGCCATCAACAGCGTGACCGGCATTTGTATAACCAAGCTCGACGTGCTGGATGGCATGGACACCATCAAGATCTGCGTTGCCTACCGCCTGGATGGCAAGACCGTTGACAACTCACCCGCAGGTGCCGACAGGATCGAGCGGTGCGAGCCGGTGTATATCGAAATGCCGGGCTGGTCGGAGTCTACGCTGGACGCGGAGCGTTTCGAGGAGCTACCGGTTACCGCGCAGGACTACCTGCGCAAGATCGAGGAACTCTGTGCCACTCCGGTCGATATCATTTCCACCGGACCGGACCGTGCCGATACCATCATACTCAGGCATCCATTCGATGCCTGATCGATCGCCTGCAGGGAAAGTCTGACCCGGAGTGGACACCGGGCCGGCAGCCCGGGACGGGTAGAGCAGGGTGGCCTGGTTCAGCCGCTGTCCTTGATCCTTACATCTCGCCGCATTCGCCGGAGGTCTTCGGATATCTGTCCTTGATCTCCTGGATCCTCCTGTCCTGTTCCATCTGCTCGGTCTTGTCGCCATGACGGGCCTTGAAGGCTGCGTCGAGCTGGTCACCGATGCTGGGATATTCAGCCTGGCGACGTATGGCGTAATTCTCCAGCAGGCCATGTTCCGAGATCTTGGTGAGCGCCGCCCTGAGTTGCTCGGCTGTAGGTTTTTCCTGGGTCGAATTCCATTCGGCAATATAGGGCGGCTTACCGGGGTCATCGTGCTTGATCACAAAGTCGACACCCGCGTGCATGCTGGGGTGCAGGTAATGCACGGCATGGCAAAGCGAGCGGGCACTGATATCGGTGCCGATCAGGGTCTGCTGCGAGACGACCTGGCGGATCTGGCGCTCCGATCGCTGGGTATTCTGCCAGATCACGTAGAGCCAGCCGCATGCCAGGATGAACATGATAATGAGGGTCGCGAGTATCCAGTCTTCGATGATCATGGTGGTTTAAGCCCTTAAAATATATGGGATATTGTCAATCTTATACCATGCAAGCTGGGTTAGTCGAGAATAAAATTAGCAGAATCAGTTGGATAACGACAATAACGGGTTTGCCAGTAGCGGCGGAGACGGTGACCCGGTGCACGACGGCTGGCAGTCAGCGGCGGCAGCGCACTTCAGGCGGAAGCGTGCTGCTGACTGTATCCCGAAACTAGTTATTGAGTGCGCCCTGATCGATCCACTGCTGGAAGGCGGTGATGGCATCCGGGGTCATTTTATGTCCGCGTCCGATGGCCACGGACTCCGGTCCGGTCGGCGGCATGTCGATCTTGGGACTGACCTTGCCGCTGATGATCCGGTACAGGGTGCTGGATTCGCTGTCCCCGGCGACAACGACTGGACCGAACTTGGTGCCTTTCATTACACTGTCATAATTCGTCATGATGAAGCCGCTCTTCTGGGAACCCTCGCCTGTGCCGTCATGGCACTGTACACAGTACTGATTCAGCAACGGTTGTATATCGGCTGCATAACTGACCTGTTTGCTGCAGCCCGTACCAAGAAATGGTGCGGCGATGGCAAGTCCGATGATCACTACACTGGAACGCATTTCATTCTCCCTGATGACTGTTTCTATGCGCGTTAACGTTACACCAACTTGATTCGGATAACCAGATTTCAGCGTGGCTGTCTCGGTTCAACCGCCTTGCAAAGGTGTGGTTGGCACACGCTAATCCCCGGTTTCCGCTTGCTCCGGGGGCAACTTGAAAAACCACAGCTGGTACATCGACATAAACCACTGGACGGTGAATGCCATCGCCATCAAGACTCCGCTGAAATAGACCACCCAGGCGAACGGCTGGTACAACTTGGTCAAATACCAGGACATGATGTCAACGATGATGGCAACAAACGGTGTAATGAGGATGAGGCACTTCAACCAGATAGCTTTCATCTGTACATGGAGGAAGATCGTGCCCATGATGAAGAAGATGAAGGTCATCCCGAACAGGTGGATATGGGAGACGCGGACCATGGTGAAGACGTCCGCTCCCGTATCGAGCTGGACCATCTTCATGACATCAGCATAGGTGCCCAGGTTCGGTATGTGCGGGTTGGCCAGGCGCATTTGCGAGTCCGTGCCATGGCAGCTGGAACAGTGGGCCTGTAGCAATGGTTCCACCTGCTGCTGGAACTTTTCCATCTTGGCACCACCGCGGACCCAACCACTGATCACCGCGGCATCCTCCGATCTGATCATCCCCGACATCGAGCCTTTGAGAGCGGCCTCCAGACGGGTATCCGACTGGGAGCCGCTGTAGGCAATCTGAATGTCGGTGTGTGACAAGCCCGGTTTTCCGTCACGGCCAGAGTGGACATGAAAGGTCTGGATCATGGCGAACAGGTAGCCTGTTCCCAGGACCAGGAGGGTCATGGTGTAGAGTGCCCGACAGCCGATTGGCTGCTGCTGGAAGTGGTCGAAACTTGTTGTTTTCATGAATCTCCCCTCCCTCTTGTTTTCACCGCTATAATAACAGAATGTTGCTGCCATTAGTCTCAGACCTGCAGGAGCTAGTGGACGCAGCGGTGAGGTGCCCGCGGGCGGCGGCTGTCAGCTTGCGGGACCTGCAATAAGGAGCGCTTTTTTGACCTAGGTCAATTTTTTTGGGTTTTCGATTTGCTAGCGTTTCAGAGCTACCTAATGATTATATAAAGCCATTGTAAATATTGTAAATAATGAGGGAGGGCATGCAATGATTGTTGAAACAACCGATCCGATCACCGGCAATGAAGTGACAGATCTCGAGAATGCACCGTACATCATTGATGGTGACCTCAAGATCTACTTCGAATCCGAAGCGAGCAAGGCGGAGTTTCAGGATATCCCGGTGGAACACCCCGGCGAAGACTTCGAGCACAACCTGGACAACCCCCAGGCGATGGGCCCGGGTGACGGCCAGCATAAGGACGTGCACGAGGAATAGTGCCAACTCCTTCGTAAACGCTCATTGAAGTTCACAGCAGGCGGCCGGCGCGGATTACCGCGCCGGCCGTTTTGTTTTCGGGTATGCGTCCGCTGGATAGCGGTGTGACAAGGCCTACAGCGTAGTGACCGGCATCCCCATCAGCGGCCAGACGATGCCGACAGCGAAGGCCACAACGGCCATCAGCAGCAAGCTACCCGGTATGCCCGCCTTGAAAAACTGGGCCGCGGTGAACTGTTTCGAGTCGTAGGCAATGGCGTTGGGGGCGGCCCCGACCAGCAGCAGGTAGGGGCAGGCCGCCACCGCGAGGGCAGCGAACAGTACGACTTCCTCCGCCACACCCAGGTAGGGTGCGATCACCAGTGCCACCGGCAGGGAGATCGCGATTGCGGCCACGTTCATGATGAAGTTGGTCATCAGCATGATGAAAAAGGCGATGCCCATCACGAAAACGAACCAGCTGGAATTCTGGAACATGACTAGCCAGTTGACCGCCATCCATTTTGCCGCGCCGGTTTCCCACAGACAAAAGCCGATGCTCATGGCGCCGGCGAACAGCAGGATAATATTCCACGGGATCTGCTCGAGATCCTGCAGCGAGAGGATGCGGAACATGAAAAACAGGACCGTCGAGACCAGCACCACGGAGGTCTTGTCGACCTCGGACATGGCCGGGATGAACGACTTGAGTGACAGGGTGATGATCACCCCGAGGACGACAACTGCCACGAAGATTTCCTGGCCGGAGAGGGACCCGGTTTCCTCGTAGAGGCGCTTGGCCTTTTCCTTCAGTCCCGGTATGGTCGCCTTTTCCGGCCTGAACAACAACATGATCAGGCCCCAGACCAGAAACACCAGCAACCAGCCGATCGGGAACATGAAATAGGTCAATTCGAAAAACGTTACCTGCTGACCAACGATATCATTGTAGAAACCGATGGCCACGGCACCACGCGCAGCACCCAGCAGGGTGATCATGCTGCCGGCCCCGGCCACGAAGGCCATGCCGATGAACAGTCCCTTGCCGAAACGCGAGGGCACATCGTCCTCTCCATAGAGGGAATAAATGGCCATCAGGATCGGGAACATGGTGGCGGCAACCGCCGTGTGCGCCATGATGTGGGTCAGCGCGGCGGTGACGACGAAGCAGCCCAGGTAGATCATACTGGTGCGATCGCCGACCACCGTCAGCATCTTGTAAGCCAGGCGCTTGGTCAGTCCCACCTTGGTGAACACCATGCCGATGACCAGCGAGCCGAAGATGAACATCACCGAGGGGTCCATGAAATCCTTGAAGGCCACTTCGGCTGGGCGGATAAAGAACAAGGCCTGTACCACGCCGATGACCAGGCTGGTGACCCCGATCGGGATCACCTCGAAGACCCACCAGATCCCGGCCAGCAGAAACAGGGCAATCGCGGCCTTGCCTTCACGCGTGAGCTGGAAGTGCTCGCCTGCGGGGTCGATGGCATCGGGCAGCGGGTCTATCAGGTAAACGACCATAAATGCGCCCAAACCGAACACAATGAAGGAGATCCGCTTTAAATCAAGCTCCAGTGCGGGCTTGCGAAAATGTAGGGGCGTTTTCATCTGAATCTGCCTGTGAACATCAGTCCCCGGAGGCCTCATGCAATTTTTTCTGGGTGCAAATCGTGTCGGCGATACGCTCGAAGATGTCGACCAGTCGCACCACACCGATGACCTTGTCATCATCCACCACCGGGAGAATCAGGACGTCCTCAACCAGAAGCAGGTAGGCGCACTTGGCAAAGGGATCGTTGAGGCTGACCGTGTTCTTGATCAGCGTCAGGACATCGGATACGGGTTTCCTGGCCTCCTCCATGATCTTCAGGGTGAAGCCTTCCTGCCAGATCAGTGACAACGCGGTGAAATCTTCGCTGATCCCCATGAAGGGCTGGTGTCCCTTGTAATCGGGTGCTTTTTTACTGAGATACTTCGGTCCGATAGCCCGAGTCAGGTCACGCAGTGAGAGATAACCCTGCAGGTGCTGGTCATCGTCGGTTACCAGGATGGTGCGGTACTTGTGGCCCTCGATCAGGCTGTTGTGCATCATTTGGATGGCGTCGCAGATGGAGGCCGAAACGGAAACGTGGGGATAGTCGGTGATGGGAATATAGAAATCCCGGACATGCAGATCATCAAGCATCAGTTATGGCCTCCCAAAAAAAGCCGGGTTTGTGGAAAACCGGGCGCGAGGAAAATCACGGTAATCACGTTCAGCCTGAATTCAGTGCGGGCGTCAGAACAGCTATGAGAACAAGCGGCAAGCTTACCAATGAATGAGAGAACATTGGTACTTTTAGTCAGTCCAGGCAGTCCGGTCGCGTCCTGTCGGGGTATAATCCTGCCACCGGGATGTAAGGAGTCATTATGCCGGTCACTCGGTACCGGAAGCAGGCCTGTACCCACCCCCCCGGGATGTTAGTGAACGCTGCTGCTTGCCATCGGGAATCGTCATTGAGCCCGCAAGAAGCCCAGGATATGGCAATTTTCTTGTCCTGGATCAAAGAAAATAAGTAAATAATAATGTAAAAATATGCTAACATCTTGTTATGGCCATAGTGGCCCGGATTAAGATGGATATTTTCAGGAGGATTCGCCATGTGGAAAGCAGTTATGGGATTTATCGCAGGCATCGCCCTGCTGGGAATCGTCGGGTTTAACACAGCTGGCAGTTTCATGATGGTCGAGCATGAGAGCCCGTTCGGTATCGAGGAGACGGCCGCCCGGATTCAGGCCAATATCCAGAGGATGGGCCACCGCGGATGGACACTTTCCGGGTTGCGGGATCCGTCCAAGGCCGTTGCCAATTCGGGCAGGAACGTACCGCCCGTGCTGCTGGTGGAGGCCTGCAGTACCGACTACTCGGGAGTGCTGCTTGCTGATGACCAGGCGCGCATCCTGTCCATCATGATGCCGTGCACCATTACCGTCTACAAGAAGGATGATGGCAAGACCTATATCGGTACCATGAACTCCGCTCTGATGGGCAGGCTGTTTGGCAAGAAGGTGGCCGCTGTCATGAACGAGGTCGCCAAGGATCAGGCCGAGTTCCTGAAGTTCGATCCGAACCAGCCGGCGCCGCCGTTGATCAAGGTGAAACCGGGCGGTGGTGGCGCCGGTGGACCGGAAGTCAGCGGATGCTGAGGGGTCTGCTTATCTGACCCTGCTGATGCAGCGGCCGTTAGTGGCCGCTGCCCAGCGGTCGGTTGTTTGTATAGTAGTAAACGATTTTTTAGCATTAGCTCATCCATTCCAGCGGAGAGAGGCCATGTTTACCATAGATCGAGTGATTGCTCCGGTGCTGGGAATTGCATTCGCACTGGCCCTGGCAGTATCCAGTCCGGTCATTGCTACGGCGACACCCCTGGCCGAAGCAGAGAAGGGTGCGGTTGCAGAAATAGAACAGGCCATTGAAGGCGCTGTGGTCAAGGTCGCCGGTGAGGACGAAAAGGCCGCAGCCGAAAGTATACAGAGTGTCCCGGCACCGAAGCAGGTCGCGGTCGAGGAACCGGTGGAAGAGAAAAGCAAGTCCACCGCGGATCACTCCAAGTTCGAGGAACTCGATATCGACTTCAAGTCAGGACCGCAAGTGACCAAGGCCTGTCTTAAATGTCACACCGAAGCCGCCAAGCAGATCCACAAGACCAAGCACTGGAGCTGGGAATACATCAATCCGGATACCGGTCAGAAACTGGGCAAGAAGCACGTCATCAACAACTTCTGTACCTCGGTCAAGTCAAATAACACCTTCTGTTCGGCCTGTCATATCGGTTACGGGTGGGCAGATGACAGCTTCGATTTCACTGCCGAGGCCAATGTCGACTGTCTGGTCTGCCACGACACCACCGGGACCTACAAGAAGCTTCCGGGGCTGTCGGGTCATCCCAACTATGAAACCATCGAGTGGCCGCCGCATTCAGGCAAGTTCCGGCCGCCCACCGACCTGAAGCAGGTCGCCCAGAATGTCGGACCGACCAGCCGCAAGACCTGCGGTACCTGTCATTTCTATGGCGGTGGCGGTGATGCCGTCAAGCACGGCGACCTCGACAGCTCGCTGACGAATCCGGGGCGCTATCTTGATGTGCACATGGACAGCAAGGGGCTGAACTTCACCTGCTCGACATGTCATGTGACCGATGAACACGAGGTGTCGGGCAGCCGCTACGGTCCGACCGCGGCGGACGAAAAGGGCGTGCTGGTACCCGGCAGCCAGGACCCGCGCAATCCCACCACCTGCGTGGCCTGTCACGGCAATACGCCGCATCCCGACAAGGCGGCAAAGCTCAATGACCACACCCGCAAGCTGGCCTGCCAGACCTGCCACATCCCGGCGTATGCACGCAGCACGCTGCAGACCAAGATGAGCTGGGACTGGTCCACGGCCGGCAAGCTCGATGAGCAGGGTCACCGTATCCAGCTCAAGAACAGCGCGGGCAAGGTCGTCTACGACAGCAAGAAGGGCAACTTCACCTATGACCGTTACGTGGTACCCGAGTACCAGTGGTTCAACGGCAAGGTGAATTACACCCTGTTCGGTGACAAGGTCAGTGAAGACAGCGTTGTCAAGATCAACGAGTTCCAGGGTGACGCGGATGATCCGGAGGCCCGCATCTGGCCGGTGCGCGTGTTCCGTGGCAAACAGATGTACGACAAGGGCCTGCAGACCCTGGCCGTCCTGCACACCGCAGGTAAAGATGATGCCGCCTTCTGGGGTAACTACGACTGGGACAAGGCCATGGAAGTGGGTATGCGGACCGCCGGTTCCGAATACAGCGGGGAGCTCGGCTTCGTGTCCACCGAGATGAGCTGGCCGATTACCCACATGGTGTCACCGAAGGAGGATGCACTGGCGTGTGAAAGCTGTCATACCGATGGTGGCCGCCTGGCCGGTATTGATGGCATCTACCTGCCGGCGCGTGACAGGATGCCGCTCCTCGACATGATTGGCTTTGGAGTGGCCTTGCTGGCACTGATTGGTGTCCTGATCCACGGTGGTATCCGTGTCATCCTTGCCAAGAGAGAGGATTAAGACAATGGAGAAAATATACATCTTTAAACGCTTCGAACGCTTTTGGCACTGGACCCAGGCCCTGCTGATCATCGTGATGATGATCACGGGTTTTGAAATCCACGGTACCTACAGCAACCTGGGTTTTGAACGCGCCGTGGAATTGCATACCCTGTCCGCCTGGGCGCTGATCACCCTGTGGGTGTTCGCCATCTTCTGGCATTTCACCACCGGTGAATGGAAGCAGTACGTGCCCACCATGGACAAGGTGGAGGCGATGATGCGTTACTACCTCACGGGTATCTTCAGCCATGCGCCGCATCCGTTTCGTCAGACCACGCTGCACAAGCATAATCCTCTGCAGCGCCTGGCCTACCTGTTTGTAAAACTGATGATCAACCCGTTGATCTGGGCCACCGGGCTGCTGTACCTGTTCTATACGTCATGGGAAAGCTGGGGCCTGGGCTGGTTGAACCTGGAGTGGGTGGCCACCGCGCACGTCATCGGCGCCTTCATGATGCTGATCTTCTTCATTGCGCACATCTATCTTGCCACTACCGGCCACAAGCCGATGTCGCACATCAAGGCGATGATCACCGGCTGGGAAGAGATCGATTAGCACGGGATAAACCGAATAACAACAGCAATGCCTGGTACAAGGCAAGCAATCATGGCGAAACCTGAGAGTCCGTTAATCCGGGCTCTCTTTTTTATCCTGCTGCCGTGCCTGTTTTTCATTCCGGGTAACACCGTCAGCGCTGCCGGAATTGATGACGCGGACGCCATCCCGCATGTCGGTGAACGCGCGCGTGCGACCTATCAGCAGGTCTTTCTGTCGGCCGACAGGCACCGCGCATTCGCGATCGCACCGGGCGGGGCCTGGGCCTGGTCATCCGGGAGGGCCACTGCCGAGGAGGCCCGCCAGGTCGCTGTGGAGGAATGCCAGAAGCACACGGCCCTGCGCTGTATTCCTTATGCCGTGGATGACACGCTGGAGTTCGCGCGCGAGGCATGGGGCAAGCTCTGGGGGCCCTATAAGACAGCTGAACAGGCCGCGACAGCCGCGACGGGCACGCAAGTCGGTGATCGATTCCCGAACATCGCCTTCACCAGTGCGGACGGACGGTCCCGGTCAATTGCCGACCTGCGCGGCAAGGTCGTGATGGTGCATTTCTGGGGCAGCTGGTGCCCACCATGCCTGCGAGAATTGCCCACCCTGGACACCCTGCACCGTATCCTGCTGGACAAGACCGGTGATGATGTCGCCCTGGTCCTGTTGCAGCTGCGCGAACCGATCAGCAATGCACGTGAGTGGGCGCAGCGACAGGGATTCGCCGGGTTGCCCCTGGCAGATTCCGGCGCCAGCGGGGAGGATGATGCCTTCCTGGTGACCGCTGCCGGCGAAAAGATGCCGGACCGGGAGCTGGCCAGGATTTTCCCGTCAAGCTACGTGCTCGACCGTAACGGCATTGTGCTGTTTTTCCATGCCGGTCCGGTCAACGACTGGACCGAGTACCTGCCGTTCTTTCAGGATGCCGTCGCATATCCGGAGGACTGAAGGGGGCTGCAATCAGGGCCGTTCTGCTCCGCCTCAGACTTCCTTGGGGTGGTGGCCAGTCAACCTTGGACTAGACCCGCATGCGCTGGCGGGTCCATTCATGGATATCGATACGGGGCAGGACCTCGTTCCTGGGAAACCTGGCCAGCGTAATAACCCTGGGATCATCCTTGCCGATGGTCACCTCGATAAGATCCAGCTTGTTGCTTGACCCGGGGGAGTCCTCGCTGCGCTTGATCCCCATCCTGTCAACCCGCAGTGACATCATCTCCAGCCTGACGAATTCCTCCGGGTGACTGAGGACCTCTTCCACCACGTTCAGGGTTTCCATGGGGGAGGCGGGTGGTGTGTCCTTCATGGCCTCCTCAATCTGGCCGAGTTTCTCCCGGGACTTCTCCATGTCAAGATTGTCCCAGCTGTCTGCCTGCTGGGACCTCAATCTCGCCTGCAGGATGCGTTGCTCGTCTTCCAGCGTTTGTCGTGACAGGCGCAATTGCACCACACGCTCGAGGGCCATCGTGGTTAACCCTTCAAGCAGACAGTCTTTCAGTCCCTGGCGTGTTTCGGCCTCCGTCGGCGCGGGTGAATAGACATGATGGTCGTAGAAATTGATGGCAACCTGGCGCACATCCCTTTTCATGGTATTGCCGGCATACTCCATCCCCAGTGCTGTCTTTTCGGCCTTACGCATGCACAACAGCGCGCAGATATCCTTGACGTCGTGATGCCGGTAATCGTCGATAAAATCCCTCAATTCGGGACTGCGGCTGAAGACCGACTGCAGCTCCTCGATATTGGCGAAGAAGGCATTGACATAGGGGTTGGAAACAAAGGTATTGCTGCTGACCTCGATGGCCGTGGGGAACTGGTCGATGATTGAGCCGGTGTACTCTAGTGTGGTGGTTACGGCGTCCAACAGCCTGTGCTTGTAGCCATTGACCAGGCGTATGCGTTCATCGGTACTCTGAATAACATGCTCGATGGTATCCAGGGCAGCGGCCGTTGGTTGACCAGCGACCCGACTACGGGGCCGGTATCGGCGCAACATCTTGCGTATCCTGGAAAGACCGTTTTCAAGATAGCCGTTCATCGAGCCTGTACCAGTCTCCAGTTTGCAGCCCTGTTGAAATTTATTTTCATCAGGGATCTGGCCGGATTGATATAAATCAGTATATACGAATTAATAAGCGTCTATATTTACCATATAGAAGTTTAGCGGTATATGTTGAAAAAGGAGGTCATATCATGACGATTTCAGTCACACTCGAGGAGTTTCTCAACCGGCATGATACGCAATACGACCTGATTCCCCATCCCCACACCGGCAGCAGCATGGAGACGGCGGAACAGGCTCATGTCCCGGGGCAGCGTCTGGCCAAGGCGGTCATTCTGAAGGAGGAGGGTCGCTACCTGATGGTCGTCTTGCCATCGGTGGAACATGTCGACATGGCTGCCTTGCGTGCACAGTTCGGGCACGGCGTGGACCTGGCGACGGAGGAAGAATTGGTGCAACTGTTTCCTGACTGTGCCGTGGGCGCCATTCCACCCGCGGGGCCCGCGTGGGGGATGGAGACCTATCTTGACGAATGCCTGCTGGATGAGCCCGAGGTGTTTTTCGAGGCCGGCGATCACGAGGAGCTGGTTCGTATCGATGGCGGGTCGTTCCAGCAACTGCTAAAGGAGGCGCAGCGCGGCCACTACGGCCATACGCTGTGAGAGCTGCCAGGCGTCCGGGCCGGGTCCGGGCGCCTGGTTTGGTATATCCGTGGACGCATCGTTACCCTAGCTGACCAGCACGACCGGGCAGCCGGGCTGGTGGCGCAGGCGTTCGATATTGTTCGGTGTGAGCAGGTCCTCGTTCCGCCCGATTACCAGGCAGCCGGCACGGCTTGATTGCACCTGCCTGATGAGTTCGCTCATCTCCGGTTTTACGACTTCCCTGAACTCGGCCGGCTGTGTGCCGATTTGTTCAGTCGCCTGTGAACGCAGTGCATCAAATGCAGCCGATGTATCGTCCACCAGCAATACCGTCAAGGCAGCCGCTCCGGCACGGGCCAGTTGCGTGGCAACCCCGAGGGCGCGTTGGGCGACTTCAGAGCCATCGAACACCACGGTCACCGGCCTTTTGACGGGACGGCCACGGGTCGCAAATGCACGATAGTCGGCTGTCGACAGGGTATGGCGAGTGGCGCTGAGTAACATCAAATCCATTGCCTCCAGCGTTTCCCGCAGCAGGGTGGCAGGCTCGCCGCGTACTGTCCTGAAAGAACACTGCATGCCGCGACGGCTGGCGAGTGCGGTCAGTGCCTGTTCAGCGGCACGGGCCTGGATTCTGAACTGGCGTTCGAGTTCCGGGACCTGCACAACGCGTTCCACATGAGTCAGGCGACAATATTCACGTGCCAGCGGCAGGTCAGCCAGTGACAGCAGTTCGATATCCTCCACGAACAGGCCGTGGATCTCGGCCGGTGATTCACCGGCGAGCAGGTTCAGCATTTCCAGGGTGGCGTGATCAGACTCGAGGTTGACCAGCATGACCGCAATCCGTGCAGGTGGGTGTTTGGCGCGCTGCGTCATCACTAGGTCTCTGATTTGGAACCGGTCGCGCCGAAGGCATGCCGCTTTTCGGCAAATTCGATCAGCCGGGTGCGTATCCGCTGGTTGGCCGAATCAGTGGGAAAATCACCCCGGGCATTGCACTCGCCCGCTTCAATCCCGGTCAGGAGTTCCATGCACTGGTCGATGGTCTCAACCGGGTAGATCTGGAAATGCTTGGCCGCAACCGCCTCGATCACGTCCCTGCGTAACATCAGGTGCTTGACGTTGGAAGACGGGATCAGCACACCCTGCGTTCCTGTCAGCTCGCGTCTTGAGCAGATGTCGAAGAACCCCTCGATTTTCTCGTTGACACCGCCGATGGCCTGGACCTGGCCATGCTGGTTGACCGAGCCGGTAATCGCCAGGCCCTGCCGTACCGGAATCTGCGCGAGTGCCGAGAGCAGGGCACAGAGTTCGGCCGCAGAGGCACTGTCACCCTCGATCCCGCCGTAGGTTTGCTCGAACACCAGGCTCGCGAACAGTGACAGGGGTTGATCTATCACATAGCGGGATGCCAGGAACCCCGATAAAATCAATACGCCCTTGGAATGGATTGGCCCGCCGAGTTCCACCTCGCGTTCGATATCCACGACTTCGCCCGATCCCAGGGCGACGCGCGCGGTGATACGGCAGGGATGGGCAAAGGAGGACTCGCCGAGCTGGGCCACAGCCAGACCGTTGACCTGGCCTACGCGTTCGCCGTCGGTGTCGATCAGGATGGTGCCGCGCAGAATCTCCTCCTGCAGGCGGTCGCGAATACGGCTGTCGCGGCGGATACGGGCATCAATCGCACGCTGGACCTCTTCGCTGCCGATAATCTTGCTGTCGTTGTTACGGGCATGGAAATCCGCCTCGCGAACGATGTCGGCCGCGTGGCGGATCTGTGCGGAGATCTTTTCCGCATCACCGGCATGGCGTGCGCATTCCTCCAGCACCCGGGCGGTGCCGGAGCAATCCAGTGGCCTGAGTTGCTCGCGCTTGATATGGGTGGCCAGCAGCCGGGCGAACTGTCGGCTGTTCTCCGCGGTACGGTCAATTGCGTCATCAAAGTCCGCCGCCACCTTGAAAAGATCCATGAACTCGGGGTCATAGGCCTGCAGCAGGTAGTAAATCAGGCGGTCGCCCAGCAGAATGACCTTGAGGTTGAGCGGTATCGGTTCCGGTTCGAGCGACACCGTGCTGATCAGGCTGAGAACCTCGCCGAGCGAACGGATGCGGATCCGGGACGATTTCAGGGCGCGCTTCAGGCCCTCCCAGGCGAACGGCTGTACCAGCAGCTTTGCGGCATCCAGCACCAGGTATCCGCCATTGGCGCTGTGCAGGGCTCCGGCCCTGATCAGGGTGAAGTTGGTGATCAGGGTGCCCATTTCGGAAACGTGCTCGATCTTGCCGACCAGGTTGGGAAAGGTCGGGTAATCCTCGAAGACAAGCGGGGCACCCTCGTCACCGCCATGGTCGATTATGACGTTGACGGCATAGCGGCGCATGGCCGGTGATTCAGTGGACTCCAGTCCCTGGGCACGACCGCCGAGCAGAACCTTGGCCGGGAGCCTGTCATGTTCCGGAGCCTTTAAAAAGACATCGACGTTGTCGACGATATCGGATTGCATCTCCCTGAGATAGGTGACGACCTGCTCCTGAGTGCGGTACTTGTCCAGCAACTGGTCAAACAGCCCGCCGACGGCATACATCGAGACCTCGCGGTCAAGTTCCCGCATCTTGGCGCGCACCTTGCGCGCCTCCTGTGGTATTGCCTGCATGGCGCGCTGTAGTTCCTTGCCGACTTCCTCGGTGACCTGTTCCAGGTGCTCCTTTTCCGTCTGTGGCAGCTTTTCGTATTCCTGCGGGCTGATGGCCTTGTCCTTGTGCAGTGGTGCGAATACGAAGCCGGTCGCGGTCTGGATGATCTTGATGCCGCGTTTCCTGGCGAACTGTTGTACATCCTCGAAGGTCTTTTCCTGGGATTCCTTGAATTCCTCCTCGATGGCCTGCTGGCGGGTCTGGTAATCCTCGCTTTCAAAGGCTGCGGGTATGCCCGTGTAGGCCTCGCCGATCAGCTGTGCGACGTCACTGCGCAGCTCGGTACCCTGGCCTGCAGGCATATGCAGCGCGCAAGGCTTCGTCGGGTCGGAAAAATTGTTCACGTAACACCAGTCATCGGCGGCCGGTATTTGTGCGCTCTTTTGCTCGAGGATGTGTCTGACGAGACTGTGCCGGCCGCTGCCCGGGGTGCCGAGCACGTACAGGTTATAGCCGTCGGGCGCCATCTCGGTGCCGAAATGGATGGCCTCGACGGCACGGTCCTGGCCCGGGATATCGACCAGGTCCTCAAGTTCGTCAGTGGTTTTAAAGTCAAACAGTTCCGGGTCACATTCCTGGTAGAGCATGTCAGGGGTCAGCGGCTTGCCTGGTTCCATGAGTTTGCCTCGTCTGCTGGTGGCCGGGATACGTCCGTTTAATGACAATTACCGGTTTACGATTTATATATTAATTATGGACCACATAATCCGTCGCCGGACTGATTTGCGTCAATTATCAGTGATAACCGGTCAGGTGCAAGCAGTGGTTGTGGACGCTTGCGGGTTTGCCCAGGGGCATAACGGCAGCAAGAGGTGTAAGTTACAGGCATGTACAACTCGATCGTATTACTGGGTGTGGCGCTGGCTGTCGGTTTCCTGATCGGCATCGAGCGCGGATGGCAACAGCGTGAGGCCGAGGAAGGGACGCGCATTTCCGGGCTGCGCACCTTCGGGCTGATCGGTCTGCTGGGCGGGGTCATCGGGCTGCTATCGCAGCAGCTGGGTGAACTGCTGCTTGGAATTGTGTTCCTGGGCATGGCGGGGGTGATGACGGCGGCCTACCTCGCCAATGTGCGCCGCACCCACGCTGTCGGCATTACCAGTCTGATTGCGGGCCTGCTGACCTTTGCCCTGGGCGCGCTGGCCGGCCTGGGTTATGTGGCGGAAGCCGGTGCCGCCGCGGTTGTTACTACCCTGCTGCTCGGCTTCAAACCGGTGCTGCACGGCTGGCTGCGCCGCTTGCAGCGTGAGGAGTTGCGCGCCGGGCTGAAGCTGCTGCTGATCTCGATCGTGTTGCTTCCGGTCTTGCCTGACCGGGGCTACGGTCCCTGGGAGGCGCTCAATCCCTACCAGATATGGTGGATGGTGGTTCTGATCGCCGCGATTTCCTTCAGTGGCTATTTCGCCATGCGAATTGCCGGTACCAGCAAGGGGGCCATACTGACCGGGCTGTTTGCCGGGCTGGCCTCGTCGACGGCGCTGACACTGCATTTCTCGCGCCTGGCACGGCGCAAGCCGGATATGATACAGGCGCTGGCACCCGGCATCCTGATCGCCTGCGGGACCATGTACCCGCGCATGCTCCTGGTCGGCAGTTTCATCAGTCCGCAACTGTTTCGGCTGCTGCTGCTGCCGGCGGGCCTGATGACGCTGATTATTTATGGCGCAGCCTTGTGGCAGGGCTGGAACAGGCGAGATACAGCTGTGGAAGAACCTGCACCCATCGGCAACCCTCTCGAACTGATGGCGGCGCTGCGTTTTGGTTTTCTGCTTGCGGCCATCATGTTGCTGGCAGAGGCGCTCAAGGATGCCCTGGGTGAGGTCGGCATTCTCCTGCTTGCAGCCGCTTCCGGTGTGGCGGATGTCGATGCCATTACCCTCAGCCTGGCACGCATGACGACACATGACGCCGGCTTGCTGCAGCTGGCTACGGCCGGCATCATCATCGCCAGTGCGGTTAACAGCAGCGTCAAGGCCGTGTTGGCATTTACAGTTGGCGGGATAACGCTGGGCAGAAAGGTCGTGGCGCCGCTGGTGCTGGCAGCAGCGACGGGACTGCTTGTCGTGTGGCTGCTGCTGTAGGATAAACACAGCGCAGATCGCGTTCTCCTTGACACACGTCAGTCCCGGATCACTGGTAATCTGCTACCTTTAAAATAGCTGTTGCTGCCTGATATACCGGTTATTGCAGGAGGGACTCCGATGCAGATCACACTCAGTGTCATTAAAGCGGATATCGGCTCGATCGGCGGCCATATCTGTCCATCACGCCGCCTCCTGGAAACCGTGCGTCACATGGTGCAGGAGCGCAGCGCCGATCTGTTGCTCGACAGTTATATCAGCTATACCGGCGACGACATTGCCATTGTCATGAGCCATACCCGTGGTGTGACCGATGAGGATATCCACGCCCTGGCCTGGGATGCCTTCATGGCGGGTACGGAAACCGCCAGGGAGCAGGGCCTCTACGGCGCTGGCCAGGACCTGCTCAAGGAGGCCTTTTCCGGAAACGTGCGCGGTATGGGACCGGCCGTTGCGGAGATGGACTTCGACGAGCGCCCCAATGAACCCTTCCTGTTTTTTGCCGCCGACAAGACCGATCCCGGCTGTTACAACCTGGCTCTGTACCTGGCCTTTGCCGACCCCATGAATACCCCGGGGCTGATGCTGTCGCCGTCCATGAAAGAAGGCTTCCGCTTTGTGATCATGGATGTCAGTCACACCGAAGGCGACCGTATAATCGAACTGAATGCGCCCGAGGATCTCTACGACATTGCCGCGCTGCTGCGTAATCCGGAGCGCTATGTGATCGAATCGGTCTGGTCACGGACCAGCGGCGAACAGGCGGTTTCGCTGTCCACGTCACGCCTGCACAACATTGCCGGCAAGTACACCGGCAAGGATGATCCGGTCCTGCTGGTGCGGGTGCAGAAGACCTTTCCGGCGACCGGCGAGATCATCGCGCCCTATGCCATCGGGCCCTACGTGGCCGGTGCCATGCGCGGTTCCCACCAGATGCCGCTGATGCCGGTGCAGCTGAATTCGGGAATCAGTTATTTCGATGGCCCACCGGTGGTGAGTTGTGCCGCGTTTGCCATGCACGACGGCCGCTTCACCGAGGCGGTGGACGTGTTCGCCCACCCCTTCTGGGACAAGGTACGTGACACCGTCGCGAACAAGGCCATCGGCATGCGGCGCCAGGGCTTCTTCGGTGCGGCCATGCTGCCCATGGACGAACTCGAGTACACAGGGATTGTGGAAACACTTAAGGCTTTGGATGAGAGATTCTATATAAGAACTTGAACTATAATTAATAAAATATGGCCTAATACGCCCGGCGGGCGCTTCGGGATACCGGCAGCTGATCCCGGTGTTTAAGACGTGTGTACATCGACGCCGGCCCCCGCTGACAAGGAGTCACTATGGAGATCGAGTTTCTGGGTGCCACGCGCGAGGTCACCGGGTCCTGTTTTCTATTGCGGGTCGCTGATCAACAGGTCCTGGTTGACTGCGGGCTGATACAGGGCAGCCGTAAACACGAGCGCCACAACAGCGACGCGTTCAGCTTCGATACGGCAAAGATCGATGCGGTGGTCCTTACCCATGCCCATATCGATCATTCCGGACGGCTGCCGCTGCTGGTCAAGCGCGGTTACCAGGGTCCGGTTTACACCCACACGGCCACCGTCGACCTGTGTGCGATCATGCTCGAAGACGCCGGCTACCTGAACGAGAAGGAAGCCGAGTGGGAAAACCGCAAGCGTGCACGCAAGGGTCTGGAACTCCTGGAACCCCTCTACACCCGCCAGGAGGCACGCGCCTCGCATCGGCACTTCAAGGCGCTGGAGTTCGGACAGCTACAGCAGATCCTGCCGGGCGTGCGCCTGACGCTGCATGATGCCGGACATATCCTCGGATCCGCTATCGTCGTACTGGACCTTGAAGAGGGCGGACACAGGCGCAAGGTCGTTTTCAGCGGCGACCTCGGGCATCATGGCGCCCCGATCCTGCGTGACCCGGAACGCGTGCCGCAGGCTGACCTGGTGGTCCTGGAAAGCACCTACGGCGACCGCCGGCACCGCGACTGGGAATCCACCTGGGAGGAGATGCGCATGGTGCTATCCAGCGCCCACGCCGGCAAGGGTAATATCCTGGTTCCCGCCTTTACCGTTGGCCGCACCCAGGAGCTGCTGTATATCTTCAACAGTCATTACGAGGAATGGGGGATCGGCGACTGGCAGATCTTCCTGGACAGCCCGATGGGGATCGAGGCAACCGAGATCTATGACCGGCACTCGCGCGTCTATGACGTCAGGGCGCGTGACTTTGCCCGCGAGCGCGGCACCCTGTTCGACTTGCCCAATCTGCGCATGACTGAACGCGCCGAGGAGTCCATGCAGATCAACACGCTGCATGCCGGTGCCATAATCATCGCCGGCAGCGGCATGTGTACCGGCGGGCGCATCAAGCACCATTTGAAACACAACATCTGGCGTCGGGATGCGCACGTCATGATTGTCGGCTTCCAGGCGCGCGGGACACAGGGTCGTGCCCTGGTCGACGGGGCCAGCCATATCAGGTTGTGGGGTGAGACCATCAAGGTGCAGGCTCGGGTCCACACCGTAGGCGGCCTGTCTGCCCATGCCGACCAGCAGGGTTTGCTGGACTGGTATGACCAGATCGAGGGGCACCCGCCGGTGGTCCTGGTGCACGGTGAACCCGATGCGATGGACGTGCTGGCCGCGCAGCTGCAACGCGGGTTCGGTGGTCGGGTCACGCAGGCTGAATACCTGCAGAAGTTGCCGCTTTAGTCGCTTTTACCCTGAACCCGGGAGCCGGTCAAAGCCACGGGGCCATCCGCTGGAACCGAGCCCATGTCGTTTGCCACCTGTGCGGGCCGGATCTGCGTGGACTGAACCAAATTCGGGATAGACGGGTTACGCAGTTGCCTGCCCCGCCATGTGATCGTGTGATATGGAGACTGTCTCCAGTTTACCCATTAATCCGGTTCGCGCGGTCCGGCGCTCTTTTTCTCATCCTCTTCCTGATAGGGCGCGTCCCAGTCCTCGCGCCGCATCTCCGTGCCCACCGGGTTGAGGTCGTCTTTCTCGATGTTGTCCATTGGCCCGGTCCAGTCCTCCGGCTCCTCGATACGCTCCATGTCGAGTTCATACCAGGCGCTCATATCGAATTCGTCGATGTTGCCGTCGAAGTACTGGACCTCGATGGTATCCGTGTGTTCATCAATGGCAACCACCACGAATTTCTGCGCCTTTTCCGGGTAGTGATACCACGCTCCGATGATGGGGTCGGCTTCGCTGACCATGTGTCTGCCTCCTCGATACAGGGTGTGCTGAACCGTCTTCAAAACGTCCGAAAATCGTTCCGGTTGCAACTGTCCCGTTATAACCTTGCCGGCAAATGCGTACGAATCTCGTGCGGGCTGTACTGCCCCAGGTTTTTCTTGATCTCCGTGATGGTAATGTCATTCATCGAACCAATCTGCTCCCGGAGCAGGCCCAGAAAGTCCGGTCCGGCGATCAGTACCAGTCGGTTGCAGCCTTTATCGTGACACTCGGCACGCAGGTGTTCGGCAATCTGTTTGGCAAAACGGATGGCCTCCTGTTCCTTGGGTTCCACAGATGTCCCCATGGCATGGCGCCCCTGGCCACCGCTGTCGAAGCTGCGCCCCGGGCGGTCGGACGTCAGTGTCCGGGCATGCTCACGGGCCTCGGGGTGTTTCAGCTGGCCCATTTCCTGCAGTGGCCCTTGCGGGTCTTCCATGGAAAATATCCGCGCCTTGCTTTGGTCTGCTACTACAATCCAGGGTCTTGACATGGTGCCTCCCGAATATGATCAGCAATTAAAATGATGATTATCAGGTCCCTGCTTTCAGGCAGTCCTACATTAATACTAGACCATTACAAGCATGGTGGGCGCACCAGATGGGGCTTGTTGACAGGGGCGATGTCCGGTTCGGCAGCAGCTTCTATACTTAACATTAAGAGTTAAAAAGATTTAGAGTTGTCCTGTGTGCTGGCGCAGATCCAGAAGACAGGGAATGACACCATGAGGAGAAAGGTGATGACTGAAGTCAGGCAGTTACCGAAGGTAGGCGCGCCGGATCCGGAGTTGAAGAATTCGCCCATTTTCGACGACACCGATGCCGATGAGCTGTCGCTGGACCTGGAGCTGGAATCCGGGGTCTGTCATTTCAACAATATCGCCTACGCGATCGGCGACTATGTTTGCAGCGGTGACGAGATGCTGCGGTGTGAAGAGCGTGGTGTGTGGATTCGCGAAGGCAGTTGTCGCCAGAGTATTTGACTGGCCAATGCTGCCCTGTGTCGCTCTCCGTGACGCTGCTGAGCAGCGCAGATGTTGTCGTGGCAAGCGCTCCTCAGTTGCGTTTGAGTAATTTTCTCAATTCATCCAGTCCGCACGTGTTGACCACGTCGTCAGGTTCCAGCCAGCCGCGCCGTGCCTGGCTTATTCCGAAACGCATATAGTCGAGGGTGCCGGTACTGTGTGCATCGGTTGAAATCACCACCTTGAGTCGCAACTCGCGGGCCAGCATGCAGTCGCCATCGGTGAGGTCTAGGCGCGCGGGCTGGGCGTTCAGTTCCAGGAAGCAGCCGCGCTCCACAGCGGCCTGCATGATCTTTTCCATATCGATATCGTAGGGCGGGCGCTGGTTGAGCAGCCGTCCACTGGGGTGTGCCAGGATATTGAAGTGCGGGTTGTCCATGGCGCGGATGATGCGCTCGGTCTGCTGTTTGCGCGTGAGATTAAACTTGTAGTGGATCGCACCGACCACCAGGTCCAGCTGGCCGAGTACGCTGTCGGGCAGGTCCAGGCTGCCGTCCTCGAGGATGTCGACCTCGATGGACTTGAGTACCACGATATCATCCAGCTGTTCGTTGAGTTTGTTGATTCGCCGGGCCTCCTCCAGCAGGCGCTTGTGATCGAGCCCGTGGGCGACGCTGACCCGTTTTGAATGGTCCGTGATGGCGAGGTATTCATAACCCAGCTTGCGGGCGGCAGCCACCATGGCCTCCAGGCTGTCGTGGCCATCGGTGGCCCGGGTATGGCAGTGCAGGTCACCACGGATGTCCTCGCGGCTGACAAGTTCAGGCAAAGTGCCCTTGCGGGCTGCCTCTATCTCGCCTTGCTGCTCGCGCAGTTCAGGCTCGATATAGGACAGGCCCAGTTTTGCATACACGGCCGCCTCCGTGCGTCCTGCAACGCGCTTGTCGCCCCTGAACAGGCCGTACTCGTTGAGCTTGTATCCCTGCCTGATGGCCAGCTTGCGCAAGGCGATGTTGTGTGCCTTGGATCCGGTGAAATACAGAAGGGCGGCACCATAACTCACCTGGGCAACTACGCGCAGGTCGACCTGCATGCCGGAACGCAGGTGCACGGTGGACCGGGTCTTGCCGTGTGAAATCACCTCGCTCACCTCGTCATAGGCGACAAAGTGGTCGGTTACCGGGGTGCCCTGTTTCGCTGTCACCAGGATATCCAGGTCGCCGACGGTCTCGCGGCGGCGCCGGTAGCTGCCGGCGATATTGACCTGTTTGACCCCGGTGCAGTCCAGCAGATAATTGACCAGCGGGCCGGCGATATCCTCCGCATCTGCCAGGCGGGAGCGGATATCTGCTTGCCGGGAACGTGTCAGGCGTTCCAGGATGAGTGCCTCGGTCTTTGCGCCGAAGCCCGCCAGTGCGCGGATCTTGCCGCTACGCGCCGCTCGCTGCAGGTCTTCGAAGCTGCTGATATGCAGCTGCTGGTGCAGTGTCTTCACCCGTTTTGGGCCGAGTCCGTCGATCTTCATCAGGTCGCTGAGCTCGGCGGGGGTGCGTGCCTGCACCTGTTCCAGCAGTGGCAGCTTGCCGGTCTCGATGATGGTACGGATCTTCCCCGCCAGGTCCTTGCCGATGCCCGACAGTTTCGACAGGTCCTCGCCAGCAGCCAGCAGGTCAACCAGGCTGTGCGACAGGCCGTTGATATTGCGCGCCGCCGTTCGGTAGGCGCGTACCCGGAAGGGATTGGCGTCCTCAAGCTCAAGCAGGTCGGCGAGTCGATTGAACAGTTCGGCGATCTCGGCATTGTGAACCGGCATGGCAGGGCTCCTGAATCATGGCCTGCAGGCTTGCGGCATTTTGTACCGCATACGCGTATTCGTCGTTGTCAAAATAAATGTAAACCTCGCGCCCACTGGTCGTCCAGCGGGTGCAGGCCTCCGCCCAAGCGACCAGTGCCTTGTCGCCATAACTGCCCTGGTAGGCCGCCCCAGGCCCATGCAGACGCACATAGACGAAATCGGCAGTCATTTCCTGCGGGCTGAGAAAGCCCTCCAGTTCATAGAGACACAGCGCGGCGCCGTGCCGTGACAGGAGTTCATAACACTGTTCATTGAACCAGCTGTGGTCACGGAATTCGAAGGCGCAACGGCAGGCGCCGCCTAGGTCATCAAGCAGAGCGGCGAGGCGTTCAGCATTGAAGCGCCAGTGTGGCGGCAGCTGAAACAGGATGGGGCCCAGCCTGTCGCCGAGAAGACTGATTCGTTCGAGGAAGGGGGGCAGGGTTTGCCGCGACCCTTTCAGTTTCTTCATGTGTGTGATGTATCGGCTCGCCTTGGCGGTAAATACAAAGTCGGCGGGCGTGGCGTCCTGCCAGTGCTGCAACGTGGAAGCAGTGGGCAGACGATAGAAGGAGCTGTTGATCTCGACGCTGTTGAACTCCCGGGCGTAATAGCCCAACCACCCGCTGCTGGCCAGGTCGTTGGGGTAGTAGCGGCCTTTCCAGTGGTCATAGGACCAGCCGGAAGTCCCGATATACAGCTGCCCGCGCTGTGCTGGCATCGGCCTAGCCCTTGATGCAGGCCAGTGGCTTCAGCTTCGCCACCTTGCGCGCCAGGCCCGCCGCGTCGGCGGCATCGACCACCGCGTCGACGTCCTTGTAGGCTCCCGGTGCCTCCTCGGCCACGCCGCGCGAGGACGGACTGCGAATCAGAATGCCTTGCTCCTGCAGGCTGTCGACCAGCTGGCGACCCTTCCAGAGCTTGTAGGCCCGGCGCCGGCTCATGGCACGACCGGCGCCATGACAGGCCGATGAATACGACAGGGCCTCGCCCTGTCGGGTGCCGGCCAGGATGTGCGAGGCGGTCCCCATGGAGCCCCCGATCAGCACTGGCTGGCCTATGGAGCGCAGGTCCTCCGGGATATCGGGGTGACCGGGTCCGAAGGCGCGCGTCGCACCCTTGCGATGGACATACAGGCGTTGCGGGTTGCCGTCTATGACATGCTCCTCCACCTTGCAGGTGTTATGTGACACGTCGTAGAGCAGTTCCAGCGTGGCCGCCGGGATGATCCGCTCGAATACCTCGCGGGTGAGGTGGGTGATTATCTGGCGGTTGGCAAGGGCACAGTTGATGGCCGCGCGCATGGCGCCGAGATAGGCCTGACCGGTATCCGAGTCAATCGGGGCACAGGCGAGTTCGCGGTCCGGCAGGGTGATGCCGTACTGCTGTGCCTTGATCACCATCGATTTCAGGAACTCCGTCCCGATCTGATGGCCCAGTCCGCGCGAGCCGCAATGGATGCTGACTACGACATCGCCCGGGCTGATACCGAAGACGCTGGCCGCCTCGGGATCAAAGACCTCGCAGACCTCCTGCAACTCGAGGTAGTGGTTGCCGGAACCCAGGGTGCCCATTTCGTTACGCTGGCGTTTGCGGGCGCGCTCGGAGACGTTCTCCGCCCGGGCGCCATCCATGCAGCCGTGTTCCTCGACACGCTCCAGGTCTTCGCGGTAACCCCAGCCGCGCTTTACCGCCCAGCGGGCACCGCCGTTCAGCATGGCGTCCATGCCGGCCTCGTCCAGGTGGATGCGCCCGGTGCTGCCGACACCCGCCGGGATGGTATGGAACAGGGCGTCAGCCAGACGTTCCCTGACCGCGTCGATATCAGGCCGTTTCAGGCCGGTGTGCAGGGTGCGTACGCCGCAGGAAATATCGAAACCGACACCCCCGGCGGAAACGACTCCGCCCTGGTCGGCATCAAAGGCAGCCACCCCGCCGATGGGAAAGCCATAGCCCCAGTGGGCATCCGGCATGGCGTAGGAGGCCTTGACGATGCCGGGCAGGGTGGCCACGTTGCAGACCTGTTCGCGAACCTTGTCGTCCATGGCCCTCACCAGGTCCTCGCTGGCAAATATGATCCCCGGTACCTGCATGGCACCCTGCGGTTCGATACGCCACTCGTAATCCGAGGTGCGGGTCAGTTGTGCGGTGTCCATGGGTGGTGCCCGCGCATAGCTGCAGAATTAAACATGTCCTGTTCTAAGTTTAGCCCGCACATCGAATAAAGGTATCGATGCCCTTTTCTCGTGCCTCGCTCGCAGCATCCATATCGAAACAAGAAAATGGTGCTGACACACTGCTGTATCGTTAATTCCTTCTCCCCTTCAAGGGGAGAAGGTTACGACTGCAGGGAGAAGGTGAGACCGGGAACCGGTCGAGAGGCTGGCCTGGGCCATGCAGGAGGTAGAGCACCAACAGTAGGCGCTCTAGGCGACGCAGGGAGCAGTTACCGAGGATGAGGGGTGAGAAACGAAGTTTCTTAACAGCATGATTTATCAACCCTCTCCCTGCCTCACTCCCACTCATGGGAGAGGGGATCTTACCCGAACGTCATGGACAGCATTCATGTCTCTGATCCATTATTATTTCAACTTTTAGAGAGTATGCTGAGGTGCTTGCGCTGGATTCAATTGAAATAAATGGGACAGCAGTGGCGCTACCCCCTTTTCGGGCTAGACATCAACCACACATTGAGCATGCCAGATGCCACCGGCGTCCGCATGGATGTTAAGTGCCGTATAGGTGGCGCCCTTGATCTCGGCAGCAGGCTGGTGGCGCCGGATATCCACGGCTTCACCGCAGGCGGTACCGTGCAGGCTGTGGTTGTTGAGTTCAACGTTGAAGCGCCGGAACAGCATGCGGCGCGTGGCCATTTCGTAGACGAGTGCATTGAGCCAGTCGACCAGCAGCAGTTCCGTATCAGGCGCCTCGCAGTCCAGCACCACGGTCTCGCGGCAGATAACGGATTCCGGATCGGTGATCACCGCTGTCAGGGCAACGGCGGCTTGCTCAAAGGCCTGCTCCAGGGTAGCACCCAGGCCAACAATCCCGATATCGGCCTCGTGGTGGAAGTGCCTCCACATGGGAAGGTGATTGACTGCACGGGGTGGCGTTAAACGCCACCCCGTGGTTACTGATTACTCAGCGACCTGGCCGGGGACCGGCTCGTAGATCTGGTGATGCTTGGTTTTCCCGCGGCGCTTCAGCTCGTAGTCCTCCAGCTGGCGACGGGCACTCTTGAAGGCGTCACGTATCGCCACATAGATGTCCTCATGGGCATGATTATCATGCGGGATGCGGCTAACCACGATCTCCGCGTCAGGCACGGTAATATCCAGGCCAATGTGATAGATGTTGCCCTTGTGATGGTGTTTGTGTGGTGCTTCTACCGTGACCCGGCAGCTGGTGATCTTGTCGCTGAATCGTTCGAGTTTGGCCGCCTTTTCTTTGATATTAGCTTCTACGGCGTCAGACGGCTCCATGTTATGGAACATGATCTGTAAGGGTGTTTGCATATTTTATCCTCTCTCTTCTACATAAATAAGGATAGCCGGTTCTGGCTGGAATGTATTGATCGGTGTCAACTTTATGTTTTATAAGCAGGGTGTGGTTCACTGGCCCGTCTGCTGCACCTCGACCCGCACCCCGTCCTTGATACGATCATCGGGGTGCAGGATGACCCGGGCCCCTGCGTCGAGTCCCGCGAGGACCTCGGCAACAAGCCCCGTGCGCTGCCCGGTTTCGATTTCACGAAGCTGGGCACGCCCGTTCTCAACGCTGAAGACCGCCCAGCCGCCGGCATGCCGGAACAGGGCATTGGCGGGGAGTTTCAGGACATCCTCGGCCTCCCAGAGGATGAAGTGCGCCTCGACCCGGTAACCGTCACCCAGCGTCAGCCACGCTTCCCGCGGCGAGGTCAGGTCAGCGATCACCCAGACCCGTTGCTCCTCGACACCGAGTGCGGAGATCTTGGTGAAGCCAACGGGTTCGACCGTCCGTACCACGCCTTCCAGGAGCTGTTCACCGCCCCAGCGATGAAATTCCACCCGGCTCCCGGGTCGTATCCGCACGGCATCGGCCGACAAGACATCCACCGCGATCTCCAGGGCGGAGGGATCGCCGATCTCGAGCAGGGGCTGTGCTGTGTTGACGACACCCTCGCTTTCGTGATCGACTCGCAGCACCCGGCTGGCGGCAGGCGCCTTCAGCTTGACCACTGGCAGTGACGTCTCCCCGTTTTCGGCCAGTGAGTAGCTCAGGGAGGTGCGCGCCGCCTCCAGCTCGAAGCGCGCGACATCCACGGAAAATTCGGCCGAACGCAGTGCGGCACTGGCCTGGCGGTTACGGGTGTCAGCCTGGTCCAGCGCCTCCTGCGAGATCAGGGCATCCGCACGCAGCTTCTTTTTACGTGTATATTCGGCGCGGGCATACCTGGCCTCGGCGCGTGCGGCGGTGACTGTCTCCTCGGCGCCCTTGAGCGCCGCCTCGGCCGCGGCGACCTGGGCCTCGGCGCGGGCCTGGCTGCGCGGGTCCAGTACCTCGGGGCGCAGTGGTTCCAGCAGCGCCAGGGTCTGTCCCTGGGTCACGCTGTCCCCGACGTCCAGTTCGATACGCTGCAGGTAGCCGGCCACCGGTGCGGAGATCACGTAACGGTCCTTCACGCGGGTGTGGCCTTCCTCCTCGACTACCACGGACAACGGGCCACGTTCCAATGCACCCGCTTCCACCGGCACCGGACGCGGCCGGAAACCCCAAGCCAGTGCGGCCAGAACAGCGATTGCAGTAATACTCAGGCCCAGGTTCCTTGACCGGCTCATAGCGATTTTTTCCTGATAAGGCAGTTCATGTTTTCTTTATAAGTTCCAGTTTAACTGAATAAATTCTCCACGGTCTATTCCCGTGTCTTGAGCACGCCGATCAGGTCCAGGCGTTTCAGCTTGTGCCACATCATCAGGCCTGACACCACCGACGAGGCCAGTACCACGCTGGAGGCGAAGGCAAAGGTATCGACTTCCAGCACCAGCGGTACCCGGTACAGGTCAGAGCGGATTTCGTGTGACAGGTAGGCGCACAGCCCCTGTCCGAACAGGAACCCCAGTGGCAGGGCGGCCAGTGTGAGTACCGCCAGTTCGCCCAGCAGAATGTAGGCGATTTCGCCCTGGGTGAAGCCTAGCACCCGCAGGCTGGCCAGTTCACGGTCCCGCTCCGAGAGAGCGATTCGTGCACTGTTGTAGACCATGCCGAAGGCGATAACCCCGCCCAGCAGCGCCGTGACGAAGGTGAAGAACAGGATGGTCTCTTCCATGGTCCGGTAGAAGCTCTTGATGGCGCTCTCGCGCACCACGGTTCCCGCGACGCGCGGCATTTCGTCCAGATTCGTATAGACCCGGTCATGGTAGGCATTATCCACGGCCAGGTAGGCGCCTGTGACCGCGCTGTCCTCGCGCAGCAGGCGGTTGAGGGTAGTGCGCTGCAGGTAGGCCGACACGCCGAGGTATTCATTGGTCAGCCCAGTCACCGGTATCTGCAACACAGCACGGTTGCCTTCGAGGACCTCCACGGTAAGCAGTTCCCCCGGCTTTATACCAAGCAGTTCGGCCAGGTAATCCGTCAGCAATACACCCTCGGGCGGCAGGTTGACCTGTTGCAGCTGTGCATCCAGCAGCCTGCGCAGCTGGCCATCGGGTTCCAGTCCCTGCAGTGAACCCAGATAACTGCGCTGCTCGAAGCGCAGGCGTGCCGGAACCGTGCGTACCCCCTCAACATGTTCGACACCCTCGAGCCCGGCCAGCGAGTACAGGGCATGATGGGAACTCGGTTCGGTGAAGATCACCGACAGGTCCTGGCTTTCGCTCATGGCATATTGCACATCGATCATGTAATGGATGGCGTCCTCCTGGAAATTGGACACCATAATGACACCGCAGGCGGCGGCGATGCCGGCCACCGTCAGCAGCGACTTGAACGGGCGCCGCTCGATATGGCGCGCGATCATGCGGGTTGGTTGGGAAAACCAGCGCTGCATACCGAGCCGCTCGATCAGGGTAGGACGGTAGGCGGTGGGGGATTCCGGGCGCATGGCCTCGGCGGGGGGCAGGCGTACGGCACGACTCACCGCGTACAGGGTGCCGGCCAGCCCCGCCACGACGCTCACCAGGGCGGCGAGGGCAATTACCCAGGGTTCCAGGACGTAGTGCAGGAACGGGAAATTGTAGAACTCCGTATAGATACCACTGAGTCCCCTGCCCATCCAGATGCCCGCGGCGATGCCGCCGGCCAGCCCCAGAAAAACGATCAGCAGCACCAGGGCAGCATAGTGCAGGCCGACATCCCGGTTACTGTAGCCGAAGGCCTTGAGGATCGCGATCTGCTCGCGCTGGGTGTCGATCAGCCTGCTGATAACCACGTTCAGCAAGAAGGCCGCCACGCCGAGGAAGATCACCGGGAAGACCAGTGCCATGATCTCGAGGCCATGGAGTTCCTCGCTCAGGAAGCGGTGGGAGATCTGGTCCTTGCGCTTGTAGGCCCCGTGGCAGCCGTAGCGCGCCAGCAGCAGGTCCAGTCGCTGGATGACCTCCTCGGGGATTACACCCGATGCCAGCGTGAGGGCGACATCATTGAAGCCACCCTCCATGTCGTAGGCGGCTGCCAGTGGCGTCCGTCCCATCCACAGCACTCCGTAGCGCTCGTAGTCAGGGAATACGGCGCCGGCAGCCACCGCGTAAATATACTCGGGTGACAGGGCTATGCCCGCGATAGTGAGCGACTTGCGCCGGCCATTGATGGTCGCGGTGAGTTGATCACCGGGCTCCAGCGCATGGGCATCGGCAAAGGTCTCGTTGATCACTACCTCGTCAGCGCGTCCGGCCTCGGGCATCCGGCCACGACGCAGGTGCAGTGCGTTGAGCAGGGGCGGGTGGGTATCCGGGATCGACACCAGGGTGCCCGTAACCGGATCGCTGAAGCCGGTCACGGTCAGGCGTACCGGTGCCACCACACGGGTCTGGACCAGCTCGACACCGGGGATGTCGCGGATGCGTTCAGTCACGCTGTTCGGTGCCCGCTTCAGGGAGGCGAAGACCTCGGCGAAACGCTGTTCCCGGTAGTAGTTGTCACGCGTCAGTACCAGCGAGTCATAGGTAGTCAGTGACATCACGAAGGTGCCGATACCGCCGACCTGCACCAGGGCGATGGCCAGCACCATGGCGCGCATGCCCCAGAGGTCGCGCCAGAGTTTTTTATTCAGGGCGCGCACGCGTTGCTACCAACTAAGTTCACTGGCCGGTTTTCGCTCCGAATTGTGCTCGATCGAACCGATGTGTCCGTCGGTGATGTGCACTACCCGGTCGGCCATGTCGGCGATGCCGGCATTGTGTGTGATCAACACGGTGGTGGTGCCCAGTTCGTGGTTGGCGCGCTCCAGGGCCTCCAGGACCACCACGCCGGTCTGCGAGTCCAGCGCCCCGGTGGGCTCGTCACACAGCAACACCGCCGGGTTCTTGGCGATGGCGCGGGCGATGGCGACGCGCTGCTGCTCACCGCCGGACATCTGGGCGGGAAAGTGATCCATGCGGTCGTCCAGGTGCACCAGCCTCAATGCGTCCTCGGGCTTCATGGGGTGCTCAACGATCTCGGTGACGGCGGCGACATTCTCGCGCGCGGTCAGGCTGGGGATCAGGTTATAGAACTGGAAAACGAAGCCGACATGGTCGCGGCGGTACTCGGTGAGCTCGGCCTCACCGGCATGGGTGAGGTCGTGGTCGCAGTAGCGCACCTCGCCCTGGGTGGCGGTGTCCAGCCCGCCGAGAATGTTGAGCAGGGTGGACTTGCCGCTACCGGACGGACCCAGCAGCACCACCAGTTCGCCGCCATACAGGTCCAGGTCCACACCGCGCAGTGCATGCACGTCGACCTCGCCCATGTGGTAGACCTTGGTGAGGCCGCGCACGTGAAAGACCGCGTCCGCTTCGCCGCGTGACACTGCGGCTGGATCCTTCATTGGCAATCTCCGGTAGCAGGAACAGCTGACACCCCGATCAGCCTGTGGGTATCTTGATTATACTGCTGTGCAATCCGCTGTAACGCGGGGTCTTTCCGGACCGGACGCTCCTGGCTTACGCAGCCAGGCGCTGCATGGGCGTCTGTTGGTGCGGGAATAACCGATGCTTAACCATGTCTTCCGTGACAGCGACTGCGATAGGGTGTTCTACGAGGTTTACGGACTTGATAATGGATCCCAGATTCCTGACTGCGAGTAGTAGGGCCGTGTTATTATTGGTATTTTAGTATTTGCTTAAATAATTCGATTCATTGACAGGCCCGTCTTTTCGTCCTAGCCTGAACCAGATATATATACAGTGAAATAAACGCAATCTAACTCAGATTAGAACAGGGAGCATCATGATTACCTACGAAGAATTGCATTCCCAGAATCACGAAATTACCGAACTCTCCAACATCCTGTTATACCTGCTCAAGGATCGCTCCATGTGCGACACCGGGGCCTGCTGTGAGCTTTTCCACCGCTACATGGACAAGGTCAAGGAGCACATCGACCTGGTCGACAAGAACCTGATCAGCAAGCTGCTGACGCACGATGACCATGAGATCCAGAAACTGGTCAGGAATTTCATGTCGGGTTCGCAGCAGATCAAGCGGATCACGTCAGAATACACCAGGCACTGGTGTCCTACGCATAACAGAACTGAAAAGAGGGCTGAACTGGTAATTTCCTCACATGAAGACTTCCTCAGCGATACCGATATGATGTTCCATCTGATCCTGGAGAGGATCCTGGACGAGACCGAGAGGCTCTATCCGCTGATCCGTGAAATCAGCGATAAAGAGCAGAACGCGGCCTGACAGCAAACAACGCCGACCGGCGCCGTCCCTGAGGGCCCCCGGCCATACGGCTTTTCCAGAACACAGGCGCCAACCCGCGGGTTGGTGCTTTTTTTTGGCTGGATCGGGGGCTGGGGATCCGTTCCGCTTATCTACCGAGGGTGATGTGAGTATTCCCATGCCCGACGGCATGGAGGCAGTCTATGCCGACACCCATTCGTCCCGCTGCCAACACAGATTCTCCCTCAGCGGGAACTGGACGGAGATATAATCAAGGCAAGTCTGAAGGCGTGTGTCCAGACCCTGCATATCCCGAAGCGAAAGGAGCGCAGGCCCCGCAAGATAGAGGTCCGCGCGGACCGAGCCTGCCCTGTCAACTTTGTGCATATCGGTAGCAAAAGGTGGATGTTGTGCGGGAACCCGGGGAGATGGTGCCGAGGAGAGGACTTGAACCTCCACGGGGTTACCCCCACTAGCACCTGAAGCTAGCGCGTCTACCAATTCCGCCACCTCGGCCATGCTGTTACGTTCCCGGAGATGCTGAAAAAATCCCGGGAGCGCGAACTCTAACCGCTGATATATAGCTTGTCAATTTGCCCCCGGGGCACGCACACTACCCGTTTAACAGGTGAATAGAAGCCCGATCGGATGAAGAAAACCAGAAAACGAAAAACGACTGGTCTGCGCCGCCGTGACCCACATGCCCGGCGCGAGGCGGAACGCTACGAATCACCCATTGCAAGTCGCGAACACATCATCGAGGTCATCGCTGCGGCCGATGTACCGGTCAACCGTGAGGGACTGGCCGGGATTCTCGGTATCAACACGGAGGAGGGCACCGAGGCCCTGCGCCGGCGTCTGAATGCAATGACCCGGGACGGCCAGCTGGTACGCAACCGGCGTGGCTGTTATGCGCAGGCCGATCAGTTCGACCTGATCCCGGGCCGGGTCATTGCCCACCCCGACGGTTTTGGTTTCCTGGTCCCGGATGAGAAGGGCGAGGACGTTTACCTCTCGGCCCGCCAGATGCACACCGTGTTTCATGACGACCGGGTGATGGTGCGGATCACGGGCAAGGACCGGCGCGGGCGCCTGGAAGGCAACATTGTCGAGGTCCTGGAGCGCAATACCCGGCGCGTGGTGGGGCGTTTCTACCGTGAGAGCGGCATCAATACCGTGGTGCCGGACAACAAGCGCATCACCCATGACATCGGGGTACCCGACAAACACACCGGTGGCGCGGCCCACGGCCAGATTGTCACGGTCGAGATTGTTGAGCAACCCGGCAAACACGCTATCCCGGTCGGCCATGTAGTCGAGGTGCTGGGTGAGCACATGGCGCCCGGGATGGAGATCGATATCGCCATCCGCAGTCACGACCTGCCCCAGGAGTGGCCGGAGGCCGTTGACAGGGAGATTGGCAAATTCGGCAGCGAGGTCCCTGCACAGGCCAGCCAGGGCCGCACCGACCTGCGCGCCACTCCCCTGGTCACCATCGACGGCAAGGATGCGCGCGACTTCGATGATGCCGTTTTCTGTGAGCGCAAGTCGGGCGGTTGGCGCCTGATCGTCGCCATCGCCGACGTCTCGCATTATGTGCGCACCGATACCGCACTGGACAGCGAGGCCGAGAACCGCGGCAATTCCGTCTATTTCCCCGAGCGCGTGATCCCGATGCTACCCGAGGTGCTGTCGAACGGGCTGTGCTCCCTCAACCCGGATGTGGACCGTCTGTGCATGGTCTGCGAGATGCATATCAACCCGCAGGGCAAGATCACGCGCTCCAATTTCATCGAGGGCGTGATGCGCTCGCATGCACGCCTGACCTATGAGCAGGCCGCGGCCATCCTGGTCGATGAGGATGAAGACACCCGCGAAAAATACCGTGAACTGGTGCCCCATCTCGAGGAACTGTACCGCTTGTACGGGGTACTGCGTGACGCGCGCGAGCAGCGCGGCGCTATCGATTTCGAAACTACCGAGACCCGTATCGTCTTCGGCGAACACCGCAAGATCGAGCGCATCGTGCCCGTGGTGCGCAATGATGCCCACAAGCTGATCGAGGAGTGCATGATTGCCGCCAATGTGGCCGCGGCCCGTTTCCTGATCCGCCACAAGATGCCGGCCCTGTTCCGGGTCCATGCGCAGCCGGATTCCGATAAGGTGGAGGGCCTGCAGGAGTTCCTGGGTGAGCTCGGGCTGTCGCTGCGTGGCCGCCTGCGGCCGACGGCCAAGGACTACGCGACCCTGCTGCATACCGTCCGCGGCCGGCCGGATGAACACCTCATCAATACCGTCCTGCTGCGCTCGCTGCCGCGCGCCGAATACCACCCCGAGAATATCGGGCACTTCGGCCTGGCACACGAAAACTATGTACACTTCACCTCACCGATCAGGCGCTATCCGGACCTGCTGGTTCACCGGGCTATCCGCCACATCCTCTCCGGGGAAAAGGCGGCGCAGTTTGATTATGGCCATGCCGATATGCAGGCCTTCGGCGATCACTGTTCGATGACCGAGCGGCGTGCCGACGACGCGACCCGTGATGCCATCGACTGGCTCAAGTGCGAATACATGCTCGACAAGATCGGCGAGTCCTACAAGGGCATTATCAGCAGCGTGACTTCGTTCGGGATCTTCGTGGAACTGCAGGAGATCTATGTGGAAGGTCTGGTGCATGTCACCGCGCTGGGTAATGACTACTACCACTATGACCCGGCGCGGCACTGGCTGATCGGGGAGCGCACCAACCGCATCTACCGCCTCGGTGATGTGGTCGCCGTCAAGGTGATGCAGGTCAACCTGGACGAGCGCAAGATCGATTTTGAACTGATAGAGCAGGAATCAGTCTTAACTAAACGCAGGAAGAAGAAGGGACGGCGCACTGCCAAGACGAGGAGGAAATCAAGATGAACCATTCATTAAAGGCCATATGTTTATTGCTGGTCGTGTCACTCTATGGCTGTGCGGCCGATGACCCGAATCGGCGCACCAAGACGGGAGCGGCAGTCGGCGCTGTGGTCGGAGCCGTCCTCGGCCACCAGCTCGATGACGACTCGGGCCGTTACGTCGGCGCGGTTGCCGGGGCGATCGCCGGCGGGGCGGTCGGGCATTACATGGACAAGCAGCAGAATGAATTCGAGGATGCCCTTGCGGAAGAACGTTACGCCCATGATGTCGAGATCGAACGCCTGGAGGACGAGAGCCTGAGACTCAACGTCCCGAGCGAGGTTTCCTTCGATTTTGACCGGGCGGAGATCAAGCCGGCCTTCATGACGACCCTGGACAAGGTGGCAGATATCCTGGTGCGCTATGACCGTTCCATTGTCCATGTCATCGGCCACACCGACAGCACCGGCAGCGACGCCTACAATCAGGACCTGTCGGAACGCCGGGCACGTAGTGTCGCAAATTATCTGACGAGCCGCGGTGTGCCGGACGGCCGTCTGCAAGCGGAAGGGCGCGGTGAACACGAACCGCGCGACACCAATGCGACCGAGGCCGGACGCCAGCTGAACCGTCGGGTCGAACTTATCGTCAAGCCTGTCGTTGAAGGTCAGGAGCAGGACGCCTACCAGGCACCCTGAGGCCGGGCACGCAGCACCAGTGGCATGACATGAACGAGTTGGTCTATGGCCTGCACGCCGTGGAAGGGCTGCTGGCTAACGCCCCCGCGCGGGTTAGTCAACTGAGGGTGGCCGCGGGACGGGAAGACCGGCGCATCGCACGGGTCGTCAAGCAGGCCGATGCGGCCGGCGTTCCGGTGAAGCGTGTAGCGCGCAGTGAACTGGACGCGTTGCTACCGGATGCAAGCCATCAGGGCGTGATCGCGTCGCTGCGTGACGCTGTGCATGAATCGCGTGAACAGGACCTGCCGGTCTTTCTCGAGTCGCTGCAGGAGCCGGCCTTTCTGCTGGTCCTTGACGGGGTCCAGGACCCGCACAACCTGGGCGCCTGCTTGCGCACTGCCGATGCGGCCGGGGTGCACGCACTGATCGTCCCGCGTGACCGGGCAGCGCGGATAACTCCCGTGGTCCGCAAGGTAGCCAGTGGCGCGGCCGAGTCGGTTCCGGTATTCAGCGTGACCAACCTGGCGCGCACCCTGCGTCTGTTAAAGCAGGCCGGCATATGGATATACGGTGCCAGTGATGCCGCGGAGGGCGAGCTCTACGGCACCGACTTGACTGGCCCGCTTGCGCTTGTGCTCGGGGCGGAGGGCAAGGGCCTCAGGAGGCTTACCCGCGAGCATTGCGACTACCTGGTGGCGATCCCCATGGCCGGGCAAGTGGCGAGCCTCAACGTGTCGGTCGCCGCGGGGGTGCTGCTGTTCGAGACGCGCCGCCAGCGGGCCACCGGAAGCCAAACCAAACCTCACCGCACGACTCCAGGGAAGGATGAGGTAGAACACCAAAAGTAGGCGCTTTAGGTGATGCAGGGAGCAATTGCCGAGAGGTAAAAAGGACGCAAAGAATGTTCACCGCCGAGACGCCCAGGACGCAGAGAAGCAATAAAAAACATATACATATGACTAAACACCAGTAAAATCAATAATATATAACTTTTATATAAACTAGAGTCTAGTATCTGAAGTCAACCTGTCTCCCATTCATTAAAACATGTACTTGCCTGTCTCTGCGTCCGCGCGTCTCTGCGGTGAGACTTGAATTTCAGGCCTGAGGAACGGTCTGCCTGTGATCTTGTGTCTCGTGATCAGAGATAGGCAGGGTGATTGCATCCCGCAGATGCCTCACGTAGAATGCGCGGCCTCTAACAATCTGATTCTTAACTCCTTGCCTTTTGCACCGACAGAAGGCTTCACATCCACAAGGGGTCTGTATGAGACACTACGAAGTCGTGTTTCTGGTCCACCCTGACCAGAGTGAACAAGTACCCGCCATGATTGATCGCTACCGCGCGACCATCGAGTCCGATGGTGGTACCGTACATCGCCTGGAAGACTGGGGCCGTCGCCAACTGGCCTATCCGATCCAGAAATTGCACAAGGCGCATTACGTGCTGATGAATATCGAGTGCGGCACCGCAACCCTCGAGGAGCTGACCAGTGCCTTCCGCTTCAATGACGCCGTGCTGAGAAACATGGTCATCAGTCAAAAGGAGGCCAAGACCGAGTCTTCACCGCTGATGAAGAAGCCCGAGGAAAAGCGCGAGCGCGACGAAACCCGGGATGAGAGTATCCGAGGTGAAGAAACTGTCGCTAAGGAACCGGTCGCCGAGGGAGGCCAGGCCGCCGCTGAAGCGGTGGCTGAGGAAACCCCGGCAAACCCCGAATAATTCTTGATTAAAAGATTTCAAAAGGTGCAATAAATGGCTCGTTATTTTCGTCGTCGCAAGTTCTGCAAGTTCACCGCCGAAGGCATCAAGGAGATTGATTACAAGGATATCAATCTGCTCAGGCAATACATCACCGAGACCGGCAAGATCGTACCCAGCCGTATCACGGGGACCAAGGCCCGCTATCAGCGCCAGCTGTCAACGGCCATCAAGCGGGCACGCTACCTGGCCCTGCTGCCTTACTGCGACTCGCATTGATTGTCTGACCAGGCGCAGCCGGACTGATTGACTGTGTCCTGGCCAGGGTACAGAAGGCATGAAGGCACTGGCCGGTTATATTGTCAGCGGACGCTTCCAGGCGATCCTGGTCGCGGCGCTGAGCGGGGTGCTGGCATTTGCACTGCCGCCCCTCACGACATTGATCCATTACCTGGGAGCGGCGGTGGTTGCCCTGGTGACTCTGAGGATCGGTGTCACCCAGGGTTTGCAGGTACTGATCGTTGCAACGCTCCTGACGGTGCTGTTCTACCTGGCGGCGGGGACGCAGGCGGCAACTGTCGCCGTCATGGTGTTGCTGTTGTGGTTGCCGTGCTGGCTGGTCAGTGTGGTGCTGCGGCAGACGGTAAATCTGGCCAGCGCCATGCTCACGGCAGCCGCACTGGGATTCGTTGTACTGATGCTGGTCTATGGGCTGGCCGGTGATCCGGCGCCATGGTGGCTGGAGCGCCTGCAGTCGTTCGAGGCCGAGCTTGAGGCGGCCGGACTGTTCCTGCAGGGGATGCCGGCACAGGACCTGCTGCAGGAGCTGTCCCGGCTGCTGAGCGGGATAGTGCTGGCATCACTGGTGCTCAGTACCATCTGCAGTGTACTGCTGGGACGCTGGTGGCAGTCGCTGCTGGTTAACCCGGGTGGGCTGCGCAGCGAGTTCATCGACCTGCGGCTGGGCCAGGGTGCCGGGGTAGTAACACTGGGTTTGATGCTCGTCGCCCAGTTTACCGAGGGCGTCGCCAGTGACATGGCGGCGCAGTCAGCCATGGTGCTGCTGGTGCCGTACCTGTTTGTGGGGTTGGCCGTGGTGCACGGCCTGGTCGCGCAGACCGGTCGCGGCAGCGGTTGGCTGATCGCGGTCTATATCATGCTCGCGATACTGCCACAGGCTACCCTGTTGCTGGCCGGTGGTGGTTTACTGGATACCTGGATTGATTTTCGCCGACGCCTGGGCAGGGCCGGCAGCAAACCAGATAAATAACTGACAGAGATTAGCAATTAGCAAGAGGTTGTTACGATGGAAGTCATTCTGCTAGAGAAAATTGAGAACCTGGGTGCCCTGGGTGACCGTGTCAAGGTAAAGCCCGGCTATGGTCGTAATTTCCTGATTCCCAAAGGCAAGGCCGCACCCGCAACACCAGAGAACATTGCCGAGTTCGAGGCTCGAAGGGCAGAACTCGAGAAGGTGGCAGCCGATGCACTGGGGGCCGCCGAGGCGCGGCGTGCCCAGCTGGCCGACACGACCATTACCATCAAGGCCAAGGCCGGCGAAGAGGGCAAGCTGTTCGGTTCCATCGGTACTGCGGATATCGCGCATGCCATCGGGGAGGCCGGGGTGGTTGTTGAACGCAATGAAATCCGACTGCCCATGGGCGCCTTCCGGCAGATCGGCGAATACGATGTTGAGCTCCATCTGTACACTGATGTCAATGTGGTGATCAAACTGGTGATTGAAGCGGAATAGTAAATTCTGTCTCAGGCATTCATTGCAAGCTGTTGTAATGAGGAGCTAACGGGCTATCGGATTCGACGGCCCGTTTTATTACTGAAACACTCGATAACGAGACGCATAAATCAGGCAGTAAAACAAGATTCTCTTTAGCACCGCTTTGTGCTATTTATTTTCTGATGTATATACACGCGACAGCGCGGCCGCAATACCAGATACCTGCTCATGGCTGAGTCCCTTCGTTCCGCAGAACCTATTCAAGTAGAAACCGATGCACTGAAGGTGCCGCCGCATTCACTGCAGGCGGAACAGGCGGTGCTGGGCGGGCTGATGCTCGACAACAACGCCTGGGACAAGGTGGCCGACCGCGTCACCGAGGAGGACTTTTACCGCCGCAATCACCGCCTGATCTTTCGCGCCATCACCCAGCTGGCAGACAGGCACAGCCCGTTCGATGCCGTCACGCTTTCGGAATGGCTGGAACAGAACCAGTTGCTGGAGGAGGCAGGGGGGCTGGCCGCACTCGGTGCGCTGGTACAGAACACCCCGACAGCGGCCAATATCCAGGCCTATGCGGATATCGTGCGTGAGCACTCGGTATTGCGCCAGCTGATTTCTGTCGGCAACGAAATCGCCGGCAGTGCCTTTGTGACCGAAGGCCGCTCTTCCAGTGAACTGCTGGCTACTGCAGAGCAGAAGGTCTTCGATATCGCCGAGCGTGGCAAGCGCGGACAGCGCGGCTTCAGGAATATCCGCAGCCTGTTAAGTGCTGCGGTCGACCGTATCGACCAGCTGTTCCAGCAGGATGATCCAATCACCGGTGTGCCCACCGGGTTCGCCGATCTTGATACCAAGACGGCCGGGCTGCAGCCTTCAGACCTGGTCATCGTGGCCGGCCGGCCCTCGATGGGCAAGACCACACTGGCAATGAACTTCGCCGAGAATGCGGCCATCCGTCATCAAATCCCGGTGGCCATCTTCAGTATGGAAATGCCGGGAGAGCAGCTGGCCTTGCGCATGATGTCCTCCCTGGGCCATATCGATCAGCACAAGATCCGGACCGGCAAGCTGCAGGATGACGACTGGCCGCGCCTGACTTCCGCTGTCAGCCTGCTGGACACGGCGCCGCTGTTTATCGATGACACGCCGGCACTCTCACCGACCGAGATGCGCGCCCGCGCCCGGCGGCTCAAGCGCGAGCACGACATCGGCATGATCATAATTGATTACCTGCAGCTGATGCAGGTGGCCAACACGCGCGAGAACCGTGCGACAGAGATCTCCGAGATATCCCGCAACCTGAAGGCGCTGGCAAAGGAACTCAATGTCCCGGTGATTGCGCTGTCGCAGTTGAACCGTGGTCTAGAACAGCGCACCGACAAGCGTCCGGTGATGTCGGACCTGCGTGAGTCGGGGGCCATTGAGCAGGACGCCGATGTGATCATCTTTATCTACCGCGATGAGGTCTACAACGAGGACAGTCCGCAAAAGGGAATGGCCGAGGTCATTATCGGCAAGCAGCGAAACGGACCCATCGGCACCTGCCACCTGACGTTCCGCGGCCAGTTCACCCGCTTCGAGAATTACGCCGAAGACACCTATCCCGGCGGGGACTTTGCATGACGCGACCCGCACGGGCGCGCATTGATCTGTCGGCCCTGCAGCACAACTTCCAGCGTATACAACAGGCAGCATCCGGGAGTCGGGTGATGGCCATCATCAAGGCCAATGGCTATGGTCATGGGCTGGTCGATGTGGGGCGTGCCCTGGCGGCGGCCGATGCCTTCGGGGTCGTAACCCTGGATGAGGCGATTGCACTGCGGGAGGCCGGCTTTGACAGCCGTATCGTGTTACTCGAAGGCTTCTTCGGGGCCGATGATTTCCCGCTGGTCAGCGGATATGGCCTGGATGTGGTGCTGCATCATTCCAGTCAGATCGATTTGCTGGAGCGGACACCACCTGCCGGGACGCTGGATGTCTGGCTCAAGATCGACACCGGGATGAACCGTCTCGGTTTCGCGCCGGCCGACGTCTCCAGCGTGATCGGTCGCCTCGCACGACTCGACGGTATCGGCAATCTGCGCCTGATGTCACATCTCGCCTGTGCCGATGACCCGGAGAACGACTACACCAGCCTTCAGCTGAATCGCTTCATGGAGGCCACGCAGGGCCTGCATGGCGAGCGTTCCCTGGCCAACTCCGCGGCGCTGCTGGCCTGGCCCGATACCCGGCTCGACTGGGTGCGTCCCGGGATCATGCTCTACGGTGCATCGCCACTGCTCAACAGAACGGCCGATGAACTGGGCCTACGACCGGTGATGACCCTGGCTACCCGGTTAATTGCCGTAAACCGGCATCAGGCCGGAGATGCCGTCGGTTATGGCGGCGACTGGGTGTGTCCGGAGGCCATGAATGTTGGTGTTGCAGCCATCGGCTACGGTGATGGCTACCCGCGTCATGCGCCCAGTGGTATGCCGGTGCTGGTCAACGGGAAACGCACATCAATAATCGGACGCGTATCCATGGACATGATCTGCATTGATCTGAGGTCGCAGCCGGACGCCGGCATCGGTGATGAAGTCGTGCTCTGGGGTGAAGGCCTGCCGGTTGATGATGTCGCCGCACGTGCCGGCACCATCGCCTACGAAATCCTGTGTAGCGTGAATAACCGGGTGCATTTCGATTACATGACGTGAGCCGGCGATTCCGGCCTTTTCGGTCTATACATGTGCAAATCAGGATAATCCCTGGACACAATCGTCAGGCGGGCCTGCAGCCGCAGCCAGCGATACCCGCAATAGATCATCGTCCAGTCCGACTCTTCCGTTTTGCCGGGCTGTTCTCGCGGCGGTTCTGGGCAGTGCAGGCTTTGATCTCACCGACCCCGGACGTATACACTTCGACCAGTCCAGCCGCGAGATGAACCATGGCTAAAGCCAAGACAGTCTATACCTGCAGCGACTGCGGAGCCCGGTCACCCCAGTGGTCCGGCCGCTGTACCGACTGCGGTGCCTGGAACACGCTGGTCGAGGCGGTCGCGGTGGCGCCCACCCGTTCCGGACGTTTCGCCGGCTATGCCGGAGACAGCGCGGCGACGGTGATCCCGCTTTCAGCCGTTCAGCCGGATTCTCACCTGCGTACCAGTGTCGGCCTGCAGGAGCTTGACCGGGTCCTCGGGGGTGGCCTGGTCACCGGCTCCGTGGTGCTGATCGGGGGTGATCCGGGGATCGGCAAGTCGACCCTGCTGCTGCAGGTCCTCGCGGCCCTCTCCTGCGGCATGGCCTCGTTGTATGTAACGGGCGAGGAATCACCGGAACAGATCTCGCTGCGGGCGGAACGGATCGGGCTCGACGGGGGTGATGTGCGCCTGATGTCGGAGACCTCGGTGGAGCGCATCATCGAGACGGCGCGCAAAGAAAGGCCCCGGGTGATGGTGCTGGACTCCATCCAGACACTGTACACAGAGACCCTGCAATCGGCGCCGGGTTCGGTGGCCCAGGTCAGGGAGAGTGCCGCCCAGCTGGTGAGTTTTGCCAAACAGTCCGGTACCGCGATGTTCCTGGTCGGTCATGTCACCAAGGAAGGGACGCTGGCTGGTCCGCGGGTACTGGAGCACATGGTCGACACGGTGCTGTATTTCGAGGGCGATGCCGGTGACCGTTACCGCATGCTGCGCGCCATCAAGAACCGCTTCGGTGCCGTCAACGAGTTGGGCGTGTTTGCCATGACAGAGACAGGCCTCAAGGAAGTGCGCAATCCCTCGGCCATCTTTTTGTCACGTCATGAGACCGGTGTGCCCGGCAGCGTGGTGATGGTCACCTGGGAGGGTACCCGGCCGTTGCTGGTCGAGGTGCAGGCCCTGGTGGATCAGAGCCAGCTGGGCAACCCCCGGCGGGTGACCCTGGGCCTCGAACAGAACCGCCTGTCCATGCTGCTGGCCGTACTGCACCGCCATGGCGGTCTTGTCATGGGCGACCAGGATGTGTTCGTCAATGTGGTCGGCGGTGTCCGTGTCACGGAGACCGCGGCCGACCTGGCGGTGCTACTGGCGGTCATCTCCAGTTTCAGGAACCGGCCCCTGCCCGCTGACCTGATCGTGTTCGGTGAGGTGGGACTGTCGGGCGAGCTGCGCCCGGTGCCTAATGGTCAGGACCGGCTCAGCGAGGCGGTCAAGCACGGCTTTCACCGCGCCATCATTCCGGTGGCAAACAAGCCCAAAGGTGCCGTCGAGGGGCTGGAGATCAGGGCGGTGACGCGGCTCAGTGACGTGCTCGAACAGCTGTCATCTCTGGACTGACAGTTCGTATTCAAACAGCGCCGGATCCCCCAGGTTCGTCTCGATCAGCCAGTGCAGCACACCCCGGGTGCGGTCATCCATGTTGCTGAAGGCCAGCCCAAGGTGTTTTTCGCTAACGTGCCGGATGACGGTCTCGATATTCAGCGGGGCGTGATCCTCCACCTCGAAGCGCAGGCGGTAGCGTTCCCAGGTACTGTTCGACCAGTCGACCGGGCGCGTGATCAGTGCACCGCCGAGCGAGAGGTCGATCACGCGGGTGTCCCAGTGCAGCCCCCCCAGGGTGAGTGAGGCAGGGGTATCCAGGGAGATACGGGTGTGACGTCTCTGCGGGGGTGGCTGAGTGTCGACCTCATCGGCCGTGGCGTAGCCCAGCAGGACCTTGAGCTCGATCTCGCCGAAGTGGATGTGGTCACCGTGATTCAGGGGATATGCCCTGTCAGCGACTGTCGTCTCATTGATCTGCGGGTGTTTGCTGCCATCGAGGTGAGTCAGGTAATAGCCGTCGTCCTGACGGGTTATGATTGCGGTCATGACACCGGCCTTGCCAAGACGCAGTGCCGGTCTGTTCAGGATGATCACACGGCCCTCGTTGGGGCCCGTTAGTATCTGCAGCCAGCCGGTGGCGGGGGGGATCGCCTTCAGCAGGCTTCCCGCCAGGCCGTGGTCCTCGGCGTATGTCAGGGTGTAGTCACCGCAGTGGATGATGTCGCCGTCCCTGAGGGCATGCTGGCGCACGTGCCCATGGTTGACCAGTAATTCCCGGTCGACTCCCTCCGCGCTGATCGTGTAGACGCCGTTGTCCAGGGTAATTCTGGCATGCTCCGGCAGCATCCCGGGATCGTTGATATGCACGCTACAGCGCTGGTCACGGCCGACAACTACTTCCTCGTTGCCAAGGAAGTAGTTTTTTCTCGGCTGACCTTGATAGGACAATATGAGTTTCGCCATGCCGATTCCTCGCTCAAGGAAAGCGGATCATTGGGACAAGTATAGGATTTATATGGTCAGGGCAACGTGCATACGCCACATTTTTGGCATTTGGCGTGTCGTTATCAGGCCAGGCAGCTGGTCAGCCAGCCGCTGGCGCGGGCTGCGGCTCAGCCTTCGTCTTTCACCAGGTTCAGCGACAGGGAATTGATGCAGTAGCGCTGGCCGGTCGGGGCCGGCCCGTCCTCGAAGACATGTCCCAGGTGGGCGCCACAGTGCCGGCAAGTGACCTCGGTGCGCACCATGCCATGGCTGGTGTCGGTCTCGGTATGAATATTCTGTGCGTCCGCCGCCCGCGTGAAACTCGGCCAGCCGGTACCGGAATCAAACTTGTCATCCGATTTGAACAGCTCGGCACCACAGCAGACACAGCGGTAGATGCCGCTGTCCCTGCAGTCATGGTAAATACCCGTGAAGGCGCGTTCCGTGCCCTTGCAGCGCGTGACCTCGTATTGTTCCTGCGTTAATTGCCTGCGCCATTCGGCGTCGGTTTTATCGATCTTGTCGGTCATGATCGGCTCCTGTCATTGTCACCCGTGTAGATGACGGATTCCGCCTGTCCCAGTTTCTCCAGGAATTCCCGCGCGGTGACTACGCCGATCTCGGCCTCTGCACGGGTCTTGGGATCCTGGTTCGTCCTGGCCTCGTTCTCGGCCCAGCGCAGGAATTCCGTGACTTCCTCGAGTTGCCGCTCATGTGGTAGCGAGCGTAGATAGTCACTGGGACGTGCCTTTATCCGGTTACCTTCGATGACATCAAGATTGAACAAGAGTTTCATGATTGGTCTGCCGGTTCCTGTTCGCCGGTTTCAGGGAGCGCCGGATGGATGCGAGCCGTCTTCACCATATTCTCCCTGATCTGGATGATATCGACCGGGTGCTGGTCGAGTAACAGGCTGGTATCGGTTTCCGGGATCATCTCCAGGTATTCGGTGATCAGGCCATTCAGGGTCTTCGGCCCGTCGGTGGGGAGCTGCATTCGCAGTACCGAATTCAGGGTACGGATATTGACCGAACCATCAACCAGCCAGGTACCGTCCGGCTGCGTAATGATGTTTTCGAAATGTGCGGCAGGGTCCGAGGTAAACTCGCCGACAATCTCTTCCAGGATGTCCTCGAGTGTCACCAGGCCCTGGATATCGCCGTATTCATTGACGGCGAAGCCGATACGGCGTTTTTCTCGCTGAAAATTAAGCAGCTGGTGATTCAGCGTGGTCGCCTCCGGGATGAAGTAGGGTTCGCGTACGATGCGCCGCAAGGCAACCCGGTCGAGTTCCTTGAGGTTCAATAGTGGCAGCACATCACGCATGTGCAGGATGCCTATGACCTGGTCGATATTGTCGCGGTACAGTGGCAGCCGTGTGTACTGACTGGCGGCAAGCTGCTTGGTGATCGCCTCCCAGTCGTCGTCGATGTCGACACCGGTAATCTCGTTGCGCGGCACCATGATGTCTTCGACGGTCACTTGTTCGAGATCCATCAGGTTGAGCAGCATTTCCTGGTGACGTGCCGGGATCATAGCACCCGCTTCGATGACCACGGTGCGCAGCTCCTCGTGTGAGAGGGCGGTGGACCCGCCTTCTTCTGTCGATACCCCCAGCCGTTTCAGCAGGGTGTTGGCCAGGAGATTGACCAGCCACACCAGCGGATAAAGTACTTTGAGTAGCGGTGTATAGACAAAGGCCGCCGGAAAGGCGATGCGCTCCGGATGCAATGCGCCCAGTGTTTTCGGTGCCACCTCGGCGAATATCAGCACAACCAGTGTCAGCAGTCCGGCCGCAATCGCGATCCCGGCCTCCCCCAGAAGGCGCAGGGCAATGATCGTGGCAAGCATGGAGGCCAGGATGTTGACAAAATTGTTGCCGAGCAGGATCAGTCCGATCAACCGGTCCGGTCGTTTCAGTAAACGCTCGGCTCGGCGGGCATTGGGGTGACCGCTTTCTGCCAGATTGCGAAGCCGGTAACGATTCAGCGTCATCAGACCGGTTTCGGAGCCGGAGAAGAAGGCGGAGAGCAGGATGAGAAAAAACAGCGCGACCAGAAGTATGTTGAGCGGGATGTCGTCCAAACGGGGACAGTCTCGTGATAGTGGCCAGTCGCCAGTTTACGTAATTTTGCCGGGCCTGTCAGGAATTGCGGCCATCAGCGGTTGAGAATCAGCTCCAGCACCAGTTTGCTGCCGAAATAGGCGAGCATCAGAAACACGAATCCACCCACGGTCCAGCGGATGGCAACCTGACCGCGCCAGCCAAAACGCCAGCGACCCCAGAGCAGGGTGGCGAACACCAGCCAGGCGACGATGGACAGGACAGTCTTGTGCACCAGATGCTGGGCAAAGATATCCTCCAGGAACAGGACTCCGGTGAACAGCGCCAGGCTCAACAGGACAAAACCGATCCGGATCATCTGGAACATCAGCGATTCCATGGTCTGCAGCGGCGGTAGTGAGCGGATAAAACCGCCGGGCTGGCGGTTGTGCAGATGATAGTCCTGGATGGCCAGCAGCAGCGCCTGCAGCACGGCCAGGCCCAGCACGCTGTAGGCCAGTAGCGAGATCAGGATATGGGTATCCAGCTGCCAGGATTGGGTCCCGCTGGTAATGATCCGGTCGGTTGGATAGAGGAGGCCGAGGCCGATGCTGAGGGCGGCCACTGCAAATACCGGGATACCCAGGTTTTCGACCGGCTCCTGGAACGAGGCCAGCAACAGCAGGGTCGCGGTCAACAGTGAGATCAGCGAGGCGGCGTTGAAGAATCCGAGGTCCATACCGGCCGGCGTCAGAATCGACTGGTAGAGCAGTCCGCCATGAATCACTATTGCAGCGACAGCGATAATCAGGATCTGGGTTTTCTGGCTGGCCCTCTCGCCCGGTCCATGTGCCAGTCGTGCAGTCAGCAGACCGCTGGCCAGCACGTAAAGTATGATGGCGAGCAATCCGGGAATGTAGGATGTCATAGCAAAGGCTGGCGTCCGGATTTCATGAGGTCATCATCGCATAACTTTGTAAGGCATTGAAGCGCTGTCCGTCAAGCGGCAAGGGCACAGAAAACGATCCAGCCCCTGGTATTTTCATTCCGGTTATAATGCGCACTTCGATTCCGTTTGCAAACAATACCTGAACCATGTTCGACAATCTTACTGAACGCCTTTCCCGAACCATCAAGAATCTGCGTGGCCAGGGCCGGCTGACCGAGGACAATATCAAGGAGACCTTGCGGGAAGTCCGCATGGCACTGCTCGAGGCCGATGTCGCCCTGCCGGTCGTCAAGGACTTCATCGACAGGGTGCGGGAACGTGCTACTGGCCAGGAGGTGCTGAAAAGCCTGACCCCGGGCCAGACCCTGGTCAAGGTGGTGAACGATGAACTCGTCCGGGTCATGGGCGAGGCCAACGATGCCCTGAACCTCAGTGTCCAGCCGCCTGCGGTTATCCTGATGGCCGGTCTGCAGGGATCCGGCAAGACCACCAGCAGTGCCAAGCTGGCACGCCTGTTACAGGAACGCCACAAAAAGTCGGTACTGTTGGCGAGTTGTGACATATACCGTCCGGCTGCGATCGACCAGTTGCAAACCCTGTCCAGGGAGGTCGGTGCGAAATTCTTTCCGAGTCATCCCGACCAGGAGCCGGTCGCTATCGCCCGGGATGCCGTGGCGCATGCGCGCAGGCATCACATCGATGTGGTGATCATCGATACCGCAGGCCGCCTTCACATCGATGATGAAATGATGGAAGAGATCCATCAGATTCATCAGGTACTGCAGCCGGTCGAGACACTCTTCGTGGTTGACAGCATGACCGGCCAGGACGCGGCCAATACCGCGCATACCTTCAACGAGGCCCTGCCACTGACCGGCGTGATCCTCACCAAGACCGACGGTGATGCCCGGGGTGGTGCGGCCCTGTCAATTCGCTCGATTACCGGCAAGCCCATCAAGTTCATCGGTGTCGGAGAAAAGACGGCCGCCCTGGAACCGTTCTACCCTGACCGGGTGGCCTCGCGCATTCTGGGGATGGGTGATGTGCTCAGCCTGGTGGAAGAGGCCGAGCAGAAGGTTGACAAGGAAAAGGTCGCCCGGCTGGCCAACAAGATCTCCAGGGGAAAGCGTTTTGACATGGATGACTTCCGCGAACAGCTCGAACAGATGCAGAACATGGGTGGCTTGTCCGGGTTAATGGACAAATTGCCGGGTATGGGTCAATTGCCACAGAACGCCAAGTCAATGGTGAATGACCGTGATCTCAGTCGCATGGTCGCGATCATCAGCTCCATGACACAGCAGGAACGCCATTTTCCGGATGTTATCAAGGGCTCACGCCGGCGGCGTATTGCGGCCGGATCCGGGACCCAGGTACAGGATGTGAACCGGCTTCTCAAGCAATACATCCAGATGCGCAAGATGATGAAGAAGATGTCCAAGGGCGGTATGGGCAAGATGCTGCGTGGACTCAAGGGTAAGGCACCCCAGGGTTTTCCGTTCCAGGGTATGTGAACTGGTGGTGCCGGCGGCGCCCGGCAGAAAATAAAAACGGTGGCCAGGGCCACCGTGAAATGTTGCGCGAATTCGGCTGGTTTTTCTTGTTATTGACCGCTTGTTTTAATTATTGCCGTGCGCGAACCCGGTTATTGTTGTATGCAATGAGTTCGAATTTTTTATGCTCCGGGTGAAAACTCCTCCGCGAAACTTCGACTGATCAGCGTAGATAAGACAGCAATCACCGTGCCAAGATAAAAAATGGTAGTGATTGCGTTCACTTAGAGTCATCTCTTTGACGGTTAGTAGAGAGCGATGCCGCTGATTGTAATAATTACCGACATTCGGCCGCCACGAGGCGCTTGACTTGTCGAAATAATAATTAATAGATACAGGTAGTTAGGAATTTTCTTTTTAAAAATAGCCTCAAACTGGCCGGCTGTAATGATATTCGACAGATAGCAGCTATATTGACAAGGTCACATCATCCGGTTCGTTACAAGTGGCTAATCATTTACACTGATTGCCTGTCAGCCCTTCACATTTTCTGCCGATCGCGTAGAATTGCGCGGTTTTAAACGGTTGCGGCCTGCACGGGGCGGCGACATTACCCAGCTGAATGAGGAAACAGGTTCATGGTGACGATCAGGATGTCACGCAGTGGCGCCAAGAAACGTCCTTTCTACCACATCGTAGTGACCGACAGCCGTAACCGGCGAGACGGTCGTTACATCGAGCGTATCGGCTTTTTCAACCCGATTGCCACGGGTAGTGAAGAGCGTCTGAGGATTGATACCGAGCGCGCAGATTACTGGAGCGGTAAGGGCGCCCAGATCTCCGAGCGCGTCGGCAAATTGCTTAAAGAGCACCGCCAGCAATAACGACTGCGTCCCGGGTAGCTGTTATCCGGTACTTACATGGTGGTTGTTCACGACACGCCGGGCACCAGGGCTGCAAGCAGTCCCATCATCATGGGGCATATCGCAGGCCCCTACGGCGTCAAGGGCTGGGTACGGGTCGTGTCCTATACGAAGCCGCTGGAGAACCTGCTGGACTACAGGCCCTGGCAACTCAGGCAGGATAACGTCTGGCAGTCCGTCGACGTGGTCGAGGGACGACGTCACGGCAAGGGTCTGATTGTGCGCCTGCCGGATTGCAGAGACCGTGACATGGCGGCAAGCTACTCGGGCACCGAGATCGGTATTTTCCGGGAGCAATTGCCACTTACGGATGACAATGAGTATTACTGGGATGACCTTGTCGGGCTGCACGTGGTTACTCTGGATGGCAAGGAACTGGGTATCGTCGACCATTTGATCGAGACCGGTTCCAATGACGTACTGGTGATCAGGGGCGAACGGGAATACCTGGTACCGTTTATACAGGGTCAGGTGATCAATACAGTCGATCTCGCCGGGCGCCAGATACGGGTCGACTGGGACCCGGATTTCTGACACGCCCGATGATGCGCATTGATGTGGTGACACTGTTCCCGGAGATGATCCGGGCGCAAAGCGGTTATGGTATCCAGGGCCGTGCCTTCAGACTCGGCCTGCTGGAACTGGTGACCTGGAATCCCCGCGATTACAGCCGGGAAAAGCACAGGGGGGTCGACGACCGGCCCTACGGCGGTGGTCCGGGCATGGTGATGCAGGTGCAACCGTTGCGGGATGCTATCCGGGCTGCCCGGGCGGCGGCGGGAAAGGCCCCGGTGATATATCTGTCACCCCAGGGTCAGCGGCTCACCCAGTCACGGGTCCGTGAGCTTGCCGGTTTCGAGCGGCTGATCCTGTTAGCGGGCCGTTACGAAGGTATCGATGAACGTGTCATCGAAATGGAAGTGGACGAGGAATGGTCGATAGGTGACTACGTCCTGAGTGGCGGTGAGTTGCCGGTGCTGGTGCTTGTGGACGCCATCACGCGGATGTTGCCCGGTGCGCTGGGCGATGCGGATTCCGCGCAGCAGGACTCCTTTATGGACGGTCTGCTGGACTACCCGCATTACACGCGGCCGGAAGAGGTTGACGGACGACGGGTACCGGTAGTCCTGCTGGGTGGTAACCATGCGGATATTCGCCGCTGGCGACAAAAGCAGGCACTCGGGCGGACCTGGCAACGGCGCCCCGATCTGCTGGAGGCGATGGCGCTGGATGATGTTCAGCTGGAATTATTGAACGAGTATATTAAGGAAAGTGGCGGGCAGGACCATTGATCATCAGTGTTCCTGCCCGGATGCAAAACAGAGGATCGGGTAATGAGCAATATTATCGAACAACTTGAACAGGAACAGTTGAAAAAGGATATTCCGGACTTCAGTCCCGGTGACACGGTCGTGGTTCAGGTCAAGGTCAAGGAAGGGAACCGCGAACGTCTGCAGGCGTTCGAGGGTGTGGTCATCGCCATGCGTAACCGCGGCCTCAATTCGGCCTTCACCGTGCGCAAGATATCCCATGGAGAGGGTGTGGAGCGTGTATTCCAGTCACACAGCCCGGCGATCGGCTCCATCAAGGTCAAACGCCGGGGGGATGTCCGCCGTGCCAAGCTTTATTACCTCCGTGAGCGCTCCGGCAAGTCCGCGCGTATCAAGGAGAAGCTCTGAACCTGGATGGCAGACATGCTGCTGTTGATCAAACGGGCACCCTGTCACAGGGTGCCCGTTTTTTTTGCCCGCTGAGATGAAGGACGCAGAAACCGGGTTTGATTGTGTGCTGGAGTCGCCACTGGGGCGGCTGGGTATACGCCTGCAGGCAGGACAACTGTCCCGGGTGGAGTTCCTCCCGGACACAGTGCCCTTGCAGGTGCCGGTTTCCCTGTTTGCGTCACGGGTGGCCGCAGAGTTCGAAGGCTACTTCGAGGATGCACAGCAGCGCTTCAGTGTCCCTGTTGCGCCAGCCGCAACGCCGTTCCAGCAACGCGTGCTCACTGCGCTCAGTGCCATCCCGACCGGACAGACCCGGAGCTACGGTGAACTTGCCGTGCAGCTGGGCAGTGGCGCCCGCGCCCTGGGCAATGCCTGTCGCCACAACCCGCTGACGATCGTCGTGCCCTGTCACCGCGTGGTCGGGGCCTCCGGCATCGGTGGTTATGCCGGGCACACGGCCGGACCCGAACTGCAGCGCAAGCTGTGGCTGCTGGATCACGAGGGCGTAGACCTGACACCCTTGAAAACATCGTGAGGCGGCCCCATAAGTAACCGGCACGGGCGCGATTTGACACCGGCCGCAGGATGTCCGCGCTAACTAATTGAATACAAATGATATGTCAACGACGGGCGCGGGAGTCGCCCGCACCTGTCCGTCAGGAGGTAAAGACACGCATGAGCGTTGAAGCCCAAAAGGAAACCCTGGAATTCCAGACCGAGGTCAAGCAACTGCTGCACCTCATGATCCATTCCCTGTACTCAAACAAGGAAATATTCCTGCGCGAGTTGATATCCAATGGTTCGGATGCCTGTGACAAGCTGCGTTTCGAGGCGCTCGGCAATGACGCCCTCTACGAGGGGTCAAGCGATATGCGTATCCGCATCAGCTTCAACAAGGAGGCACGTACCCTCACGATCAGCGACAACGGTATCGGCATGACGCGTGATGAGGTGGCCGACAATATCGGCACCATTGCCAAGTCCGGTACCCGCCGGTTTTTCGAGTCCCTGACCGGTGACCAGGCCCGCGACGCCCAGTTGATCGGCCAGTTCGGGGTGGGTTTCTATTCCGCCTTTATCGTTGCAGATAAAATAACGCTGACCACCCGCAAGGCCGGCCTGCCGGCTGACCAGGGTGTGCGCTGGACTTCGACCGGGGACGGCAGTTATACCCTGGAGACGCTGGAAAAGAACGGGCGTGGGACCGACGTAGTGCTGCACCTGCGGGACGGCGAGGATGAGTTCCTCGAGGGTTTCCGCCTGCGCAGTATCATTCACAAGTATTCGGACCATATCCCGCTGCCGATCGAGATGCCAACAGAAGGAGAGGATGCCAAAGCGGACGAGTTTGAAGTCGTCAACAAGGCCTCTGCCCTGTGGACGCGTCCTCGCAAGGACATCGGCGAAGAGGAATACAAGGAGTTCTACAAGCACGTGGCACATGACTTCGGTGATCCGCTGAAATGGGTGCACAGCCACGTCGAGGGTTCGCAATCATACAAGTCGCTTTTCTACATTCCTGCGCGCGCACCATTCGATCTGTATGACCGTGACAACCGCCATGGTATCAAGCTGTATGTACACCGGGTGTTCATCATGGATGATGCAGAGCAGCTCATGCCTTATTACCTGCGTTTTGTGCGCGGCCTGGTGGACTCCGATGACCTGCCGTTGAACGTATCCCGCGAGATCCTGCAGCATAACAAGCTGATCGATACCATTCGCTCGGCTTCGGTCAAGAAAATCCTCGGGTTGCTGGACGACCTGGCGAAGAACGATTCCGAGACCTATGCGACCTTCTGGAAGGAATTCGGTAACGTCCTCAAGGAAGGCCCGGGAGAGGACTTCGCCAACCGCGAACGCATTGCCAATCTGCTACGCTTTACCTCGACCCACTCCGATAGCGACGAACAGGTCGTGTCCCTGGAAGACTACGTCGGCCGGATGAATGAGGGTCAGGAGAAGATCTACTACATCACGGCAGACAGCTTCGCAGCCGCCAAGAACAGTCCGCATCTGCAGGTATTCCGCCGCAAGGGTATCGAGGTACTACTGCTGTCTGACCGCGTGGATGAATGGCTGGTGTCGCATCTCACCGAATACGATGGCAAGCCGCTGGCGTCGATCGCCAAGGGCGAACTGGATCTCGACAAGCTGGCTGATGAATCAGAGAAGGAAGCCGCCAAAAAGACAGAGGATGAATTTTCGGGCCTGGTCGAGCGCATGCAGGCGGTGCTCGAAGAGCGTGTCAAGGAAGTCCGGGTCAGTCAACGTCTGACCGATTCACCTTCCTGCCTGGTGACGGATGAAAACGAAATGGCGGTGCACATGCAGCGCATGCTGAAACAGGCGGGCCACGCGGTGCCCGCTACCAGGCCAATCCTTGAAATCAACCCGGAACACGTCCTGGTTGCTCGCCTGAAGGATGAGGCGGATGAGGCGCGCTTTGCTTCCTGGTCGAATATCCTGCTTGACCAGGCCATGCTCAGTGAGGGCGGACAACTCGACGACCCGATCAGTTTCGTAAGTCGGTTGAACGAATTGCTGCAGGAAGTGACCAAATAGTCATCAGGGCTTGACACACATTATCTTCCTCTCTTGCCTTCGGGGAGAGGTCAGGGATGAGGGGGTACCCATGAACCCGCAAGGAAAGCCCGTTCTGCTGGCTACGGTATTCACGGACTATATCTGCCCGTTCTGCTACATCGGCGATCTGCGGCTGGACCGCTTGCGTGACGAATTCGAACTGAAGATCAACTGGTGCTTCCTGGAAATCCATCCGGATACCCCGGCCACGGGCATGCCCATCACCGGTCTGGGTTATTCGGACCCGCTCTGGCAGCAGATGATGGAAAACCTGGAGACCCTGGCAGGCGAGGAGGGTGTCCACTTATGTCCACATGAGTTCACCACCAATTCACACCAGGCATTGTTGCTGGCCGAGGCCGTGAAAGAAGACAGTGCCGAGGTCTTTTATCGCCTGCATCGGCGCCTGTTCGAGGCCTACTTCACAGAAGGCAGGAATATCGGTGATACGGGGGTACTGACCGCAATTGCACAGGAAGCCGGTGTCGCCGATGCGACCCGCGAGCGGGCCTGGAGCGATACCCGCTATGAAAAGCGCCTGGCCGAGTACCTGGCTGCTGCCCATGAACTGGGGGTGCGAGCAACGCCGACGGTCTTTTTTGGCGAACAACGGCGCCTGGATGGCGCGCTGCCGTTCTCCGAATTCCAGAAAGCGGCCCGTGCCGGAGCCGCGTATCAGGCAAGTTATTCATAGCCCGGATGGACTGAACCGAATTCTGCTGACGCTGCAGAACCGGTTGCGGATTACCCGCGGTTTCATCCATGCCAGAGGCGAAGACTGCTTGGCGTCCCTGCGGCTTTGCGCCAGAATAGACGGACATGATTACTGATTCCGGCACAATGCAGGCCGAGCGCGCCGACAAGTGGCTTTGGGCTGCACGTTTCTACAAGACTCGCGCGTTGGCAACCCAGGCGATTAATGGTGGCAAGGTGCATCTCAATGGCGATCGCATCAAACCGGCGCGCAGACTGACAGCCGGTGACCGGCTCACTATCCGGAAGGGTCCATACAGCTTCGAGGTCACGGTGGAACGGTTGTCAAGACAGCGTCGCCCGGCAGAAGAAGCGCGAAAGCTGTACAGTGAATCGGAGGAGAGCGCCAGTGAACGTCATGCGCTGTACCGGCAGCGCAAGCTGGAAGGGCATCGTGCACACCAGCGCGAACGCCGTCCGGATAAACGCGCGCGTCGCCGGATTCGCCAGTTCAAGCAGCAATAGATGCCCATGTCACGACCCGTCACGCCCCTGTTGGCGGTGGATGTCATTATCGAGATGACAGACCGTCCGGATCGCCCCATCGTGCTGATCGAGCGTCGCAATCCACCACCCGGCTGGGCACTGCCCGGCGGCTTTGTGGACCTAGGCGAGATCCTGGAGGTGGCTGCGGTGCGTGAGGCCAGGGAGGAGACCATGCTGAATGTTAAACTGAAGGTGCTGTTGGGAAACTATTCGGATCCGGCGCGCGATGCACGTGGGCATACTGTCAGTGCAGTTTATATTGCCGAAGCCGCCGGTGTGCCGCTTGCCGCCGATGATGCAAAAAACCTCGGGGTGTTCGACCCGGAGCACTGCCCGGAACTCGCATTCGATCACCGGCTGATTATCGAGGACTACCTGCGCTACCGGGTCCGGGGTGTGCCGGCGCCGCTGCGCAGCGGGGACAAGATCAGTGAATAACAGCCGCAAGCGGGTGCTCATCATCGGTTATGGCGAAATGGGCCATGCCATGGAATACCTGCTGGGACCGTCCCACACTCTACAAATCTGGGACCGGCACCCCGTGCCGGGACGCGAGCCGGTCCACCTGGAAGCAGCAGCGGCCAGCGCTGATTACATCCTCTACTGTGTGCCGGCCAATCCGATCGGGGAGCTGGCGGAACGCATTCTGCCGACACTGGCCCGGCACAGCCTGTCCCTGAGTGTGGCCAAGGGCCTGGATGCACAGGGCCGCTCGGCGGCCCGGATTTTCGAGGATGTCTACGCCGACCGTTTCGACTACGGCTTGGTGTACGGACCTATGATCTCTGAAGAACTGCGTGCTGGCCGGCCGGGCTTTGCCCAGCTCGGTATGCGCACGCCGGCGCTCTACCGTAAAGTGACATCACTGTTCTCCGGCAGCGGGCTGTATCTCGAATACACCAGCGATATCTGCGGCATTTCCTGGGCCGCGGTATTGAAGAATGTCTATGCCATCCTGTTCGGTGCAGCGGACGAGCTTGGCCTGGGTGACAATATGCGCGGCTTTCTGGCGGTGGCGTCCATGCATGAGATGGATACCATTATCACCAGGCTGGGCGGCAGTGCGCTTACCTCCCATCACCTGGCAGGACTCGGTGACCTCATCACGACCGCCACCAGCGCCGGTTCACATCATCATGCGCTGGGGGGGATGCTGGTGCGCGGTGAGCACGACCGGATCAGCGGGGAGGGGGTTCATACGCTCACGATGGTGCGCGACTACGGGCTGATTGATGAAAACGACTACCCGCTGTTCCGGCTGGTACACCGGATCGTCGATGACCCCGTGAACATCCGCGACAGGCTCGAAGATTATCTCAGAAACCTGGGCGATCAGGTTGACACTACCGGTTGATCAGGTAGCCATTACGCTCGATGGCCCGGGTTCAGTCATTGATGCTATAACAGGCACCGATGGTGATGCACAGTGTGATGAAAATGAGCAGCGATTCCAGGATTCCCATGACTCTATTCCTTTTGAGGTTTTAAATTCTGTTAACGCAATCAAGACCGGTATCAACGGCGCGGTGCGTATGCAGGGCTGCTGTGTCCAGCGAGCTGCCTGCCTGGTTTGAGAGGGCCTTGATCGTATGGCAGGCCAGGTCCCAAGTCGTATATTTCATTCGGCTTTTCATTACCGTTGATATCGGCCTGTTCTGCAGATTCCTTAATTACAGGGATTTTTCTAAGGGTATGTTATTTTGGGTATTAAACAGAGGGGCAACGGTAAACAATCGTAAAATCTACGGGTGCGGTATCGAGCCCCGCCTAGACCCGGCTTTATGCATTCAGACCCGGAAAACAGTATTATCAACAGCTAGACACGCAAGGTATTGTTGCGTGAAATTTCCGATTTTCTGATACCCAGGTGATGCCAACGCAATGCGACCGGCCCAGTTATTGACTGTTTTGGAGAGGGAGTTCCAGAGTACCCAGGAAGGTCATCACACACCCGTGATGCTGTGGGGCCCACCAGGCGTGGGCAAGTCACAGATGGTTGCCCAGATCGGCGATCGCCATGGCATCGCGGTGATCGATATCCGCCTCTCGCAGATGGAGCCGAGCGACCTGCGCGGTATCCCGTTCCGTGTCGGTGACCACGTGGAATGGGCGGTGCCGGCAATGCTCCCGGACAGCGGACGCCACGGAAAACAGGGGATCCTGTTCCTGGACGAGATTACCTCCGTACCACCCAGTGTCTCGGCGGCCGCCTACCAGCTGATCCTGGACCGTCGCCTGGGGGCCTACGAGGTGCCACCCGGCTGGGCGATCTTCGCGGCCGGCAACCGCCAGGGCGATCGCGGCGTGACCTATACCATGCCCGCGCCGCTGGCCAACCGGTTTTCCCACTTCGATGTGGATGTAAACCTGGATGACTGGGTGGCCTGGGCCTATGCCAACAGCATCGACGAGCGCCTGATCGCGTTCCTTCGTTTCCGACCCGATCTGCTGTTCGAGTTCGATCCGGCCCACAATCCAGTGGCATTTCCGTCGCCACGTTCCTGGGAATTCAGTCACCGGGCCCTGCAGAAGTTCGGCGATATGCCGGATCTGTTGACCGGCAGCCTGCAAGCCTGTGTCGGCCCGGCACCCGGCATCGAGCTGTCGGCCTTTGTCGAGAACCTCGACCAGCTGCCGGATATCGATGCGATCGTGCGCGGTGACAGCGTCAAGGTGCCGAAGGAGACCGACCTGCAGTATGCAGTGGCGGCGGCCCTGGTGGGTCGTGCGATACGTGCCCGAAACGAGGACAATGCCCGCGAGATCTTTGGTCGCATCATCAGTTTTGCCAGCACCTTCCCGCAGCGCGAGATGGGGGTGATGCTGGTCTCGGATATGTACCGTGCCATTGGCCAGGATATCTTCAGCGTGCCGGAATTCTCCAGCTGGGCGAACATCGTCGCCGATGTCATGCTCTATGATTGATTAAACTATTCATCGCAGAGGTGCAAAGAACGCAGAGAAAATCATCTTTTTGTCAAACCCGTGAGAACACTGGCAACAGTTTCTGGTACCGGGATTTGCGTAGCTTCCAGCTTGCGAAGGAGAAAACAGGTACTTTCCTTACGTATCCTACGCGTCCTCTGCACCTCTGCGGTAAATATTCTTGTTTAGCCAATTTGGCCTTATGTCAGACAAGCTCGACACCAAGCTAAGCGCGGCCCGTACCCGCCTGATTCTTGACCGGCCGTTCCTCGGTGCGCTGGTGCTGCGCATGCCGATGAAGGTCGCCGATCCGCGCTGGTGCCAGACCATCGGGACCGATGCCCGCGCGCTCTATTACAATCCGGCCTACATCGACAGCCTGACCCTGGAACAGACCCAGTTCGCACTGGCCCACGAAGCCCTGCACTCTCGCCATCAACCCGCTGCTGGTCAAGGAGGGCATGGCCCCGGTGCCGGATGCCCTCTACGACATCGGCTTCGAGGGCATGATGGCCGAGGAGATCTATCCCTACATCAAGGAGAGCGAGGAACAGCAGCCGCATGACCAGCACCTTTACGGGGATGATTCGAAATCATCCAGGGACACCGGCAAACAACCGCCCAGCGACGATTCCGATTCGGGCGGCAGCGATTCCAGTGGCGAGGGAGCGGGAAAGATCCCGCCACCCGAGGCACTCAGCGAGACGGAGAAGGAGCAACTCTCTATCCAGTGGCGCCAGCGCCTGGCAGGTGCCGCCCAACAGGCCATGCAGGCAGGTAAACTCGGCGGCTCGCTGCGCCGCCTGGTCGACCATCTGTTACAGCCACAGTTACCCTGGCGCATGCTCCTGGCGCGTTACATGACAGCGGCCAGCCGCGACGACTACAGCTACATGCGACCCTCCCGGCGCGAGGGCGAGGCCATCTTCCCGACCCTGCGCAGTGCCCAGACCGACATCGTGGTGGTGCTGGATACCAGCGGCTCCATCCGACCGGACGAGATGCGCGAATTCGTTACCGAGATCGACGCCATCAAGGGACAGGTCCGTGCGCGCATTACCCTGCAGGCCTGCGATGTCGAACTCGCTGCCGAGGGGCCCTGGGTATACGAACCGTGGGAGGAATTCGAACTGCCGGACAACATCCGTGGTGGAGGCGGGACGCGTTTTTCCCCGGTCTTCGACTGGGTGGAAGACCAGGGCCAGCACCCGGACCTGCTGGTGTATTTCACCGATGCCCAGGGCGAGTTCCCTGGTCAGGAGCCGCGCTTCCCGGTCATCTGGCTGGTCAAGGGCCGTGGTGTGGTGCCGTGGGGGCAACGGATACAGCTGAATTAACACAATCCACCGCGGAGACATGGAGGGCGCTGAGAAACCCAAGTAATTCAAAGATATCACCGCAAAGACGCAGAGAGCTCAGAGAAAACAATAAGTTGTTATAAGAACACAGCTCTGGTCGATCAACTTGGGCAATACGTGATCGATAGTGTTGCAAGGAAAGATTTTACACTCTCTGTCTTTGCGTCGCGTCCTCGGCGTCTCTCGGCAACTGCCTCCTGCGTCGCCTAAAGCGCCTACTTTTGGTGCTCTATCTCCTGCATCCATGCAGTCGTGCGGTGAATGGGGGTACGATGAAATATCGCAGGGCATAAACCCGCTACATTCCCCCATTTATTCTGTTGACTGGCCATTCTGCAGGTGGGCGTGGATAATACGCCTCTTTTCAAAATCAGCTTAGGATCTAAGGAGAAATCTATGCGCGTCATCCTGTTGGGCGGCCCCGGTGCCGGCAAGGGCACTCAGGCCAATTACATCAAGGACAGGTACAACATCCCCCAGATATCCACTGGCGATATGCTGCGGGCCGCGGTCAAGGCCGGTACTCCACTGGGTGTGGAGGCTAAAAAGGTCATGGACGCCGGTGGCCTGGTATCCGATGACATCATCCTCGGTCTGATCGACGAGCGCCTGAAACAGGACGATTGCAAGAACGGCTACCTGTTCGACGGTTTTCCGCGCACCCTGGCGCAGGCGGATGCCCTCAAGGGCAAGGGTGTGCCGGTCGACGCCGTGGTCGAGATCGATGTCGACGACAGCGAGATTATCAAGCGCATGAGCGGTCGGCGCGTGCACCTGGCATCCGGCCGTACCTATCACGTGGTCTTCAACCCGCCGAAGGAAGAGGGCAAGGACGACGAGACCGGCGAGCCGCTGATTCAGCGTGACGACGACCAGGAAGAGACCGTGCGTGAACGCCTCAACGTCTACCATCAGCAGACCGAGCCGTTGATCGAGTACTACTCGAAATGGGCGGCTGCGGGCGGTACGGGTGCACCGAAGTACGTCAAGATCAACGGCATCGGCAAGGTGGAGGAGATCCGCGACGCCATCTTTACAGGCCTGGATCAGTAGGTCCCCGCTCAGGGTTATTGAAAAAGGCCGGCCATACCGGCCTTTTTTATTGACCGCAGCCCGTTGCCTTCGCTCCGGAAGAGGTCTAGTCCCTCGGTACAACTACCATCCGCAGTGGCTTTGCTGCTACACTTTCACTGACGTCAAATATGTGACGGTTTTTCTATGGACCAAAGCGGCCTCAAGGGATAGCAATCTATCTGATATTAAAGATAAATAAGATACCTGCCGGGCGTGCTGACGTAGCCGGTATCCGCAGTCGCATCGGCATACCGCCTATGCTGCCATGGACTCCCCCGGGGCATACCCGCAGGTTGCCGAAATAACAGAACAAGTTATTGTTATATAAGTAGAAAGAATCGTTCCGCAGGCGAGCCCCGGTAAACGGCTTCGGTGCGTGTATGACTTGTATAATGAAAAAATAATCAGCGAGATAGGGAGTATCTCGTCGGGCCTACACGGATGTGCCGGAGCGTTTATGGTTGCGGGTAGTTATAGACCGGAGGAAGTCGACCCCAGTGGCGTACGCAAGATGCTGCGCCTGATCGAATCCCTGCGCGACTCTCCAGCAGGAAGCATGATCTATCAACAGATCGATACCATGCTCGATGAGATTGCGGTCAACCATCTCAAGGCCGAGATCGCCTATGCCGGTTTTGTCAGTTCCTTGCTGGACGCCTTCACCGTTCATCTTACCCCCGGCTCGTCCGAATACATTCAGGTCAGGTTACTGCAGGCACGCCTGCAACCTCCGTTGACGGCCACAGAGCTGGTCACCCTGGGTGAATTTGTGAACCAGTGTGCCGAGCGTATCCAGAACACCCGCACCCTGGAAACCCAGGCATTTACCCAGGCGATCAACCCGTTATTGCAGGCCTTCGGCATCGAGGCCGCACCCGGTGCCGCGGGGATGGAGGTGGCCACAGGCAGTCAGCCCGATCTCCCGTCAGCCTCTATCGACACCTTCGCCGAGGTAGCAAGATCACAACCGCGCGTGGGTACGGAGGTCATACCAGACGAGGACGCCGACAGGTCACCCGAGATTGCGGATGAGGAGGAAGAGGCCGATTTTGAGGAGGACATCGAGGCCGGGGACGAGGCTGGCGCGGTCATTGTGCCCGGACCCCAGCTGGGAGAGGACTACCGCAGCGAACTCGAAGCGCGCCGCGAAGATATCCAGAAGATGCAATCGGCCCTTGGCCAACAGGTTCTGGAGACGATCACCCAGAATGAGGAATTTGGTGTTGTACTCGAGACGGTGCTGGCAGAACTGCACCAGGTCGGGGAAATGAGTGGTGTCGAGAACGTGCGTTGGGCGCTGATCCGCGAGATCGAGAAGCTCATGAAGGGGCACAATGACCTGGCTGACAAGCTGGACAGTACCCACCATTACCTGCAACTGATCGAGTCCGACAGTCGTGAACTGACCGACGAATTGACCCGCGTGCGGCTGCTCAGCCTGACTGATGAACTGACTGGCCTGCCCAACCGCCGCGCCTTTATGCGCAGGATGGAAGATGAAGTCGCGCGTGTCCAGCGTTATGGTTTTCCGCTGTCCTTTGCACTCATGGACCTGGATCATTTCAAGGGTATCAACGACGAGTACGGTCATGCTGCCGGCGACGAGGTCCTGCGGGTATATTCGAAGAATGTCCTCTCGATCTTCCGCCACCATGACATGGTGGCCCGCTATGGCGGCGAGGAGTTCGCTGTGTTGCTGCCGAACACGGATGCCGATGGCGCAATTCGTGCGCTCAACAAGGTCAAGCGTCGCGCTGCTGAGACCCGCTGGCAAAGCAATGGTAACGTTGCCGAGGTGCCCTCGTTTTCGGCGGGCGTATCGCTATTCAAGCCAGGTGAATCTGCCAGCGCTTTCATCGAGAGGGCCGACAAGGCCCTGTACCGTGCCAAGCGCCTGGGTCGGGACCGGATCGAGCTGGACATCACCTACGAGACCGAAGAGGGTGGCAGGACACCGCGTCGTCGCAGCACCGACATCTGAAAAACCGACTCCCTGTCCGTTGATAGTCCGCCGGGTGGCTTTCACGGCACGACCCGAGCTCTGTCTGTATAATGGCAGCCATGTTTGTCTATCGTCCGAAGGGATAACGGTATATGGCTATTATTGAGGTGACCCGCGACACCTTTGAGGATGTCGTCAGCGGGAATGATATCGTACTGGTGGATTTCTGGGCATCATGGTGCGGCCCCTGCAAGCAGTTCGCCCCGGTCTATGAATCCATGTCCGAACAGTATCCGGACATGGTATTTACCAAGGTGAATACCGAGGAAGAGCGTGAGCTCGCCGGCCACTTCCAGATCCGCTCCATACCCACACTCATGGTGTTCCGCGATCAGATCATCGTGTTTTCGCAGCCGGGGGCCATGCCCCCGGCCGCGCTGACCTCGCTGCTCGATCAGGTGCAGGCACTGGACATGGACCAGGTCCGCAAGGAGATCTCGGAAGTGCAATCGGGCTAGATGCACTATGATGAAAGCCACAAGCGGTTTGCTTGTACTGCTGGCCCCGCTGTTGCTGCTGGTGCAATCGGTCCATGCCGACAGCGACCTGCACTACAACCAGGTCCACCTGCAGGCGCGGCAGAGCGAGTCAGTCAGCAACGACACCATGCACGTCAGCCTGAGTACCTATGGCGAGGCGCGTGATCCCGCTGCGCTGGCAGCAAAAATCAATACAGACATGGAGTGGGCACTGGCAATCGCCAGGCAGCACGAAGGTGTGTCCGCCAGTAGCGGTGGCTACCAGACCTATCCGGTGCACCGTGACAATGTCCTCAAGGGCTGGCGTGGTCAGCAAGGCCTGCAACTGGAGGGCAAGGACACCCGTCAGATAGGCGAACTGACAGGCCGTCTGCAGGAAAAGCTCCAGGTGAAGTCCATCCACTTCTCGGTCTCCGGGGAAAAGCGCCATGCAGTGGAAAACCGTTTGATCGGTCGGGCGCTGGACGCCTTCAAGCAGCGAGCACGGCTTGTCGGTGACAACCTGAAAGCAGGGGGTTACCGCATCGTCGATATCAATATAAGCACCTCGGCTCAACACCCACCGGTGCCTTACCAGGCCAGGATGATGGCAGCCCCCATGGATACCGCTGCACCGGTCGCCGTCGAGGCAGGGGAGAGTGATATCGTGGTCAGCATCAACGGGACGATCGAGCTGCAGATTCCCTGAATGCCCGTCAGTCTCTGCTGGCCCCGTTCTCCAGGCGGCTGGCTTCCATCACCAGGTCCGGCTCGCCACAATGGGCGGCGATCTCGTGGCGTGCGGCATCACGCAGGACAAGTGCATCCTGCCAGCTGTCACCGACCGGCAGGATCGGCGGACGGATAGTGACCGTTACCTGACCCCGCAAAGGGAACCAGTTGCTGCCACGGACCATCTCCCGGGTACCCTTGATTCCGATCGGCACCACGGGTCTGCCGCTGCGCGCAGCCGTGACGAAGGCACCCATCCGGAATGGCTGCAGGCCGGGAAAGGTTATGAAGGTACCCTCTGCAAAAAACAGCAGTGTGGCGCCCTTCCTGGCACGATGCGCCATGCGCCGCACGTCACGCGCACTCTTGTGGGGGTTGAAGCGGTCGATGAATTCAACACCGAAGCGCTGCAGTATCAGGCGAATCGGCAGGGTCCGGGAGAGTTCCCCCTTGACGATGAAGTGGAAGGGGATGTCCATTGCTGCCGTCAGCGCGAACCCGTCCAGGTAGCTGGCATGGTTGGCGACCAGGACCTGGGGTCGTTCACGATCCAGGTGTTCGAGTCCGTGAACGGTCAACGGCGTGAAGCTGGCCTTGAACAGCAGGCGCGCACCGGCGCGGGCGATCCGGTTGCGCCAGCTTTGCAGTGGTGCGAAAACCACCAATACTGCGGCCAGCAGGCTGATAACCAAAAATACCGGCCAGGCGTACAGGGCATACAGCCATTGTGCTGCGCTGTGTCCGTCCATGCCCGAATGCACGTGTTGATCCCGGCCAAAGGCGCCCAGCAGCAATTCATCGGAATTGTTGTCGCCGGGCAGGGTGTACGCCGAATCACCTGCACCGGGACCTTCACCTCTTAACCCGACTTGTATCGCCCTTAACAGGTCGGCGGGCGTGACACAGTTGATGGCGATCTTTTCGGCGAGGTGCACGGCAAACTGCTGTTCGATTCGCTGGCGCAGTTCCAGGCGTGCCATGCTGTCCAGGCCAAGGTCGCGTTCCAGATGCGAATCCGGCAGGAAGCGGATATGACGCCATTTGGGGTGCATCTCGCCCACCATGGTCCGAATGACCTTCATCAGGCTGTGCATGTCCACAAATGGCGGGTCTGAGGGTGGAGTGAGGATAGTGCTGTTCATACGAGGCGCGTAGCAGGGTCGACAGGTGTATTGATCGATGATGTCAGATTAACCCGATCTGCTTGTTTATGCTAATGTTAAAAGACCATGAAGCAAACGATTCATTCCCGCTATACCCGGCTCCCTGGGCTGGTGTTCATGCTGTTGCTGCTGGCGCCGATCTGGTATCCGGCCGCGGAAAACCGGGTCGCAGTGATACTCGATATCCAGGGTGCCATTGGGCCGGCTACGGTTGATTATGTGCACCGCGGTATTGAAAAGGCGCAGCAGCGTAACGCGGCACTGGTGATTCTGCGGATGGATACACCGGGCGGCCTGGATACGTCGATGCGCGATATTATCCAGGACATCCTGGTATCCACCATCCCCGTGGTTAGCTACGTCACGCCCGGTGGCGCACGTGCCGCCAGTGCGGGCACCTATATCCTCTATGCCAGCCACGTTGCGGCCATGACGCCCGGCACCAATCTGGGTGCCGCAACACCGGTGGAGATCGGTGGTATCCCGGAACCGGAGGACCTGATGAAAAAGGGCCAGACCCCGGATGAAACAGCCACGCCGGCTGACGAGGGCAGTGGCGATGCCATGGAACGCAAGCGGGTCAACGATGCCGTGGCCTATATCCGCAGCCTTGCCCATATGCGCGGGCGCAATGCCGAGTGGGCCGAGATTGCGGTGCGCAAGGGGGAGAGCCTGCCGGCCGGTGAGGCGCTCGAACAGGGTGTGATCGACCTGGTGGCGCTGGATCTGGATGACCTGCTAAAACAGCTGCACGGGCGCCGTGTGACCGTTCTGGGAGAGACGCGGGAGATCGACACGACAGGCCTGCAGTTGACCGTCATCGAGCCGGACTGGCGCAGTCGTTTGCTGTCAGTGATCGCCGATCCGAACGTGGCCTACGTGCTGATGCTGATCGGTATCTACGGGCTGTTCTTCGAATTCGCCAACCCCGGCTATATCCTGCCGGGTGTCGCCGGTGCCATCAGCCTGATCCTGGCCCTGTACGCCTTCCAGATCCTGCCGGTCAATTATGCCGGCCTGGCCCTGCTGTGCCTGGGCATTATCTTCATGCTGGGAGAGGTGTTCGTGCCCAGCTTCGGTGCCCTGGGCATCGGGGGTGTGATTGCCTTCGTGGTTGGCTCGGTTATCCTGTTCGACAAGGAAGGCACCGGCTACGCGGTATCGCTGCCGCTCATCTTCGGGTTGTCACTGGTCAGCGCAGGCTTCTTCCTGTTTGTCGTCGGTGCGGCCATCAGGGCAAGGAACCGCCCGATTGTCAGTGGTGAAGAGGAGATGCTGCACACCAGCGGCGAGGTGCTGGACGATTTTGAAGGAAGGGGGCGGGTCCGGATTCACGGTGAGGTCTGGCAGGCCGAATCACCGGTGCCGCTGAAACGAGGGGACCGGGTGCGGGTCATTGAGGTTGACGGGCTGGTGCTCCGAATCCGGCCGAAAACACAGGAGAACTGACATGGCTATTCCAGGTGTATTTGTCGGGCTGATTATATTTGTCGCCCTGCTGCTGTACATGTTCCGTATCCTCCGGGAATACGAGCGCGGGGTTGTCTTTACACTGGGCCGGTTCTGGAAGGTGAAGGGCCCCGGCCTGATCATCATCATCCCGGTCATCCAGCAGATGGTGCGGGTCGACCTGCGCACCGTGGTGATGGATGTGCCCAGCCAGGACGTGATTTCACGCGACAATGTATCGGTCAAGGTCAATGCCGTGATTTATTTTCGGGTGATCGACCCGGAGCGGGCGATCATCCAGGTCGAGGACTACCTGGCGGCCACCAGCCAGCTGGCCCAGACCACGCTGCGCGCTGGATGACATGCTGGCGGAACGCGAGAAGCTGAACGCCGATATCCAGACCATGCTCGATCAGCAGACCGATGCCTGGGGCATCAAGGTCTCGAATGTCGAGATCAAGCACGTTGACATCGACGAGACCATGGTGCGCGCTATCGCCCGCCAGGCCGAGGCGGAACGTGAACGGCGCGCCAAGGTGATCCACGCGGAAGGTGAAATGCAGGCGGCGGATAAGCTGGTTCAGGCGGCCGCCAAGCTGAGTCAACAGCCTCAGTCGCTGCAACTGCGCTATCTGCAGACCTTGACGGATATCGCGGGGGAGAGGAGTTCCACCATTGTGTTCCCGCTGCCCGTGGAAAGCATCGGCAGCCTGTTCAAAAAGTCATAAACCGCCGCGGCCCGGGGTTGTGTCCCGGGTTGGGCCCCTTGCAGCGCCACGCCCGAACACCCATGGATATCGACAGTATCGATCCCGCTTCGCACCAGGACATCGAGCGTTTCCTGGACACCCTGTGGATGGAGCGCGGCCTGAGCGAGAATACCCTGGCGGCCTACCGTAATGACCTCAACGGCTTTGCGAGGTGGTTGACCGCCCGTAACCGCGTACTGAGTGCGGCCCGCCGCCAGGACCTGCTCGACTACCTCGCGGAACGTGTCGCCGCCGGAGCCAGGCCCAGGACCACGGCCCGCCTGCTGTCTTCCCTGCGGCGTTTTTATCGCTACCTGGTCCGGGAGGGCCGGCTGAAGGATGACCCCAGTGCCCGCATCGACACCCCGCGCATCGGTCGGCCGTTACCGGACTCCCTGAGTGAGACCGAGGTCGAGTTGCTGCTGGATGCACCGGACACCGGTGAACCGCTGGGACTGCGCGATCGCGCCATGCTGGAACTGCTTTATGCCTGCGGACTGCGGGTTTCGGAACTGGTCAATGTGACCATTGAGCAGGTCAATCTCGCCCAGGGCGTGGTGCGGCTCATGGGCAAGGGCAACAGGGAACGCCTGGTGCCACTGGGGGAGGAGGCCGCGGAATGGCTGCAGCGTTATATCCGCGAAGGCCGCCCCGCGCTGGCGGGCGAGGTCAGCGCCCGGCAGCTGTTCATCACCCGCCGTGGCAAGGCGATGACGCGCCAGGCCTTCTGGTACCGGCTGCGTCATTATGCTGTTAAATCAGGTATTAACAGAAAACTGTCGCCACATACCCTGAGGCACGCCTTTGCCACCCATCTGCTCAACCACGGGGCGGACCTGCGCGTGGTGCAGATGTTGCTCGGTCATAGTGACCTGTCAACCACGCAGATATATACTCACGTGGCACGCGAGCGCCTGAAAGAATTGCATGCCCAGCACCATCCCCGCGGCTGAGTTGGTCCCTGCTTTTCCATGTGCCGGTATCCACCAATTGAAACTTCCTGTCCGGTTGGCCTGTCCAACCCCGCAGGTGATAAACAGGATTGAAAGACTGTGATGATGATAAAACGTCTGGTTAATGCAGGGCTGCTGATGCTGGCAGTCGTTATGTTCAACAGCGTCATGGCCGACCCTGACGCTAATAAGGCGATCGAGAAAGCGCTGCAACAGGTACTACCCGATGTAACCCCTGATCAAATCAACCCGTCCCCGGTTAAGGGTATATCCGAGGTGCTGATTGGCTCGCGGGTATTCTACGTGACCAACGATGGCCGCTACCTGTTTCAGGGCAGTCTCATCGACCTGAAGACCCGTATCGATGTCAGCGAGGATCGCCGCAAGCAGATCCGTCTGAATGCCCTCAACCAGGTGGGTGATTCCGAGATGATCATCTTTCCTGCCAAAGAGTCGCGCCATACAGTCACCGTCTTTACGGATGTCGACTGCACCTATTGCCGCAAACTCCACCGTGAGATCGATCAGTACAATGACCGCGGCATCACCGTGCGTTACCTGATGTACCCGCGCAGTGGCGTGAATACGCCGTCATATTACAAGGCGGTCTCGGTCTTGTGTGACAGCGACCGGCAGAAGGCACTGACCCGTGCCAAGGCGGGCGAGCAGCTGGAACGGCGTGATTGCGATAACCCCATCAAGGAGCACATGCAGCTGGGAACGGTAATGGGACTTAAAGGCACACCGGCCATCATCATGGACGATGGCGAGATGTTGCCCGGTTACATTCCTGCCGACAAGCTGGCGCAGGCACTGGACGCGGGTTCCTGAACTTCCGGCCTGTCACGGCCACCTGTTTGATCCCGGAAAAAGCTGGCGTGATGCCTGTTGCTGCCCGCCTGTGAACCGCGGGGAGTCAACCGCAAGGGCTAGTGCATCGCGTTGAACAGCTTGTGGCGATAACTGCTCACCAGTTCCCCCTCGTTACCCAGCAGGTCAAATACCGCAAGCAGGCCCTTGCGGCCGGCATCGTCACCATATTGCCGGTCGTGCTGGATGATGTAGAGGAGTTCGTCCATGGCCGACTCCGGCTGGCCAGACATCACGTAATGTGCGGCCAGCTGGTAGCGCGCCGCTGAATTGGCCGGGTGTTCCTTTAGGCGCAGTTCGAGTTCATCGACGGGTGGCGCGTCCCGTGCCTGGCGCGCAAACCCGAGCAATGCACTCAGCCGCACGGCATCCGCCTCTTCGCACAGGTCGCGTGGCAGGGTATTCAGAATCGATTCGGTTTCATCCAGCTGACCAAGCAATAGATGCATTTCGGCGCAGTCAAAGCGGATGCGGTGGTTTTCCGGGTCGCTTTTCAGCGCCTCCTGCAAGATGGCAAGGGCCTCTTCCGGGTGGCCCTGCCGGTGCGCCTCGTGTGCGGCCAGGCGCGCACTGTCAGAAGGTCGTGACAGGTGGCGTTCGATAATAACCCGCAGGGTCGACTCGGTCTGGGCGCCGAGGATCTCCTCGACGACTTCACCATCCTTGTAGAGGCGCATGGTCGGCAGACTGCGGATGCCGTGCTCGCGTGCCAGTTCACGTTCCTCGTCGGTGTTAACCTTGGCCAACAAAAAATTGCCGGCATGCTCCTCGACCAGTTTGCTGAGGACCGGCATCTGCATCTGGCAGGGACCACACCACTCGGCCCAGAAATCAACCAACACCGGGACCTGCGACGAGGCGGTAACAACGGCGGCGGCAAACGTGGCTTGGGTGACGTTGCTGATATGGGGTGATTCGGACATAAGGTCTGGGGGTCAACAGGGTACAAAACTACAGGCGCCATTCTAGCACAGCACCTGGTGCATGACGGGCAGCGCACGGGCGCTTTCTGCACCACCGGCTAACTGCCGCGGCCGCCCGGATACCGGTCAAGGCGGTCGTGGATCTCAGGTCGCGGCGTCATCCCCAGCGTGCGGTGGCTGTGTCAAATCGACGAGGATCTTGCAGGCGGTAAACAGCAGGCAGGGCCTGATCCGGTGTTCGGGCCAGACTTTGGCCACCCCCCGGGCGTACAGGCGCATCTGTTCGCGATAGTCGGTTGCGAGTCTCGTAACGGTGTCCGCGCTGGCCGAGCGATGCGTCTTGTAGTCGATAACCAGGACGCTGTCGTCGCTGACCACCAGGCGGTCGATAATGCCGTACACCAGGCATCCGTTCAGCCGGTATTGAACCGGGACCTCGTTATAGGCCCGCTCGTAGCGTGACGGGTCATAGAGGTGGGCGAAGTGCATGTCCGTATGGACATGCAGCGACTCCTGCCACCATGCCAGCAGTTCCGGATCATCCGCTTCCCGATCCAGTGTGCCGGCGAGTCCGGCCAGACGTTGTGCGGGTGTGCCGCCCTGCGGCCGGGACAGCCTGTCCAGCATCAGGTGAATGGCGCTGCCGCGGCGGCGTCCGTCGACCTCGCCCGGCATGTCGGTTTCACTCGTGACCAGGCGGCTGGGTGCGATCAGGCGGAAGGGCGCGGGCGCCTCGATCCGTTCGGCCAGGCGTGGATCAACCGTACAGGTTTCTACCGGGACAGTGCGCGGCGCCGCTGCGGATGGCTGCCGGCCCGATTCCAGCACCGGGTTCGCGTCGTCGGTCGTACCGCCGTTGGCGAGCAGGGCGCTGCGAATCAGCTCATACCAGTTTGTGTCCGGATTTTTCGATGCAGCGCTACCGGTGATGAACAGGAACTGCTGTGCCCGGGTCAGTGCCACGTACAGGAGATTGGCGTCTTCACGCAGGTCTTCCGCAGCCTGTTGCTCCAGCAACCGTGCGGTGGTGCTGTCCTGATCGGTTTTTCTGCCGCACAGGAGGAAATGACGCGGCCGGTCCGCCGTGGCCGGCCAGTCGACCAGGGCGTCGTAGGCATTGCGCGAGCTGTGTCCGGCCGTCGTATCCGCAAGGAACACCACCGGTGATTCCAGTCCCTTGGCCGCATGGATGGTCATCAGCCGCACGCGGTTGTTGTCTGCCTGTTCCTGCGCGCCTTCGTCGGGCTGGTCCTGTTCCTGGCGGCGCAGACGCTCCAGTTGATAGAGGAAGCGCGACAGGCTCGGATAACGGCCGCTGTCGACCTCGAGCGCCAGCTCGATGAAACGCGTCAGGTTGGCGTGCACCCGGGGACGCAGTGCTGGCGGGAAGGCGGATGCATAGCGCGGCAACACCTCGCCCTCGTGGTAGATGTGGTCCAGCAGGTCATGCACTGGGACCTGCCCGGCAAGTTCACGCCAGCCATTCAGGAGCCGCCAGGCCGCGGCAAGCCCCGGGTTGCGTGTGGCCGGAACCTGCGCAAGCCGTTCATACCAGGTGCCGCTGTCCATGGCAGCGAGGTGCATCAGCTCTGCGTCCGTTACCCCGAACACCGGGCACCGCAACACCTGGGCAAGCGCCAGGTTGTCATAGGGTGAAATCAGGATATTCAGGAGGGCCTCGAGATCGCGGATCTCGATATTCTGCAGCAAGGTGCCACGGCCGGCACCGAGGTAGGGTATGCCGGCATCCCGCAGGGCGCGTTCGTAGGCGGTGACATGGGTGCGCTGGCGCACCAGGATTAATATATCGCCATAGCCCAGCACGCGGACCGATCCCTCCTCACCAATGAGGTTCGGGTTGTCCGTCAGCCTGCGGATTTGTGCGGCAATGGCTTCACCTTCGCGGTAGTGGCGCAGGTCCTCTGCCACCAGGCGCGGCTGCAGCAGGGGATTGCGCAGGCCGGTCCCGGTTGCCGGTGCATCAGCGGCATCTACGCCGGCCAGCGGCAGCACCTCGACACGGCCATACAGATCTTCAAGAAATGTCGCATGGGTGCTGTAACGGCTGATGCGCTCATTAAGCGGCCCACTGCCGAATACCCGATTGACGCAGTCGATGATTGCCCGGGCCGAACGCCACGATTTGTCCAGCGGGTATCGCCCGGCTTGCAATCGGCTTGCCAGCCAGTCCGAGGCGGTCGTCAACAGGGCCGGGTTGGCGCGTCGGAACCGGTAGATGGACTGTTTCTCATCGCCTACCAGGAACACCGTGCGTGGCCGTTCGGCCTCACCAGCCGCCAGTTCCTCGAGCAGCGGGAGTAACAGGCGCCACTGGGTCGGGTTGGTGTCCTGGAACTCGTCGACCAGCAGGTGGTCGATGCGCCTGTCCAGTTTGTACTGTACCCAGTTGGCATGCGCGCTGCGGTTGAGCAGTTCGCAGGCCTGCCATTCAAGATCGGAGAAGTCCAGGAGGCGTTGTTCCTGCTTGATCTGCTGGAAATGCTGCAGCAACCGTACGCCGGCCGTGTACCAGGCACTGCTGGTGCGCATGCTGTTGATTCGTGCGAGCCGGTCCAGCCGGTCGAGCAACTCGGGAACGAAGTGCTCGTGCAGATCCAGCAGGCGCTGTTCACCGTCCTCACCGAGGCGTTTGCGCTGGGCGGGAGAGGGCTTTCGCTTGCGGGGTTGTTGTTGCTTTGTCAGAAAGACGCTCTGAATGAGTGCAAAACGTTCGGCCGGCGTCAGCGAAGTCGCCAGTGCGTCGTTCAGCAGCGCCCCGCTCTTCCTGTCGGTTGCCGTGTTACGCCCCAGGAGCTCGGCAAACACTTGCAGTTGCGCGCGCTGGCTGTCGTTGGGGAAGTCCGCGAGCGGGTCATCCCCGGGTGCGACTCCGAACAGGCGGGTCAGTTGTTTCGCTGCGTAGACGGCTCCATCGGCTTGGCCCTTGGTGTAGGCCCACCAGTCACTGCGATGGGCGAGGAAGGACAGCAGTGCACTGCGTGTATTGGGCAGGCCGCCACACATTTCGATGAGCTGCTCGAGCGCCCGTGAGAGTCTCGAGTCCGGTTGCTGCGTGGCCTGCATAAACAGGGCATCCCAGGCCTCCTGTTCCAGTATGGCGGTGGACTCGCTGATCTCGAAGCCGGGGGGGATGCCCGCCTCCAGGGGGAAGCGCTGCAGCAGTTCCTGGCAGAAGGCATGGAAGGTGGTCGTGCGTAGCGGGTACGGATTGAACAAGTGCTGTTCATAAAGCTGGCGCGCCTGCGCGCAGAGAGCCGGGTCCGGATTGATTCCGCATTGTCTGAGCAGCTCATCGAGACCGGCGTCGTCGGCGCGCATCAGCTCGCGCAGGCGCGCGGTCAGGCGTTGCTGCATCTCGGCGGCGGCCTTGCGGGTGAAGGTGATGGCCATGATGCTGTCCGGCTGGGCCCCGTCGAGCAGCAGGCGGATAATACGCGTAACCAGTAACCAGGTCTTGCCGGTACCGGCCGAGGCATGCACCGTGGCATTGTGTGCCGGGCTGGCGGCCTGCAGCGGATCAGTTCGACCCGGCGTGTTCATGTCTGTCCGCCGTCATCGCCGCCTGCCTGCTCCAGCCAGGCCTGCTGCCGGCAGAGACCGTCCATTTCGCAGTAGCGGCAGACAGCGGCATCACCCCAGGCCGGCAACGGCGTGCCTGCACGGATGGCGGCCAGTACGGTCACGAGGCGCTCACGTATGGCCGCAGCCAGCGCATCGAGTGTCGCACCCTGGAGTGACACCGTGTCACTCACCTTGCGGTCAAGTTGCAGGTACTCGACCCGTACCGGTCGGGTATCAGTGAGCAGGGCATAGGATGGCAGCTGCACGGCCTCGCCCGCTTCGACACTGACGTGTTTCGGGATGGCACCGGTCTTGTAATCGATGACCGCAATCCCGTCTGGGCCCGCATCGATGCGGTCGAGGCGGCCATGCAGGTGATCCTCACCGGCAAGGCGGACCTCAGCCTGTCGCTCGACATGCTGCACTGTCCAGTGCTGCTGGTGCCTGATCTGCCAGTCGATGTAGTCCGGTATCATGCCATCCCAGCGTTTCAGCCAGGCACGATGCTCGAAATTGTCCTCGAGGTCTGCAGCGAACACGGCCATGGACACGGCCCGCATAAAGGCAATCGCCTCGCTGCGATTTGCATCGGTTAGCGGTTTGCCGAACGGGCCCGGGAGGCGGTCATGGCCACCATGGAAGGCCTCCAGGCAACGGTGGATGCGTTCCCCGTAATCGGACTTCTCCAGTGCCTCGCTAATGGCCTCGCGCGGTTTGAGGCGCAGGCCATCGGCTGCATAGAACCGGTAGGGGCAGTCGATCAGGCGCTGGTGGCTGCCTGCCGACAGGCGTTGCGGAAGCAGGCCGGCGTCGAGGACCGGGGCGGGGTGGCCGGCCGGCAAGGGCAACGGCAGCGGGTTATTGCCGTGGACCTGCGCCAGCGGGTTGGCCACCAGCGCCTGCAGTTCTCTGGCCAGCAGGGCATCGTCATAGGCCAGTTGATGAAAGGTCTGCAGGGCCTCTAGCCAGGGGCTGGGCAGACGGGTCTCGCCGCTGCTCTCCCGGCACCAGGTCAGCAGTACCTGCGGGGCACTCTCCAGCAGGTTGCGGAACTGGTGCAGCCGCTGCTGATAGCGTTCAGGCCATACTGGCAAGCCGAGTTCCTGGCGGACGCCATCGTTAAAGAAGGGCGAACCGGTACTCGCGCCCGGCAGGTGCTCACGATCACAGGCACCCATTACCAGGCCGTCGAAGCGGCCGAGCTGGGCCTGCTCTATGGTCAGCAACAGGACCGGACTGTCGCCGGTCGCCGGGTGGAAGTCATGGCCTTCCAGGGCCGCGCCTAACCAGGCGCGGAAGGTGAGCCAGTCCATGCTGATGGAGGTGTGTCTGGCGGCCTGATAAAGCAGGTTCCATTCGTCGAGTATCCGCCGACCTGCGGGGTCCTCGCTGAAGGCCGTCCACATACCGAGGGATTCCAGACTGCTGCGCAGACACTCGAGCAGGTGTGCCGGTGAGGCACTCTCCCCGGCGATGAATGTCCGCAACGGGTCTGCGGCCTGGTCGAGCTGATTGAGCAGGATGCGAATGGCCCCGGCCGACTGTTCTGTCCATGAGTTACCGATCCGCCGGCTGCGGTATTCCAGGTGTTGTCGATAGCGTTCCAGTCCGCGGGCGATCTGCTCGTGCAGAATGATGTCCTGCTCCAGGCGGTGGACGGTGGCCAGGTGGGACTCGCGCTCCTGTGGCGGGCAGATAAACGGCGACTTCAGCACGTCCAGCAGCGGCTGGTGCGCAAAGTCCTCCTCCACGGATTCCAGCCAGCGTTCCAGTGCGGCCGCGGCACTGGTCGTGGACAGCGCCCAGCCGCCACTGTCCTCGAGGGTAATACCGGCACGTTCCAGCAGGGCACGCACCCGGCGCGCCAGACGCCGGTCCTCGGTGACAACCGCGATGGACTGACGGCCTTCCAGTAACCACTGGCGGACCTGGATATCGATCGCCCGGGCCTCCTGCTCGGCGGAATTTGCCGGCAGGATGGCCAGGTTGCCGGCCAGCGGGGAGCATGTCACCCGGGCGCTAAATCCCCGGGCGCGTTCCGCCGGCGCGCGGTCGCAGTTCAGCAGGGCAGCGTCGAGGCAGTGCGAACCCGGTGCGGATTCCGGCAGGGGTGCCGCGGTTGCGCCACTGTGGTCGAGCAGTAGCGCTAGCGGGTGACAGGTAATCCGTTGCTGGTCCTGCGGCGGAGCCTGCAGGATGACTTCGGCACAGTCCGCCTGCAGCATTCCGGTCACCCACTCGAGTTCGGCATGTGACATCGTGGCCGGCCCGATCAGGAAAAAAACCGCATCGCCGTCATTGGCAGCCGCTGCGGCCAGGCGTTGCAGATGGGCCATACCCGGATCGCACAGGTCCTCGGCGCTCAGCTGTTCGTGCCATGCCTGCCAGAGGCAGTGCACGATGGTCGCCTCCATACCCAGCGGTTCCGGGATGGAATCGTGGATACCGTAGGCCTGCTTCAGCGTCGCGGTGAACTCGTCGAGACTCTCGGGCAAGGGCACCCGGTTGAGGGTCAGGTCATCGAACAGGCTGAGCATGTCGCTGGCAATGTGCCAGGGATCGATGCCGGCGAATACCGAAGGCTGCTGCTGCAGGGCCTCGACCAGCATGAGTTCGCGTCGGGCGCGGCCCGGGATCTCCAGGTCTGTCGGCAGGTGTTCGCACAGCCAGACGTGGGTAGTGAGAATGGTCGGGCCCAGCAGGGCCGGGTGCTGGCTGCCTGCGGCCTGCAGCAGGTGCCAGCGCAGGCGCGGCGCGAACTGCAGAGCGGGCAGCAGTGCAACGCAGCGCGTCAGGTCGGGGAGTGTGGCGGCGCAGCGTTTAATTATTCGCTGTGCCGCCACTTGTAATATATCGTCCCGGTAGGCAACCGGGATGATGCGCTCATCCGGGAACACGGGAAGCCTCCCGGCCGGGGTGCATTGCGCTGGGATGACTACGGTTTATGGACAGTCCTTCAGCGTTCCAGGTACTGGAGCTTGTCGGGTTTGTCCTTCCACTCATCCGCATCCGCCGGCGGGTCCTTCATCTGGGTGATGACCGGCCATAGCCGGGACAGTTCGGCGTTGAGTTCAAGAAACTGTTCCTGGCCCTCGGGCAGGTCGTCCTCGGCGTAGATGGCATTGATCGGGCATTCGGGCTCGCACAGGGTGCAGTCAATGCATTCATCCGGGTCGATCACCAGAAAGTTGGGGCCCTCATGGAAACAGTCCACCGGGCACACCTCGACACAGTCGGTGAGTTTGCACTTGATGCAGTTTTCAGTGACGACAAACGTCATGGAATTCTCCTAGATCACGCGCTGTTGCAGGCCGTGCGCTTGCCGACAGCATAATCCATCTTCTCAGGTGTGAAATATAACTATATGTAATCAGATAACAATTGACCTATGGTTGCGGATTATAGCAAAGCTGCTGCGGGTTGACTGTTTATCCGTTGAGTTTCTGCCGCGCCAGTTCCTTGAGGGTATAGAGCAGCTGGTGTGCCTGCAGCGGCGTCATGCTGTCGGGGTCGATCCCCTCCAGTGCATCCAGCAGGGGATGCCCGGTGGTGATGTCGAACAGGCCCATCTGGGCGCGGGGTAGTGGTTTCACCGGGGTGACGGTGGCACTTTGCTCCAGTTCAGTCAGGCGCTGCTGCGCCTGCTCGATGACCGTAAGCGGTACGCCAGCCAGCGCCGCGACATGCAGGCCATAACTGCGATCAGCCGCGCCTTGCTTGACTGTGTGCAGGAATACGATCCGGTTGCCGTGCTCGACCGCGTCGAGGTGCACGTTGGCGATGTCTTCATAGGTCTCCGGCAGTGATGTCAGTTCAAAGTAGTGGGTCGCGAACAGCGTGTAGGCCTTGATGCGCACGGCGAGATCGACCGCGCAGGCCCAGGCCAGTGACAGGCCGTCATAGGTGCTGGTGCCGCGGCCGATCTCGTCCATCAGTACCAGGCTGTTGGCAGTGGCGTTGTGCAGGATGTTTGCCGTCTCGGTCATCTCGACCATGAAGGTGGAACGCCCGCCGGCAAGGTCGTCAGAGGCGCCGATGCGGGTGAAGATACGGTCGACAGGACCGATGACCGCCCTGTCGGCCGGGACATAGCAGCCGATATGCGCCAGCAGCACGATGAGTGCTGTCTGGCGCATGTACGTCGACTTGCCGCCCATGTTGGGTCCGGTAATGATCAGCATGCGCTGTTTGGCATTGAGCCGGGTATCGTTGGAAATGAAGGGTTCGTCCAGCAGCTGTTCGACCACCAGGTGGCGGCCGCCCTCGATGCTGATACCGGGTCGCTCGTCGAGTACCGGGCAGGTGAGGTTCAGGGTAAGTGCGCGCTCGGCAAAGGTGGCCAGCACATCGAGTTCGGCGATCGCTTCAGCACAGTGGCCCAAGTCTTCAATATAGGTACCCAGTGACTCCAGCAGCTCGGTGTAGAGCGCCTTTTCCCGCGCCAGGGCGCGTTCGCGCGCACTCAGCACCTTGTCCTCGTGTGCCTTGAGCTCCGGGGTGATGTAGCGCTCCACCGCCTTGAGGGTCTGGCGGCGCTGGTAGTCCGCGGGCACCTTGTCGGCCTGCAGCCGGCTGACCTCGATGTAGTAGCCATGCACCCGGTTGTAGCTGATCTTGAGGCCGGCGATACCGGTACGCTCGCGTTCCCGTGTCTCCATCTCGACCAGGACCTGGTCGCCATGCTCGCTCAGGTTGCGCAGTTCATCGAGTGCTGCGTCGAAGCCGGCGGCGAGTACACCGCCGTCGCGCAGCAGTACCGGCGGGGTCTCGATCAGGGCCCGGCACAGCAGTTCACGGGCCTCGGGGTGCTCGCCGATGCGCCCGGCAACTTCGCCCAGCAGGGGATCCTCCAGTCCGGAGAGTTGCTCGAGGATGGCGGGAAGCTGCCCGAGGCTGTCGCGCAGGCCGCTGAGGTCGCGCGGGCGTGCCGACATGAGTGCCACGCGTCCCAGGATGCGCTCCATATCGGCAATGTCCCTTAAGCCGGTGTGCAGGCCCTCGAAGTGCCGGTCTTCTGCCAGCAGGCCCACGCACTGTTGGCGCCGTTGCAGCTCTGCCGTAGCGCGCAACGGCCGGTTCAGCCAGCGTCTCAACAGCCGGCCGCCCATGCCGGTTGCCGTGTGGTCGAGTACGGCAACCAGGGTGTGTCCCTCGGCACCGCTGCTTGACTGCTCCAGCTCCAGGTTGCGGCGCGTGGCCGCGTCCATCACCAGGCTGTCCGCGTGCTGTTCAACACACAGGCTGCGCAGGTGGGGCAGGGTGGTGCGCTGGGTGTTTTTTACGTATTGCAGCAGGCTGCCCGCGGCGCCGATGGCGCAGTCGAAGCCGTCACAACCGAAGCCGGAAAGATCACGGGTGCCGAACTGTTCATTCAACTGGCGCCGGGCAGTGTCGCTGTCGAACTGCCAGGGTGGCTGCAGACGCAGGCCGGATGCACTGTGAATGGTTGCGGGCAGGACCACGTCCTCGTTACAGACGAGTTCGGCGGGATGCAGGCGTTCCAGTTCGCCCAGCAGGGCCTCGTCAGTGGTGATCTCCTGAACGCCAAAACGTCCGCCGGCCAGGTCCAGGCTGGCAAGCCCCCAGGTCTTGCCTGCCTTGTTGATAGCCACCAGCAGGTTGTCCTGGCGTTCATCCAGCAGGGCCTCATCGGTCACCGTGCCCGGTGTCACGATGCGTGTCACCTTGCGATCTACCGGTCCCTTGCCGGCACTGACGTCGCCGACCTGTTCGCAGATCACCACGGACTCGCCCTGACGCACCAGGCGGCCCAGGTATTGTTCGGCGGCATGCACCGGGACACCGGCCATGGGAATGGGTTCGCCGGCCGACTGCCCGCGTGCCGTCAGGGTGATATCCAGCAGGCGTGCCGCACGGCGCGCATCTTCGTAGAACAGTTCGTAGAAGTCCCCCATGCGATAGAACACCAGAATGTCCGGGTACTCGGACTTGATGCCGAGATACTGCTGCATCATGGGGGTGTGGCCGGATGATCCTGTCATGGCGCGCAAGTCTACAACAAGACACACTGTTTGCGGAGGTAGTATTCAGCCGTCAGGTGAATTTACCGCAGAGACGCACGACTGCAGGGATGCAGGAGGTAGAGTAACGCATGGAGCAGTTACCGAGAGAGCGCGGAGAATTCAAAATAATCCACCGCAAAGGCGCAAAGGACGCAAAGACAATAATGACTAGAAAAACTGTGTCATTTTCCCGCAGGCGGAAATTTCCTCAACATATTAGATGATAATGGGTTTCTAGTTATAGATGTTTTTCTTTGCCTCCTTCAGGTAATTGCTCCATGCGTTATTTTACCTCCTGCATGGCCCAGGCCAGCCTCTCGACCGGTTCCCGGTCTCACCTTCTCCCTGCGGTCGTGCGCCTTTGCAGTGAGCTCAATTATGGATTGTTTCTCTGCGGCCTCTCGGTAACTGCTCCATGCGTCGCCTAAAGCGCCTACTGTTGGTACTCTACCTCCTGCATGGCCCAGGCCAGCCTCTCGACCGGTTCCCGGTCTCACCTTCTCCCTGCAGTCGTGCGCCTCTGCGGTTGATGTCGTTGCGACTTTGCTGCATTGTCGATCTGCACTAAGATGCTCGCATGACTGACATGGCAGGGCTTGCGTACCAGGTGGGAGAGGCGTTGCTGAAGCAGGGCAGGATGCTGGCCGTGGCCGAGTCCTGCACCGGTGGCTGGGTGGCGAAGTGCCTGACGGATATCGCCGGCAGCTCGCAGTGGTTCGAGTGCGGTTTCGTGACCTACAGCAACCACTCGAAGCAGGAGATGCTGGGCGTGCCCGCGGCTAGCCTGGAAGCTGACGGGGCAGTCAGTGAGGCCTGTGTCCGGGAAATGGCAACAGGGGTGCTGCAGCACAGCCCGGCGGACCTGGCACTGGCCATCAGCGGGATTGCCGGCCCCGGTGGTGACGTACCCGGCAAGCCGGTCGGGACGGTGTGTTTCGCCTGGGCCACTCGCGGCGGTGCACCGCGTGTCGAGACCCGGCATTTCAGCGGTGACCGGGAGGCCGTCCGCCGTCAGTCTGTCGCGCATGCCATGGAGGGACTGCTGAATGTGCTCGGGGCCGGCTGAGCCAACGCAACGCCTGTTCTTTGCCCTGTGGCCCGATACCGGGGTGCGAGACGCACTGGCCGGCTTTGCGCACGCCCATATCCACAAACAGGCCCGGCGCGTGCCCGATGCCAACCTGCACATCACCCTGGCGTTTCCCGGTTCCGTTTCCGCGAGCGTGCGCGAATGCCTGGAGGCGGCCGCGGCAGGCATCCAGGGTTCTCCGTTTGAATTGACCATCGACCGTGTTGGCTACTGGCCACGGCCACGCATCCTCTGGGCCGGCTCGTCCCATCCCCCGGCCGAGGTGTGGTCATTGGTGAAGGCCCTGCGCACGGCATTGCTGGCCTGTGGCCTGCAGCCGGAGCCCCGACCCTGGCAGGCGCATGTGACCCTGGCGCGTAAGGCCAGACACGCGTTGCCGGTCACCGAAATCGACCCGATCTGCTGGTCAATCAGCGAGTTCTGTCTGGTCGAGTCGGTCACGAACCCGTCCGGGCCGGTATACCGGATCATCCGGCGCTGGCCGCTAGAGGGCCAGACCCTATCTATGGGATAATCCCGGCTTCGCCGATACGGTGGCGGACACGGACTGTCAGACCACGAACAACACTTTGGAGGAGCAAATGGAAGACAACAAACGCAAGGCATTGAGTGCGGCACTGAGCCAGATCGAGAAGCAGTTCGGCAAGGGTGCGGTGATGCGCATGGGGGATGTCAGCGCGGTGCGTGATGTCGATGTGGTTTCCACCGGTTCACTGGGGCTGGACGTGGCACTCGGGATCGGCGGCCTGCCGCGCGGTCGCGTCGTCGAAGTCTACGGACCGGAGTCTTCCGGCAAGACCACGCTCGCCCTGCAGGTCATTGCCGAGGCGCAGAAGGCCGGCGGTACGGCCGCCTTCGTGGACGCCGAGCACGCGCTCGACCCGACATACGCCGAAAAGCTGGACGTGGACGTCGATGAACTGCTGGTCTCCCAGCCCGATACCGGCGAACAGGCACTGGAGATCACCGACATGCTGGTACGTTCCGGCTCGATCGATGTGGTGGTGGTCGATTCCGTGGCGGCGCTCACACCCAAGGCCGAGATCGAGGGCGACATGGGTGACTCGCACATGGGCCTGCAGGCCCGGCTCATGTCCCAGGCCCTGCGCAAGCTGACCGGCAACATCAAGCGCTCCAACACCATGGTGATCTTCATCAACCAGATCCGCATGAAGATCGGAGTCATGTTCGGCAACCCGGAGACCACCACCGGAGGCAACGCGCTTAAATTCTATTCTTCGGTGCGCATGGACATCCGCCGCATCGGTGCCATCAAGAAGGGCGATGAAATCATCGGTAACGAAACCCGGGTCAAGGTGGTAAAGAACAAGATGGCGCCGCCCTTCAAGAAGGCCGAGTTCCAGATCCTCTATGGCGAAGGCATCTCCCGCGAGGCAGAACTGATCGACCTCGGCGTGCAACATGGCTTCGTCGAGAAGTCCGGAGCCTGGTACAGCTACAACGGTGAGCGTATCGGTCAGGGCAAGGATAACGTGCGCGAATTCCTCAAGCAGAATCCGGAAATCGCCGGCGACATCGAGGCGAAGATCCGCGCTGAACTGCTGGGCACCAAAGCGGCCGCGAGCGAGCAGGAGGAAGTGGAAGCTGAAGCCTGAGGCGGCCGGCGACAGCATCCAGGCCAGGAAGGCAGCACTCGACTACCTCGCGCGCAGGGAACACGGCCAGCTCGAACTGGCCCGCAAGCTGGCAGGGCGGGGCTTTGCCGCGGAGATTGTCGATGAGACGATCGCCGCACTGCGTACAGACGGTCTGTTGAGTGATGCCCGCTTTGCCGAGTCCTTCGTACATTCCCGATTTCAGCGCGGTTCCGGGCCACAGAAGATCCGGGCGGAACTGCGCGCGCGCGGTATCGATGACGATCTGGTCAGCACCTGCCTGGAAGCCTACGATGAGGAATGGTGCGAACTGATCGCCCGGGTACGCCGCAAGCGCTTCGGGGATGCGTTGCCGGCCGATTTCAGGGAGCGCAGCCGCCAGATGCGGTTTCTCCAGCAGCGCGGTTTCACCGCCGACCAGATCGCCGCCGTGTTCCGGGACCCGGACTAGGATAGCGCACAGCTGCCATCTAATTCCCCTGCTGTCACACAGATCTGGTCAATGGCACAATGAAATGCCTGAAGTTAGAGACTCATACTGTCCAGTATTATTCAGCGACATGGAATAACATCGCCTTTGACTAAAAGACCATCCCTCTCCCATGTGTCGGAGAGGCACACGACTGCAGGGAGAAGGTGAAACCGGGAACCGGTCGAGAGGCTGGCCTGGGCCATGCAGGAGGTAGAGCAAAGCAGGAGCAATTGCCGAGGGTGAGGGCTGCCCTCCATCCTAACCTTCTCCCCTTGAATGGGAGAAGGCATAAATGCAGGACAGCAGTGATCTAATACCTAAAAGGTATTTCTTTCCGGCGCCAATGTCTGAATAATAAAAGCCCGAGCTTTTCAACCAGCTACGGCCGCCAAGGGCCATCCGGAACGTTTGTTTATGAACAGCAGTGCAGAGCTTCGTACCGCCTTCCTGGAATTCTTCAGGGCGCGCGACCATGCGATCGTGGCATCCAGTTCGCTGGTACCTGTCAACGATCCCACGCTGCTGTTCGTGAATGCAGGCATGGTGCAGTTCAAGGACGTGTTCCTCGGCAAAGAGCAGTGCGACTATGTCCGTGCCGCCAGCAGCCAGCGCTGTGTGCGTGCCGGCGGCAAGCACAATGATCTGGAAAATGTCGGCTACACCGCGCGTCACCACACCTTCTTCGAGATGCTGGGCAACTTCAGCTTCGGTGATTACTTCAAGCGCGAGGCGATCGGCTATGCCTGGGAGTTCCTGACCGGGGAGCTCAAGATCCCGGCGGAAAGACTCTGGGTCACCGTGTTCGACGAAGACGACGAGGCCGCGGCTATCTGGCTTGAGGAAATCAAGGTCGATCCCGCGCGCTTCAGCCGGATCGGCACCTCGGACAATTTCTGGTCGATGGGCGAGACCGGGCCCTGTGGTCCCTGTACCGAGATCTTCTACGACCATGGGCCGGAGATCCCTGGGGGACCACCGGGAACCCCGGATGCGGACGACGATCGCTATGTCGAGATCTGGAACCTGGTCTTCATGCAATACGACCGGGATGCGGAAGGCACGCTGCACCCGCTGCCCAGGCCTTCAGTCGACACCGGCATGGGGCTGGAACGGCTGGCGGCCGTGATGCAGGGTGTGCACAGCAACTACGAAATCGACCTGTTTCGCAACCTGGTCAGGCGCGCGGCCGAAATCACATCTACCCGTGACCTGGATAACAACTCTCTCAACGTGATTGCCGATCACATCCGCTCCTGTGCCTTCCTGGCGGTCGACGGGGTGCTGCCCTCCAATGAAGGCCGCGGCTATGTACTGCGCCGCATTATTCGCCGTGCCGTGCGTCACGGTTACCGTCTGGGAGCGGAGCCGCCGTTCTTCTACAAGCTGGTTGAACCGCTGGTCAGCGACATGGGCGCGGCCTATCCGGAACTGAAAGATAACCAGGCAAACGTGGAACGCATCCTGCGACTGGAAGAGGAGCGCTTTGCCGACACCCTGGAGCAGGGCATGCGCATCCTCGAGGATGACCTGGCGGTGATAACGGGCACGGTGATTCCCGGTGAGACCGTGTTCAAACTGTATGACACCTACGGTTTTCCCGTCGACCTGACCGCCGACATCGCCCGCGAGCGTGGACTGAGCCTCGACACTGAAGGCTTCGAGCAGGCGATGCAGGGCCAGCGTGAACGCGCGCGCGCGGCGAGCCACTTCGAGGCGGATTACTCTGCTGGCCTCGAGATCGAGGGCTGCACGGAGTTCACCGGCTACGACCGGCTGGCGGATGAGTCCGTTATCACCGCCCTGTTTCGCGACAGTGAGCCCGTGGAGCGACTGGAGACGGGCGAGGCGGGCGTCGTGATCCTCGAACACACACCGTTCTATGCCGAATCCGGCGGCCAGGTCGGCGACCGCGGCTGGCTTGAAACTGCCACGGCGCGTTTCGTGGTGAGCGACACCCAGAAACAGGGCCAGGGCGTGATTGCCCATCTTGGCAGGCTGGAGCACGGCAGCCTGCAGCAGAGCGAGCGCGTCGAGGCGCGTGTCGATGCAGTACGCCGCCAGGCCACGGTGCTCAACCATTCCGGGACCCATTTGCTGCACGCTGCCTTGCGCCAGGTGCTGGGCGACCATGTGCAGCAGAAGGGCTCGCTGGTGGGGCCGGAGCGATTGCGTTTCGACTTCACCCATTACGAACCGCTGACGCCCGCACAACTCGTGCAGATCGAGGCACTGGTCAACGAACAGGTGCGGACCAATGCACTGGCCGAGACCCGGGTGATGTCGGTCGATGATGCGCTGGCCTCGGGCGCCATGGCGCTGTTCGGCGAGAAGTACGGTGACAAGGTGCGGGTCCTGTCGATCGGCGAGTTCTCGGTCGAACTGTGCGGGGGTACTCACGTGAGCCATGCCGGTGATATCGGGCTGCTGAAGATCACCGCGGAAAGCGGCATCGCCGCGGGCGTGCGGCGCATCGAGGCGGTCACCGGGGAACGTGCCCTGCAGTGGGTGAGCAACAATGAAAGCCGCCTGCAGCGTATCGCCGAACTGGTCAAGGGTGGCCGTGACGATGTCGATGAAAAGGTCGCCCAGCTGCTGGAGAAGAACCGCCGCCTGGAAAAGGAGCTGCAACAGCTCAAGGGTAAGCTTGCCAGCAGCCAGGGCAGTGACCTGGCGACCCGGGCGGTCGAGGTCAACGGTATCAAGGTACTGGCTGCCCGGCTGGACGGCGCCGACAGCAAGTCCCTGCGCGAGACCCTCGACCAGCTGAAGAACAAGCTGGGTTCAGCGGCCGTGGTGCTGGGAACGGTCGACGGTGGCAAGGTGAGCATTGTCGCCGGTGTCACCAAGGACCAGACCGACCGGATCAAGGCGGGTGAACTGGTCAATGCGGTGGCCAGCCAGGTGGGTGGCAAGGGCGGTGGACGGCCCGATATGGCCCAGGCGGGCGGCAACCAGCCTGAACACCTCGATGCCGCCCTGCAGTCCGTCACCAGCTGGGTACAGGAGCGGGTCGGTAGCTGACTACTTTAATACCGGCTGCCTGCTGCAGTTTAATCTCTGGCTTTAATATATTTTCATTTTATGACAATAGGTTGTCAGGCATTTATAAAGCAGAACCTAATATGGCACTGATCGTTCAAAAATACGGCGGCACCTCGGTCGGCAGCACGGAGCGCATCGAGGATGTCGCCGGCAAGGTACTTCGCTGGCGTGACAGGGGTAACGACATTGTGGTCGTCGTATCGGCCATGAGCGGCGAGACCGACCGGCTGTTATCGCTGGCGGCCGGCATCACCGAGGCGCCGGTGCCACGCGAACTCGATGTGCTGCTGTCCACCGGGGAGCAGGTCACGATTGCCCTGCTGAGCATGGCGCTGGAGAAGCGTGGCTGTCCGGCGCGCTCCTATACCGGGACCCAGGTACACATCCTTACAGACAGTGCCCATAACAAGGCACGCATCCAGGAAATCGACGACAAGCGGATCCACGCGGACCTGGCGGCTGGCCGGGTGGTGGTCGTGGCGGGATTCCAGGGTGTGGACGAGGACGGCAATATCACCACCCTCGGCCGTGGCGGCTCCGATACCACGGCGGTGGCTCTGGCCGCGGCACTCAAGGCGGACGAGTGCCAGATCTATACCGATGTCGATGGCGTGTATACCACCGACCCACGGGTGGTCCCGGAAGCGCGCCGCCTGGATCGGATTACCTTTGAGGAAATGCTGGAAATGGCCAGCCTGGGCTCGAAGGTGCTGCAGATACGCTCCGTCAGTTTTGCCGGCCGTTACAACGTGCCGCTGCGTGTACTGTCCTCGTTCGAGGAAGGCGAGGGTACGCTCATAACCTACGAGGATGAGAACATGGAACAGGCATTGATCTCAGGCATTGCCTTTAATCGTGACGAGGCCAAGCTGACCGTACTGGGTGTGCCGGACCGGCCCGGTGTGGCACACCAACTGCTGGGCCCGATTGCCGATGCCAATATCGAGGTGGACATGATTATTCAGAATGTGGCACCTGATGGTGCGACCACGGACTTCACCTTCACAGTTCACCGCAACGACTACACCAAGGGACTGGGCATCCTGCAGCAGACAGCCAACAAGCTCGGCGCCCGCGAGGTCTCCGGGGACGACAAGATCGTGAAGATCTCACTGGTGGGTGTCGGCATGCGTTCGCACGCCGGTATTGCATCGACCATGTTCGGGGCCTTGGCCAAGGAAGGGGTAAATATCCGTATGATTTCCACTTCCGAGATCAAGATCTCTGTCGTGGTGGATGAAAAGTACCTCGAGCTTGGCGTTCGCACACTCCATGACGCCTTTGATCTGGCTCAACCGGCAACGGTTTAGAATCAGTCAAATAAAACCTACTTTACGTACCAGTATTAACACCCTTTCTAGAGGGGTGTGCTATCCTCTTTATAAATCTACCGAAAATACGGTGGGGCTTTAGTGTTCATCGCAAAAGCCGAAAAAATAACGACATGGCCGGTCAGTTCTAATAAGAGCCATAAACCCTTTGGCAGGGAACACAGAAAACAAGGAGAGGGAATAATGTTGATACTCACACGCAGGGTGGGCGAGACGTTGATGATAGGTGATGATGTGACGGTCACCGTACTTGGCGTCAAGGGTAATCAGGTCAGGATCGGAGTCAATGCACCCAAGGATGTCGCAGTGCACCGGGAAGAAATCTACGACCGAATCAAGCAGGAACAGGTCCAGGAACCCTCCAGTAGTTCCGGGTCATCCTGATCAAGCACGTTTCGGCCGGTTCCCGGCTTTACCTCAAATAAACGCAACGGTATGCTACGCCATCCTCTGATGGTGGTCAGCGTGCCGCTTTCGACTGCCGGAAGAAATGGAGAGGTGGCCGAGTGGCTGAAGGCGCTCCCCTGCTAAGGGAGTATGGGTTAAAAGCCCATCGAGGGTTCGAATCCCTCCCTCTCCGCCAACTTTAG
>CAMYMI010000006.1:97093-202216 GCA_947259415.1 uncultured Ectothiorhodospiraceae bacterium | reverse complement strand
CTGCCTCACCAGGAGGTCAAGGTGGTCGATACCGGCAGCGGTCAGACCCTGGCGCTGGGCGAGATCGGTGAGATCTGTTTTCGCGGTTACCACATCATGCAGGGCTACTATGGTGATCCCGAGGCAACCGCGCAGGCCGTGGACCGGCACGGCTGGTTGTATTCCGGTGATCTGGGCAGCATGGACGCCGATGGTTACCTGCAGATTACCGGGCGCCTCAAGGAAATGATCATCCGCGGCGGAGAGAATATCTACCCGCGCGAGATCGAGGACTTTATCTTTACCCACCCCAAGGTCACCGAGGTGGCGGTGTTCGGTGTGCCCGACGAATTTTATGGGGAACAGGTCATGGCATGGATCCAGCTGCATGCGGGCGAACGGGTCACGGAGGAAGAGATACGCGCGTTCTGCAAGGGCAACATCGCGCACTTCAAGATCCCGGAGTACATCTGGTTTGTCGATGAATTCCCGATAACCGTGACCGGCAAGCTGCAGAAATTCCGCATGCGCGAGATCGCCATGGAACGATTGAAGAACAAGGCCTAGGACCGCCCTTCAGGCCGCCATGCACGCAGGGCGGGTACCCGGCTACAGGCCAAGTTCGGGCTTGTCGACCCCGCTGCGCAGCGACCTGACGACCGCCTCCATGAGATCCGCGATGTGCCCGCGCTCCTGGGCAAGCGCCCGGTGGATAATCTGAGCAAGATCCTCGAGTTGTGACTCGCTGATGTATTCACGCGCCTCGCCACTGAGGGAATTGCGGAAACCCTCTACGATCTCCCGCGCCAGTTTCTGATGATGGTTTGTCATGACCTACTCCAAGCCAATGATATTATTCAATAATTAGTACAGAACCACCTGGCGTGACTGACGGTCGGAATGACCGACAGACACCGCAACAAGGGGCGATTACGCCATCATACGCCAGATGCGGGGCGCCCCGACAGACAGCCGGCGGGGTCGGCGGCACGCTTGTCACCGCTACCCAAACAGACGGGAGATGACGCGATTTTTCTGGAACAGGGAAGTATCCCGCGCCATACTCACGCCACTCGTAGTAGACTCTGCCCGATCCGGCAGCCTAGAATTGGGTTCAGTACTTCAGGATTCAGAATGATTCGAAAGATCGTAGTCATCAACAGCAAGGGTGGATGCGGCAAAACGACCTTGTCCACCAACCTGGCGAGCTATTATGCCTCCCACGGCTATCCGACCGCCCTGTTCGACTACGATCCGCAGGATTCTGCCGCGCGCTGGCTCGCACAGCGGCCAGAGCACCTGGCAGGAATCTACGGCGTCGCAGCCGCGCATTCACCGGAAGAAAATATCACCCGCTCGTTCCAGCTGCGCGTGCCACCCGGTACACAGCGACTCATCCTGGACACGCCGGCATCCCTGAAACGCATGGAGCTGATCGAGATCCTGCGCGATGCCTGGGCCATTATCGTGCCGATACTGCCGTCGACCATCGACTCCTGCGTGACCTCGGATTTCATCATGCAGCTGGACAAGGAGGTGCGCCTGCATGCCCCCGACGCCTCCCTCGCCATTGTGGCCAACCGGGTGCGGCGCAACACGCGCGCGTTCCAGACATTGATGAAGTTCCTCGAAGAGAAAGACCTGTCCCCGGTGGCCTGCCTGCGTGATTCGCAAAACTATGTGCACGCCTCAGCTGACGGCATCGGTATCCACGACATGAAGGCCACTCTCACACGCGTGGACCGGGAACACTGGCAGGACCTGATCGACTGGCTGGAAGCAGAACCGCTACACTCGGATGTCGACCCCCCGGATACCGAGAAACAACGCAGCATTGCCTGATGGCCCCTTGCGGTTGCCGTTATAGCTCAACCGGCATATAGAAGAACACGAAGCGCCCCAGCTCGATGACCACCTTGAGGGTCGCGCCATGGCTCAGTCCGTAATCCACATACCCCGGTACGGCACTGTCCTGGTGGCATTCACTGGCATGCTGTGGTGATTCGAAATCCCGGTCACGGTCGTACCAGGCTATCAACATGGAAGCACCCAGGTAGTTTCTCGCGGCGCTGTCGGCCAGGGCCATGGCCTCGCGATAATCGTCAACGGGTTGCGGCGGACTGATATTGATGACTGTCAGGCCCGTGTCATCGGGTTGCGAAGGCAATGGGCAGCCTGGCGGTGCGGGGTCTTGCGGCATGGTTGCCTGCTACGGCTGGGGTACGAAAATCGATGGTAACCGATTTCAACCCCGGTATGGCGGAACAGTGGATGCAGAGGCACCCTGTCAGGCGCTGGCCTTCAGGCAGTCCTCGCTGAACACCTCAACACGGTTGCGGCCATTGTCCTTGGCTGCATAGAGGGCCGTGTCGGCCTCCTTGAGGAGTCTCTCGAAGTCGATGTGGCGTCCGCCCTGGTGGATGCTGGATACCCCGAAACTGGCACTGACCGTCAGGCCCTCGGGCTGCAATTCATGGATGAACTGGCACAGGTGCTCTGCCTTGTAGATCGCATTTTCCAGGTCGCAACGCGGCAGCAGTATGATGAACTCCTCACCGCCGAAACGCGCCACCACATCCTCCTCTCGACAACGCGATGTCAGCATCCGGCCAATCGCCGCGAGTACCTTGTCACCCACCGCATGCCCAAGGCTATCATTGATGTCCTTGAACTTGTCCAGGTCCAGCATCAGCAGGCTGATCGATTCCTGGTGGCGGATGGCGCTGCTGACATACTTCTGCGCAGTCTCTGCCAGGTAGGTCCTGTTATACAGACCAGTCAGCTGGTCGGTGACGGCCAGTTTACGTAACTCTTCCTGCTGCGACCTGACCTGGTCAAGCAGCTGCTTGCTGGTAATGAGATTCCCCAGGCGGGCCTTGAACTCGTCCTCGACAATCGGCTTCTCGATGTAGTCGTTTGCCCCCGAACGCAGGATCTCAACGCGGCGCGACATGTCCTCGTGCCCGGAGACGGCCAGTACGGGAATTTCGCGTTTCTCGGTAGGCGCAGAGCGTATACCACGCACCACGTTCAGCCCGCTCATCTCACCCTCCAGCACGACGTCTGTAATCACGACATCGTAATCGCGCTTCCAGAAGGCTTCCAGGGCATCCTCACCACTCTGGTGATGGTCAACCTCAAGGCCCATCTCGTTGAGGGTGTTGATGGTCAGCTGTGCCGTGGTTGGACTGTCCTCCACGTACAGTACCCGGCCAGTGTGAATCCTGCGCAGGCGGTTTACCAGATGCGTGAAGGTTTTCTGCAGCTCCTCGATACTGGTCTTGCGCAGGACCTCGGTGACACCGGCCCCGTAAGCCATTTTAAGTGTCGACTCGGCGTCCTCCGAAGTCAGCAGTACAATTGGCAACAGGCGTGTCATCTCATTGGTTCGCAGGCGGCGGCACAATTCAAGACCGTCCATGTCGGGCAGATGGAGGTCGAGCGAAATCAGGTCGAATGTCTCCCCAGCCAGTGCAGCCAGCCCCTCCTCGGCCGATGGCACCATGTGCACTTCCACCTCGAGTGCCTCCAGCACCAGCCCGATCATCTGCCGATGGATCTTGCCGTCTTCAATTACCAGTGCTTTCATCTGTCTTCTCCTGTTGCCCTATCATCGTTCAAGGCACTAGCTGCTTTTAAAATATTCACCATCACGCCGACCGGTCCGCCGGGTTAGCCCTTGCCATGGTCTGACGTGCTGCCGCTTCTTTCAGGTAGGCTGCCATGTTCTCAAGCCGCACAATTCGGTCAACAGCGTCCAGGCCCAGCGCCGTTTCCGGCATGCCATAGACCACGGCGGTTTCCCTGTCCTGTACAATGGTGTGACAGCCCGCCTGGCGCATGCGCAGCAGGCCCGCAGCTCCGTCAACGCCCATACCGGTAAGCAATATGCCCAGGGCACTGCCCGGACATGCCGTCGCCACTGACTCCAGCAACGGGGTACTGGAAGGACAGAATCGGTTGACCGGCTCACCCTCGACAAGGGTCGCGACCAGCTGCTCGCCGCAGCGCCTGACCTCCATGTGGCATTCGTCCGGCGCAAAATAGACCACACCGGGGCGCAACTCCTCTCCGTCCCTGGCCAGTTTGAGTTCAAGCTGCACCGACTGCTGCAGCCATTCAATCATGCCGCTCATGTAACCGGCCGAGATATGCTGCACGATCACGACCGGAACCGGGAAATCGGCGGGCAGGCCCGGGAGGATCACCTCTAGTGCCTGCGGACCGCCGGTGGAACAGCCAATGGCGAGCAGCTCCAGTTGTCTACGTGCTGCACCGGGCTGCACCGGAGGGAGTGGCCCACTTGTCCGATGCGGCTTGCGGTTGATCCGGCGCAGGACGCGCAGATCGGCCATGGCACGCACGGTGTCGACCAGTTCCCAGTTAATATCCAGGTATTCCTGCTGCTCGCACATACCATTGGGCTTTTCCAGGACCGCCAGCGCTCCTTCATCAAGGGCGCGAAAGCTGACCTTCGCTTCCTCGTTATTAACATTGCCGGACACCACGACGATCGGTGTTGGTTGCTCCGCCATGATGCGACGGGTTGCCTCCAGACCGTCCATGACCGGCATACGGATATCCATGGTCACCAGGTCTGGCTTGAGCTCAATGGTGAGCCGCAGTGCCTCTTCCCCATTGCGGGCATGCCCGATTACCTCGATATCGGGCTCGCGTTCCAGGATCGACCGGAGTATCAGGGCGATGGTCCCGGAATCATCAGCAATCAGTACACGTATCATTATTTTATCCCGATCCTGGTGTGCTTGAGCCATCGCAGCGGCGGTTAAACAAAGCGTCGCACCACCTCAAGCAGGGCTTGTGTCTCAAACTGGCCCTTGACGATATAGGCATCCGCACCCACTTCGATGCCGCGCTGCTTTTCCGCGTCTGCAGCCAGCGAAGAGACAATAATTACGGGTATATCGGCCAGCCGCTCATTTTGCTTAATGCGCTCGGTCAGTTCGAAACCGTCCATTCTGGGCATCTCGATGTCCGAGACAACCAGGTCAAAGCTCTGGTCCTGCAGGGTTTCCCAGGCCTGCTGACCGTCGGTGGCCACGGTAACTTCGTAGCCCTGGTATTCGAGGATGTTGCGTTCAAGGGTCCGTGTGGTTAACGAATCGTCCACAATGAGCACGCGTGGGCTGGCCGCCTCTGCCTCATCCATGACCGAATTCACCATCGGGGTGCCGAACGTTACACTCAACGCTGTTTCAATCAGGTCGCCGGTATTGAGCACCATCATGATGTCGCCGCTGCCGGTCAGCGTAGCTCCGGTTATATTGCTGACCGAGACCAGCGGCCGCGTCAGTGGCTTGATGATGATTTCTCGCTCCCCGACCACCTCGTCGACTACAAAGGCCACCATGCGCCACCCCTTCGAGATCACCACGATTGGCAGTCGCGTGAGATCGGTATACGTGTCGCCTTCCAAGCCGAGGGTTGCGCCCAGTTCGCGCAGCGGCACGGGGCGCTTGTTGATCAGGATCACCTGACCGGCCGCGACCTCGACAATCTGCTCGGGCAGCAGGTCGAGGATGCGATCTACCGATACACTGGGCAGCACGAACCTCTGTTGGCCTACCCGCACCTGCAGTCCACGCTCCGTTGTCAGGGTGAGCGGCATACGCAATTCAAAACGCGTGCCTTGGCCTGGTTCGGACTCGAGTCGCACACTGCCCTTCAAATCGGCAAGGTTCTCATACACGACATCCAGGCCAACCCCGCGACCAGACACCGTGCTCACCGACTCCCGGCTGGAGAAGCCGGGCCGGAAAACGAGGTCCAGCAACTCCCTGTCACTCATGCCGTCCAGCTCGACCGGCTTTATGAGTTTATTCCTGACCGCTGCCCGGCCGATGTGCCGGGGATCGATTCCGGCACCGTCATCACGCACGCTGATGATGATTTCACCACCTTCGCAATGTATATCGATGGAAATATTCCCTTCCTCCTGCTTGCCCGAATCGCGCCGCTCCGCGGGCGCCTCGATACCGTGGTCGATGGCATTGCGCAGCAGATGTACCAGCGGATCTCGCACTCCCTCCAGCACCACCCGGTCCATCTCGACGTCATCGCCCGCGATATGCAGGGTGACCGACTTTCCCAATTCGCGTGCCAGGTCACGCATCGGCCGCAGCAAGGGTCTGAGAACGCTGGCTACGGGCACCAGACGCAACATCCGCACTTCTGACTGCAGTGATGATGATGCAAGACCCACACGGTTATGGGTTGCGCGCATCTGTTTCTGTATGTGCGATGTTGTTCTGCCCAGCGAGGCAAGCGCCTCCCTGCTGCTGGCGATCAGGTGCTGCAGTTCATCGGGCAGTGCAGCCTGTTTTTGCGTCTTCAGGCAGTTCGAGTTTGTCCAGGTCCGTGACAGGGCATTTATGTCATCCACGACCTCCTGCACACCGCGGAACTGTTCATCCAGCCCGATCTTTGTGACCTGCAACTCCTCGGTTAGGCCCGATACCCGGTCGAGCTTGTCTGTTGTCACCCGGACCACCTCCACTCCACCTGGTGAGTCATCCCGACTACTGGCGACTGCCATGGACTGCGTTTCATCCTGCGGCATGGTCTGCGAATTCGGCCGGGTCTTGCCACTGTCAACGCCAGCAGCGATCTCAGTCGATCTCCCGGGGGTATCCGGTTCCGCTACCAGTGCAGGTATCGGTTGCGGGTTTGATTCCGGTTCACTTTCCAGCGCAGATGACAGGCAGGACGCTTGCTCCAGTCGCTCCAGCAGCGACTGCATATCGAAATCGGTCGCGGCACCCGCGTCATATGCCTTCATGGACTGCCAGGTCTTGTCGATAGCCTCAAGGCAAAGGTCGATCAAACCGGCAGTTGGGGGCATGTTGCTTTCCTTAAGGGCACTGAGCAGCGACTCCAGGTGATGGGCAATTTTCGCCACCTCGGCAATCCCGACACCGCGGGCAGCACCCTTGATATTGTGCGCCGCACGAAATATCCGCTTGAGAATTTCCTGGCGGGTATCGGCCTGCTGATGCTTCTCCAGGTGCAGCAGGCCCTCGGTGATGGCCTGCAGCTGCTCATCGAGCTCCACCCGGAAGGTCTCGAGCAGTTGCTCCATCAGCTTCGGATCGATGTCCATTATCAGACCCGCTGCCTCGTTGTCTGCGCTACGTGCAAGCTAAAGCTTGTAGGCATTGGCACTCTCGCGCAGCTGATTGGCCACCCGGCCCAGATCCTCGGCTGCCTCCCGTGTCTGCTGGGTGGCGCCGACGAACTGGGATGTTGCGCTGTTGATATCGCTCATCGCGGTGGTGATCTGGTCGATGCCGGTTGCCTCCTGGCGCACCGAAGCGGCAATCTGCTGGCTTGCCAGGGCGCTCTCCTTGATCACTTCGGTCAGCTTGCGCACGGTGGTGCCTGCCTTGTCGACCAGGTTCATGCCCTGGTCCACATCCTTGCTGCCTTCTTCAGTAACCATGACCGCCTTGTCAGTGGCGTGCTGGATTTCTTGCAGGATGCCATTTACCTGCGCGGTCGCCTGTTGCGACTGTTCCGCCAGGTTCTTCACCTCGGCGGCCACGACTGCGAACCCCTTGCCGGCATCACCGGCCTTGGCGGCCTCGATCGACGCGTTAAGTGCAAGCATCTTCAGCTGGTGCGCCAAATTGCTAACCGTCCCAGTGATTTCGCCGATCTGCTGGGTCTGTTCACTCAAAGCCAGGATGTTCTCGGCGATACCTTCCACCTTTTCCCGGATCGACTTCATGCCGGAAATCGTCTGCTCGACGGCCTCCATGCCTCTTTCGCCTTCCTTGCGCGTGCGCTCTGCGGTGGAGCCCAGTGCCTCGGCCTTTTCCTGCGTCTGCATGGAAATTGCCCGGATCTCCTCGAGCGTAGTGGTCGCCTCGTTGACTGCCGCGGCCTGCTCCGAGGCACCTGAGGACTGAACACTGACTGTACCCAGCATCTGGTTCAGGGTAACCGACATGCTGTTGCTGGCCTCGCTGGTCTGGCGCGCCATGGCGGCAAGGCTTTGCGTCATCGTGTTGAGTTGTGAACCCAGCTGGCCCAGGTCATCATCGCCGCTGACTTCTATGGTCTGGGACAGGTCACCGATAGCCACCCCTTCGATGAACTCGCGATAGTTGCTCACCGTGTTCTCGATATCGCCCTTGGAAAGGGACACACTCTTCAGGTCCATCATGACCGCGTTGATATAGGTATCGATAGCAAGTTGCGCATCAAAGGTCAGGATCTTGTTAACGGCCATCACCGCCTTCATCGCCTTGCCGGTATTGAAGCGATATTTCCTGTGAATCAGCGGAAAGATCAGCTGTGAGTAGACACTGTAGCTCCCCAGGTACCAGCGCGGCGTCAGCCCGATCTTGTTGTGCACGATACCGATTTTCAGTCGGCGCTCCACGTAGGCACTGCCATAATCACCGTCGAACAGTTCCAGCAGGTATTGCTTCTGCGCCGCCTTCAGACGGTCGATCGACGAACCCGCATCGCGGATGATCGAGATCAGCTCCTCGTAGCGTTCGATATTGTGGTAGAAACCATCAACGATAAAATCGGCGTTTTCATCGATCAGCGGCTTTAGTTCACGCAACAGCTGGACATCCTCCCTGCCAAAATCGATGAATGCCTTGCGGGATTGCTGCTCCATATGGTCAATGCCCATGTGCCGTACCAGTTCACTGTCCTGCTCCTGCAAGTTTGCTGCCATCGGTTCTCTCCTGGTGTCGGGTCAGCTCGCGCCAACCGGTTTACTCACATTCATCACCGGGTCATTGAATAATGACTCCATATCCAGTATCGCAATCTGCCCTCTGTAGATGCCGCGCAGGTGCTGCAGATCACGTATCCCGCTTGCCGGCAACACTGGATCGAGTTCGGAGGCAATGAACTCGTCGTTACCGATGACCTCGTTTACAAGTATCCCTGCCATCATCTCCTGCGACCTGACCACGATAATGAGGGCATCTTCTGAGTATTCCTCGTCACGCGCCGGTCGAAAGAACTCCTTCAGGTCCAGCACGGTCAACATCTCACCGCGCCGGTTCCTCACCCCCCGAACAAATCCGGGTGTCCCAGGGACTGGACAAATGCTCCCGGCATCCATGATCTCTTCCACCTGCTTAAAGGCGATTCCGTAGTGTTCCTGTGCACCCAGCCGGAAACGAATGTAGGGCTCCCGCACCAGCACCGTCTCGTCCGCGGCCTCCGGCTGTGCGAACAGCATGGCGCGCTCGCGCAACAGCCTGTGTGCCTCTGCGGATTCCGGCATCCAGGCAGCCTGCATCTCTGCCGCTTCCGGTAAATCCGGCGTATCCGGTTTTCCTGATTGCCCGCCACTCATTGTGATCGCTCCACATCCCTGCTGCTGTAGATCTCAATCTCCCTGCGCAGCACTTCCGTCATCCGCTTATAGGTCATTTCGGGAGCACCGTGAATAGCATGTTCCGGGTCACCCGTCGCGGCGATATCCAGGGCATTCATCAGACTCTTCACGCCCTGTTCATGGCGCCCCTGGCGTAGTTGCAGCAGCCCCAGCTGGTAGTGCGCCTCCAGAAACCGGGGATCGATATAGAGCGATTTGCGCATGCCATTCTCGGCAGCACCAAGCTTATCGCGTTCAATCAGGACAAGGGCATTCAAAAAGTGGGCATACTTCTCCATCGGCTCCAGCATCATGACCTGCAGAGACACTTGCTCCGCCGCCTCGAGCCGCCCCAGATTGGCAAGGGCACCGGCCTTGTGAAGCAGCACGCCGGCATTCTCCCCCTGCGCGGCGATGTACCGGTCTGCCGCCATAAGGACCCCGGTCCAACATTGCTGCGCGGCCAGGCGGGCAATCGTCTCGATAGGGTTTTCTTTTTCCGGCGTGGCACCATCCTGTGATACCTCTACGCGGGATGCCGGATCCGGCACATCATCCGTGTCGGTGAAATCATCCAGGGATACGGACTCCGGCTCCCCTGCAACGGCGACCGTACCCGCTTCCGGGCGCCGGTAATAAAAAACGCCCCCGGCCTGTTGCAGTTCCAGTCCCTCGACGTCGGTATTGACAAGATCGGCTCCGCCCAGCACCAGCAACCCGCCGGGAGCCAGGCAGCGGGCGAATTTCTTCATCACTGCCACAACAGTAGTGGCATCGAAGTAGATAAAAACATTGCGGCACAGGATGAGGTCCATCGAATACAGGCCACCGGCTATCATGGGGAATTCATCCTCGACCAGGTTCAGGTAGGAAAAATTTACCATCGAACGTATTTCCTCCTGCAGCTGGTAGTCTTCCCCTATGCGTTTGAAGTAGCGCTCGCACACCGTTTCGGGTGTGGCGCGGAATGACCATACGCTGTAGCGGGCCGCGACAGCGGCAGTCAAGGCCTCGGCATTGATATCGGTTGCATGCAGCTGCAGGTTCCAGCGCGCAGCGCCAGGTAGCGCTTCGCGCAGCATGATCGCCATGGAATAAATCTCCTGACCATGCGAGCAGCCTGCGCTCCAGACGCGGATTGAACCGGGCTGGCCCCTTTTTCGTGCCATGAGCTGCGACAACCATCCGGTGCGCAGGAACTCCATCTGGATCTTGTCCCGGAAGAAGTAGCTCTCCCCGACGGTGACACTGGCCATCAGGAATTCCAGTTCCTCGCTGTCCGGACGGCATTCGTGGAGTCGCTGAATATAGTCACCTGCTTGTGCATAACCGAAACGGACGACTGCGCGCTGCATTGTGTCACGCAGGTTGTCACGCTGATGCTCCTGGATAACGATACCGGTACGGATGCGCAGGTAATTACACAACTCTTCCTCCTGCTCCCGGGTCACCGGCCTGATACCGGTGCAACTACCCGACTGGCTGGCTGCCCCGGTCACGCGGACACCTCCTTGTCGTCATCACCGGGTGCGACTGGACTGTGCGTCGCGCCCATATCGATCGCGATTACGTTTTCGATGCACAGCACCTGCAATGAGCCGAACTGTGTCTGCACGGTGCCAGACAACAGCAGGCCAGCATTGTCGAAGGCGGGCGTCTGCTGCCACGCATCCTGTTCCAGGGTTTCAACGCCGATGACCTTGTCGACGACCAGACCGGACCACAGCCCCTCGTATTCACACAACAGGATGGGAGTCTCAAGGGTATAGCGGGTATAACCGCCATAACCGAGCCGGGCGGCCAGATCGATCACCGGGATATCGCGACCGTGCAGGTTCATCAGGCCGCGCAGGTAACGGGGTGCCCCGGGTACCGGCTGCAACTCCATCAGCGGCAAGACCTTGATGGCGTTGTCCAGTGGTGCACACAGCCGCATCCCCGGGATCTTGAACTTCAGGATCTCAAGCCCGCCCGCCTTGACGGCGGCCTCGAACTTGCGCGATGTAACTTGTGCAGGTGATTCCATGTGATACCCCAAGGCCATAAAGGCCCGGTCATAACGTCAATAAACCGACGGATCGGATGGCTTTATTCATCAATGAGATATAAACGGCAAATTACATGCCAGCATTAGGGATCGGAGCTCGCCCTAAGCCACTGGCAGCCAGTGGCTTCACCTATGAGGTATCATGGATGCCGCTGGCATACTGAAATGGCCTACCCGGAACATACATTCTTCCACTTATTTATCAGTTATTTATAATTTGTGTAGCGAAGACCCGCCAAAGGGGGGCAAAGGGGGGACCGGCAACCGGGGCAGCGCACTGCCAGCTGGAGATCCCCTGCGGCGGTCATGACCTGCCCGGCACGATATGCCTGATAATTGACAATGGACAGTCTGCCAATAACCAGTGATGCAACGCGCCTGCCGTGCCAGGCAGATCCCTGGCCCGCTGCAATGCCGGCATTAGCGGCATCCATACGAGATACCACCTCATGCATTGGTTTGCCCTGACCCTGCTCTCGGCATTCTTTCTCGCCACCGCCGACACCCTGACAAAACGCCAGCTGTCGCATTTGCGCCCGGGTGAACTGGTGCTGGTGCGATTCGGCATGACCGGGGTTCTGCTGCTGCCGATGTTGTTGCTGCAATCCTGGCCAGTGCTCCCGCTGCCGTTCTGGGGCTGGGTGGCCGCCCTGTTGCCGCTGGAAATCCTTGCCATGTGGCTCTACATGACGGCGATCCGGGAATGCCCCTTGTCACTGACCTTGCCCTACCTCGCCTTCACCCCGGTGTTCAACATCGCCACGGGCTATGTGCTGCTCGGTGAAACGGTCAGCTGGACAGGCTTTGTCGGGATTGCACTGGTGGTGTGCGGGGCCTGGCTGCTGAACCTGAAGACAGCTAACAACGGTCAGGGGCTGGACATCCTGGCACCGTTCCGCGCGATTGTCCGTGAGCGCGGCTCACGGCTGATGCTATTGACGGCCGCACTCTACAGCTTGACCTCGGTACTGGGTAAAGGGGCACTGCAGTATGTGTCGCCCGGATTCTTCGGCCCGTTCTATTTTGTGATACTGGGTATCGCAGCCACACTGATCTTCGCCTCGCGCGATGTACGCAGCTGGCGCGCCCTTGGCCATCACCCCTGGGCCTACCTGCTGGTGGGGCTGTTCATGGGTGCCATGGTCCTGACCCATTTCTATGCCATCGAGCACGTCGAGGTGGCATACATGATCGCGGTGAAACGCACCAGCCTGCTGTTCGGCATGCTCTACGGGGCCTGGTTATTTGGCGAGACCGGGTTGTCACGCAACCTGGCGGCCGGGGTGATGATGATCGCGGGTGTGTACCTGATCGTCGCCTGACAAGGCAACGCGTATGTTGCTACTGGCCTAGGCGACCTGCACCGGAATGGCGTGACGGGTGTCCTTGATGCGGTTATCTGCGTCGAGGTAGATCAGGGTGGGCTTGAAGGCCATGGCTTCCTGCTGCGACAGCACCGCATAGGTGCAAATGATGACACGATCACCCGGTCGTGCCTTGTGGGCCGCAGCACCGTTCACGGAGATGGTGCCGCTGCCATCCTGCGCGCGGATGGCATAGGTGGTGAAACGCTCGCCGTTATCCAGGTTGTAGATCTGGATCTGTTCGAACTCGTGGATGTTCGCAGCCTCGAGCAGGCGACCGTCGATGGCACAGGAACCCTCATACTCGAGTTCCGCGTGCGTCACACGGGCGTGATGGAGTTTGGATTTCAACAGGGTGATTTGCATTCCCGAGTCAGTCCCATTGCTTGTATTAGCAATCTGGAATTATCCCGATTTGGACTGGGAAGTTCAAGAAAACCACATACATCTTGCATTAAGTAGTTCACTTAACTAATTGTTACTTCGATATTGTCAATCAAACGCGCCCCGCCCAGCCAAGCCGCTGCCAGCACCCTGAGGACCTTATCGTCTGACATCGGTGGCTCCAGGTCTGTCGCCCGGCGGATACTGACATAGTCCGGTTCGAACCCGGCCCGGATGAGCGTCTCCCGGGCTGCCTGTTCGACAGCGCCATAGTCCCGCTCCCCGGCACCGAGCCGGTCCCCTGCCTCGCAGAGCGCCTGATACAGGCCGGGCGCGATGGACCGCTCACGGGGCTCAAGGTAGCGATTGCGCGAACTCATCGCAAGGCCGTCCGGTTCACGCACAGTGGGGATGCCCTCGATGCTGATCGGTATGCTCAGGTCCTCCACCATGCGCCTGATGATCACCAGCTGCTGGTAATCCTTCTCGCCAAACACCGCACTGTCCGGCTGCACCAGATTGAACAGCTTGGCCACCACGGTGGTCACCCCGGCAAAATGCCCGGGGCGGGATGCGCCGCAGAGGATGGTGCCCAGTGCGGGTACCTCGACGCGTGTCATCTGTTCCAGGTCGCGCGGATACACAACCTCGACATCCGGGACAAACAGCAGGTCCGCATCGGCCTCCATCAAGGCAGCGCTGTCCGCCTCGAGAGTGCGCGGGTAGCTGGCGAAATCCTCGCCGCGACCGAACTGCATTGGATTGACGAAGATACTGACGACCACCCGGTCGGCAGTGGTGCGCGCGCGCCGCACCAGCCGCATGTGACCGGCGTGCAGGTTGCCCATGGTGGGGACAAAGGCGATGCGGTTCTCCCGGGTGCGCCACTCGCGAACGCGGGCACGCAGGTCGGCTGCCGAGCGGGCGGTTATCATGAAGGGCAATCAGAAACAGTGTTCGGCCGCGGGGAAGGAACCGTTCTTGACAGCGGCGACATAGGCCTCGATTGCCGCTGGCACACTGCACGTGTCGCGCAGGAAATCCCGGACGAACCTCGGGCGCTTGCCGGGGGTGATACCCAGCATGTCGTAGAGCACCAGTACCTGACCATCGCAGCCCGGCCCCGCGCCGATGCCGATGGTGGGAATGGTGACCGCGGCGGTTATTTGGGTTGCCAGATCGGCCGGTATGCATTCCGTCACCAGCAACCCGGCGCCGGCCTCCTCCAGGGCCCGGGCATCATCCAGCAGTGCCCGGGCACCGGCGTCATCCCGGCCCTGTACCTTGTAGCCACCGAGCTTGTGGACCGACTGGGGCAGCAGGCCAATATGGCCACAGACAGGGATGCCATGCCCGACCAGGTGTGCCACGATAGCCGCCTTGTTGGCGCCACCCTCCAGCTTGACCATGTGGGCACCGCCCTCGCCCATCAGACGTGCGGCATTGCCCAGCGCCTGATCGGGGTTGACATAACTCGAGAATGGCATATCGACCACCCGCAGCGCGGACTCCCCGACGCGCGCCACATTGGCGGCATGGTAGATCATATCGGCGACCGTAACCGGTACGGTGGACTCGTGACCCTTGAGGACCATGCCCAGTGAATCGCCGATGATGAAGACCTCGACCCCGGCGGACTCGAGTACCCGGGTGAAGCTGCTGTCGTAGCAAGTCAGGCAGGCAATCTTCTCACCCCGCACCATCATCTGCTGCAGGCTGGCAAGGGTTACGGGCGTAGTCATCGCACCAACCATACTGCAGTGTGCTAGATGCTCGCCGACATGGGGTTGAAGTACTGCCGGCCGCTGTTGGTGGCCCTGATCTGCTCCAGCAGGGCCTGGTAATCATCCTCATTATTGATCAGGTCGATGTTGGCTGCGTTCACGATCAGCAGCGGGGCCTGGTCATAAAAATGGAACAGCCGTGTATAGGCATCGGACAGGCGTCTCAGGTAACGCGCATCAATCCTGCGTTCATAATTCTTGCCGCGCCTGGCGATACGTTTCAGCAGCACCTCTTCAGGGGCCTGCAGGTAGATCACCAGGTCGGGAACCGGCGACTCCACTGCCAGGTGGCTATAGACCCGGTCATACAGCTTGAGCTCATCCGCATCCAGGGTCAGTTCCGCAAACAGGCGGTCCTTCTCCATCAAAAAGTCCGACACTCGCACCGGCTGGAACATGTCGGCCTGGCGCATGGCCTGCATCTGGCGTGCACGCTGGAACAGGAAGAACAACTGTGCCGGCAGGGCACCGGAGCGCGGGTCCTGGTAGAAACGCTCCAGGAAGGGGTTTTCCTCGGCATCCTCCAGCAGCAGGTCGCTCTCGAAGGTCTGTGCCAGGCGGCGCGCCAGGCTGGTCTTGCCAACACCAATCGGACCTTCAATAACGATATAAGCGGGATGCGCGACGCTCATTTACCGGTAATCAATTTCTTCAGGGAATGTGTTTCGCAATTCCTGATCAGGCCATGCAGTAGACCATGGCCGGGGATATTGAGGTTACCGGCAATCTCAGCCAGCGGGATGATAACAAAGTCGCGTTCATGCAAGCCCGGATGCGGTACGGTCAGATCGGCCGTATTAATCCGTTTCTTGCCATACAGCAGCAGATCCAGATCCAGTACCCGTGGACCCCACTTCTCACCGCCACGCTCGCGCCCCTGACGGTCCTCGATACTGCGCAACTCCTTGTGCAGTTCTTCCGGCGACAACAGTGTATCAATGGCGGCCACGGCATTGACATAATCGGGCTGGTCGACAGGGCCCATCGGTTTGCTGCTGTAGAGGCTGGAGCGGGCCACCAGGACGGAATCCGGGATAGCATCCAGTTCCTCGAATGCCTCCCGGACCTGAGCGACGGGGTCATCCAGGTTGCTGCCGATTCCTACATACGCTATCAGTCTCATGTCACTACCCCACTCTTACCGGCGCGCGGGCGCCCACCCCGGCGGCGACGTTTGCGCGGGCGTTTGATAGTGATCTCCTGTTCGCGTTGTTCCGGATGCATTTCCTGGAAATCGGTCCACCACTGGCCCAGCTCGACGGGCACTTCACCGGCCTCGCCCCGCAGCAACAGAAAATCATAGGCCGCCCGAAAGCGCGGATGACTCAGTACACGCATACTGCGACGCCCACCCTTGCGCTCCAGACGCAACTGTAACATCCAGATCTCGCGCATGGACAGCGAGTAGCGGCGCGGCACGGCCATTACACTGGCCTGCTCGGCAATTATCTGCGAACCGGCGTGCTGCAGGGCCTGGGCGGGGTGCTGGCCCTCGGCCTCCAGCTCCCTGGCGCGCTCGCGTACTGGCTGCCACAGGAAAACCGCGAACAGGAAGGCCGGCGTAACCGGTTTCCCTTGCTCAATACGCGTGTCGGTGTTCTCCATGCCGTGGCTGATCAGCGTTAACGGAAAGTGTTCTTCTTCGTGGGTCAGCGCCTGTTCGGTCAGCGGGAACAGCAGTCCGAACAAATTGTAGTGGCGCAGTGCCTCAAAATTGGCAAGTGCATAGCCGCCCATGAACAGCTTGAGCATCTCATCGAACAGGCGCGCAGGAGGGATATCACCCAGCAATGGCGCCAGTTCCTTGATCGGGCGTTCTGTATCCGGATGAAGGCGGAAGCCCAGCTTGGTAGCGAAACGCATCGCGCGCAGCATCCGCACCGGGTCTTCCCGGTAACGGGTTCCGGGGTCACCGATCAGGCGCAGCACACCGGTATCGAGGTCATCCATGCCGCCAACGTAGTCGATGACCGAGAAGTCATTGATATTGTAGTAGAGGGCATTGACGGTGAAATCACGGCGAAAGGCATCTTCGGCGATGGTGCCATAGACATTGTCCCGAACAATGCGGCCTTCCGCATCGATATGGCGTTCCTCATTGCTGTCCTGCACTTCCTCCTGGAGGGCACGGAAGGTTGCCACCTCGATGACCTCGCGACCGAATAGTACATGTGCCAGACGAAAACGCCGGCCGATCAGGCGGCAGTTGCGGAACAGGCGGCGCACATCCTCGGGGTGCGCATCGGTGGCGATGTCGAAATCCTTGGGCTCACGGCCGAGCAGCAGATCGCGCACGCCACCGCCCACCAGGTATCCATGGTAACCAGCATCCTTCAGGCGGTACAACACCTTGAGGGCGTTGGGACTGATATTGGCCCGGGTGATCGGGTGCCGGGAACGGGCAATGACGGCGGGTTCGCTGGAGTTAATGGTACTTCCTGTGTGATTCACAGAGCTTTGCTTGTGGATGTTTGGGTTGCGCGTATAATACCACCGCTTTCTGCCACATGGGCGCATTACCTGTTGCTGCTCCCTTCGTCTAGTGGTTAGGACACCGGCCTCTCACGCCGGTAACAGGGGTTCGAGTCCCCTAGGGAGCGCCATTTTCCGCGCGCATGCAAATTGACAAGGGGAAACCCGATCCGGGCGCCCCACCTGATACACTGTGAGCACACCGCAAGACACCCCAGCCTACCAGCCTGCCGGACTGCTCCGACGCCTGGCTGCCATGTTTTATGACTCCCTGCTGCTGTTTTCGGTATTGCTGTTCGCCACGGGAATGGCCTTGCTGGTCACCAGGGGCACCCTGGATTACCACAACCCGTTTTTCCGAACCTACCTGTTCCTGATCTGCTTCCTGTTCTACGCCTGGTTCTGGACACACGGCGGACAGACGCTGGGCATGCGCGCCTGGCACCTGCGCGTGCAACGTTTCGACGGCAGCCCCATTACGCTATGGCAGGCGCTGCTGCGCTTCCTGTCCGCCATACCCGCCTGGGCCCTGCTGGGACTGGGCTACCTGTGGATGCTGGTGGACAAGAACAGGCTGGCACTGCATGACCGGTTCTCGGAATCGGTGATAGTGCGCCTGCCGAAGTAACCAGCTGCGCCACAGTGAAAACGGTGAATCGTGACTGCCGGACCCGCCTGCTGCGCACATCCCTGGCAGCGATGCGGCGTGACTCCTATCCTAGATACGCCTGATGGCCCTGACACCGAGCATCAGTACCAGCAGGCTGGGTGCTATCGTGATCGCCAGGGGGTTAAGTCCATAGACCTGCCCCATCTGGCCGGCTACCTGACTGGCCAGGTAGAACCCGAAACCGGCCAGGGTTCCTATGAAGATACGCTGCCCGCTGCCGACCGAACGCAATGACCCGAACACGAAGGGCACGGAAATAAACAGCATCACCAGCGCCGAGAGCGGCGTGATGAATCGCCCCCAGAAGGCGTAACGGTACTGCTCACTGTAAAGTTCATTGTCCTCCAGATAGGCCACGAACTGCCGGATGTCCCTGATCGACATGTGCTCCGGCTTCATCGCCACGATGTCGATCAATTCCGGCGTCAGGAGCGAAGGCCAGGTCATCATGGCCTGCCGGCGCGTGCTCACGCGATCCTGTTCAAACAGGGTCTGATGTACATCATGGAGCGTCCATTGCCCGGACTGGTAGCCGGCGTTGCCGGCGCGCGTGGCCGCGACCAGTTCCCGCCGGTCGTCAAATTCAAAGACGGACAGGTCCGCCAGCTGGTTGTCATCGATAATCCTGTTGACGTAGATATAGCGTGATTCGTCACGCACCCAGAGGCCATGACCGCTGATGAAACTAATGCGCTTCTCAAGGGCAACGGCACGTAATCGCTGCCCGACCTGGTCAGCCACAGGTGCAACCCCTTCCCCCAGGGCCACGATAAAGACCAGCATGACCAGGCCAACCTGCAGTAGTGAGCGCACGATACGCCAGACCGACATCCCGCCGGCCCGCATCGCGATCAGCTCACTGTTTGCCGCCAGCATGCCCATGCCGGTCAGACCGCCCAGCAAGGCGGCGGTTGGAAAAAATTCATACACAGTCCGTGGCAGCCCGAGTGCAACATACTGCAGCATTCTGCTGACGCTGTAGGTGCCCTTGCCGACGTCATCAACCTGGTTGATGATGGAGAAAAACAGGTCGAGACCGACTATGACCAGCAATGCAAGTCCCGTTGCAACAACCACCACGCCGGCAATGTAGCGGTCGAGGATCTTCATGATCGGCGCCGGACCCGATGGGCGAGCTTGTTGATGTTCGCCAACAGGACAAAGGCCAGCGAAGCCGGCAGCAGGTGTACCCACCAGAGCCCTATCGAGGTGGGGATGATACCCTGCTCTACCCACACCTTGGCCGTTCCCAGCAGGTTGTAATAGACGACAAACACCAGGAATGCTATGGCCAGTCCACTGAACCGTCCCTTGCGCGGCGAGATCCGGCTCAAAGGGACGGACAACAGCACCAGGACCATCACCGATACCGGGACTGACAGGCGCCACTGCAACTCGACAATATCCCTGCGTTCATTCGAGGATAGCAGCTGCGTCGTGGGCACTGCCTCCAGTTTTGCTACCGCTTCCGTCTTGCCGGGCAGCTCGATGCGCACCCCCTGCCGCTCGAACTGCATGATCCGGTACTCTGCACCCCCCGGCTGACCCTCGTAGCGGTGTCCGTCGACGAACACAATGAATTCCTCGCCGGTTTCATCCATCATCCGGTAGGCACTTTCGGCCACCATGACCTGCGGCGCAGTGCCCCTTCTGGTGTCCCCCTGAACATAGACAAACAGGTTTTGCATGTTCTTCCTGTCTTCCGACAGGCGCTCTGCATAGAAGGTCAGTTCGCCACCGCGGATCTCGTTGAAACGCCCTGCTCCCAGCACGGATACATCCGCCTCCTCCTGTGCCTGCTTCTCAAGCCGGGCACCGTAGGCCGCTATACCGGGGCTGATATACAGCGCCATCCATACCAGCAGCAGGGCAATGACAAAACCCATACCCAGCAGAGGCTTGTAGATACGCCACGGCCCGACGGCGCAGGCTGACAACACCGTCATTTCGTTGTCCCGGTACATCCTGCCCAGCGCCATCACCACGCCCAGCGCCAGTGAAAATGGCATTACATAGACCAGGAACCAGGCCGTTTTGACGCTGAGCAGGATAAAAATCACATCACCCGGCAGCTCACCGGCCGCGGCCTGCGCCAGATAGCGCACCAGCCGGTTACTGGCCAGGATCAGCCACAGGATCAGGGTAATGGCGAGCCAGCCGCGCAGCACTTCCCAGAGCAGGTATCTATCGAGGATTCTTAACATGGGGTAGCCTGGCATGCAGCATGAAAATCACGCCGGCATCCAGTACACTCTCCGCTGCTGTGGCAACCATAAGAATGCGGTAACCGTATACCCAAGGACCGTGATCTGCAATCACCGCAACCAAGCAAACAGGAGCACCGCATGAAATTCACTGCCAAAAGCGAAAAACCCGCTGCTGTCAAGGCCGGGTGTGTAGTGCTGGGTGTCTATGAACGGCGCAAGCTGTCGGAAGCCGCCAGCCAGTTCGACAAGACGACTCGCGGTCTGCTGACCGGTCTGCTGAAAGAGGGTGATATGGACGGCAAATGCGGACAGACGCTACTCCTGCACCACCCGCACGGGGCCAGATGCGAGCGTGTACTGCTGGTCGGCTGTGGAAAGAAAAATGAATTCAACGCTACCCGTTATCGTGATGCAGTGGCCAGTGCCGCTGACGTCGTGAACCGCTCCGGCGCCAGCGATGCCATAAGTTACCTGCCCGGACTCGAGCTCAGGGGCCGCGATACCTACTGGAAGGTCCGGCAACTGGTAGAAGTGAGCATTGCTGTCTTGTACAAACCGGATGAGTTGAAAAGCAAAAAGGACAAGATCAGCCGGCCATTGCGCCGGATCGCGGCCAATGTCGACAGCAATGATGCCGAAATCGCGCACAAGGCACTTAACGATGGCGAGGCTATTGCCGCCGGTATCCAGCTGGCGCGCACGCTCGGCGACCTCCCAGGAAATATCTGCACCCCCACCTACCTGGCAGAGCAGGCACGCACCCTCGCTGCCGGGCACAAGCAGATCAAGGTCAGCGTGCTTGACAAGGCCGCCATGAAAAAACTGGGCATGGGCGCCCTGCTCTCGGTTGCACGCGGCAGCGAGGAACCGGCCAGGCTAATCAGCCTGGAATACCATGGCGGCCGCGAGGGCGCGAAGCCCGTGGTGCTGGTCGGCAAGGGTGTTACCTTCGATTCCGGGGGTATTTCCATTAAGCCCTCCAGCGCCATGGACGAAATGAAGTACGACATGTGCGGTGCGGCCAGTGTCCTGGGTACCCTGAAGGCATGCGCTGAAATGAAACTGCCACTCAATGTCGTCGGCGTCATCCCGGCGACCGAGAACCTGCCAAGCGGCAATGCCAGCAAACCGGGGGATATCGTTACCAGCATGTCCGGGCAGACCATTGAGGTGCTGAATACCGACGCCGAGGGTCGCCTGATCCTGTGTGACGCCCTGAGTTACTGTGAAAAGTTCGATCCCGAGGTGGTGGTGGATATTGCTACTTTAACTGGCGCCTGTGTCATTGCCCTGGGCAGCCATGCTGCGGGGCTGCTGAGCAATGATGATAAACTGGCTGAAGAGCTGCTGAATGCCGGTACGACTGCCGCCGACCGTGCCTGGCATATGCCCCTCTGGGAGGAATATCAGCAACAGCTGGACAGCAATTTTGCCGACATGGCCAACATCGGCGGCCGCGAGGCCGGGACAATTACCGCAGCCTGTTTCCTGTCACGCTATGCCAAGGACTACCGCTGGGCACATCTGGATATTGCCGGTGTCGCCTGGAAGCAGGGCAAGAATAAAGGCGCAACCGGTCGACCGGTTGCGCTGCTGACGCAATTCCTGCTGGATCGATGCGGTAACAGCCGATGACGCGAGACCGATGACACGCGTCGATTTTTATATCCTCGTGGGCAGGGGTCCGACTGTAGGCCCCGTATTTGCCTGCCGGCTGGTGGAGAAGGCCTATGCGCATGGGCACCAGGTCTATATCAACACGGATTCGGGAGCGCAGCTGCGCCAGCTCGATGACTTGCTCTGGTCATTCCGCGGAGGTAGTTTCCTTCCGCATGCGATCTATGACCAGGCCGTGTCAGACAAACCGGCTATTCTGCTGGGTCACGCGATGGAGCCACGGGAGTGCAATGATGTTCTGGTCAATCTGGCGCAGGAAGTGCCGCCGTTCTTCAGTCGCTTCAATCGCATGGCCGAACTTGTGGACGGCGACGATGCACAACGCGCTGCGGCGCGGGAGCGTTTTCGCTTCTACAAGGACCGTGGCTACACACTCAAAACTCATAGCCTTCAGGCTTACTGATACCCGGTTATTGACATCATGAATAATGACGGACTACCACTGGATGAAGACGGCATACCGGTTCTGACCAACAGCGTCAGCCCTGATGACAGCGGCCTGGCCACAATGCCGCATGAACCGGCAACAGCGCTGCTTGACTCGGAGGCGGTCCGCCAGAAGCTCGACGAAATTGCCGCCAGGATGACTGTCAATACCCGTCAGGACGTGGAAACCGTAATCAGGCCTGCGGTCGAGGAGGCGATCACTCAGGCCCTGAACGTCAGTGGCGACAATATCTACCTTGCAATCAGCAAGCAGCTGGAGAATGCACTTCCCGATATACTTCCCCATGTCATGCAATCAAAAGACTCCAGCGAAAACTGAGAGCCGCTCCCAAATTATCCACCCCAGCCACGTTATAATTCCTGCCCGGCCGCGCGACCGGCATGTTTATCACGCAACAAGAACCGCACATGGATAAGACCTACAACCCGCATGCAATCGAGCAGCGCTGGTACGAGATCTGGGAGAGGGAAGGCCATTTTGCGCCTTCCGGTGAGGGTGAAGCCTACTGCATCATGATCCCGCCGCCCAATGTGACCGGCAGCCTGCACATGGGGCACGCCTTCCAGGACACTCTGATGGATGCCCTCACCCGCTACCACCGCATGCGCGGTGACAACACCCTGTGGCAGCCGGGCACCGACCATGCGGGCATTGCGACCCAGATGGTCGTGGAGCGACAGCTGAATAGTGACGACAAGACCCGCCATGACCTTGGACGCGAGGCCTTCATCGAGCGCATCTGGGAATGGAAGCACGAGTCGGGGGGCACCATCACCAAGCAGTTGAGGCGCATGGGCTGCTCGGTGGACTGGAGCCGTGAACGTTTCACCATGGACAAGGGCCTGTCCCGGGCTGTCACGGAAACCTTCGTGCGCCTCTATGAAGACGACCTGATTTACCGTGGCAAGCGGCTGGTGAACTGGGACCCTGTACTGCATACCGCAGTATCCGACCTCGAGGTGATCTCACATGAAGAAGCGGGACATTTCTGGCACATGCGCTACCCACTGGTCGACGGATCCGGTCACCTGGTCGTGGCGACCACACGCCCGGAGACAATGCTCGGTGATTCGGCAGTAGCCGTGCACCCCGAAGACGAGCGTTACCGGGACCTGGTGGGCAAGACTGTCAGGTTGCCACTTACCGAGCGCGAGATACCCATTATCGCGGATGATTACGTCGATCCGGAATTTGGTACCGGCTGTGTGAAGATCACCCCGGCGCATGACTTCAACGACTACGAGATCGGCAAGCGTCACGACCTGCCGATGATCAACGTGCTCACAGTGGATGCCTGCATCAACGAGAATGCACCCGATAAATACCAGGGCCTGGACCGCTACGAGGCAAGGAAACAGATCGTGGACGATCTCGAGGACCAGGGTCTGCTGGAGAAGGTCGAGGACCACAAGCTGATGGTCCCGCGCGGCGACCGCTCCGGTGCAGTAGTGGAACCCTACCTGACGGACCAGTGGTTCGTGAAAATAGGTCCGCTGGCGGAGCCCGCCATCACGGCCGTCGAGGACGGCACCATCCGCTTCATCCCGGACAACTGGAAGAACACCTATTTCGAATGGATGCGCAACATCCAGGACTGGTGTATTTCACGACAGATCTGGTGGGGACACCGCATACCTGCATGGTATGACGCGGACGGCAATGTCTATGTAGGACGCAGCGAGAGCGAGGCGCGGAAACGACACAGACTGGCTCCAGATATCGCGCTCAGCCAGGATGAAGACGTACTCGATACCTGGTTCTCCTCAGCCCTGTGGCCGTTCAGCACCCTGGGCTGGCCGGAGAATACCGATGCCGTCAGGACATTCTATCCGACCAGTGTACTGGTTACCGGATTCGACATTATTTTCTTCTGGGTTGCCCGCATGATCATGATGGGCCTCCGCTTCATGGGCGATGTGCCCTTCCGCGAGATCTATATCCATGGGCTGGTTCGCGATGCCCACGGTCAGAAAATGTCAAAATCCAAGGGCAATGTGCTGGATCCGATCGATCTTATCGATGGCATCGACCTGGAATCTCTGGTTGCAAAGCGCCGGGCCGGGCTGATGCAGCCGCAAATGGCCGACAAGATCGAAAAACTCACGCGCAAGGACTTCCCGGAGGGAATACCCGCTTTCGGAACCGACGCCTTGCGTTTCACCTATGCTGCCCTGGCCTCCACAGGGCGCGATATCAATTTTGACCTGGGCCGCATCGAAGGTTATCGCAACTTCTGCAACAAGTTGTGGAACGCGGCGCGCTATGTACTGCTGAACACAGAGAACGAGGACTGCGGCCAGGATGACAGGGAAATCGAACTGAACGCGGCTGACCGCTGGATCACTTCCATATTTCAAAAGACCGCACTGGAAGTTGTGGAGTCAATAAACTCCTACCGCTTCGACCTTGCGGCTCAGGCCATTTATTCTTTCACCTGGGATGAATATTGCGACTGGTACCTGGAACTGTCGAAGTCCGTACTGATTGATATGAAGTGCTCCGCGGCGGCGAGGCGGGGTACCCGAAAGACGCTGATTAGCGTAATGGAGAGCCTGCTGCGTCTGGCACACCCGGTTATTCCGTTCATTACCGAAGAGATCTGGCAACGTATGGCACCATTAGCCGGCTCTGTAGGCAGCACCATTATGCGCCAGCCCTATCCGGAAGCAGATGTCACGCGCATCGATCAGGCTGCCATTGAAGAAATTGATTGGGTCAAGAACTTCATTATCGGCGTACGCAAGATACGCAGCGGCATGAATATCGACCCGCGCAAGCCACTTCCGGTACTGCTGCAAAACGGCATGGATGTTGACCAGCTGCGGCTTGCCGAATACCGGCATTACCTGGTAAGCGTCGGACGTGTCGAGTCGGTGGAATGGCTGAACGCAGGCGCGGTCGCACCTGAATCGGCCACCGCACTGGTCGGCAACATGAGACTACTAATTCCGCTATCCGGGCTGATCGACAAGGAGGCCGAGATAATCCGACTGGGCAAGGAACTGGACAAGAAGGTCAGTGAGCTGGAGCGTTGCGAAAAGAAACTCAATAATGACAACTTTGTCGACAAGGCCCCTCCCGCAGTGGTAGAGAAAGAAAGGCTACGCGCGAACGAACTCAGAAACACTATCACTAATCTCGAAGAACAAAAACATCGCATCCAGTCACTCTAGACAACCGGCTGCGTCAGACTTTTGTGGCTGGTTATTCCGGGGTTAACTTATATACCCCCGGGCTATACACCCGCCATGCTCATCACGAGCCTTACTACCCCCCAGACCGACAGGATAAAGACCACCGTCACGAACAAGCCCACGATGATGTACTGGTATGGCTTGCCATGAGTGAAATCCTCTTCCCGTTTGCGCGTGCTCTGCACTCCGAACATGCTTGCCAGTACACTGCCCAGCACCTTGATTAGCGAAGGTGCAGGTGGTTTGTCCTTGTTTTCCGTGCTCATCATCAGTCCCTGTTAAAAAAGTTGACGGTATTTTAACTTCATATAACTGGCATGTAATCGCACTTTCCCAGGTTTTCATGCATTACTGTCATTCTTTCAAGGGTCTTCTTAGCCGTGGTTTGCACAGGTGAATTCGGCCTTGACCGACAGCCTGATTGTGGAAAAGTCTCAATTTTTTCAAACAATTGCCGATATACACCCATGTAAGGGCAGGGTCATATTTGACTTTGCTAATCAGATAGTTATGTGACTCAGATCACATGTGACTGGATGCTTCGCCTGTCCGTGAGGCATGGATTTTATGGTTATTGCTAAACATTCGAGATATCGCAGAGCGACCATATGGCCACGATCGTAGTCGTTGATGACCAATTAACTAGCCGGCAAATACTGGTCCATCTGGTCAGTGCTATCGAGGGCGAACCGGATGTACAGTCATTCGCCAACCCGCTCGAGGCACTTGACTGGTCAATAAGAAATCAGGTTGACCTGATACTCACAGATTACAAGATGCCGGAAATGAACGGCATAGAGTTTATCCGCAAGTTCAGGACAAGCCCGGCATGTGAGCAGGTCCCGATCATCATGGTGACCTCGGTAGAAGACAAGAATATCCGTTACGAGGCGCTCGAGGTCGGTGCCACCGATTTCCTGATGAAACCTGTCGACCATAACGAGTGTCGGGCACGCTGCCAGAACCTGCTGATCCAGTACCAGCAATACAAGATTATCCAGGACAGATCTCACTGGCTGGAACGTCGTGTTGCGGAGGCTACCAGTGAGATTCGTTTGCGAGAAAGGGAGACTCTGTTGCGTCTTGCCAAGGCAGGTGAATACAGGGATGAAGAAACCGGCAATCACGTAGTACGCATGGCCAAGTTCGCCCGGATCATAGCAGAACAGATGGGATTCACATCAAAGGAAGCCGATGTGATTGAAATGGCCGCACCAATGCATGACATCGGAAAGATCGGTATCAGGGACGATATACTCCTGAAGCCTGGCAAATTAAATACTGAAGAATTCGAAATCATGAAGCGGCACACGCTGATAGGCCACGAAATACTTAGGGACAGTCCTTCCCAGTTCCTGCAAATGGGCGCGGTGATCGCACTAAGTCACCATGAGAAATTCAATGGTAAAGGATATCCACATGGACTGAATGGCGAGGAAATTCCGCTGCCGGCGAGAATAGTCGCCGTGGCAGATGTTTATGACGCACTTGTGTCGGAACGCCCCTACAAACATGCCTGGCCCATGCAAGAGGCACTTGATTACATGGATACACAACGCGGCCTGCATTTTGACCCGGAGTGCTACGATGCATTCAAGGCCCAGCTCGATACCATCATGAAAATACAGGATATGCTGTCGGATACAAGAGTAAGCCATAGCCAATGATAACAAGGCTCCAGTATGCTAGGATTATTTACCAGCCTAATACCCTATCGCTGTCGACAGGTAAGCTGAATAGCTGGAATTCGAGATTCAAAGCTGCACTAAAGACACCTAATCGAAATGGATACAAGTCCGGAGTCAATCAGACACAAACTCGCACAGGCTGGTATCCACGGCCCCTCAAGTAACAACCTTCGTCTCTATGAGGACCGGTTAACACGGTTCTTCGCCAGAGAGTACCAGCGCTATACAGACAGTCCGGTCTCATTAAATGAACTTGGCATCTCGACCGATGAAGGACCTATCATGGAAGAAACAGAGTTGCTGATGGATCGCCATTACGACGAAGATCTGGATTTCTTTAATAGCTTTCTGGACGCACGCTACCACGCCTATTCGATGGCCTATTATGGCGATACTCCCACCAGCATTCGACAATCAGAGGCCACGCTTGAGGAAGCACAACATGCAAAGTTCGACCTGATAGCCGAGCGCGCACAGATAGAAGGACATGAGCGTGTCTTCAATATCGGCTGTGGTTTTGGCTCACTCGAGACCTACCTGCTTGAGAGATTCCCGAACCTGCAGATTGTTGGAATAACACCCAGCAAAGTGCAGGTCGCCTATCTGAGGCAGCGAATGAAGGATCCCAATGACCCACTGGGCAGCGCACGATTTACACTGATGGAAGGAGCATTTGATCAGTTACCTTTAAACTCATTAGGTACAAAGCGTTATAACCTCGTTATTTCTGTTGCAGTACTTGAACAGGTACGGAACATGAGTGCAATCCTTAGAAGAATTTCAGGCTTGCTAACTCCTCAAGGACAAACCTTTCATCACTTCATCACCTCTCGATATGTCATTCCACAGTTCCTGGACCCAACCAGAACTCGCATCGGCTGGTATTTCCCAGGGGGGCGCGTATGGCCCCACGATGAATTTTCCCGCCATTCCGAACACTTTGACCTAGCTGGATACTGGTTCGTTAATGGCCTTAATTACTGGCGTACGCTTGACGAATGGCACCGACGCTTCTGGGAAGAAGCGCCATTTCTGTATGCAAACACCTTCGATGCAGGCGACATTGCGCACTGGAATAACTACTTTTCACTGTGCAAGGCCGTATTCGCGCCAATGGATGGAAATTTCTATGGCAACAGCCACTATCTATTCAGGGCCCGACATTAACAGGATCAACCATGCCAGGCCTGTAGAGCAAGCACCGCATTAAGGCCTCCAAAAGCAAAAGAGTTTGAGAGTGCAACGTCAATTTCCAGCTTTCTCGCCTTGTTTGGCACATAGTCAAGATCACACCCTTCACCTGGCGCGGTGAAATTTGCCGTTGGTGGGACTGTACTGTCGTGAATAGCCAGTACTGTGGCAATCAACTCAAACGCACTGGACGCTCCGAGCGCATGACCATGCATTGACTTGGTAGATGTTACTGCCAATTTATCAGCGTGGTTTCCAAACACCTGGCGCAATGCCTTAGTTTCGGAAAGATCATTCATTACTGTCCCCGTTCCATGCGCGTTAATATAGTTTACCGACTCAGGCATAAATCCGGCATCCTGAATTGCACGCTCTATTGCACAGGATATTCCGCCGACATCCGGACGGGTAATATGTCCGGCATCCGAAGATAATCCATATCCTGAGAGTTCCGCATAAATACGTGCACCACGTCGGGCAGCATGCTCTAGTGACTCCATCACCACCATTCCGGCACCTTCACCGAGCACCATTCCTGTGCGATCTCTGGAAAACGGCCGACAGGTATCGTTTGACACAACCCTTAAAGCCTCCCAGGCCTTCAACAGCCCATAGGTAAAGGGCGCGTCTGTCCCACCGACTAGCACAATATCGGTCAGACCGGAAAGGACCATCATTCGCCCCTGACATACTGCATGGGCCGCAGACGCGCATGCGCTTGCAACTGAGAAAACAGGACCTTTGATACCCAAGTGCATGCTAATCATACTGGCCGCAGCACTTGGCATACCTTTTGGGATAGTCATCGGGTGGGCACGTGACCGTGCCTCCTTGTATAACTGCGTGTATGTCTCTTCGTCTGTTTGCTTGCCACCGCACCCGGTGCCGACAATCGCTGCAGCCTCAGCCAGGCAATCCCCGGAGTTCTCCAGACCGGCGTCATTCACTGCTTCACGTGCTGCCATTACCGCAAATTGCGAAAACCGGTCAAGCAAGGGGAGTTCATTCGGGGTGAAGTGGCGTTCTGGCTGAAATCCTTTGACCGTTGCACCCAGACGTATTTTCACACCCTCATCAATATCCACTAATGGTGTGATAGCAGACCGACCCTCACGCAAGGCATCCCAGAAGTCCGGGACATTCATACCGAGACCGCTAACACAACCAAGGCCGGTGATTACCACCTTATTTGGCATGGCCCCTATCGATTCTCAAGCATTAGTTCGAGATGATTAACAATGTCGCGGACATTACTAATAGATTCAATGACTTCGTTGGGTATTTCAATATCGAACCGTTCCTCGAGCTCGTAAAGGATGGTTATTGCACCGAGAGAGTCAACGCCAAGATCTTTAAGTTCAGATTCCAGAGATATTACATCTGTCTGGCGATTTATATGGCTAGCAATTACTTCAAAAACAGCTGCTTCAACCATGTGACACCTTTATAACTTAATAGAAACTAAAGAATTATATAAAAATGGCCGATATATGACCCGTTGTCTACCAAAACACGCTCGAGCTTTTTAGATGAGACATTACACATGCCTACCGACGTAAATAATGGCCCGCGCGGATCCGCAGTAAAGAAGCTATTTATGATGATTGGATGGTCCGGAACCCCTGACCAGGAACAAGGTGCACTACGCATCTTAATTTCAATGACGTTCTTAAGTTATCTATTAATCAAAGGGCCAACTGCCGAAAATGATATCCAACTTTGGGAAATAGGAACATGGTTCATTATTTCATTCCTTGTTTTTGCATGTCTACTTCTTTTTTCAACTCTGGCATGGCCTCAACCTTCAGTATATAGACGCATCATAGGTATATGCGGGGACACTGGTGCATTAAGTTACGGAATGTACTTAACAGGTCATATGGGTGCACCATGGTATGGGGTATTTCTATGGGTAACACTTGGAAACGGTTTTCGATATGGCGAAAAATATCTATACCTCTCTGGCGCGATATCACTCCTTGGTTTTGGAGCTGTTGTTTTTTCTACACCATACTGGGATACGCACAAGGAACTCGCAATAGGCTTGGCCATTACACTTCTAATTATACCCGCATATTCATCCTTACTAATCCGCCGGCTTAATGAGGCACGACAGCGCGCCGATGGCGCCAACCGCGCCAAGAGTGACTTTCTGTCGAACATGTCACATGAAATCCGTACGCCGCTTAATGGGATCCTTGGCATGACAGAACTGCTCAAACTGAGGCCGCTTGAACCTGAAGACAAGGAATGCGTGGAAATCATCAATGCTTCAGGGAATGCATTGGCCAGACAGATCAACGAAATCCTTGACCTGTCAAAGATCGAGGCCGGTCAGCTGACGATAGATCACTTTGAATTCGATCTTTATGCCCTAATCAATACCACTCTGAAAATCTTCAAAACACAGGCAGACAGCAAGCAACTGCAATTGAATGAGAGCTTAGATCCCAGGACACCCTACCTCCTGCATGGTGATCCTCATAAATTACGGCAGATCATCATCAACCTGGTGGGTAACGCAATTAAATTCACTGAACAGGGATTTATCTCGGTACGCGTTTACCCACTAGAGCTTGATGCACAACAGGCCCTGCTGAGATTCGAAGTTACTGACACAGGCATTGGCATTGCGCCAGACCGAATCGCCGCCATATTCGAACCTTTCACACAGGCTGATAGCAGTGTATCTAGAAACTATGGCGGGACAGGCCTTGGTACCACGATTTGTAAGAACCTGATTGAACTTATGGGGGGGGAAATCGGTATCCAAAGCATGCCCAAAGTAGGGACCACTTTCTGGTTTGACATTCCATTCGAGATTGCCAACGTTAATGGCATGGACAACAATCAATCATGGACTAGTGAATGCAAGGTGCTTTATCTGTGCCCCAATACAGACACCAACAGCAAGACCGTAAATCATCTGCGTGCCTGGAAGATACCCTTTGAATCCGTCACATCCATTGAACAGGCTGTTACCTGTTTGCATACTTACACTGTCGAGCCTGCCTACGATGCCCTTGTAATCGATAACATGCCATACAGTAACGTACTAGGCGATCTGTTAACGAATATGGATAGAAACGAGCCTGCCATTATAGTACCCGTTGTGTTGTTGAACTCGGAGCAATACCCTCCCGCGATTACGGGCCTAGAGCATGAGCGGCTTTTCACACTCACTACGGATACCGAAAAACGGCTACTTTTAAATACCTTGCATGCCTGCTACTCAAAGCACAGCACAGAAGATGACGTCCTGCACATTTCCAGCCACCAAGCGAACGGACCGAGGGTCATAAAGCCCTTCAATATTCTTGTCGCTGATGATAACGCAACAAACCGAATCGTCATAAATCGCATGCTCGAAAAACTGGGCCATGAATGTACTACGGTGTCAGACGGGGAAGAGGCCCTCAATGCACTAGAGCAGTTCGATTATGACGTCGTGCTTCTAGACAAAAACATGCCTGGTATGGGAGGGATCGAAACCTATCAAGCATACCACCTCGCACATGTCGGTAAACACAACGTGGATTTTGTTATACTGACAGCTGATGCAACAGATGAATGCCGTAATATCTGTAGAGAAGCCGGCATAGATCTGTTTCTGACCAAGCCTGTATCACTGACCACGCTGCAAAACACCCTCGCAACACTAAACAGTCCAGGCAAGGATGCCACTGAAGAAATCCTGGCCAAACCCATCCCTAAGGTGTTGGTTACTGCGGGATTGCCAATCATCGATGAAGAACAATTCGAGAAACTAACCGAACTCTCGGGTGATGGCACCGAATTCATTCTGGAGATGATTAACAATTTCGAAATCGATGCAAACAAGGACTTCAAGCACCTCGAGTCCTCCGTAGCGAATCATAACTGGTCTGCATTCCGAGATGCCGCCCATGCGCTGAAAGGTTGCGCCTTATACCTTGGCCTAGGGAGGCTTGCAGAGCTATGCCTGAGCAACCAGAATATCAGCAAAAATGATTTTGATGCGAATGGCATCGCAGAATTACGCACAATTCGCCGTACACTGGATGACTCGATTCAGACCCTGCGTGACAAAGCCGATTCACTCGGCGCACATGCACAAAATTACTGATCCAGTCCAGTTAACTCGATACAAATTGGTATATGTCTGAGGTGGTTTGTTTATCAGGTGAGTTGCTACGGCCTAACTGGGCGCGTGCAAAATATTCCATCAGGCGTTTGTTTCTGTCATTCAGATGGATCGCCGACTCAATCCATAACTCAATCACATCTGTGAGTTCTTCATAGTCAACAGGATAGACACGGTCTACCGCCGACTGGAATCCTTGCAGGCCGGTTACCAGACCGATATGACGCTTCATATAGTCAGCGGCTGCCTCCCGACCTTTATCCTTTGCGGCCAGTATATCCACCACACCCAATTCATGAAGCTCCTCGGCCGTGTAAATCCTGTGATCCATAATCAACTTACGTGCAGTACTCGGCGTCACCCGGCGGGCGAGCAGCGATAAGGCCCCCATACCAGGGAACATGCCGAATGAAATCTCGGGAAATCCAAATCTTGCCTGCGGCTCGGCAATCAGCAGATTGGCTGACAACGCCGCTTCGAATCCACCACCCAACGCTTCGCCTTCAACGAGAGCGATCGTGGTGAAAGGGGTGTCGTAATGGGTAATTGTTGCGTATTGGATATCGATGCAGGTCTTGGCATAGCTCCGTAAACCTTCACGATCACCGGCCTCGATAAGCTGGAGAAAATACGTTAAATCACCACCCAGACTGAAAGCTCTTTTATCTTCCGAGGCGACTACCTGAAACAGCAGTCTGTCATTTTGTGCTTGCTGATAACCTGACAATACGGTCTGTCGTATGAAACGCTGCACGACCCATACGTCTTCAAGTAACTCAGGAGTAAAGCATGGCCGGCCATCATATTTAAATTCAACCCACACTGCCCGCAGGGCCGAATCCCTGGTTATTTTGAGGTGACGTACATGCGGTTGCAGCAGATCAACATTACTTTCCAACGCCCGACTCCTCTCTCCGAAAATTGGTGTGTGCTAGTCTGGTTGTCGTTTAATTGTTTCTGCACACACACTGCTTATACCTTAATTATTTATTTAGAACAAGCAGTTACACTGGCTTCGCCGAAAAGCACTTTATATTGTGTGGTTTTGCTGCCGACGACTATATATGTTGTGCTCACAGCTGTTCATTGATCCGTCAGTTCTTGACAGGTGGCAGCCACCGTACAGCCTGTATATACCTATGGCTGGTCAGTTCGAACCTTTAACAGCATGAGCCCGCCACCCACAAACAATACCAGAAGCGATAATATCCCTGCGCGCGGATTGACTGCCATGGCACCGACCATCCCCATCAGTAACGGTCCGAGAATCGCCGCGAATTTCCCCATCATGTTATAGAAACCGAAAAACTCCGCCGTCCGTCCCGCTGGTATCATGCGTGCGTACATGGACCGGCTCAGTGACTGTATACCTCCCTGCGCCAATCCAATGGAAAAGGCCAGCACGTAGAATTCCCAGACGCTTTCCATCATCGCGCCCCAGACAGTTACCATCACGTAGACCAGCAGCGCAACATATATTCCTGCCCTGGGACCATAGCGGCTGCCGAATTGGCCGAACAACAAGGCGGCCGGGAATCCTGTAAATTGAGTAATCAGCAGCGCCAGTATCAGCCCCTGTTTATCGAATCCGAGTGACAACCCGTAGTCGACTGCCATGCGTACGATGGTATCGACACCGTCGATATACAACCAGTAGGCGAGCAGAAATATCCAGGCATTACGCAGCTGCCTGATCTCATGCAGGGTCTCCCAGATCCTCTTGAATCCGACAGAAAACACCTTCACTGTCACCTCATGAGGATGGTTCCCGGGTTCACGGACATACAGGATCAAAGGAATTGAAAAGACCAGCCACCAGATGGCGACCAGTACAAACGATAACTGAACAGCCGCAGTGGTATCTGCCAAACCGAATGTCCCTGGATAAATTGACATAAGGACGCTCAGTGCCAGCAACAATCCACCACCAAGATAGCCCAGCGAGAATCCCAGTGCCGAGGTCTTGTCGACCTCCTCCCGGTCACTTACGAACGGCAATAGTGAGTCATAGAAAATATTGCTACCGGAGAATCCGATCAGTGCCAATCCATATAACAATGCGGCCAGCAGCCATTGGCCCTCCCCCACCAGGTAAAGGCCACTGGTCATAACGATCCCGAACGCGGCAAACAGCAGCAGCATGCCCTTGCGACGACCTAGATAGTCCGCCACTGCACCCAGGACCGGCGCCATCAACACGATCAGCAGGCTGGCCAGCGAATTAGTCAGGCCCAGCCTGAACGTACTCTCGGTAACAGCAACACCCGTGTTCCAGTATTCCTTGAAAAACAGCGGAAAGAATCCTGCTATAACGATGGTCGCGAAGGCAGAATTGGCCCAGTCGTACATGGCCCATCCCCATTTCTGGCGCTGCTGGTGCATGGTTTCGGTTATCGCGAAGATGAGCCTGTAGCCACTGGTTTTATTGGATGCCCATATTCATGGATAATCCACATAATACGGACTGCACATCAGTGACTATGGTTACAGAAGCCGAAGCATTTTGGAACAGTAAAACACTCGGGGATATGTCTGCCGAGGAGTGGGAGCAGCTCTGCGACGGTTGTGGCAGGTGCTGCCTGCACAAGCTGGAAGATGTCGATACGGGCCTGTTCTTTTATACCAACGTGGCATGCCGCCTGCTGGACGAGGTATCCTGCCGCTGCACAAACTACCGGGATCGCCTTAATATTGTTCCTGATTGCCTGCGCCTGTCTGCAGATGACACCGGACAGTTCGAGTGGTTGCCGACAAGCTGCGCCTATCGGCGCCTGGCAAACGGCCAACCACTGGAATGGTGGCATCCACTGGTCTCCGGTGACCCGGCAACCGTGCACCAGGCCGGGATTTCAGTGCGCGGGAAAACCACCAGCGAAAATGACGTTGCAGGGGAACAGCTCGAGTACCACGTCATCCACTGGATTGACTTCTAGGCTGAGTGTTCCCGGGTGGCATTGAAGCGAATTTCCGGCCACCGTTCCATCGACAGTTCCAGGTTGACCCGCGTGGGTGCGATATAGACCAGCGCACTGCCCTGGTCCAGGGCCAGGTTCTCATAGGCCTTTTCCCTGAAGCGTTCCAGCATCTTTTCATCGGGGCATTCCACCCAACGTGCCGTGGCAACAGTTACGGGCTCGAACACACAATCCACCTTGTATTCGTCCCGCAGCCGGTGCGCGACCACATCGAACTGCAACACCCCAACCGCCCCGAGTATCAGGTCATTGTTCTTGAAGGGACGGAACAACTGGGTCGCGCCCTCCTCGGACAGCTGGCCCAGGCCTTTCTGCAGGGCTTTCATCCGCAGCGGATCCTTGAGAATGGCGCGACGAAACAGCTCCGGGGCAAAATTCGGGATGCCGGTATAGTTCAATTCCTCGCCCTGGGTGAAGGTATCACCGATACGGATGGTGCCGTGGTTGTGCAAACCGATAATATCCCCTGGCCAGGCCTCCTCGACGTGCCCGCGGTCCGCGGCCAGGAAGGTCAGGGCGTTGGCTACCTGCACATCGCGGCCGATACGCACATGGCGCATCTTCATGCCCTTTTTATAGCTGCCGGAACATACCCGCAGGAAGGCGATGCGATCGCGGTGCTGAGGGTCCATGTTCGCCTGGATCTTGAATACAAAGCCGGTGAATTTCTCTTCATCGGGCATGACGGTGCGCGTGGTGTTTTCATGTGGCTGGGGTGCAGGTGCGTAGTGGACGAAATAGTCCAGCAACTCCTGCACTCCGAAATTATTTATGGCCGATCCGAAGAACACGGGTGAGAGCTCGCCCCGCAGGTACGCTTGCAGATCGAAACTGTGGCTGGCCCCCTGGACCAGCTCGATCTCCTCGCGCAGTTCGCCGGCTTGATCACCAAGCACCTCGTCCAGCAGAGGGTTATCCAACCCTTTAATCGTACTGACATCCTGGCGCACACTGCCCTTGCCCGGTGTGTAGAGGTGCACACTGTCATCGACCAGGTGATAGACCCCCTTGAAACGCTTGCCCATACCGATGGGCCAGGTGATCGGTGCGCACTGGATCTTGAGCACATCTTCCACCTCGTCGAGCAGTTCAATCGGTTCGCGTCCCTCGCGGTCAAGCTTGTTGATGAAGGTGAAGATCGGGGTGGTGCGCAGGCGGCATACCTCCATCAGCTTGATGGTACGGGCTTCCACACCCTTGGCCACATCGATGACCATGAGGGCCGAATCGACTGCGGTCAGCGTTCTGTAGGTGTCTTCCGAGAAGTCCTCATGGCCCGGAGTATCGAGCAGGTTGACCATGCACTCCCGATAGGGAAACTGCATCACCGAGGATGTCACTGAGATACCACGTTGCTTTTCCAGTTCCATCCAGTCCGAGGTTGCGTGCCGTGCTGCCTTGCGACCCTTTACGGTACCGGCAAGCTGGATCGCGCCGCCGAACAACAGCAGCTTCTCCGTCAGGGTGGTTTTCCCCGCATCGGGATGGGAGATAATTGCAAAGGTGCGGCGTCGTGCCGCCTCGTGTTTCAGGCTGCTCATGTCAAACGGGAAGTGTTACAACTCGGGAAACCGGTTATTTTAACACATGCCGGTGGATACGTTTCCTACAACACACGCGCCAGAATCAGCGCATCCTCGCGCCCGATCGCTGCGGGATAGTAGTCCTTGCGCACACCCAGTTCATTGAAGCCACTCTTGCCGTACAGTTCCAGTGCCGCCTTGTTGGATGGCCGCACTTCCAGGAATATCACCTCGGCCCCGTGGCGGCGGGCAATAGATATGAAGTATTTCAATAACTTACGACCGATTCCTTGTTGTTGGGTCTCCGGCCGTACACACAGGTTCAGGAGGTGTGATTCGCCGGCCGCGACACTGAGCACGCCATAGCCTTCTATGATGCCCTGACGCTCACAGACCCAGCACGAATAACCGGCCCGGAGACAGTCGCTGAAAATCGTGCGCGTCCAGGGATAGGGATAACTGCGCCGCTCGATCTCGATGACATCCGTCAGGTCCGCCTCCTGCATGGGCCGGAAGTTCAAGGCAGGTTCCTTCAGGATAGCGCTCATGACAGGGGAGACACGGCCCGGCAATTACCCGCCACTGGCAGCCTGCTGCGCCAGCTGCAGGTCTTCCCAGGCCTTGCGTTTTTCAAGGGGTGAGCGTAGCAGGTAGGCCGGGTGATAGGTCACGACCAGTGGGATCCGGTCTTTTCCATAATGGTGAATGGTGCCACGCAGGCGCCCAATTGTGGTATTGGTCCCGAGAAGGTTGTGGGCCGCAATACGGCCGACGGCCAATATCAGCCTTGGATTGACCAGCTCAATCTGGCGTTCGAGATAGGCATGACAACAGGCCACTTCATCGGGTAATGGATCGCGATTCTGAGGCGGCCGGCACTTGAGTATATTCGTGATATATACCTGTTTGCGCTGATAACCAACCGCCCGCAACATAGCCGTCAGCAACTTGCCTGCACGCCCCACGAACGGTTCACCCTGGCGATCCTCGTCTGCTCCGGGTGCCTCGCCGATTATCAGCCAGTCCGCGGCCCGATCACCGGCACCGAATACCGTACGGTTACGCGTCGCATGCAGGGTGCAGCGTTCACAAGTGGAGACACGTGCCTCCAGAGTCGGCCAGTCAAGCGAGAAAATTTCGTTATCTCCAGCTTGCGCGCCGGACATCTCAGGGCTTGGTGTAATTTCCACGGGCGTCTTTGCCGACACCGGTGTGGCCGCCTCCCCACGGATACGCGGCACCCATTGCTGGATGCCCATGGCCTGCAGGTACTCGCTGTGCAAAGAGGTTCCCATCTTATCGTAACTCTGCCTCAGGGCTCATACATCCCCGAGCTGGGGATGTGCCCGTTCCTCACGCCTGATGATCTTGTTGAGCGCGTTCACATAAGCCTTGGCAGAAGCGATCACGATATCGGTATCAGCCCCCTGCCCATTGACGATATGACCGTCCCGTTGCAGGCGCACCGTAACCTCGCCCTGGGAATCCGTTCCGCTGGTGATGTTGTTGACGGAATACAGCTGCAACTCGGTATGACTGTTGACCAGTGCCTCGATTGCCTTGAAGGCGGCATCCACGGGCCCGCTGCCGGCAGCCGCGGACTGTTGCTCCTCACCGTCGACCCAAAGGGTTACCGTCGCATCGGGCACCTCGCCGGTCTCGGAACAGACCCTGAGGGCCACCAGCTTGAGCCAGTCGTTTTCTGCCTCCAACCCGGATTCGGTCACCAGCGACTGCAGGTCTTCATCGAAGATCTCATGTTTCTTGTCGGCCAGATCCTTGAAGCGCGTGAACGCCTTGTTCAGATCCTCTTCGGATTCGAACTCGATATCGAGGTCCTTGAGCCGGGTGCGAAACGCATTACGCCCCGAATGCTTGCCGAGCACGATCCGGTTGGCTGACCAGCCGACGTCCTGGGCACGCATGATCTCGTAGGTCTCACGGCTCTTGAGCACGCCGTCCTGGTGAATACCGGACTCATGGGCAAAGGCATTGGCACCAACAATGGCCTTGTTGGGCTGCACGGCAAACCCGGTGATGCCGGACACCAGCCGTGAACACGGTACGATCTGGGTGGTATCCAGACCGGTCCGGCAGGGAAAGACATCCTGCCGGGTCTGTACCGTCATGACCACCTCTTCGAGTGCGGCATTGCCGGCCCGTTCTCCCAGGCCATTGATGGTGCACTCCACCTGGCGCGCCCCGTTCAGGACCGCCGACAGCGAATTACCCACGGCAAGACCAAGGTCGTTATGGCAATGCACGGAAAACACTGCCTTGTCCGAATTCGGCACCCGCTCGATCAGGGTACGGATCAATTCCCCGAACTGGTGCGGCAGGTTGTAGCCAACGGTATCGGGGATATTGACCGTGGTCGCACCGGCATCGATGACCGCCTCGATCACCCGACAGAGAAAGTCGATCTCGGAGCGCCCGGCATCTTCGGGCGAAAATTCGATGTTGTCGGTGAAATTACGCGCGCGCTTGACCGCATGCACCGCCTGCGTGATGACCTGATCGGGCTCCATGCGCAGCTTCATCTTCATGTGAATCGGCGAGGTGGCAATGAACGTATGGATGCGCGAAGAGGCGGCCGGTTTCAGGGCCTCCCCCGCCCGGTCGATGTCCTTGTCCAGGGCGCGCGCCAGCCCGCAGACGGTAGTTTCCGTAACGGCACCGGCGACGGCCTGCACGGCCTCGAAATCACCCTGGCTGGCGATCGGGAAGCCGGCCTCGATTACGTCCACCCGCATACGCTCCAGCGCCTTGGCAATCCGCACCTTTTCATCCCGCGTCATGGAGGCGCCCGGGCTCTGCTCCCCGTCACGCAGGGTGGTATCGAAAATGATCAACTTGTCATCATTCATGTCTGACTCCGTTCTGGATCCGACCGAATCACCGGGATTCAGCCGCTTGTCCGGTCAGCCCCAGCGCCAGCATAACAAAGCGCCCGGCGCTGTGCCGGTTTCTGAAATCTTGCTGTCTGCGTGTCACCTCGCCAGGTTTTGATATCAGTTGCCCGAAGGCAGCAGTCGCAGGAAAAACGGCAGCAGGCCCGGGCCTTCCGTGGGGAGTGCCCGGATAGAGAGGTCGGATGAGTTGAGATACTGGTTCATTATCAAAAACTATAAAACAAAGCCTCGCCGATGCCAAGGGTCATGGACTGACATCCTTGTCCTGCGTGGCATGCTTGCGCCGGCGGCGCAACACGGTCAGCACGGGGCCCGACAAGGCATAGAGCAAAAAGCCGGCAAACAGGACCTTGGGTGGGTCGATGGAGGCGAATACATAGACCAGTACCACCAGCAACATGGCTACAAACGGCACCCGGTTCTTGAAATCGAACTCCTTGAAACTGTAGTAACTGATATTACTGACCATCAGGCCGCCCATGAGGATGGTCAAGACAAAGGTGAGATAGACGACCTGTTCGCCCGCTATCCCGAGGTCAGCACCGACCCAGACCAGTCCCGCCATAACACCGGCCGACGACGGGCTCGGCAGCCCCTTGAAGTAGCGTTTCTCGGCGCTGGCAGCCTGTGCATTGAAGCGTGCCAGGCGCAGGGCCGCACCCGCGGTATAGATAAACGCGGACAACCAGCCGAGCTTGGCCCAGCCGATACTGATCATGGCCTGCAGTGACCATTCATACATCACCAGCGCCGGCGCCAGTCCGAAGCAGACCATGTCGGACAGACTGTCGTATTCCACGCCGAAATCACTCTGGGTGTGCGTAAGGCGGGCAACACGTCCGTCGATGCCGTCCATGATCATGGCCACGAAGATGGCCACGGCAGCGGCCTCGTAACGCTCGCCCATGGCCGCCACGATGGCATAGAACCCGGCGAACAGGCCGGCCGTGGTAATCATATTGGGAAGCAGATAAATACCCCGCCGCGACTTCTGCTCTTTACTGTCCTGGTCGGCTGGCTGCGTGTTTGTCATGTCATCAGGTGTGTATAAATTTTCCAATGACGTCCGATCCACTTTTTACCCAGTCACCGGGCGACACATCGGTACGGCACGACTCCGGAAGATAGAGATCAATCTGTGCTCCCAGGTGGATGAAACCGCAGCGCTGTCCCTGGCCGACACGCTCACCGAAACGCACATAGCACTTCGGTGCATTATTCAGCGGCCCGCGGTTCATCACCAGCACCACGTTATCGCCCTCGTCGGTCTGCAGCCAGACTCCGTGCGGCGCACGGGGATTAGCTGGATTGCCTGGCGGCTCCAGTACCTTGCCTTCGACAGGGCTGCGCGTGGAATAGGCCCCGTAGGGGTTCATCTGCATGGTTACCTTGGTGCTGGAGCGGTTGAGGTAGGGATCATGGGCCGTGCCGATGGAGGTGATCCTGCCGTCCGCTGGACAGACAACAGCCTGTGGAACAGATGGTACCTCGCGCACGGGGTCCCTGAAAACAACGAGCAGCAACAGGCAGATCGCCCACAAGACCAGGGACTGGTAGAAACCGACAAAATTCAGCACCAGCACCGCCGCCAGGACGCTGGCCAGCAAGGGCAATATCCCTTCCCTGGCAATGACAGGATAACGGCTCATTAACCGTGCACCGGGTTTCAGTCAACTACACGATTCAGGACAGCCATCGGAGGATGTGCCGATGATCAGTTGACGTTCTTGTCGACAATCTTGCCCGAACTGATCCATGACATCATGCCGCGCAGCTTTTCACCCACGACCTCGATGGGGTGCTCGCGGCCGATCCGCCGCTTCGCCTTCAGGGTAGCCGCTCCTGCCTGGTTCTCGAGGATGAATTCACGGGCAAACTCGCCGTTCTGGATCTCATCGAGGATGCGGCGCATTTCCTGCTTGGTCTCATCAGTAATCACGCGCGGCCCGCGGGTGAGATCACCGTATTCTGCGGTATTGGAGATGGAGTAGCGCATGTTCGCGATACCGCCCTCGTACATCAGGTCAACAATCAGCTTCAACTCATGCAGACATTCGAAGTAGGCCATCTCCGGGGCATAGCCGGCTTCCACCAGGGTCTCGAAGCCGGCCTGCACCAGCGCGGTGGCACCACCGCAGAGGACGGCCTGCTCGCCGAACAGGTCAGTCTCGGTCTCTTCACGAAAGGTGGTCTCGATGATACCGGCGCGCCCGCCGCCGTTGGCCGAGGCATAAGAAAGCGCGATGTCCCTGGAACGGCCACTGGCATCCTGGTACACGGCGATCAGGCTCGGCACACCCGCGCCCTGAGTATAGGTGGACCGCACCAGGTGACCGGGGCCCTTGGGAGCAATCATGATGACATCCAGGTCGGCACGTGGTTCGATCTGCTGATAGTGGATGTTAAAACCATGCGCGAAGGCCAGCGCGGCGCCCTGCTTGATATTCGGGGCAATCTCGTTACGATACAGCGCGGCCTGGTGCTCATCCGGTGCCAGTATCATCACAACATCGGCGCCGTCCACGGCCTCCTGGATGGACTTGACCGCCAGCCCGGCCTTTTTCGCCTTGGCCTCGGAGATGGAACCGGAACGCAGACCGACCGTCACATCGACACCGGAGTCCTTGAGGTTGTTGGCATGGGCATGCCCCTGCGAGCCGTAGCCGATGATGGCAACCTTTAATCCCCGGATGATGGACAGATCTGCATCTTTATCGTAGTAAATATTCATGTTCGCTACCTGCGGTTGTTGCTCGTTGTTCAAGCCTGCCATTCTGACCAGGCTTCCCGTTATTTTATAAACCTGTGATCAGAGCTTCAGCGCCCGTTCACCCCGGGCGATTCCCGAAACCCCTGAACGCACAACCTCGATGATCAGTGCCCGGTCCAGCGCCAGCAGAAAGGCATCCAGCTTGTCGCCGGTACCGGTCAGTTCAATCGTATAGGTCTTGTCGGTGACATCGATGATGCGGCCCCGGAAGATATCGGAAACCCGTTTCAGTTCCTCGCGCCCGTGAGCCTCCGCGCGCACCTTGGTCAACATCATCTCGCGCTCGATATGCGGGCCATCGGTCATATCCATAAGCTTGACCACGTCGATCAGCTTGTTGAGCTGCTTGGTGATCTGCTCGATGATCTCGTCGGTGCCACGCGTGACCAGCGTCATCCGCGACAACGAGGGATCCTCGGTCGGCGCCACGGTCAGCGACTCGATGTTGTAACCGCGGGCCGAAAAAAGTCCGGCCACCCGCGACAGGGCCCCCGCCTCGTTTTCCATCAGTATCGAGATGATGTGCCTCATACCAGTATCATCTCGTTCTGGCCGCCACCTGCCGGGATCATCGGATAGACATTCTCTGCCTGGTCGGTAATAAAGTCCATGAAGACCAGCCGGTCCTTGAGGGCCATGGCCTCTTTCAGGGCCGACTCGACGTCGCCCGGCTTGTCAATCTGCATCCCCACATGCCCGTAACTCTCGGCCAGCTTCACGAAATCAGGCAATGATTCCATATAGGACATGGCATAACGACCCTGGTAGAAGAACTCCTGCCACTGGCGCACCATACCCAGGTAGCGGTTATTGAGGTTCACGATCTTGAGTGGCAACGCATACTGGTTGCAGGTCGAGAGTTCCTGAATGCACATCTGGATGCTGCCCTCGCCGGTTACACACACAACCGTCTCATCGCGATGCGCCAGTTGCACGCCCATTGCTGCCGGCAGCCCGAACCCCATCGTCCCCAGTCCGCCGGAATTGATCCAGCGCCGCGGTTTATCGAACTTGTAGAACTGCGCAGCCCACATCTGGTGCTGGCCAACGTCCGAGGTCACGAAGGCATCTCCGTTGGTGACCTTGTAGAGGGTATCCAGTACATATTGCGGCTTGATCAGGTCGCTGTCGCGGTCGTATTTCAGGCAGTCCTTCGAGCGCCAGTCCTCGATCTGTTGCCACCAGTCCTTGAGCGTGGTTTCATCCGGTCGCTGCTTGCTGCCCTTGATGAGCTTGACCATGGCCTTGAGAACATTGTCCACACAACCGACGATCGGCACGTCCACCTTGACGTTCTTGGAAATACTCGAGGGATCGATGTCCACGTGCACAATCCTTGCATTGGGACAGAACTTCTCGATATTGCCGGTCACCCGGTCATCAAACCGGGCGCCGATGGCAATCAGGACATCACAGTGGTGCATGGCCATATTTGCCTCGTAGGTCCCGTGCATGCCAAGCATGCCGACGAACTGCCGGTCGGTTGCCGGGTAGGCGCCCAGGCCCATCAGGGTATTGGTGACCGGGAAGCCCAGCAATCGGGCCAGTTCGGTAAGCGACCCGGCAGCATTGCCGAGGATGACACCGCCCCCCGTATAGAGCATCGGGCGCTTGGCCTTGAGCATCAGCTTGATCGCACGCTTGATCTGGCCGGCATGGCCCACATGCACCGGATTGTAGGAGCGCATGCTGACCTTGTCAGGATAGTGATATTCCGTCTTTTGCGCCGTTATATCCTTGGGAATGTCCACGACCACCGGGCCGGGACGCCCCGTGGTTGCAACATAAAAGGCCTTCTTGATGGTTTCAGCCAGGTCCCTGACGTCCTTGACCAGAAAATTGTGTTTGACGCAGGGTCGGGTGATGCCGATGTTGTCGGCCTCCTGGAAGGCATCATTGCCGATGAGGTGCGTGGGCACCTGGCCGGTGAACACCACCAGGGGTACGGAGTCCATGTAGGCAGTGGCAATACCGGTCACCGCGTTGGTCGCACCGGGACCGGATGTCACCAGTACGACACCCGGCTTGCCGGTGGAGCGTGCATAGCCGTCGGCCGCATGGGTGGCTCCCTGCTCATGACGCGTCAGGATGTGCTGTATCTTGTCCTGGTTGTACAGGGCGTCATAGATGTGCAATACGGCACCGCCGGGGTAGCCGAAAATAATATCTACCCCCTCGTCCCGTAACGAATGGACAAATATTTCCGCGCCAGTCAGTTCCACCCGCATGGTCTCCTGTGATCTATCCCCCGCTGTGTTGGTGCCAAGAAAAAAGCCCGTTGGAACGGGCATGCGAAGCGGGTATATAAACAATAGTAGAAAGTACTGATATTACAAGTAAAGGTCAAGCAATGAACGCGCCCGGGGCAATGCCGATCCACGGGCGCCTTCCCGCGAGGCTGGACTGTGATCCGGGTCGCTTGTCCTGACCTCAAAACAACCATAATATGCTCATAGAATTAGTGTTATGGATATAGCAACTGACTCAGTGAAGGGGAAAAATCATGCTTCGAGGCCTCGCCCTGACAGCCGTTCTTGTTGTAATGACCTCCGCGTCTTCCGCTGCCGGGGAACACGGCATCTACAAATGGGTCGATGACAACGGCACCGTCCACTATAGCCAGACCCCCCCGCCCGACGGGAAGGCACAGGAACTGAAGCCGGCCCCCGGCCCCGCCGATGATCCCGCCGCAATCAGCGGCAAGCTCAGGAAACAGGTCGATGAAATGGAGGAACGGCTCACCGAGAAACGTGAAGGTGCAGCCGATGCCCAACAGTGGGCCGAGATCCAGAAGCTTCGCCGCGAGAACTGTGCGAATGCCAGGGCGAACCTTGACAAACTCCAGCAGGGTGGCAACCGGGCCTATCGGACCCCCGATGGCGAGGTCGTGCGCCTCACCGAGGAAGAGCGCCAGCGTCGTATTGATGAAACCAACCGTCAGATCCAGGAAAATTGCTCGCCCCCTGTCAGCAAGGCGGGGCAATAGCGTCATGCCGTTTCTCAAGATCCAGACCAACCAGGCCCTGTCGGAGGCCGACTCAAAATCACTGGCTGCAAAATCGTCAGCACTGGTGTCCGAGCAACTCGGCAAGCCCGAACGCTATGTGATGACCTCGGTCGAGACCAACACCGCGATGCAGTTCGCGGGCGACGATGAAGGGCTGGCCTATCTCGAACTGAAGAGTATCGGATTGTCCGAGTCCGTCACTGCCGATGTCTCGCATGCCCTTTGTGGCCTGGTCAGCGCGGAGACCGGAGTCAGGCCGGAACGCATTTATATCGAATTTTCCGATGCACCACGCAAGATGTGGGGCTGGAATGGCAGCACCTTCTGAACGGCCGGCGTAACGCCACGGGAACCCGCGATGCGTCTGTTCTGGCTGCTGATTGCGCTGGTGCTTGCCGGCCTGATTGTCTATCTCAACCCCGACTATAAGGCCCGCCTTCAGGAACTTGTCTCCGATGCGGGTTCCACCCTGTCTCCCGCCGGAAAGACCATACGCCTCTACAAGTGGCGCGATGCCGAAGGCCGGTGGCAGATCAGCGATCAGCTGCCGCCAGCGGACATCGACTACGAAACGCTGGATTACCATAAGGACGTTAATGTACTGCCGCTACCCCCGCAACTGCAGAACGACTAGTTCATTATCTGTACCTGACTACCGTTTGGCCGCTACAATCTTCCGCCTGATCAACATATAGAGCCGGATAAACATCATGCGCCTGTCCCAGTTCCCCCTGTCCACCCTGAAGGAAACACCGGCCGATGCCGAGATCGTCAGCCATCAGCTGATGCTGCGCGCGGGTATGATCCGCAAACAGGCGGCTGGCATCTACAGCTGGTTACCGCTGGGACTCAGGGTCCTGCGCAAGGTCGAGGCCATCATCCGTGAAGAAATGAACAAGGCAGGGGCACTGGAACTGCTGATGCCGGCCGTCCAGCCAGCCGAACTGTGGCAGGAATCCGGACGCTGGGACCAGTACGGACCGGAACTGCTACGCATCAATGACCGCCACCAGCGAGAGTTCTGCTTTGGCCCGACCCACGAGGAGGTCATTACGGACATCGCACGACGCGAGATCCGCAGCTACAAGCAGCTGCCGGTTAACTATTATCAGATACAAACCAAGTTCCGCGATGAAATCCGGCCGCGCTTTGGCGTCATGCGCGCCCGCGAGTTCCTCATGAAGGACGCCTACTCCTTTCATAGCAACCAGGACTCGCTGGAACAGACCTATCAGGTCATGTATGAGACCTATAGTCGCATCTTCAACCGTCTGGGTATGGACTTTCGTCCGGTGCAGGCCGACAGCGGAGCGATCGGCGGAAACCTCTCGCACGAGTTCCACGTGCTGGCCGACTCCGGGGAGGACGCCATCGCGTTTTCGGATACCAGTGGGTATGCTGCGAACGTGGAACTTGCAGAGGCTGTGGCACCCATCGGTGCAAGGCCGGCGCCAACCAGCGAGATGCAAACGGTGGCAACACCCGGCCAGCACAGCATCGAGGAGGTCTCTGCTTTTCTGGACACCCCAGCCGAGAGTTGTCTCAAAACCCTGCTGGTACAGGGAACGGAGGCCGATGTTGTGGCGCTGGTGCTGCGCGGCGACCACGAACTGAACACCGTCAAGGCGGAGAAACACCCCGCCGTCGCCCTGCCGCTGGAATTCGCCAGTGACGAACAGATCCGCAATGCAGCCGGATGTTCGGCCGGCTCGCTTGGCCCTGTGGGACTCGCTATTCCAATGATCGTGGACCATGCGGCCACACATCTGGCTGATTTTGTCTGTGGTGCCAACCAGGACGGTCAGCACCTCACCGGCGTGAACTGGGGACGCGACCTGCCGGAACCGCAAACTGCCGACCTGCGCAATGTCGTGAATGGCGACCCGAGCCCGGATGGCGAGGGCCGGCTGAGAATTGCCCGCGGTATCGAGGTCGGCCATATCTTCCAGCTGGGTGCCAAGTACAGTCGTGGCATGAAAGCGACGGTACTGGACGAACAGGGTCGCGAGGTCGATATGGTCATGGGCTGCTACGGCATCGGCGTATCACGGATCGTGGCGGCCGCGATTGAACAGAATCACGACGAACAAGGCATGATCTGGCCCGACCCGGTGGCCCCGTTCCAGGTAGCTCTGCTGCCGATGAACAAGAAGAAATCAGAGCGCGTCCGGGAGGCCACAGACGCGCTTTATGAGGAACTGCACACGGCCGGGCTGGAAGTCCTGCTGGATGACCGCGAGGTGCGTCCCGGTGTCATGTTTGCCGATATGGAACTGATCGGTATTCCGCACCGCGTGGTGGTCGGCGAGAAGAATCTCGACCATGGACTGGTGGAGTACAGGTCGCGCCGTTGTGACGCCAGCGAGGACATCGAACGAGCCGGGATTGTGGAATTTCTCAGGAATAAACTGTTGCCAGAGTAGGCCGATAACGGACATTATGGTGCGTAAATCATCATGCTCGACCGGACTTATGCTATCTGCCTGGCTGGGGATACTGCTCTGCACCAGTGTCTTCAATGTCATGGCAGCTACCATGGAGCGTCCGGACGACACCCTACGGCAGATCCTGATCGAGGCCATCAATTCCAGCGACAGTTTCAGTGACCGCTTTGAGGCCGAGGTCTGGCTCACGGACATGTCGAGCCGTTTGCAGAAGCGCATCGATAACCCGAAGGAGCGCCTGAAGATCCTCAGAACCGTGCACTATGAGGCGCGCCGCGCCGCGCTCGAACCGGAACTGATCCTGGCGCTGATCGAGGTGGAAAGCAACTATGATCGCTTTGCGATCTCCTCGGCCGGTGCCCAGGGACTGATGCAGATCATGCCGTTCTGGCTGGATGAAATCGGTCATCCGCAAGACAACCTGTTTCACATTGGCACCAACATCCGCCTTGGCTGCACTATCCTCAGTTACTATCTGAAAAGGGAAAAGGGCAACCTGTTCAAGGCGCTGGCCCGTTACAACGGCAGTGTCGGCAAGAGCTGGTACCCGAACCGGATCTACCGCGCACTCACCAAACGCTGGTACAAACAATAATGGCCAGCCTGAAAAGCAACCGCAAAGGCGCACGACTGCAGGGATGCAGTCGTGCCCCTTTGCGGTGATATTTATTTGTTTATTGGATTTCTCTGCGCCCTCGGCGTCTCCGCGGTGAAAAATCAGTCCTGGTCAAATTCAAACAGTGCAATCGACTCCACGTGTGCCGTATGCGGGAACATGTCCATCACGCCGGCCGCCTGCAGCCGGTAGCCAAACACGTTGACGAGCCGGTCCGCATCGCGAGCCAGTGAAGTCGGGTGGCAGGAAACATAGACAATACGTGCCGGTCTGATATTGCCCACCAAGTCCATGACGGCCGCCGCACCGCTACGTGGCGGGTCCAGCAGCACCCTTTCGTAGGCGACCCCGGCCCAGGGCGCCTCGGTCATGCGCTCGGCCAGATCGGCCGTGTAAAAGCTGACATTGTGGAGGCCATTGCGTTGCGCATTCTCACGTGCACGGCTGACCAGCCCTGCATCTCCCTCGATACCCGTGACCTCGCCGGCATGGCGTGCCACCGGCAGGGTAAAATTGCCCAGGCCGCAAAACAGATCCAGCACCCGGTGTGTATCGGCAAGCTCCAGCAGTTCCAGGACGCGTCCAACGATCTGCCCGTTGATGGCCGGGTTGATCTGGGTGAAGTCCGTCGGATTGAACTCGATTTCGATTGCCTGCCCGGGCAGGTGATAGGTCAGGGCGGACTCATCCGGCCACAACAACTGCAAACTGTCCGGCCCGGCCGGCTGCAGGTAGATGTGGATACCCGTGCTTGCTGCAAACTGGGTCAGCCTGTCCAGGTCCGCTGTCTCCAGCGGATCGAGGTTTCGAAACACCAGCACCGTTGCTGATTCCGCAACGGCCACCTCGATCTGGGGAATGCGCGCCCTGGCGTCCAACTGATCGATCAGCTGCGCAAGTTCACCGATACGCCGGCCGACCGACGGGTGCAACACCTCGCAGGTTTCCAAGTCAGCGAGCAAAGAACTGCGCTTTTCCCGGAAGCCCACCAGCACCCTGCCCTTCTTGACGACGTGCCTGACGCCGAGGCGCGCCTTGGTGCGATAGCCCCAGAGCGGGCCGGTCAGCGGGTCCAGCAGCACCACCGGTTCCACCTTGCCGATGTGCTGCAGGTTGTCCAGCAGGACCTGCTGCTTCGACCTGATCTGTGCAGCCGCCGCCATATGCTGCAGACTGCAACCACCGCACACACCGAAATGCGGGCACCTCGGCTCTACCCGCTCGGGCGATGGCCGATGCACATCCGTGACGCGCCCCTCATCATACTTGCGGTGGGTCGCGAGGTACTCGAAACCGACCTCTTCGCCCGGCAAGGCACCGTCGATAAAAACCGCCTTGCCGATCCGGTGCGCTACACCGCGACCGTCATGCGCCAGCGACTCGACAGTGATCCGCTCGCACGGCGCGGGCAGGCGTTGTCTGCGGGTGCGCTTGCTCATTTGAACGGAGCCATTTCCCGGTTATAAAGCATTCACCGCAGCGTCGCGGAGAACGCCGAGAAAGCAAGCAAATAACAGATAAAAGCCTTCTCTCTTTGATTCAGTGCGTAGTGCTTTTCACAGTTTAGTGATATTCAGTCACTCTGCGCTCTCCGTGCCTCTGCGGTGATTATTCATTCCGAAGACACCTGGCCCGTCTGCCAGGCCTGCAGGAACTCCGTCAGGTGGGGCTTGCCGGCCTGCTTCAGTTCGTCCCGGACCTGTTGACAGGCCTTTTCATAGTGCTTCGAACTCAGGTGGCCGCGTATCAGTTCGAAGCGCAGATAGACCAAGTAGGTGTTGAGGACATCGGTCTCACAGTAGTTGCGAATCCCTTCAATATCACCGGCCTGATAACTGTCCCAGACCTTGTCGCCGCTCATCCCCATCTTGCCGGGGAAACCCAGCATGCTGGCAATCTCATCCAGACGCGCAGCGGCCCTGGGCTGGTAGCCGGACAGGACATCCATCAGGTCGGTGTGGCGCTCGTGATAGCGGCTCAGGTAGTTATTCCACTTGAAATCACGATCGTCACGGCCGGTATCCCAGTAGCGCGGCGCGGCGATGCCGTGCAGCAGGCTGCGGTAGTGTATGACCGGGAGATCGAAACCGGCGCCGTTCCAGGAGACCAGCGTGGGCGAGAAGCGCTCGATGCCATCAAAAAAGCGCTGGACCAGTTCCGCCTCACCGGCATCCGATTCGCCCAGCGACCAGACCTTGAGGCGATCGGCCGAGCACAGCACGACGGAGATGGCCACGATCCGGTGCAGGTGGTGACGCAGGAACTCCGAGCCGCCGGTCTCCTGGGAACGTTTGTGAAACATGACCCGGGCGATGTTCTTGTCGTCCAGCTCATCCAGCTGGTACAACCGCCGGCCGCTCTCCACGTCGGGGACTGTCTCGATATCAAATACAAATATATTCATAAGATGGGCATTTTAATTATTCACCGCACGACTCCAGGGATGCAGGAGGTAGAGCAATGCATGGAGCAATTGCCGAGAGACGCAGAGTATGCAGAACAAATCACCGCAAAGGCGCACAGGACGCGAAGAAATACTGCATTCGATATTAAGCAGAACAAGAAACGGGCATTGTTGCTCTTGTTCTGCTTTATTAATAGTTTTCTTTGCGCTCTTTGCGGTGATATGCGGAATTTGAAACTGTAAATGCCTATTTCTGTTTCCAGCTGCCGCTTGCGGTGCTGTACCACCAGCCACCGGGGGCGTTGTCGACCCAGCGCCGGGCGAAGGTCTGGCGTATCTCGCTCTCCCATCCCGGTTGGTCGTTTGCGCGTGCAATCTCCGCATACAGCGCACCGCGATCGCGGTTCTCTTTCGCTACCAGTTTCTTCACCGTGTTCCTGTCCTTAAGCGGGATCAGTGTCAGGTCACGAACCACGATCTCGCCGTTATGGGTCATGCCGACCGCACCGGAGGTGTAATGCGGGGCCAGCTGTCTGTGCCGCTGTTCCATATCCGCCTTGAGCTGACGTATGGCCGGTGTATTGACCGAGAGATCCGCCTGCGCATGCGCCGGCGAGACCAGCCAGTCGAGCAGACCATAGCGATAACCGACAGGCGCGCCTTCCGGTTGCAACCAGGATTGCGGTTCGGCCGCCGGTGCCTTTGACGGTGCCGACTGTTCACCGTAGACGTCCTTGATAATGCGGTCGGCGGCCTTCTCGGCGGCCTCGGCGGGAAAATAAACATTAATCGTGACACAGGCCGCTGCAAACAACATCAGCAGCATGGCCATCGGAATACGTAGTGTTTTCATCGCCTGTCCTCTTTGCTCCAGCGTAAATACATTGTCTCAGTAATTTGGATAACGCTGCCGTTGGCACAAGGTTAACATCCCCGGCAGCCACAGATCACTTTGCCACGGCGCCCTGGCGCTGGGTTACGGCGATCAGCTGCGATACCAGGCTTTCCCAGTCAACCCGGTCGGCATAGCCAATGACATCGAGCCGTGGCGGCAACAACCGGCCCTTGACGATATAGTAACCTTTTGGCGCCGGTGCCACCCCATCCATTTCACAGGTCCCGTTCTCCAGGCGACAGCTGAGCCCCAGGCGGTCGTAGGGGAAATCCTTGAAGAAACGCATGAAGCTGCGCGACAGGGCGCCACTGAGGCCGCCGCCACCGATGCTGGAGATATTGTCCACCGCCTTCTGACTGATGCGGTGACGTGACTTGTCGCCCGGCGGCGTGGCGAACGCGGCATCGAAGGCAACCGGCCGCCAGGACTCCATGTACAGCTCATCCAGCCGGCCGTCCAGACGGCCTTCAATGCGGCCAAACGAAAATGTCCGGGTCAGTGTCTCCAGATCAATATTGCTGGCCCGCACATCGACCCACAAACGCGGCACGACGGACAGGGGCTGGGCCAGCCGCAGGTTGCTCAGGGTGACCTCGCCGTCGAATACCCGTACCAGCAGCATGCCACCAACGGACAAATTGCCGTCCCGGTATTCCACGTTCGGGATCACGCCGGACAGCTTGCCGCCGAATTCCTGCCAGCCCAGCGCACGGGTCAGGTCGCTCATGGATACCGGGGTCAGGATGCCATCCACGTGCCAGCGCGAGGCCGCGCCCGGTGCATATTCCAGTTCGAACTCCTCCACCTGCAGCTCTCCGTCCAGCATGGCAATATGTGCCGGTTCCCGCAGGCGGACGATGGAACCTGCCGATTCCACTCGCAGCTGGGAACGGCCCAGCGGCACGCGGTAGACATGGCCCTCCTCCCAGGCCAGCACCGACTGCTGTGCCGGCCCCTGCCCGGCCCAGTCGATTTGCCCGTCCAGGCCGCTGAAACCGAACCGCTCTTCCCGGTCTTTGATCGTTAGTCCCACGGGCTGCAGCCGGGCACTGGCCAGCCTGCCGTCCTGCCAGTGCAGCTGCGCGTCAAGGCTGCCATCGGTGTGCAGGTCTGCCAACACCGTGTCGTTGAGCCAGGGCTGGAAATAGGTGTCGTACAGGCCCGGAAATGTCCCTTCCTGCACATCAACCGAAAGCAGCTCAGGTGCTGTGGGTGCGTCGAGATCGAGGCGGCCGTTGGCATGCAGCCTGATGGTCCCTGGCTGGTCATAGTCGAAGGCATGCAGGTCGATCCGGTGGCGAGCGGGGTTCCAGTCGAACCGGGCACTTGCATGGACCGGCTTCCTGGTCACGTCAATAAACACGGGGTCGATATAGAGCTGTCCCTGTTGCGCACTCAGTTTGCCACTGATGCGCCAGCCAGCACCGACCGCCGCCACGTCGGTATCGAGCAGGAGTTCAAGCTTCTCGCCCGCCAGCCGGCCTTCGGCATCCGAGAACTCGCTGGTCCGCAGTCGGGCGGACACCTGCACCGAGTCAATCTGCGCCGCTTTTCCCTGTAGTTTTGCGCTGATCGCCAGTGTACCGGCACCGTTTACTGGTACCGGGAGGACACCGGCGGCTGTGAGACGTGCAGCAAGCGCATCCAGCTTCAGCCCATCAGCCTGCAGCACCAGGTCCCAGTCGTGCGCCATCTGGATGGCCTTGACCGACAGGCGGCCACCGTCGAGGCGGATATCGGCCAGGTCCAGCGTCAGGTGTCGGTCGCTGAACCGGTATCTGAATCCGGTTCGAACCCGCTGCGCACCGATCCGCTCCGAGGTGAATTCAAGCCGTGCACCGCTGCAAGCGATTTCATCCCTGGCAATCAGGGCGTCCGGACAGTCGAGTTGCAGATCCGCAATGCTTCCAAGGGGTTCGGGCAGACGGGCCCGTGTCGCTGTTAGCTGCAGCACGGCCCGTTGCGCATCACGCCAGGTTAGCCGGGACTCCAGTTCATCCACTGACCAGCCAGGGCCGGCAACGTGGCCCAGTCTGAGACTGACACTTTCTAGGGCATCAGCGGTCAGCGCGGTCCCTGCCAGCAGGATGACTGTCAGCAGGCCAGCGGTGCGCGCGTATCGGCCTGTGACCACTGTTAGTCGGGAAACAGCCCGGTCGACAGGTACCGGTCACCTCGATCACAGATGATGGCCACGATAATGGCGTGCTCGACCTGCTGTGAGAGGGACAGGGCAGCGGCCACCGCACCCCCGGAGGAGATACCGGCAAAGATACCCTCCTGCGAGGCCAGCGCCAGGGTGGTCTGTTCCGCTTCTGCCTGGCTGACCTCGAGGGTACGGTCCACGCGTGTCGCGTCGAAGATGGCCGGCAGGTAGGCCTCGGGCCAGCGCCGGATGCCCGGTATCGAGGAACCTTCCGTGGGGGTCACCCCGACGACCTCGATGCCCGGGTTCATTTCCTTGAGATATTTCGAGACCCCCATGATAGTGCCGGTGGTGCCCATGGAACTGACGAAATGCGTGACTTCACCGCGGGTATCGCGCCAGATCTCGGGGCCGGTTCCCTCATAGTGTGCACGCGGATTGTCGGGATTGGAAAACTGGTCAAGCACGCGCCCCTCGCCCCGGGCCTCCATCTCCTTCGCCAGGTCCCTGGCCCCTTCCATGCTGGCCTCCTTGCTGACCAGGATGATCTCGGCGCCAAAGGCCTTCATCACCGCGACCCGTTCCATGCTCATGTGTTCCGGCATGATCAGCACCATGCGATAGCCCTTGATGGCAGCCGCCATGGCCAGCGCGATGCCGGTATTGCCGCTGGTGGCCTCGATCAGCGCGTCGCCCGGCTTGATCTCACCACGTGCCTCTGCATGACTGATCATGCTGAGTGCCGGACGGTCCTTGACCGAACCGGCCGGGTTGTTGCCTTCCAGTTTCACCAACAGGGTATTGCTCGTTGAGCGCGGCAGGCGTTGCAGGCGTACCAGCGGGGTGTTACCGATCGTGGCTTCAAGTGTAGGATAATTCATGGCAGGTACAGGCCTTGATTGCTTGGATTAGTATACAGAAGAACCGCTGGCCGCTCACCGTGACAGGCCGGAGTATTCTTGATAAGAATCGGATACCGAAAGGGCTATGAATATCGGCAACACGACTCATAAGCTGCTGCGACTGATGCGCGGACTACTCGCGCACCGTGACGGGAAGACGCCTTCAGCAGCGGTGGAAATAACCGCTGCCGGAAATCACCCGGAGACAGACACGGTGTCTGCGCGCTTCTCCAGTGAACTGTTTGCCAGCCTGTTGCTGGAACTGCCCGAACACCGCCAGGCCTTGCTGGACGCCCATGCAGGCCGGGACATCGACGAGCTGGGCCGGTGTTCCCATAAATTGCTGGGTGCGGTGGTGTACTGCGACCTCCCGGAACTGACCGGGGCACTGCGCAAGCTGCAGGAGGTCATTAGGTCGGAAGACGTTGATGCCGTCACTCCGGCCTGCAACGCCTCCGTTCAGGCCATCGAGGCGTTACTGGCCAAAAGCGGGCTAGCCCCTTGACGCCGTCAGGGTGACAAAGGCAACGGCATATTCCTTTTCATCGGCAATGCTGACAAAGTCCCTGTCAATACCAAGTTCCGCACTCAGCTCGGCGGCACGACCCGTAAGATGCAGCAGAGGATTGCCCGTCTTGCCATGCCGCACGGTGATTTCACGAAAGCTCAATCCGCCGGTAAAACCGGTACCAAAGGCCTTGGCAACCGACTCCTTGACCGCAAAGCGCTTGGCCACGAAGCGCGCCGGCTGCTGACTGCGCAGGTATTCCTGGTACTCGGAGTCCCCCAGGATACGACGCGCAAACCGGTCGCCGTAGCGGTCCAGGTTGCGCTGGATGCGCGACACCTGCACGATATCTGTGCCAATCCCGAAAATCATCCGGGCAGTGTCCCCTGCATACCGGCAAGTACCACCGGTTCAACCCGTCCGGGCTTCCAGCATCAGGCGCTTCATCTCGGCCACCGCCTCCCCCAGACCGGTGAACAGCGCGCGTGCCATGATCGCATGCCCGATATTGAGTTCACGAATATCGGGCAATACGGCAATGGCCTTGACATTGTGGTAGTGCAAACCGTGGCCGGCATGGACCCGCAGGCCGGCGTCCACACCGGCCCTGACCGCCTCGACGATACGCGCCAGTTCCGCGAGCCGGGCATCCCCATCAGCGGCATCGGCATAGCGTCCGGTATGGATCTCGATACACGGGGCACCGGTTTCGGCGGCAGCCGCCACCTGGGCGGGATCTGCATCGATGAACAGTGACACGCGCACACCGGCCGCCTCGAGCTGTGCACAGGCTTCCTTGATGCGCATCACCTGACCGGCGACATCGAGGCCCCCCTCCGTGGTCAGTTCCTCGCGCCGCTCGGGTACCAGGCAACAGTCCTGTGGCCGGACACGCCCGGCAATCTTCAGCATCTCCGCGGTGACCGCCATCTCAAGGTTCATGCGCGTCTGCAATATATCCTTGAGCATGTCCACGTCACGCTCCTGGATGTGACGGCGGTCCTCGCGCAGGTGCAGCGTTACGCTGTCAGCACCTGCCTGTTCGGCCATGATAGCTGCCTGCACCGGATCCGGATATCGCGTACCGCGCGCCTGGCGCAGGGTGGCCACGTGATCGATATTCACACCAAGCAGAATTTCCGATTCAGTACCCATGTAAAACAATTCCTTGCATCAGTTCATATCCGTTCGGGACCCTGTATCCCGGCCCTTATCCGACATTGTCACCAGCTGCCGCAACACCTCCCGGGTCTTGAGTGGCCGTGATCCCAGGTAGAGTGACAGGGCGGCCCGCATCAGCGATTTGACCTCACGGCAGCAGGCCGGATCAGCGAGGCGCTCCCGGTGCAGGGCGGTCAGGCTGGAACCGCGCAGGAAGATTCCCTGTTCGCATACCTGCGCGCGTCGCACAGGCCCGCGCTCCAGCAGGTATTCATACCAGGCCTCATTTTCTATCGGTAACCCGCTATCCGCCTCGTGCTCGAGCAGCAGGCCATAACCCAACGCCTGCAGCAGGCGTTTCTCGAAGATCCGCAATGCCGGCTCCTCGGTAACGTCGATGTCGCGGATGGCCTCCGCATAGGCATCGAATACCTCGGGGTGGGGATCATGCCGTGCCAGCAGCCGCAGGATCAACTCGTTCAGGTAATACGCACTCAGCAGGCGCCGGCCGGCCGGCATGCCGGTGGCCACGGGGAATTCGAGTCCGGTCAGGGTCCCGAGCTCTCCGCGCAGACTCCACGACAGCAGCAGGGGCCGGAAATTCTGCAACTGCCCGCGCCAGCGCGCCCTTGCCGAGCGCACACCACGCGCCACCAGCCCGAGCCGACCATAACCCCTGGCGAATACCTCCAGCAGCAGGCTGGAATCACGGTAGGGATAATGATGCAGGATGAAGGCAGGTTCGAGTGTGACCTTGCTACGGGTACTCATAGGCAAATCCCGGGCCCCGATCATGGCTGGAATCAGTAGTCATCAGTATATCCCAGACTCCGCAAGGCACGCTCGTCATCGGCCCAGCCCTCCTTGACCTTGACCCAGAGCTTCAGGTTGACCTTGCTGTCGAGCAGCTGCTCGATATCAAGGCGCGCCTGCTGGCCCACCTCCTTGAGTACCCGGCCCTGCTTGCCGATCACGATATTCTTCTGGCTCTGGCGCTCCACCCAGATCAGCGCATGGATGTGAATGATACCTGTGTCCCGGCGAAAGTCCTCGACCTCCACTGTCAGCCCGTAGGGCAGCTCCTTGCCCAGCTTGCGGAACAGTTTCTCCCGCACCCGCTCGGCGACCAGGAAGCGTTCGCTGCGGTCAGTGACCTGGTCCTCGGGATAGAAAGGGGCGGACTCCGGCAACAGGGCCTCCACACAGGACTCCAGTTCCGCGATATTGTCGCCCCTGACTGCGGATAGCGGGATGATCTGGTCAAATGAGCGTTTTTCGGACAATGCCTGCAGTGCGGGTAGCAATTCTTCCTTGTTGGCGATCAGGTCCACCTTGTTTACCGCCAGCACTACCGGACAGCGGATGCGTTCCAGTTCCTTCAGCACCAGGTCGTCGTCGGCAGTCCAGCGCATGCCCTCGACGATAAAGACCACCACGTCCACGTCCTGCAAGGCCTGGCTTGCCGCCCTGTTCATCTGGCGGTTCATGGCCCGCCCGTTGTAGCGGTGCAGGCCCGGTGTGTCGACATAGACGAACTGCGCCGTTTTACCGGTCTTGATTCCTAGTATGCGGTGGCGGGTGGTCTGCGGGCGCTTGGAGGTGATGCTGATCTTCTGTCCCAGCAGCCGGTTCAGCAGCGTCGACTTGCCCACGTTGGGACGGCCCACCAGGGCGATATAACCACAACGGTATTTCGGGACCACAGGACTAACCGGCGCCCAGCTGTGCCAGCATCTTGCCGGCTGCGTCCTGCTCGGCACGACGGCGGCTTTTTGCCTGTCCCACGGTGGGTTCGATGTCGGTATCGCTGACCGTGCAGCGCACCCTGAAAGACTGGGCATGCGACTCACCGGCGATTTCGACGACGCTGTATTCGGGCAGTGGCTTGCTCTGTGATTGCAGGTACTCCTGCAGGCGTGTCTTGTGATCCTTGAGGTGGTCGAGATCAGCGATGGCGTCAAGTTTTTCCGCAAACAAGGCTACGATGGTCTGCCGGCAGGGTTCGAACCCGCCGTCCAGGTAGATTGCACCGAGCACCGCCTCAAAGGCATCGGCCAGGATGGACTGGCGTTGGTGACCGCCGCTCTTGCGCTCGCCGGGACCGAGCTTCAGGTAGGTACCAATATCGAGTCCGTCGGCGAGTTCGGCCAGTGACTCGCGCCTCACCAGGGTCGAGCGCATCCGGCTGAGTTCTCCTTCCCGGGCCTTGGGGTGACGCGCAAATACCTCGTGGGCAATCACGGTACCCAGCACGGCATCACCGAGAAATTCCAGCCGTTCATTGTTGCGGCTACCGGCACTGCGGTGGACCAGGGCCTGTTTCAGGAAGCCGGTATTATCGAACCGGTAACCAAAGAGTTTCGCCAGTGTTTCCGGCGACTTCGTCAACGGGCCTTTACCATTACCTGCTTGTCAAAGACCATCACCACGTAGACATTGGCAAACAGGTGCTTGCGTGATTCATATTTCGCCTGCACCCGGTAGTTCGGGCCCGAGCTTCGTATAATGACATCCCGGGGCTGGATCGTGCTCACATAACTGATATCGAAGCGGCGCTCGATCAGTTTGCGGATATCAAGCGGAGTCTCGAGCCCCGTTTCTTCCTCCAGCGATTCAAGCGTGGAGACAATCTTGTAATACTCCATGTAGGACGGCAGCATCTTCAGTACCAGTAGCGCAAAAAAGCCGATCAATACCAGTACGATCAGCCAGCCGGCCCCCGTCATCCCCTTCTGTCGATGCAGTGAATGCATTCCGTTCTCCCTTGCAGCTGTCCTATTGAATTTTCATGCCGATTCGATCCAGATCGACGCCCCGGTTGGCGGAGTCCCAGTTCATCCAGACCCGAAATGCCTTGCCCACCAGATGCGATTCCGGCACCGGCCCCCAGTAGCGGCTGTCGTTACTATTATCACGATTGTCACCCATCACAAAATATTCGTTCTCGCGCACCACGTATTCTCCTTCCAGCCCGGGTGTACGCGACATCACCAGGATGTTGTGCTCGATCTCGCCCAGGGTTTCCCTGCTTTCACTGGCGCCCGACATGGAGATCCCGGAACCCTTGCCGACATAGACACCGGCAGGCACCTGGTCGGCTGGCTTGCCATTGATATAGAGCATCTTGTCAAAATAACCGATGCGGTCTCCCGGCAAGCCCACTACCCGCTTGATATAGTCCACCGAGGGGTCCTTGGGATACCTGAAGACCACCACGTCGCCGCGTTGTGGCTCGCCGATATCGATCACCTTGGTATTCAGGACAGGCAGGCGGATTCCATAGGCGTACTTGTTCACCAGGATGAAATCACCCACCAGCAGGGTCGGCATCATCGAACCGGAGGGGATGCGGAACGGCTCGACCAGGAAGGAGCGCAACAGCAGTACCGCCAGGATGACCGGGAAGAACGACTTGCAATACTCGACCCAGGTGGGCTCTTTCAGTGCCGTTGCCACCTGCTCTGAGTCCGAGGCATTGCCCGCACGCATCAGCTCACCGGCCCTGGCGCGCCGGCGCGGTGCCCAGGCCATTGCATCGACCGCCCAGGCGAGACCGGTAAACAGGGTGGCTGCAACCAGCAGGGTTGGAAAATCAAAATTCATAAATACTTCATCCTTTGTTGGGACAACTCACCCGGGCACCTCGCCAGGCCAGCACCGGATTATATTCGCATGCCGCCCCGCTCCCCGTATCCCCGCCGCGGGAACCCAGGGCACCTGATTTTCTACTTTATAATCAGTCACATGATTATCAGTAGTGGCGGGGTAATTAATCATTGTCGACCCGCAATACCGCGAGGAAGGCGGCTTGGGGAATCTCGACCTTGCCGAACTGTTTCATGCGTTTCTTGCCAGCCTTCTGCTTCTCCAGCAACTTGCGCTTGCGGGTCACGTCACCCCCGTAGCACTTGGCCGTCACATTCTTGCGCATCGCCTTCACATTGGTACGCGCGATAATCTGCGAACCGATAGCAGCCTGGATGGCGACCTCGTACATCTGGCGCGGGATCAATTCTTTCATCTTGGCCGCGAGTGCGCGACCGCGTGACTGTGCCACGTCGCGGTGCACAATCACCGACAGTGCGTCCACGCGTTCAGTGTTGATCAGTATATCAAGCTTGACCAGGGGCGCCGCCTGGAAGCGCACGAAATGGTAGTCGAAGGAGGCATAGCCCCGACTTACCGATTTCAGCCGGTCAAAGAAATCGAGCACGATCTCGCTCATCGGCAGCTCATAGCTGAGTGACACCTGGCTGCCGAGATACTGCATGTTTTTCTGTACCCCGCGTTTCTCCACGCACAGGGTGATGACCGCACCCAGATAGTCCTGCGGCACCAGGATATTGGCCTCGATAATCGGTTCACGGATTTCCTCGATCTGGTTGGCGGGAGGCAGACTGGCAGGGTTGTCAATCTGCAGGGTCTCGCCCAAGGCTGTCAGGACCTCATAAATCACTGTCGGCGCTGTGGTTATGAGGTCGAGATCGTATTCACGTTCCAGACGCTCCTGCACGATTTCCATGTGCAGCATGCCCAGGAAACCGCAGCGGAATCCGAAACCCAGGGCCGTGGAGGTCTCCGGCTCATAGTGCAGCGCGGCATCGTTGAGGCGCAGTTTCTGCAGAGCCTCGCGCAGGTTTTCATAGTCGTCTGAACTGACCGGAAACAGACCGGCAAACACCCGCGGCTGCACCATCATAAAGCCCGGCAGTGGTTCACTGACCGGCTGGTCTGCGCGCGTAATGGTGTCACCAACAGGCGCACCCTCGATATCCTTGATGCCGGCAATCACGAAGCCCACATCACCTGCCTGCAGGAAATCACGCCCCACCGGCTTGGGTGAAAATACGCCCAGTTTCTCAACCTGGAAATTGCGCCCGGTCGACATAATGCGAATCTTTTCGCGGCGCCCCAGTCTGCCATCAACCACACGCACCAGTGAGATAACCCCGACATAGTTGTCGAACCAGGAATCAACGATCAGCGCCCTGAGCGACGCCCCTGGGTTACCTTCAGGGGCCGGGATCTTATTGATCAGTGATTCCAGCAGGTCGACAACGCCTTCACCGGTCTTGGCACTGACCCGCACGGCATCCCCGGCCTCGATTCCGATGATCTCCTCGATCTCGTGTATCACCCGCTCAGGTTCCGCCGCTGGCAGGTCGATCTTGTTCAGCACAGGCATTACCTCTAGACCCTGCTCGATTGCGGTATAGCAGTTGGCCACACTCTGCGCCTCCACACCCTGGGCGGCATCGACAACCAGCAGTGCCCCCTCACAGGCAGCCAGTGAACGTGACACCTCGTAGGAAAAATCCACATGACCCGGCGTGTCGATCAGGTTCAGCTGGTAGGTCTCACCGTTGCGGGCCTTGTACTCCAGGGAAACACTCTGCGCCTTGATGGTGATCCCGCGTTCCCGCTCCAGGTCCATGGAATCCAGGACCTGCTCTTCCATCTCGCGCTCGCTCAGTCCGCCACAAATCTGGATAAAACGATCGGCCAGGGTCGATTTACCATGGTCGATATGGGCAATGATGGAAAAGTTGCGGACGTGTTGACGGTCGATCATGGCAGAAAATCAGGGGGTATAGGGCTCGTCCCGGCATGCGTGTCGTGCCGGACAGTGAACAGGCATGGTGACCCCTGTGAGAGGAATAGGCTTCCCTTGTCGGTATAAATCCTGTGATGGCAGATTGCGGCTACAGACTGGAAAGTTAACTGGCTGATTATAATTAAGGTTTTTATTATACACGTTCAGGAGGGCAGGAAATACTCGCGCAGACCCTGTTGATCGAGAAAATAGCAGCACAACTCGATTTCGCCTGCGACCAGCACCGGCACCCGCTCGCCGTAGCGGCTCGCCAGCACAGGGTCATCATCCACATCATGGACGCTGTATTCGAAACCCAGAGCCGGTTTCAGGCGCTCCAGTTCCAGCACCATGTCGTCGCACAGGTGGCAACCCGCCCGTGCGAACACCGTCAGATGGCGTGTCAAACCAGCCCCGTACCGGCTACCGGCGTACTGATCAGCTATCCTTAGGCACCTTGATAGCGAGGAAGGTCGGGTTGCTGCCGCGTTGCACCAGAACCGCCACGGACTTGCCGGCGGGTAATGCCTCGATCAGTTCCAGAAACTGTTCGCTATTGTTGACGGTTTCGTTGTTGATACTGAGGATGATGTCACCCTTGCGCACACCGGCTGCGGATGCCGCACCGTCAACCAGCTGCTCCACCACCACGCCATTCGCCAGGTCGAGTTCCTGTTTCTGCTGTTGCGTCAGGTCCAAGACGGTGACACCAAGGCGGTTGGCCTTTTCAGCCGCCGGCTTTTGTACCTTGGCAACTGCGGCATCCTCGGGTAACTCCCCCAGTTTGACCTTGATCACGGTCTGTTTGCGAGCACGAATGATATCGACGGGCACAAACACGCCCACCTTGGTGCTGCCGACAATCGGTGGGAGGCTGGCAGAGTCATTGATTGTCTTGCCGTTGAAGGCAACGATAACATCGCCAACCTGGAAGCCGGCTTCCTCGGCCGGGCTATCCTCAAGCACCTTGGCAACCAGCGCACCGCGCGGCTGCTTCATGCCGAAGGACTCGGCCAGGTCCAGGTTAATATCCTGGATCAGCACCCCCAGCCAGCCGCGGCTGACATGGCCACTGGTCTTGAGCTGGTCGGCCACGTCCATTGCAACCTCGATCGGAATAGCAAAGGACAGCCCCATGTAGCCACCCGTGCGACTGTAGATCTGCGAATTCACCCCGACCACCTCGCCGGCCTGGTTGAACAGCGGACCACCGGAGTTGCCCGGGTTGATGGCAACATCCGTCTGAATAAAGGGCACATAGTTTTCCGACGGCAGGCTGCGACCCTTGGCACTGACGATGCCGGCTGTCGCCGAGTAATCGAAGCCAAACGGCGAACCGATCGCCAGCACCCATTCACCAACCTGCAGGGTACTTGACTTGCCGATCCTGGCAACGGGCAGGTCCTTGGCATCGATCCTTAGCAGTGCAACATCACTGCGTTTGTCCGTACCGACAACCTCGCCGCGCAGCTCGCGCCGGTCGTTCAGGCGCACAATGATCTCATCTGCATTCTTGACTACATGATAGTTCGTCAATATGTAGCCATCGGCGGAAATGATGAAACCCGACCCCAGTGATTGCGCATCACGCAGGCTGGGGCCGCCTTCTTCCTGGTCGAAAAAGTATTTGAACAGCTCTCCGAAGGGACTGCCCTCCGGCAGTTGCGGGATCTCGAAACCTTCCGGCAATTCCGAAATGCCGCTTTTCACCTTCTGCGTGGTGCTGATATTGACAACAGCAGGGGCGGCCTCTTTGACCAGCTCGGTGAAGCCGGGAAGATATCGAGCCTGGGCAGGCTGCAGCACCAGGAACAGGGACAGCAGCATCAGCAGAGGGTAGCCGAGGATTGTACGGGTATTGGACATGCTTAATTTCTCCATACTACTTCAAATAATAAACGGACTGGCCGCTGGCATCGAACAGTATACAGCTAGCGGCCCGTGGCAATCTGGTGACGCACAACAACCGGCTGGTAGCGCTCGTCACGATCAGATGCATGACTGAAAAACCTCAACCAGGCGAGACCGGCCAGCAGACCGGCGACGGCACCCAAAATGCTTGCCAATTCGGTATGGCCCGGCAACAGGTCCATGCCGAGGCGGTGGCCTGCAAGGGCACCGACCAGCAGACCGGCCAGCGGTACCATGTAAACCGCCAGGGAACCGCGCACCAGACTGGACTCCGATATCCCGATCACCACCTGCTCACCGGTCCGGGCACCGGCCCGGTTGAGTGCCCGCACCGGTGAGCGCCGCCGCCCGAACACCGATGCAAGTACTGAGGTACCACAGCCCTTCCGCGCACTGCACGAACCACAGGTGGTGGCAGGCACGGTTTCAACCCAGGCGTAGTCGCCCTGCACCTCCACCACCCGACCGGTTTCCTCAATCATCCACCGGCACCTTTCTGGAAGCGACCGATCTCGCCATCATCTCCACGGTCAACGCCGGCACCTCGCCGACAACGGTGACCTGGTGACCGTCGACTATGGCACCAAAGGCATTCATTGCTCCCATGCCCGACAAGCCGGTGAATGCATCGCCATCGGACGACAACGACTCCACGTAGACGGACACCGTCGCCAGACCGTCACTGAAGACCATGTGCTCGGTATCCTGGCCCTCGGGCTGCATGCGTTTGCGCTGGTAGTGCGTCATGCTGAAACCGTCCGGCACGCGGCCGACGAACCAACGCGACTCACCGGTCTGCGGCGGCGGCGCCTCGGGACTTGACTGATGGTACCAGGCATAGTCCTTTCCGGTGAGTGATGGTTGCAGGGCGTCATCGGAAATACTGCTGCCGATGTCCAGCCGGGTAAACATAATCTGCTCTATGGGTGCGCCATCCGCGCCGGTCAGGTCGGACTTGAGCGGCAGCTTGCTGCTCTTGTCGATCCAGAAGTGGTAGCCATAGCGGTATTCGTCCCGGGGAGTGATGGCGACGGTACGTGCCTGAAGGCCGACCATGCGATCTTCGCCCAGTGTCTCGAAATGGTAGTAACGAAGCAGGGAATCAAGATCCTGCGGCACCATCGGCAACAAATTCCGCGGCCGGCTCTGGCCTACCATGACCGACTTGCTATCCGGCATGATGCAGGTGACCGACTCGGCGTCGCGCAGCACCTCCCGGGCACTGCCGGTCAATGAGATCAAACGCTCCTTTTCGCCTGTGCTGCCGAGCTGATGGATGATGCGCATGGCCTCCAGCTTGCCATCATGGAGGTAGACAAAGGTACCGTCGTAGTTGAGCGTCTGAAGGGCTCTGGACATGTCGCCCAGCCACTCGCGCGCCTGGCCCTGCGCAACAGCATGGCCTGTCGCAGCCAGCAACAGCAAGACCGGCCAGCGCACTCCCCTATTTCTCACCGTCACGATTTAGTTCATTTCCGACGATGCGCACATAGGGCAGCATACCCTGCATGCCGCGGCTGACGGCATACTCGTTGTGGTTCACCATGTAGATATCGAGTTTCTTGCCTACCCGTGGCTGCACCGCGGGGCCGGATGCCTGCTGCACCCGCAGGTAGTCCTTGTCGGCCGGTACCGTTGCCAGGGCCGGAACTGACGGCACATCCTGGCGTCCCGACTGAATCGAAATAACCGCGACTACGGCCACCGAGGCGGCAATGGCCAGACCGGCCACCGGCTTGATCAGCGCGCCGAGTCTGGATCCGCTGAAACCGCCCGATCTGATGGTCGGTTGATCAGGCAGCGCGGCCTTTACCCGCCGGTAGAACCCCGGATCAACCTGTCGCGGCAGGTGATTCTGCAGCGCATCGCTGATCAGCTGGTAACGCGACAACCGCCGGTGCAGGTCATCGTCACGGCCAATACGCCTGGCCAGCAGGGCCTGCTCCGACCCGGTCAATTCATCATCATGCAGTGCCGAGAGCTGCTCGTGTAACTTGTCTTTCATGTTCACTGGTCCGTATTCAACTATTTCAACAATGGCTGCAATTTGATATCGATCGCATCCCTGGCCCTGAAAATCCTCGATCGCACCGTCCCGATGGGGCAATCCATGGTCTGGGCGATCTCTTCATAACTCATGCCTTCCAGTTCCCGCAGGGTGATTGCGGTCTTGAGGTCCTCGGGCAGATCATCGATGGCTTTGGCGATCGTCGTCTGAATCTCGTCCCTGAGTATTAGGTGCTCCGGGGTGTCATACTCCTTGAGACCGACTGCACCCTCATATTGTTCCGCATCCTGTGCATCTATATCGCCGCTCGGTGGGCGGCGGCCTGATGCGACCAGGTGATTCTTCGCGGTATTGATGGCTATCCGGTACATCCAGGTGTAGAAAGCGCTGTCGCCCCGAAAGCGATCCACGGCCCTGTAGGCCTTGATAAAGGCCTCCTGGGCAACATCCATCGCCTCGTCGGGATCGCGGACATAGCGGTTGACCAGCTTGATGATCTTGTTCTGGTATTTGAGCACCAGGACATCAAAAGCCGTCTTGTCACCCTTCTGTACCCTCTCGATCAGCGCCTGATCAATCGTTCGTTCACCCATCCGGGCACTGTCTCCTGTAAACCCGGAACCCGGTAATCCAGCCGAATAGACAATACTGGATACTGATAGTTCGCATGATTCATAATAATATGATTGTATTTCAACGGATATGCCCGGGCTGGCGCAACAACAGCAGGTTGGCCCCTGCCGGGCCGCTGTTAATCCATACCTGTAATAGACATTACCTATTAAGCAGGACACACTCAAGCGATGGCGCCGGCATATAATTTTGATGTACTGATTATCGGCAGCGGCGGTGCCGGTTTGAGTCATGCGCTGCATCTGCCGGAGGGGCTCAAGATCGCGGTGCTGTCCAAGAGCCGGTTGCAGGAAGGCTGCACCCTGTATGCCCAGGGCGGCATCTCCGCCGTGACCCACCCGGAAGACACCTTCGAGTCGCATATCGAGGACACTCTGAACGCCGGCGCCGGACTCAACAAGCCCGAGGCAGTACGTTTTGCCATCGAGAAGGGCCCCGAGGTTATCCACTGGCTGATTGACGAGGGCGTGCCCTTCACCCGGCATACCAACAAGCAGGGGCAGCAGGACTTCCACCTCTCACGTGAAGGCGGTCACTCTACGCGCCGGGTGCTGCACTCCGCGGATGCCACCGGCCGGGCCATCGAGGACACCCTGGTGGCCCGGGCGCGACAGCGGTCGAACATTGCCCTGTTCGAGCACCACATCGCTATTGACCTGATCACTGGCACCAAGCTCGGCCTGGAGGAGAACCGCTGCCTGGGCGCCTATATCCTTGACCTCGAACACCAGCATGTCGAGGTGTTTGCCGCGCGCAATATCGTGCTTGCCACGGGCGGTGCCAGCAAGGTCTATCTCTACACCAGCAACCCCGACACCTCGAGCGGTGACGGTATCGCCATGGCCTGGCGCGCCGGCTGCCGGGTCGCCAACATGGAATTCAACCAGTTTCACCCAACCTGCCTGTATCACCCCAAGGCCAAGTCCTTCCTGGTCACCGAAGCGGTACGCGGCGAGGGTGGCCGCCTGCTGCTGCCTGATGGCGAACCCTTTATGCAGCGTTTCGATGAACGCGGCGATCTGGCACCCCGCGACATCGTGGCTCGCGCCATTGACCATGAAATGAAACGCCTCGGCCTGGAGCACATACTGCTGGACATCAGCCACAAACCGGCGCCGTTCATCCGGGAGCACTTTCCGACTGTGTACGCCCGCTGCCGCGAACTCGGGATCGATATGACGCTGGAACCGATTCCTGTGGTGCCCGCCGCACACTACACCTGCGGCGGTGTGATGACCGATCTCAACGGCAGGACCGACCTGCCCGGTTTGTATGCCATTGGCGAGGTGGCCTGCACCGGCATGCACGGCGCAAACCGTATGGCCAGCAACTCACTGCTCGAGTGCCTGGTGTTCGCAACCGCGGCCAGCGATGATATTGCCGCACGCATAGACGCGTTAATATCGCCGCCCGAACTACCGGAATGGGATGAATCCCGGGTTCGGGATTCCGATGAAGAGGTCGTGGTCAGCCATAACTGGGACGAACTGCGCCGCTGCATGTGGAACTACGTGGGCATCGTGCGCACCAACAAGCGCCTGCAACGCGCTGGCCGGCGCGTGGAACTGCTGCAGCAGGAGATTCAGGAGTATTACAGCAACTTCAGGGTGTCCAACGACTTGCTGGAATTGCGCAATCTGGCACAGGTCGCCGAACTGATCATTCGCTCGGCCCAGCAGCGCAAGGAAAGCCGCGGACTGCACTACAACCTGGACTACCCGGAAACCGACACCACCCGGCCACCGGCAGATACCATCCTCACCCCGCCGGTACCGGCAGCCGGCACTGACCGCAAGGCCTCCTAGACATCCGCCAGTGTTCCCCGGATCCTACCCATCGGTCTGCGCCCGGGCGGGGAATAGTCCTTGGCATCAGAGCAACTCGGTAACGTCCATGGCAAACCTGTGCCGTCCAGAAAAATCCGGCAGCTGAACTGCTTGGCTGGCAACTGAATCAGGAGAAGCGGGCCCGCTTCTAGGTAGTCGAAAAATCCGGTGGTACTGTGACATCAACTTTTTCACACTGCACGCCATTGACGGTCGCACCGACCGGACCTTGCTTCAACCAGGCCTGCAGAATTTGCAAGGCAGATTCATCCCCGCAGGCGAGCACTTCGACACGTCCGTCAGGGAGATTGCGGGCATAGCCGGTCAGCCCCAGCGCGATGGCCTGCTGACGCGTCGAGGCACGGAAGAATACCCCCTGAACACGACCGGATACCAGACAGCGTCGACACTCCATTCATATTCCTAATCTGCGCGCGACTCTTTACATCAGTGCCTTGCGTAGATCTGCCGCCGCCCGGTGAGAAATACGGGCTAATTGGCAGCGGTAAGCCAGCCTTGGTCGGCCGGGCTCAGCTGAGCACCATTCATTTCCTGTTTCTTGCGTTCCAGAAAGGCCTCGATGGCCGCACCGGTCACCGGCCCCTCCTGGCGTGCAATGCGTTCACCCTGCGGTGAGATGATGTAGGTCGTTGGCAGCCCCATCACCGGCCCGAGTGGCGTTACCGGGACCGGCTCCATTGGCAGGACAGGATAGGTCATGAAATGGCTTTCCACGAACTCCTTAAGGTATTCCTTGTTGACCTCTTCATAGTTGACGCCCAGTACCACGGCATCATGGTCCTTGTGTTTTTCATGGAATTCCACCAGGTCCGGGATCTCGTCCAGGCAGGGTGGGCACCAGGTCGCCCAGTAATTGACAACGACCCACTTGCCGCGGAACTCGGACAGTGAGCGCTGTTTGCCGTCAAGATCGGTGAGAGTGAAATCCACATCATCGGCGACCGCACCGAGAGACACCAGCAAACCCGCAAGAAACACAAAAAACCGCATACCCTTCCCCTCCATATTTATCGAATAATTATACCCTATCTGGAGACAACCCATCCGCTATTCAGTTCAGGTAAGCTGTAACCCCCCGTATTTTCAGGCTAGAATCTATATCAAGCCCCCAGGCGTTTTCACCATGACTGTCATTGGCAAACAGGACTTTATCGATAGCATCCGCGACGCGCTGCAATACATCTCCTACTACCACCCGCCCGATTTCATCCGTGCCATGGATGCGGCCTACCAGGCCGAGGAGTCACCTGCGGCGCGCGATGCCATGGCGCAGATACTCATCAACTCCAGGATGTGCGCCGAAGGTCACCGGCCGATCTGCCAGGATACCGGCATTGTCAACGTCTTTCTCGAGATCGGTATGGACCTGCGCTGGGACACGGACATGGGCATCGACGAGATGGTCAACAGCGCCGTGCATGACGCCTACACCGATCCGCACAATCCGCTGCGCGGCTCCATTGTCGTCGACCCGGCCGGCAAACGCCGCAATACCGGCGACAATACCCCTGCGGTGATTCACAAAAATGTCGTGCCCGGCGGCACCCTCGGGGTCACCGTGGCTGCCAAGGGCGGCGGCTCTGAAAACAAGTCGCGCTTCACTATCCTCAACCCCAGCGATGACATCGTTGAATGGGTGCTGGAACAGGTGCCAACAATGGGGGCCGGCTGGTGCCCGCCCGGGATACTCGGTATCGGTATCGGCGGCACTGCCGAGAAGGCCATGCTGCTGGCCAAGGAGTCCCTGCTGCAGCCCGTTGACATCCAGACCCTGCGGGAACGCGGACCGGCAAATCGCCTGGAGGAACTGCGCCTGGAGATCCTCGACAAGGTCAATGCGCTGGGCATCGGCGCTCAGGGGCTGGGCGGCCTGACTACGGTGCTGGACGTCAAGATCCACGACTACCCGACCCATGCCGCCTCCAAGCCGGTCGCCATGATCCCGAACTGCGCGGCCACGCGCCATGCGCATTTCACCCTCGACGGGAGTGGTCCGGCCCGGCTGGAGCCGCCACGGCTGGAGGACTGGCCGGTGATCAGCCGCGACACCGGCACGCCAGCGCGCCGGGTCCGGCTGGAGGCGCTGGGCCACGAGGTCATCGGCCAGTGGCAGCCGGGCGAGACACTGTTGCTCAGCGGCAGACTGCTCACCGGCCGCGATGCCGCCCACAAGCGCATCATCGAGCTGCTAGAGCGCGGCGAACCACTGCCGGACGGACTGGATTTCAACGGACGTTTTATCTACTACGTCGGCCCGGTCGATCCGGTAGGCGACGAGGTGGTCGGACCCGCCGGCCCGACCACCGCCACGCGCATGGACAAGTTCACCGATGCGATGCTCGGTAAGACCGGCCTGCTCGGTATGATCGGCAAGGCCGAGCGAGGTCCACAGGCAGTACAGAGCATTGCCCGCCACGGTTCCGTGTACCTGATCGCTACCGGTGGCGCCGCCTACCTGGTCTCGAAGGCGATCCGCGCAGCACGCGTGGTCGCCTTCCCGGAACTGGGCATGGAGGCGGTATATGAATTCGAAGTTGAAGACATGCCGGTCACGGTGGCCGTGGACGCGCGCGGCAATTCCATACACGAGACCGGACCCAGGGAGTGGCGCATGCGCATTGGCAAGATACCGGTCATCAAGGCCTGACACAGGCCCTGCATGGACGAACTGCGTCAGTTTCTGGGAGAATATTCCATGGCACAGTACCACCGAGCGGCAGGAACCATGACAGAAGACATCACCATCTATCACAATCCGCGCTGCAGCAAGTCCCGGGCCACCCTGGAACTGCTGCGTGCGCAGGGATATGAACCGCACATCATCGAATACCTCAAGGAACCGCCCGGCGAAAAAGAGCTGGCGGCCATACTCAGGCTGCTCGGGCTGAAACCACGCGAACTGATGCGCAGGAAAGAAACCGAGTATCAGCAGGAGAACCTGGCGGATCCCGACCTGAAGGACAAGGACCTGATCAAGGCCATGCACGAACACCCGCGACTGATCGAACGACCCATCGTGCTCGCCAGGGGCAAAGCCGCCCTGGGTCGTCCCCCGGAAGACGTGCTGAAGATCCTCGAATAGAAATATCACCGCAGAGACGCAGAGAACGCCGAGAAAATGCACATTCTTGTCAAGGCTACATTGTCGGCCGACATGCACGACAATATTGCTCGCAATGCAATTTCTGTCTTGACGATTATGGCTGATTGGCTCTGCGACTCTGCAGTAGATTTTTAATCCAACCATGCAATCAGCACAAGATAGAAAACTGACATGAACGAGATCCTGGTCCTGTACTACAGCCGCAACGGTGCCACCGCGGAGATGGCTCAGCGTATTGCACGCGGCATCGAGGAAATGCCCGGCTGCCAGACCCGTCTGCGCACCGTACCGCCGGTCTCGACAGTATGCGAGGCAACAGAGAGTGATATACCCGAATCAGGCCCGCCCTACGTCACGCTCGATGATTTGCGCGAATGTGCCGGCCTGGCACTGGGCAGCCCGACACGCTTCGGTAATATGGCCGCACCGCTCAAGTATTTCATCGATTCGACCAGCAACCTGTGGTTGTCCGGTGCCCTGGCAGGCAAGCCTGCGGCCGTGTTCACCTCGACCTCCAGCCTGCACGGTGGCCAGGAAACCACCCTGCTGTCCATGATGCTGCCGTTGCTACATCACGGCATGCTGTTACTGGGCCTGCCCTACAGTGAAACCGAGTTGTTGACCACGCAAAGCGGTGGAACACCCTACGGACCCAGCCACACGGCCGGCGTCGACAGCAAGCTGCCACTGACGGATGAAGAGAAGCACCTGTGCCGCGCGCTGGGTAAACGCCTGGCACAGACTGTGGTTAAACTGGAGACCTCATAAACTTGCACTCAAAGGGCAGTTGACCCGATTGAAAAAAGTGCTGGATGCCTCAGCCGGGCCGCCAGTTTGATCGACCTGACAATGACCATGCCCAGCAGCCGTTTTCTTTACAGCCTGATACTGACTGGCCACCTCGGCACTCTGATCCTGCTGGTCGCCTGGTATAGCTGGCTGGCGCCTTCAGAATACTTCCCGGTCTCACTGGTGTTGCTGGTGCTGGTGCTGCCGTTGTTCGCTCCGCTGCGTGGCCTGTTGCACAGGCGCCGCTATACCATCGCATGGAGCTGCTTCCTCGCCCTGCTCTACTTCACCCATGGTGTGGTCGAGGCCTATGTTTCGGAGACTGCACGCCACCTGGGCCTGCTCGAGGTGGTGTTTTCTTCGCTCTGGTTCCTCGCCGCCATGGCCTACGTGCGTACGACGGCAGCGTAATCCTGATCATTCAGCCCGGTTGAGGCGTGGTGGAATCCGGGCAACACCGGATTCACATAGCGAAGGACTTGTCGTAGACTCTGGCTGACATAAATCAATAACAATCCTCTGTCCTTGCCATGAAACACAAGCTTGTCTTCGGACTCTGCATCACCGTGTTTTTACTCGCGGGAGCTGTGATTGCCTCGGTCGCGCTCATGTTGTTCGAACGTCAGGATATCGCCCTGCTGCAGCAACGCATCAACGAGCTCTCCAATGAGAAGGCCGCGCTCCAATTCAGACTCGATAACGCGGCCCGGGAGGGTTGCGCGACTGCAGGGACGCAGGAGGTAGAGTAACGCAGGACGCAATTACCGAGGAGGTAGAGCACCAACAATAGGCGCTTTAGGCGATGCAGGGAGCAATTGCTGACAGATGCCAGCAACGCTGAGCAGGATTTTCATCTGAAACAACCTGGACTACCAGGCTTTATCACCACCTCATTAGATGTGTTTTATTACGGACCAATGTTATTGTTTTCTCCGCGTCCTTTGCGTCTCTGCGGTGAATACCAAAATCTATTCGGTCGCACCCCCTGCTCTGGCACCTGCTCACGCCTCCTGATCGAGCACAGACTTCACAAAGGGAATGGTCAGGCGGCGCTGCTCGATCATGGAGGCCTCATCGAGACGATCAAGCAGGTTGAAGACTGACGGCAGATCCCGCGGGATGCGTTTCAAAAGGAAACTCGCGGTCTCCTCCGGCAGTTCCAGGCCGCGTCCCCGGGCACGATACAACAGGGCGGCAAGCACTTCATCATCAGCCAGCGGCTTCAGGGCATAGGTCACACCCCAGCCGAGCCTTGAGACCAGGTCGGGCAACTCGAACCCGGCCAGGTCAGGTCGTTGCGCAGCGGCTACCAGCAGCGTACTGCCGCTGTCCCTCAAGCGGTTGAACAGGTCGAACAGACCACGTTCCCAGTTGCCCTGGCCGGCAAGTGCCTGTGCATCATCCAGGCAGACCAGGTCCACCTGTTCCAGCCCCTGCAATATCTCCACTGAAAGGTTGAGCAGTTCCTGCAGGGGCAGGTAGCCGGTTGTTCGGTGATGTTCTGCCGCAAGGTGACAGGCGGCCTGCAGCAGGTGTGTCTTGCCTGTACCGGCGGGACCGGCAATGTAAATCAGCGTCTCACCCCGCCCTGCCGCGGCCGACTGCAGGCTCTGCACGGCCTCCTGGTTCCGGCCGGTGAAAAAACTCTCGAAACGGGCACTGTCTTTCAGCGCCAGGCCCAGTGGCAACTGAGGGTGCTTCACCGGTATGGCCCGGTCGTGCTAGTGGTCACGCCTGGACCAGGCCCTGCGACTCCAGGTCCAGACATAATCAAAGCCACTCCACACAGTCGTGACAATAACACTGTACAGCAGCACATCCAGCCACAATTCCGGCAGCTCCCGTAAAGCCTGGGTGAACATAATTGCCAGTAGCAGGACTATCTGGGTAAAGGTATTGAGCTTGCTGACCAGGCTTGGTTCCGCCTCGAGCTGCTCGATGCGCATGTGATACACAATCGCACCCGTCACAATGACAAGGTCCCGCAGGATCACCAGGCCTACCAGCCACAGCGGGATCAGCCCGAGCCAGCCAAGGGTGACAAACGCGGACACCAGCAGGAGCTTGTCCGCCAGCGGGTCCATCAGCGCACCCGCCCGGCTGGTCCAGTTGTAGCGCTTCGCGAGATAGCCGTCGAGGGCATCGGAAAAGCCCGCCACGGCAAAGATCAGCAAGGCACTCCCGAAGCGGCCTATCAACAACAGCACAACGACCGGTGGCACCAGCAGAAAACGGAAGACCGTTATCAGGTTGGGCAGGTCGCTGGGTATCACTGGCGCAACCGGTAACTGCCCGCTGTTCCCGTGGGCGACGGTTCCAGCACCGTGCCGATAACGATGGTCTGTTTCAGACCCTGAAGGGTGCCGTTGAGTTGCACGGCATAGCGCACACTGGACCCGACGACCTGTTCGACCTGGAATTGCCTGATCGCGGTCAAAGAGGACAGATAGTCATTGACGCGGGCATAGGCGGTGAGTGAATTGATCTCATCCACTGTGATGATAATCCCACTGGTGTTGACACCGGGGCTGGTGACCGCAAGGCGAGATGCCTGCCGATCGGCCGCATTATCGATACCCGCCTGCAGCAGGTTTTCCAGTCGCTGATCACTGTCCGACCATGACGAGGACGTGCCGGCGACCTGCATGTCCCAGCGGGCGACCCAGCCCCCGGAGGGGGCCCGGTTCAAACGGCCGATCAGGATTGCGCTCGGCTTATAACGCTCGGATGCGGTCAGGACACGTTCGAAGAAACCACCCCAGATATCGGTAAACCGTGCCCTGGACTGATCCTCGAGGTCCATCAATGGAAAGACCAAGGGTACGCCACGCTGCCGCGCGGTGGCCCGAATCTTCTGGTAAACCGTGCGGCCATCCTGTGCCGCCACGATATAACGCTCACCCCGGTCCTCGACGGCCAACCATACCAGCGTATCCGGACGCTCGGAACCACCCCAGTAGGTAACACCCTGCTGGCGCAATGCCGTGCGCACCGCATTGCCATCAAAGCGCACTCGCATCTTCAACTGCGCCGGCCGGGTCTCCGGCACCGTGTAGTAACGGTATTGCTGCACGTAGCGGGCAGGATCTGCCAGCATCGACTTTGCCGGTTCCTGTCCCAGCAGTTCGCGCTGCCCGGTCACCCTGACCAGCACCTCGGCCAGGGCCCGTTTCATTGCTGCCGTGCGCTCGTCCGCCTGCTGACTGGTGACCGCGACCTCGGATTCGAACAGGTCCTGGCCGGTGACGGCGCCGGCAAACGCCGGCAGCAAACTCAGTAGGCAGGCGATAACGACGACACTCCGCCTCCATCGACGCGTTTTATTCATATCCCGTATTCATCCAGACACCAGAAAATGAATCCCAAGCATACGGGTATCAACGAATTTTGGCCATAACGGACCGCACCCGGCACACCAGGGTGCCGGAGGCCTGGCACACCCGGGTTTACACCACTCGCAGCCGGCCGCTACCATTAGTGCTGCTACCAACGGGAGTCCCATCGTGAGTGCCCAGGATAACAGCACGGCCGCAGAACAATCCTCCGCTTCGTTAAGTTATCGTGCATCCGGCGTCGATATCGATGCCGGCAACCGGCTCATCGACCGCATCAGGCCCGCAGTGGCGCGTACCACGCGGCCCGGTGTCCTGGCCGGTCTGGGCGGCTTCGGCGCGCTGTTCGAGTTACCACTGGACCGCTACCGCCAGCCAGTGCTGGTTGCCGGTACCGATGGTGTCGGCACCAAGCTCAAGCTGGCGATAGAAACGGGACTGCACGACACCATCGGCATCGACCTGGTAGGAATGTGCGTCAACGACATCGTTGTGCAGGGCGCCGAACCCCTGTTCTTCCTGGATTATTATGCCACTGGAAAACTCGATGTCGAAGTTGCAGCCGGCGTCATCAGCGGCATCGCGCGCGGTTGCGAACTCGCGGGTGCGGCACTGGTCGGTGGCGAAACCGCGGAAATGCCCGGTATGTACGCAGCGGATGATTATGATCTTGCCGGGTTCAGTGTTGGCGTGGTCGAGAAGGATGCAATTATCGACGGCACTGCCGTCCGCAGCGGCGACAGCCTGATCGGGCTGGCTTCGTCAGGTCCCCATTCAAATGGTTACTCGCTGATCCGCAAGATCATCGAGGTCAGCCACAGCAAGCTGGATGATGAACTTGATGGCAATTCACTGGCGCACTGGCTCCTCGCACCGACCCGCATCTACGTCAAGCCACTGCTGTCCCTGTTCAACACCGTCAGCGTCCACGCGCTCGCCCACATAACCGGGGGCGGCCTGACCGAGAACCTGCCGCGGGTTATGCCGGCAGATACGCAGGCGCAGATCGACACCCGCTCATGGGAACACCCAGCCATATTCGAGTGGCTGCAGGAAACCGGCAAAGTCGCTACCGAAGAGATGTACCGCACCTTCAATTGCGGGATCGGCATGGTGGTGTGCGTCGACAAGGCTGACGAACAACAGGCCCTGGAGCATCTGCAGTCACAGGGCGAGCAGGCCAGGGTCATCGGCCATATCGGGACCGGCGACGGTGCACCGGCCGTTACCCTGGAAACGTAGACCCCACCTGTCCCGGGCCATTTTGACCTTGCTATGGCTGATGCCGTAAACAATCCCCTGCCCATCGTGGTCCTGATCTCGGGCCGGGGCAGCAACCTCCAGTCGATTATCGACAGTGTTGCCGCGGGCGATCTGCCGGTAGAAATACGCGCGGTGATCAGCAACCGTCCGGGTGTACAGGGCCTGCAACGCGCCAGCCAGGCAGGTATCTTCACCCGGGTGGTCGACCACAGCCACTATCCGGACCGTGCGGCCTTTGATAAGGCACTGCAGGTCGCAATCGACGCCTACCAGCCGGAGCTGGTGGTACTGGCCGGCTTCATGCGCATCCTGACCCCGGCATTCGTGCACCATTACCAGGGCCGGATGATCAATATCCATCCGTCCCTGCTGCCCGAGTTCCCCGGTCTGAACACCCACCAGCGGGTGCTGGAGGCTGGCAGGGCAGTGACCGGCGCGACCATCCACTTCGTCACCGAGGAGATGGATGGCGGACCCGCCATCCTGCAGGCACGGGTACCGGTACTGGCTGGCGACGATGCCGAGAGCCTGGCGGCAAGAGTGCTGGAGCAGGAACACCGGATGTATCCTGTTGTCATACGCTGGTATGCCGAGGGCCGGGTGCGGCTGGATACGGAGCGACAGGTCCGGTTCGATGACGTGCCAATAAAACGACCCCGCCAGCTGGATTCAGAAGCGGATGCACCATGCTGAAACACACTTACCGAAGCTTCACCCTTGTCGTTATCGCTGCGCTGCTGGCCAGCACAGGCCATGTCACGGTGATCCAGGCGGCACCATTGCCGGAGTTCGAGGCCAGCTTCAAGCTGTCACGCGGTAGTCTGCGCATCGGCACCTCGACGCTCTCGCTAAGCCTGGAGAAAAACGGCCGCTACCTCTATGAGAGCCGCAGCTCACCCAGCCGCTGGATAGCCTGGCTGCTGAATGACAATCTGCATGAACTCAGCCGGGGCTATCTGGACACCTCCGGAATACGCCCGGTCTACTACCGCTATCAACGTTCCGGTGGCACCCGGGAACGCGAGGCCGAATTGAAGTTCGACTGGGATCAGCACAGCGTCGTGAACCATGTCGATGACAGCGTCTGGAAGATGGACATCCCGGACGGCACCCTGGACCGGCTGGCCTCGCAACTCGGGGTGATGCTGGCGTTGCAGGATAACAAAACGGCAATGACCTTCAATATTGCCGATGGCGGCAAACTCAGGGAATACAACTTCAGGGTGGTGGCCAGGGAAACGCTGGATCTGCCCGCCGGCACCTTCGAAACCGTCAAGCTGGTCAAGGTGCGCCGCAACACCAAGCGCGAGACCTATATCTGGTGCGCCCCGGAGCTCGGCTACCTGCCGGTGCGGATCTGGCAGCGCGAGAAGGACGATGATGAATACCAGAGCGACCTGGAAAGTTTCAGTGAATCACTGCGGGTGAAACCATAGATCGCATTGACCGGGGCTCCGTTCACCTCAAATCATTCACCGCAGAGACGCGGAGGACGCCGAGGATAAAAATGTGATTTCGTGTCTGGCGAATCAACGCGGGTGAAACGCAAAATAGTGTCAACTGAAACTCCGCTTAAGAAAATCACTCACTGTGGAAATGGGGAACATCCAGAAAAAGAAAACACTTCCGGCGTTTGAATACATTGGCTGGCGCCTACCGGATAATAAGTATTATTCTGCAATTCCGCTCTTGAAAACATAGTCCTTTCCCTGCGTACTCCGCGTCCCTGCGGTGGGAAACTTATTATGTCTTGGGCAGGGTGACGCCCTTCTGGCCCTGGTACTTGCCGCCGCGGTCCTTGTAGGAGGTCTCGCAGACTTCGTCCGACTCCAGGAACAGCACCTGGGCCACGCCCTCGTTGGCATAGATCTTGGCAGGTAACGGCGTGGTATTTGAGAACTCGAGGGTGACATGCCCTTCCCACTCCGGCTCAAACGGAGTCACGTTAACGATGATGCCGCAACGTGCATAGGTGGACTTGCCGAGGCAAATAGTCAGAACATTGCGCGGGATACGAAAATACTCAACCGTCCGCGCCAGGGCAAATGAGTTCGGCGGTATGATGCAGACATCCGCCTTGACATCCACGAAGCTGTTGGCATCGAAATTCTTGGGATCGACAATCGCCGAGTTGATATTTGTGAAAATCTTGAATTCGTCGGAGCAACGAATGTCGTATCCATAGCTGGAGGTGCCGTACGACACCAGGCGGGAACCATCCTCATTCTCCCGGACCTGACCCGCCTCGAACGGCTCGATCATGCCGTGTTCCTCGGCCATGCGCCGAATCCACCTGTCAGACTTGATCGACATATCAGCTAGTCTCTGAAAACACCGGACACAGGCCCGGCAGGTTTATCAAGCACGATATTCACCGCAAAGGCGCAAAGGAGACGCAAAGAAAAACAAGGGCTGCGATAAAAACCTGCTTTCATCCCGCGCAGGCTGGGATCCATTAGCACCACATTCCAATCTGGAATCTATTCCCGCCTTGGCGGGAATGACGTGATTTTTGTTGTTTTTTTTAACTTGGCGTCCTTTGCGTCTTTGCGGTGAGAATTTTTTCTCTACGTCCTCCGCAATGCTCCTGTCAGTCGTTCTGGATGACGATCTGCGGGAAGCGCGCCGCATAGTCCTTGGTCTTCAGGGACAGCTTGGCGGCCGTGCGGCGTGCGATCTCGCGGTAGATCTGGGAGATGCGGCTATCCGGTTCGGCCACCACCGTGGGTTTGCCGGAGTCCGTCTCCTCGCGGATGCGCTTGTCCAGCGGTAGACCGCCGAGAAAGTCGACGTTGTATTCCTCGGACATACGTTGACCACCGCCCTCACCGAATATGAATTCTTCATGGCCGCATTCACTGCAGATATGGATACTCATGTTCTCGACGATGCCGAGTACCGGCACCTCCACCTTCTCAAACATCTTGAGACCCTTGCGTGCATCCAGCAGGGCGATATCTTGCGGTGTAGTGACGATGACCGCACCGCTGACCGGCACCTGTTGTGCGAGTGTCAGCTGGGTATCAGCAGCTGCTGCAGGGCCTGGGTGACCATCGGGCCACGCCAGATCATCGGGGTCTCTTCGTCGACCAGGAAACCGATGGACATGGCCTGCAGGTGATAACTGACCATGGGCTCCAGGCTCTTGCCGTCCTTGGATTCCGGCTTGCCATGCACACCGAGCATGCGCGGCTGGCTGGGGCCGTAGATATCGGCATCGAGGATACCGACACTGGCGCCCTCCGCAGACAGGGCCAGGGCCAGGTTGACCGCTGTGGTGGATTTGCCAACGCCCCCCTTGCCTGAGGCAATGGCGATGATGTTCTTGATGTTGTCGATGTGCTTGACGCCCTTTTGCACGGCGTGTGCGGCTATCTTGCTGGAGACACTGACGTTCGCGCTGCTGATGCCATCGATGGATTCGACCAGCTCTTTCAGGGAGTTCGCCAGCTGCTCATGGTAGCCGCTCGCCGGAAAACCGAGCAGCACTTCGATCTTCGCGCTATTACCGTCAATGGCGATACTCTTGACGCATTTGGCAGAGACCAGATCCCGTTCGAGGTAGGGATCCATATAGGTCGACAGCTTCTCTTCTATCTGTGATTCGGTTACATCAGCCATTCATTTACTCCTTGGCGGGGACAGGGCCGGACGCTGCCCTCATTGAGATCCGGTGAAAATTGACCGCGCATTGTACACCAACTTCAGCGAAGCGTCCCGCTGCGGATGCGGTCTGATACCACACCGGCAGCGGGTCTATGGCATACTTGGCCCCTTGAATATTCATACATGTTTCATGGTTTTAACCCTATAAAACGCACAATGAGTGAGAAAAGACGCACCCTACTGGTCACCAGCGCTCTGCCCTACGCCAACGGACCTATCCACCTCGGGCACCTGGTGGAATACATCCAGACCGATATCTGGGTACGTTTCCAGAAGCTCCGCGGCCACGACTGCGTCTATGTCTGCGCCGATGATGCACACGGCACCCCCATTATGCTGCGGGCGGAACAGGAGGGCATCACGCCGGAACAACTGATTGCCGCGGTCGGCCAGGAGCACCAGGCAGACTTCAGCGATTTTCACATCGGGTTCGACAACTATCACAGCACCCATTCGCAGGAGAACCGCGAGCTCTCTGAACTGATCTACCGGCGTCACCTGGAGGCAGGGCACATCACCAGTCGCACCATCACCCAGGCCTATGATCCGGTGAAGGAGATGTTCCTCCCGGACCGATTCATAAAGGGCGAGTGCCCGCGCTGCGGTACAGCCGACCAGCACGGTGACAGCTGCGAGGCCTGCGGCGCGACCTACGCACCTACGGAGCTGAAGAACCCGGTGTCGGTGGTCTCCGGTACCACCCCGGTCGAACGCGAGTCACTGCATTATTTTTTCAAGCTGGCGGATTTCGAACCCCTGTTGCGCGCCTGGACCTCGGCGGATCATGTGCAGGATGAGGTCACCAACAAGCTCAACGAGTGGTTCGACCAGGGGCTACGCGAATGGGACATCTCCAGGGACGCGCCCTATTTCGGCTTCCGTATCCCGGATACCAGGGACAAGTACTTCTATGTCTGGCTGGACGCCCCCATCGGCTACATGGCCAGCTTCAAGAACCTGTGCGAACGCAGCGACCGCGACTTCGACACCTACTGGAGCAAGGAAAGCAAGGCCGAGCTGTACCACTTCATCGGCAAGGACATCATCTATTTCCACACCCTGTTCTGGCCCGCGATGCTGGCCGGCGCCGGTATGCGCACCCCGACGGCCGTATTTGCCCATGGTTTCCTGACCATCGACGGCCAGAAGATGTCCAAGTCGCGCGGGACTTTCATCAAGGCGCGCACTTATCTCGACCACCTGAACCCCGAATACCTGCGCTACTACTTCGCCGCCAAGCTGGGCAGCGGCATCGACGATCTGGATCTTAACCTGGAGGACTTCGTGCAGCGGGTGAACAGCGATCTGGTGGGCAAGGTCGTTAATATCGCCAGCCGCTGCGCGGGCTTTATCAACAAGCGTTTTGACGGTGTATTGTCTGACACCTGTAGCGAGCCCGGATTGTATGCGGAATTTACCGATGCCGGTACGGCCATCGCTGCGGATTTCGAGGCACGCGAATACGGCCATGCCATCCGCAAGATCATGGCACTGGCGGACAGGGCCAACCAGTATATCGATGCCAATAAACCCTGGGTTCTGGCCAAGCAGGAAGGCCAGGAGCTGACGGTGCAGCAGGTCTGCAGCGTCGGGCTCAACCTGTTTCGGGTACTGGCCACCTACCTGTCACCGGTGCTTCCGGGGATGGCGCGCCAGGTCGAGTTGTTCCTCGACATCCCGGCGATGACCTGGGATGCCGTGGCGACACCACTGACAGGCCACACCATCACCCCATTCAAACCCCTGCTGACACGCGTAGAACAGGAAAAGGTAGACGCCATGCTGGAAGATTCAAAACACAGCCTCAAAGACAGCGGTGCCGGGTCGCAGCCCGCACGCGGCCCCCTGCAGGATGATCCAATTGCGGAGACCATCAACTTTGACGACTTCGCCAGGGTGGACCTTCGCATTGCACGCATCGCCAGGGCCGAACATGTGGACGGTGCCGACAAGTTGCTGCGCCTGACCCTGGACCTCGGCGGCGAAACCCGCAACGTGTTTGCCGGCATCAAGACCGCCTATGCACCGGAATCACTCGAGGGCCGCCTGACGGTTATGGTTGCCAACCTGGCCCCCCGCAAGATGCGCTTCGGTGTCTCCGAGGGCATGGTTCTGGCCGCCGGCCCCGGCGGCGAAGACCTGTGGATACTCAACCCGGATGACGGTGCGCAACCGGGGATGCGGGTTAAATGATGCCTGCTCTCAGGGTCGGAATTTCACCGCAAAGATGCAAAGTGCGCAAAGAAAGACACAGAATTAATCACCACACAGACTTCGAGGATGCAGAAAACATATGTATATAACAGTAGCGCTGCCCCGTTAAGTTGCATTGAAATCCAGTAACGCCAAATGTACAAAGCTGAATACGATGGTAATGGCACGCAGGACACGACGAATCACAAGCAGAAACAAAAGAGAATTCCTTCTCCCTCCGGGAGAAGGCCAGGATGAGGGGATATAAAATCAAGGCAGTTACATTTATATTATCCCCTCTCCCCAACCCTCTCCCGCCGGGAGAGGGAATTCATGGGACAGCAGTGTGTTAATTACATATTTTCTTTGCGCCCTTTGCGTCTTTGCGTCTTTGCGTCTTTGCGGTGAATTCTTGCTTTTTATTGCCGAACACTGGATTCGCTATAAATGCTACAGACAATGCAGCCCGACCATGAAACTGGATGTCTAACTCGAACCTGACGCCATGACTGAACTTGCCCTGATTCTGGTCAGCACCGTCCTGGTGAACAACTTTGTCCTGGTCAAGTTCTTGGGCCTTTGCCCGTTCATGGGCGTATCGCGCAGTGTGGACACTGCAACAGGAATGGCACTGGCCACGACCTTTGTGCTGACCCTGTCATCAGTCTGCAGCCACCTCGCCAATGAATACCTGCTGCAACCACTGGGTCTGGAGTACCTGCGCACCATCACCTTCATTCTGGTCATTGCCGCTGTCGTGCAGTTCACCGAGATGGTGGTGCACAAGACGAGCCCCCTGCTCTACAAGGTGCTTGGCATCTTCCTGCCTCTCATTACCACCAACTGCGCCGTCCTGGGTGTGGCGCTGCTTAATACGCAACTGCAGCATAATTTCGTGGAATCCGCTGTCTATGGCTTTGGTGCCGCCGCTGGGTTTTCCATGGTACTGATCCTGTTTTCGGCCATCCGCGAGCGCGTTGCTGCCGCTGATGTCCCCGCCCCCTTCCGCGGCTCCGCGATTGCCCTGGTGACCGCCGGGCTGATGTCGCTCGCCTTCATGGGCTTTTCCGGACTGGTGAAGGGCTAGCCGTATCAAGGCAGCATCACGCGGATTATGTTGACTGCATTACTGACACTGGGCGCCCTGGCCGCACTGATTGGCCTGGTGCTGGGTTATGCGGCCATCCGTTTCCGCGTGGAGAGCGACCCGGTGATCGATCAGATCGACAAGTTGCTGCCGCAGACCCAGTGCGGACAGTGCACCTATCCCGGCTGCCGGCCCTACGCCGAAGCCATCGCGGCAGGTGCGGCCGACATCAACCAGTGCCCGCCCGGCGGTGAGAGCACCATCCAGGCGCTTGCGGATCTGCTGGGACGGGACCCAAAACCGCTGAATCCTGAGCACGGGGAGCACTCGGAAAAGACCGTTGTCGTGATCGACGAGCAGGTATGTATCGGCTGCACGCTGTGCATCCAGGCCTGCCCGGTTGATGCGATCCTCGGTGCACCCAAGCAGATGCACACCGTCATAGAATCCGAGTGCACCGGCTGTGACCTGTGCATCCCCCCCTGCCCGGTCGAGTGTATCGAGATCGTCCCGGTCCGGCAGAGCATTGCCAACTGGGTCTGGCCGCTACCCGGGGATGAATTGCCTGGCACGGACGAACACGCCCAGCCACAGGCGGCAGTGCGCTGATGAACCACGCGACCGACACCGACCCGCATGACCGGGATGTGGGCGACCGTTTTGAGCGTCTCCACCGTTTTCATGGCGGGCTGGTACTTCCAGGTCAGCACGAGATGTCCACGTCCCTGCCGATCAAGGACGCTGGCGTCCCGCCGGTCCTGGTCGTCCCACTGCTGCAGCATATCGGCGAAACCGCAGAGTGCCTGGTAAAAGAGGGAGATCATGTACACAAGGGGCAGATAATCGCAGCACCCAGTGGGAGCGTGAGCGCACCGGTGCATGCCCCCAGCTCGGGCACGGTCGTCGCTGTGGCAGAGCGACCCTTCCCCCACCCCTCGGGGTTCAGCTTTCCCAGCGTGGTCATCGAGACCGATGGCCGGGATGAATGGTCCGAGCACACCTATACCCTGCCGGACTACCGTCAGCTGTCCCGCGTCAGGCTGCTGGACCACATCCGTGCCGCAGGGATTGTAGGGCTTGGGGGCGCGGGCTTTCCGACCCAGGTGAAACTGTCAAAGGGCCCGAGCAACCGGGTCGACCTGCTGGTGATCAACGGCGTCGAATGTGAGCCCTATATTTCCTGCGACAACATGCTGCTGCAAGAGAGGGCCCGGGAGGTGCTTGAAGGCGTGGGGATCCTGCAGCATATTTTGCAGCCGCGTGACTGCGTCATCGCCATCGAGGCCGACATGCGGGAGGCCGAGGCAGCCATGCGCCAGGCCGTGAGCACTGCCGGAGACACCGGCATCAAGATCGTCAGCGTGCCGGAACGCTACCCCAGCGGCGGCGAACGCCAGCTGATCAAGGTGCTGACAGGCAGCGAGGTACCCAGCCAGGGCTTCCCGTCCGATATCGGTATCATTTGCCAGAATGTCGGCACCGCCGCCGCGGTTTACCGGGCGGTGGTTAATAACCGTCCCCTGGTTTCCAGGATCGTAACCGTCACCGGTGCCGGTGTGAAGCAGCCGCGCAATCTCGAGGTGCTTATCGGTACGCCGTTCCGCTACGCAATCGAGGCCTGCGGCGGCTATAGCGATGATGTCGACCGCCTGCTGATGGGTGGGCCGATGATGGGCTTTGCCGTCAACACGGACGAGATCCCGGTCATCAAGGCAACCAACTGCATCCTGGCCGTCACCCGCAAAGAAATGCCACCGCCTGCGACCGCCCTGCCCTGCATCCGTTGCAGCAAGTGCACCGAGGTCTGTCCAGCCGACTTGCTGCCGCAGCAACTCTACTGGTATGCGCGCAGCGGCAATCTGGACGCGGCCCAGGACTACAGCCTGTTTGACTGCATAGAATGCGGCTGCTGTGCCTATGTCTGCCCAAGCCACATACCACTGGTGCAGTACTACCGCCATGCCAAGACGGAAATCTGGGACGCCGAGAAACAGAAAAAGGCCTCGGATATAGCCCGCGACCGTCACCAGTCGCGCCAGATGCGGCTGGAGCAAATCAAGCGCGAACGGGCCGAGCGGCTGGCGCGCAAGAAGCGGGAAGTCTCCGGAGCAGGTGACGCCCGGGACGCGAAAAAGGCCGCGATCCAGGCCGCGCTCGAGCGGGTGAGGAAGAAGAAGGAACGCGAAGGCCTCGTCCAGAAAAACGTGAACAACCTCACCCCCGAACAGGCGGAGAAGATCAGGGAAGTCGACACACGCCGCCAGCACAAGCGGCCGCCAGGGGAACACTGAGCGGTCATGGAATTCAACACCTACAGTTCGCCGCATCTGCCCGTTGCCGGAGATGTCTCCGCCATGATGCAGAAGGTCCTGCTGGCACTGGTACCCGGGACCGCCTGCGCCGTGTGGTTGTTTGGCTGGGGGATTCTTATCAACATCCTGCTCGCCTCGCTGGCGGCCATTGCCGCTGAGGCCCTGGTGCTGAAGGTACGCCGTCGCCCTGTCATGATGACCCTGCTGGACGGCAGCGCCCTGCTGACCGCTGTCCTGCTGGCCCTGGCACTGCCCCCGTTGACCCCCTGGTGGATCCCCGTGGTCGGCACCCTGTTCGCGATCGTGGTGGCGAAACAGCTCTATGGCGGCCTGGGTTACAACCCCTTCAATCCCGCCATGGCCGGTTATGTGGTCCTGCTGATCTCTTTCCCGCTGGAGCTGACCCTGTGGTCGGCGCCCGGTGATTTCCCCGGCTTGCTGGACACGCTGGCACTGGTGTTCAGCGAAGCTGCACGCAGCAGTGTGAATCTGGATGCGCTCTCCATGGCAACACCGATGGACACCATCAAGACCCGCCTCGGGCTCAATGAGACCATCAGCGAAATCCACAGCACGGTATTGTTCGGTTATTTCGGCGGCCGGGCATGGGAGTGGATCAATCTTGGCTTCCTGCTCGGCGGGCTGTGGCTGCTGCAGGCCCGGATGATCCAGTGGCAGATACCCGTCGGCATGCTGGGCGCGTTGTTCGTGATGTCCCTGGTGTTCTACCTGTTCAATCCGGACAGCTATACCTCACCGGCCTTCCACCTGTTCAGCGGTGCCGCCATGCTGGGAGCCTTCTTCATCGCCACCGATCCGGTCTCTGCCAGCACCACCCCGCGTGGCCGGCTGATTTACGGTGCCGGCATCGGCATACTCACCTACCTGATTCGCACCTGGGGAGGCTATCCTGACGGCGTGGCCTTTGCCGTACTGTTGATGAACATGGCAGCTCCGACCATCGATCACTATACCCGGCCACGGGTGTTTGGCCAGTCGTAAGCCACCGTGAATTACCGTAGTAGTGTAATAACCTCCGTCATCCTGTTCCTGTTTGCCGTCATCGGTACCGGCCTGGTCGCCGTTACCTACACCAGCACCAGCGACAGGATCGCCGCGAATGAGCGCGAAAGACTGCTGCGCAAGCTCCATGTCCTGGTACCCCCTGCACGCCATGACAATGACCTGTTCGCGGACACTCTGACGGTACGAGACGAGATCCTGCTGGGCACGCCCGGGCCGGTGACGGTCTATCGCGCGCGCCGCGCCAACCGGCCGGTCGCCCTGGTTATGGCTGCGGTGGCCCCCGATGGTTACAGCGGCTCCATCCGGCTGCTGGTCGGCATCAATTATGACGGCACGCTGGCCGGTGTCCGGGTCGTCACGCACCGGGAAACACCCGGCCTTGGTGATGCCATCGAGGAGGAACGCTCCGACTGGATCTACGGCTTCGACGGCAAGTCGCTGGAAAACCCGCCAACGGGACGCTGGGAGGTCAGGAAGGACGGTGGAGATTTTGACCAGCTGACCGGCGCCACCATCACGCCGCGGGCGATTGTCGGGGCGGTCAGGAGATCGCTGCTATACTACCGGGAACATCGCGAGGCCCTGTTCTCCATATCCTCACCGGCCGAATCACAACAACAGGCACCATGAACGAACCCGGCTACCAGCACATACTCAAGGAAGGTCTCTGGAACAACAATCCGGGACTGGTACAACTGCTGGGCCTGTGCCCGCTGCTGGCGGTCACCAATTCAGTGGTCAACGGCCTGGGCCTGGGTCTGGCCACGACGCTCACGCTGATCACTACCAATGTCATTGTGTCGGGGATCCGCAACCTGGTGCGTCCCGAGGTCCGCATCCCGGTCTATGTGCTGGTGATCGCCTCCGTGGTCACCATTATCGAACTGGCCATGAATGCCTGGTTCCATGACCTCTACAAGATACTCGGCATCTTCATTCCGCTGATCGTAACCAACTGCGCCATCATCGGGCGCGCAGAGTCGTTTGCCTCGAAGCAGACGGTCGACCGTGCCTTCATCGACGGCCTGGCCATGGGTGTCGGGTTCACGCTGGTGCTGGTCACCCTGGGAGGCATGCGCGAACTCATCGGGCAAGGCACCTTGTTCGCACAGGCGCACCTGATGTTTGGTGAACCGGGCCGCGCACTGGCAATGACCCTGATCGATGACTACCGCGGCTTCCTGCTGGCGATACTGCCCCCGGGCGCCTTCATCGGCCTCGGGCTCCTGATCGCCCTGATGAATGTCATCAATGCGCGGCGCGAGGAACGTGAGCTTGCCCGTGACCTGGACGTGGCCCGGCCCTCGCAGGCCTGAACAGCGCCCGTCGTCCAGCGTGAACCGCAGCAAACGCCAGCAAATCTTCGAACGTCTGCGCGCAGCCAACCCGAACCCGACCACGGAACTCGAATACGGCAACCCCTTCCAGTTGCTGATTGCCGTTATCCTGTCGGCCCAGTCCACCGATGTCGGCGTTAACAAGGCCACCCGGGCCCTGTTCAGAAAGGTCAAGGCGCCGAAGGCCATGCTCAAACTGGGCGAGGATGGCCTCAAGGAACACATCAAGACCATCGGCCTGTTCAACACCAAGGCCAGGAATATCATCAAGACCTGCACCATCCTGGAAGAGCAGCACAACGGCAAGGTCCCTGAGGAGCGCAAGTCACTGGAGGCCCTGCCCGGTGTCGGCCGGAAAACCGCCAACGTCATCCTCAACACGGCCTTCGGACAACCGACCATTGCCGTTGATACGCACATCTTCCGCGTGGCCAACCGCACCGGCATCGCCCCCGGCAAGAATGTCATCGAGGTCGAGCAGCGGCTGCTGCGCCTGGTACCCGGGGAGTTCCTGCACGATGCGCATCACTGGCTGATCCTGCACGGCCGCTACACCTGTATTGCGCGCAAGCCACGTTGCCAGTCCTGCGTCATTTCAGACCTGTGCGAATACAAACACAAACTCCTGGACTAGGGCGGACCACCTGGATATACATAAGCATATGTTTTTACTTTAATTTACCTGCAAGCGAAAGCTGATTAAGAAATCCGGAGTGCGTAGAAACTTTTAAACCAGCTCAATGTCCTAATCCCCATCAATCACCGCATTGATGCAAATGACAATCATTACAACCGGGGCAATGACCCCATTTCTTAAAACCTGTGTGGAGAGAACAAATGTCAGATAAACCTGTAATCAAACCCTTGGCGATTGCCGTCGGTACAGCCATCGTGACCTCGCTGGCGAGTGTCAATACGGCCAATGCAGCACAGAATCCCTTTGCCATGACCGAGCTATCCAGCGGCTACATGGTCGCCGAGATGGAAGGCAAGTGCGGTGAAGGCAAGTGCGGCGGCGCGACCAAGACCACCGAGGAAGGCAAGTGCGGTGAAGGCAAGTGCGGCGGCGCGACCAAGACCACCGAGGAAGGCAAGTGCGGTGAAGGCAAGTGCGGCGGCGCTACCAAGACCACCGAAGCTACAGCCGACGCGCCAACCGCCGAGGGCGACGAAGCCAAGACCATGGAGGAAGGCAAGTGCGGTGAAGGCAAGTGCGGCGGCGCTACCAAGACCACCGAGGAAGGCAAGTGCGGTGAAGGCAAGTGCGGCGCTAGCAAATAAGCGTCACTCCGACCTGTCGTGACTGCAACACACTACCCCGTAACCGGGGCAGGACTTGGACTGCGGCGGACCCTAATGGGTCCGCTGCGGGACAATCCGCCGCAACCGGTCGATTTCTTCGAGGTGGCTCCGGAAAACTGGATTGGCGTCGGCGGCAAGCTGGGCAAGGACTTTAGTTATTTCACCGAGCGCTACCCGTTTGTAGCCCACGGGCTGTCACTGTCTATCGGTAGCCCGGCCCCCCTGGACGAGACCTTCCTGTTCAGGATCAAGCGCTTTCTCGATGAACACTCAATCCGCTATTACACCGAACACCTGAGCTACTGCAGCGATGACGGTCATCTCTACGACCTGCTGCCCATTCCGTTTACCGAGGAGGCGGTCCATTATGTCGCCGAGCGGATCCGGCGCGTTCAGGAGATCCTCGAACGGCGCATCGCCATGGAGAATGTTTCCTACTATGCGGCCCCGGGCAAGGAGATGGACGAGATCGATTTCATCAATGCCGTCCTCTCAGAGGCCGACTGCGATCTGCTGCTGGACGTGAACAATATCTACGTCAACAGCATCAACCACCGCTACGACGCGGAGGAGTTTCTCAAGGCATTGCCCGCCGACCGCGTCGTCTATTTCCACATGGCCGGCCATTACGACGAGGCCGATGACCTCAAGGTGGACACCCACGGTGCTCCCGTTATCGATCCGGTCTGGGGCCTGCTGGAAATTGCCTATGAGCATTTTGGCGTGGTCCCCACCCTGCTGGAACGTGACTTCAATATCCCGCCACTGCCGGAGCTGCTCTCCGAGGTGAGTCACATCAAGACATTGCAGACTAAATGGAATGCAGTCCGTGACCATGACATCGCACAACAGAACTGAGCGGCCGGCCTTTATCCGCAGGCAGTATGACTTTGCTGCCCATATTCGCGATCCCGAGCACCGGCCCGCACCGGCAGATGTCGAAGACCGGCGCATGGGCATCTATCGCGAGCTGTTCTACAACAACGTCGAGGGCTTCATCGCCGGCACCTTCCCGGTCCTGCTCAGGATCCTGGATGATGCGGCCTGGCATGCTCTGATCAGGGATTACTTCAACAGGCACCGGGCACACACGCCGTTGTTCCTGGAAATGCCGCGCGAGTTCCTCAACTACCTGGAGAATGAACGCGGGGAACAACCCCAGGATCCCCCCTTCCTGAAGGAACTGGCCCACTACGAGTGGGTGGAACTGGCCCTCTCGGTCGCGGATGAACGGCTCGAGCCGGAACAGTCCGACCCCGAGGGTGACCTGATGACGGGCAGCCCGGTGTTGTCGCCGCTGGCCTGGCCTCTCGCCTACCGCTACCCGGTACACCGCATTGGACCCGACTTCCAGCCGGACACGCCGGGAGAAAACCCGACCTACCTCATTGTGTACCGCGACCGCCAGGACCAGGTCGGCTTCATCGAGATCAACCCGGTCACCCGGCGACTGCTGGAACTGATTGAATCGGAACCTTCCGCCACTGGCGAGGAATTGTTGCTGACTATCGCGCAGGAGCTCTCGCACCCGCAGCCCCGGGTCGTCGTCGATGCGGGCCGGGAGATCTTCAACAGCCTGCATGAAAAGGACATCATCCCTGGCACAAAACGGCACTGATCCCGCCGGGGTAGTGACACCGACAAACAATCAAAACCGGGAGAATTGCCATGATCGGTCTGCTGAATTGCCTGCAAAGCCTGCTGGAACGCATTATCCGCCCACTGGATTTTCTGGCACCGCTGGCACTGCGAATATACCTGGCCCCGATCTTTATTCTTGCGGGCAGTAACAAGCTGAGACATGCGGAACACCTCGGCCCCTACTTTGAGTCGCTGGGGATCCCGGCGCCGGAACTCATGGTCTATGTTGCCGCTCTGACGGAACTGCTAGGCGGTATTGCACTGCTTGCCGGACTGGCTGTCCGCTGGGTGACCATCCCCCTGATGTTTACCATGGCGGTCGCCGCCGCTACCGCGCACTGGGATAACGGCTGGCATGTCCTGCCCGAAACCGACCTGACCGTCCCCTGGGAATGGCGTACCGACCTTATTGAGGAAGCCAATACCCGCAAAGAGGCCGCCAGGAGCCTGCTCAGGGAGCACGGTAACTATAGCTGGCTGACCGAGGCCGGAGGTATCACCATTCTGAAAAACGGTATCGAATTTGCTGCAACGTATTTCATCATGCTGCTGGCGCTGCTGTTCCTCGGTGCCGGCAAGTACCTCAGTGCGGACTACTGGATTGCCAGGGCCTGGCGCCGCAAGGACCGCTGCTGAAAAGCCGGTTATTATCAATCCAGGGGGCAACACCGTAAAACAACAAAGTGGAGCGTCACATGGAGTTCATGTCCGGGGAAACGGTTTCCTTCATCCAGACCGCGCTCAACATCATGGCGACCCTGTTTGTCTTCGTGGTCGGCCTGGGTGTCCTGGCTGTCATCGTCATTTTCATCCTCGATGTCACCCAGACCAAGCACGCCATCCGTCGCAATTACCCGGTCGTCGGGCACTTCCGCTATTTTTTCGAGCACCTTGGGGAGTTCTTCCGGCAGTATTTCTTTGCCATGGACCGGGAGGAACTGCCCTTCAACCGCGCCCAGCGCTCCTGGGTCTACCGGGCCGCCAAGAACATCGATAACACCGTCGGCTTCGGTTCCACCCGCGACCTGCGCCCGCCCGGAACCGTGCTGTTTGTCAACTGCCCCTACCCCACCCTGGGCGAAGACGCCGTACCCACACAGGCAATCACCATCGGGCCCTATTGCCGGGAACCCTACACCACAGATTCGCTGTTCAATATCTCCGGCATGAGTTATGGCGCCATTTCCAAACCAGCGGTACTGGCGCTCTCCCGCGGCGCCAAGATGGCGGGCTGCTGGCAGAACACCGGCGAGGGCGGATTGTCGCCCTGGCACCTCGATGGGGGCTGCGACGTGGTCTTTCAGATCGGCACGGCCAAGAACGGGGTACGCGACCTGACCGGCAACCTGAACGACGACAAGCTCAGGGAAGTCGCCGCACACACCGAAGTACGGATGTTCGAGATCAAGCTCAGCCAGGGCGCCAAGCCCGGCAAGGGCGGCATCCTGCCCGGCGGCAAGGTCACCGAGGAGATTGCAAACATTCGCGGCATCCAGCCGGGCAGTGACGCCATCAGCCCCAACCGCCATACGGACATCAATTCAAACAGCGACCTCCTCGACATGATCCGGCGAATCCGGGAGGTGGCCGGTAAACCGGTCGGCTTCAAGGCCGTGATCGGCGCCTACGGCTGGCTGGACGGGCTATTCAGGGAAATCAATGAATGCGGCAGCGAGAGCGCACCGGACTTCATTACCGTGGACAGTGCCGATGGCGGCACCGGTGCCGCACCCATGCCGTTGATTGATGATGTCGGCCTGCCGCTGCGCGAGAGCCTGCCGCTGCTGGTGGACAAGCTCAATGAGTATGGGCTGCGGGAGCGCGTCAAGGTGATCGCCTCCGGGAAACTGGTCACCCCCGCCGATGTCGCCTGGGCGCTGTGCCTCGGCGCCGACTTCATCACCTCGGCACGAGGCTTCATGTTTTCACTGGGCTGCATCCAGGCACTGCAGTGCAACAAGAACACCTGCCCGACCGGGATTACGACCCACGACAAGCGTCTGCAGAAGGGCCTGGACCCGAAACACAAGGCCGTACGGGTGGCCAACTACGCCCGCAATATCGTCTACGAAGTGGGGATCATTGCGCATTCCTGCGGTGTTCGGGAACCCCGCCAGCTGGCGCGTATGCATGCGCGCGTGGTCACCGGGAACGGCCTGTCTGTACCACTGGACCAGCTCTACCCGGACATCACCGGGCCGATGGACACACCTCCGGCCGCGACGACCTGATCGGTTGGCGCGCTATGGATACCGGGCACGTCATCCTGTTACTTGCGGGCCTGTTGCTGCTCGCGCTGGTCATCCAGCCGCTGGCCCGACGCCTGCACCTGCCGTTCGCGGCGACCCTGGTGATTGCGGGCTTTGTGGCCTCGGAAATCCTGGTTGGTGTCGGTATCGACACCGGTGTTCGCGCGGGGAACTTTCACGACCTGGTATTCTTCGTGTTCCTGCCGGTGCTGATCTTCGAGTCGGCCTTCACCATCGATGCGCGCCTGCTGCTGAAGAACCTGGTGCCGATCCTGTTCCTGGCCATCCCGCTGATGCTGCTATCGACCCTGATTACAGCAGCCCTGGTGTATGCGGGTATCGCCCATCCAACGGGATTCCCCTGGATCGCCGCCTTCCTGACCGGGGCCCTGTTATCAGCCACCGATCCGGTCGCAGTGGTGGCGCTGTTCAGGCAAATGGGAGCTCCCGAACGGCTGACAGTCCTGCTGGAAGGTGAAAGTCTGTTCAACGATGCCACTGTAATTGTCCTGTTCGGCGTGATCATCGCACTGGCCACGGGTTCCGCCGAGGCCATGAGTTATCCGGAGGCCTGCCTGCACTTTCTGCGGGTATTTTTCGGCGGTGCGCTGGCAGGTGCCGCCATCGGCCTGGGCTTTCTCGGCGTCATCAGGCTGCTGGGGGATGACATCAGCCGGGCACTGGCGACGGTGATTGCGGCCTATCTCGGCTTTGTTATTGCCGAGACCTGGCTGCATGTCTCCGGGGTGATGGCGGTACTTGCGACCGGCCTTATCCTGGGTCGTTCAACCGCTACCGGCTCACAGCAAGACGGTTTTGTATCAACCTTGTGGGCATTCAATGCCTATGTAGCCAACGCCCTGGTCTTCTTGCTGATGGGCGTCACCATCACCCTGGATATGTTCAGCGAACGCTGGCTGGCCATGCTGATCGGCATCGCCGGTGTGATCGTGGCCCGTGCGCTGGGTATCTTCGGCCTGGTATCGCTGATTTCCAAACTTCCCGCGATTGAACCGATCCCCCGTTCCTACCGTGCCGTTATGTTCTGGGGGGGATTGCGTGGCGCGGTCACCCTAGCACTGGCACTGTCGCTGCCCACCAGCCTGGATTACTGGTGGACCATCCAGTCGATTGCCTTCGGTGTGGTGCTATTCACCCTGTTCGCACAGGCCACCACGACCGGGGCGCTAGTGCGCCGCGCCGCTCTGACGAAAACTGGCGATTCCGGGAAATGACCAGGGATCTGTACCAGCAGAAGCGTAACTTATTGTAAGCAATAGTCATTTGATTCATTTTATTGAAACCGTGAACTGGGTCGCAGCCCTCCCACGGTGATAATCGGATACTGGATTTCCAGCAATTATCGACAGAGGAACCCTGCAAGGACTGAAGTCTGAAACCCGCTTAAGTCAATGACCGCAAGGGGGCCGGATTGTCTGATCCACTCTGGCATTGCACACACTCCCCTTGACACAGTGATCCGGAATCCTGTCCCCTTGCGTCATTCTTGCAATTCGCGAATCACATCCAGCAACTGCTCGTCATCCCATTCACGCCCGCCAACCGCGCGGTAGGCAATGCGTCCTTCCGGATCCACGATGAAGGTCGTCGGCACACCCTTCACTGGCCACTGCCCGATCACCTCACCGTCACGGTCGAGCAGCACGGGAAAATCGGCAGGGTAGTCGGCGGTAAAGACGAAGATGGTGTCCTCATCCTCGCCGACGTTAATCGCGAGCATGATAATGCCTTCCTCCGCGATCCTGGCCCAGGCGCGATTCATCGAAGGTATCTCTTCACGACAGGGTGGACACCAGGTGGCCCAGAAATTGATCAGTACCGGTTGTCCACGGTAGTCCGACAGGCGGTGCCGTTTGCCCTCGGTATCCTGCAGTTCGAAATCAGGCGCGGCAGGCCTGCCCGGCACCGGCGTCAGGGTCTGGTCTGCAGCGACCACACCGGCCATGCACAACAGCCACACCCACAGCACACTCAGTCTCTTCATCACACTCATTTCAACCTATCCACGTCGGCGGGGCATTCGATCCCGCGTATCCACCCGGACTGTGCCCCGCCACCCTGCTGCCAGATCACATTCAGGTCAAACACGGCACCCGGGGGCAGGCCGTAGGCCGTCATGCCCCAGTTGTAGTCTCCAGGGCGGAACTCCTGCTCGGTCGGGAAGGTCGCCCAGCGAAATGCAAGCCGTGCTGCCTGGCTGACGCTGCCCTCAGGCCATGAGGCGATCCAGTCCTCCTTGAGGCGGATCGTGCCATGGTTCCCGTCATGAACCATGCGCCATTGCCCGAGATCAATCACGACCGGCTTACCGGCACCCGGCTCACCCCGGTTGCGAACAATCGTCTGGAACACACAAGCGGTGGCGATTTCATCCGCCACCTTCCTGGAAAACCCGCGGGCGAGGAAGAATCCGCGCGTCTGGTCAGGTAGCCGCTGGATCAGCTCTATCTCCACATCGCCCGAGCTGAAGTGCCATTTCACCAGTCCGGTTTCCTCGTCCGCACTGCGCACCACAGTAGCCATAACAAGCGACGGCAACAGCAGCACGAACCACGCGATTACTTTCACCAGCAAATCCATACCGGACAGTATGTACACCTCATGCAGCCTGCCATGCAAGTCCTGGGGAAAAATAGTTTACCTGACCCTTGAACGTAAAAAGGCCCGCACTGACTGGAGCGGGCCTCCCATCCGGACCGGATTCTCGTTACAGGACAGGCTTACATGTAGATCGTCGATTCCTCGTCGGAAGAATTGCCTTCAAAGTCATAATCCAGCCTCTTGCTTGGTATCTGGGCGAAATTGCCCTGGACAAACTCGACACCGTAATGCCAAAGCATTCCGAGGTCATGGGCCTCTTCAACTCTTTCTGCCGTGCACTTGATATTTTGGCTGTTGGCGGCCTTGATGATGGACTCGATGGTTGCCTGGTTTTCCTTGCTGGTGCTCAGGTTCTCGATCAGGCTACCGTCGATCTTCAGGATATCCACCGGCAGATGCTTGAGTAGCTGCGGCTGGTTAGCGCGGCCATAATGCTCCAGTGCCACCTTGCAACCCAGCTTGTGCACAGCGTTGACAAAGTGCATGGCGTTCCTGAGATCCTTGAGAGCAACATCCTCTGTGATCTCGAAAACGATGTTCTCGGTCTTGACTTGGCATTCTCTGACCTTTTCATTGATCCACAGCGGCAACTCGATGTCGGCCAACGTCTTGCCGGATATCTTGACAAAGAAAGTCGTATCCTTGTCCGCATGGTGTAACTCCGCAAGCGCGCTCATAGCATTATCAATGACCCAACGGTCAATTTCATGGGTCAGCCCTATCTTGTCTGCGATTGACAGGAACTGGCTTGGCAGAACTACCTGGCCCTCATCGTCGAGTATCCTGAGCAGGACTTCATAACGTTCACGCGTATCGCCATTGAGGCTGACGATAGGTTGATAGACCAGGTAGAATCGCTTCTCTTCAAGCGTTTTCCTGATTATGGCATCCCACTCGCCCTCGTGATCCGGACTCATCTGATCATCAACAGTAACGTTATGGAAATGGATTCTTGTGCCCTCGGATGATTGTGCAACTTCACACGCCAGGTCAGCACGCGTAATCACGTCCTGTGCCGTATTGGTATGTCCACTGATGGGACACACACCGATGCTGATTTTGAGCATGAAAGTATTGTCTTCGATCTCGTAGACGTGACTCTCGATATCATGCAGTATTTTTTCTGCAAATTTCTGGACATCACTCATGTCATCCCCGTGATGCAGTATTACAAAGACATAGTCGCTGAAACGGGCGACAGTGTCGTTCTTGCCGCTACTGGCAGCAATCAATGTAGCCGTATCACGCAGCACCTTGTCGCTGCCAGTGATCCCGATGTCCTCGTGAACTGCCTTTAAGTTGTCCAGCAATATATAGATCATTGCCTGGTCGCCGTTTCGAGCATGATCATGATCAATGCTTTCCTCGAGCAGTTGCATGAAATGTTGACGGTTGTACAGCCCTGTCAGTGAATCCTGCTTGCTCAGTTCCACCAGCTTTTCTTCATGCGTTGTGCTGACCGCAACACTTGCTCTCTGCGCCGGGTCCGGATTTACGACAACCAGCGGTTCGGCACGCGATTCCTTGTCACGCAGGGCCGCATTCAGCTCCTGGAGCTTGGCTTGCAACTCGTTGATCTTCCGCTCCCTGGTCTCAAGCAATTGTTCGTGTTCTGTGCGGCTGTGTAATGCCGCCTCCAGTTCCCTGGTACTATCCTCCAGCCGTGCGATCTCCTGCTTGCTGGCCTCCAGCTGCTGGGCCTGGTCGGCGTTGCCCTCCGCAGTTGCACTAAATTCCTCAACCCTGGCCTGCAGCCGGGCAATCTCCTGCTTGCTGGCCTCCAGCTGCTGGGCCTGGTCGGCGTTGCACTCCGCAGTTGCACTCAGTTCCTCAACCCTGGCCTGCAGCCGGTCGATCTCCTGCTTGCTGGCCTCCAGCTGCTGGGCCTGGTCGGCGTTGCCTTCCGCAGTGGCGCTCAGTTCCTCAACCCTGGCCTGCAGCCGGGCAATCTCCTGTTTACTTTCTTCAAACTCCTGTGCTCTGGCTTTTAGCCGCTCAAGCACTTCCTCACCAGCTTTCAGACTCTGAACCTCGTCCTGCAGCTGGTTGATCCGGTATTCCTTATCCTCGAGCATCTGGGCACGGTCCGCACTATTGCGCAAGGCAGTCCCCAACTTCTGTACCTGGGAATGCAGTCGGGATATCTGCTGGTCCTTTTCTCCGATTAGCCGGGCATATTCATTACTTTGTTGTGCTGTGACATCCAGATCCTGAATCTGGCCATGCATCTTGGCGATCTCATGCCCCTTTTCGACGACTTCCTGGTTGAGCTGTTCAATCTCACGCTCTCTGGTTTCCAGCTTCCGGACATATTCTTCATTTTCCCTGACGTATTTATCCAGTTCCCGGATCTGTGCGTTCAACCGGGAGATTTCCTCGCCCCTGGCATCAGCCTCGCTTGCGCGTGTAGTGCTATCGCGCAGGGCCACGGCCAGGTCATGCATTTTTCCCTTAAGCTCGTTGACCTCTTCATCCTTTTCGCTGACGGCCATCTGCAGGCGGGCGACTTCCTGCTCCCACGCTTCCAGCTGACCAGCACGCGCACTGAGTTCGGCAATTTCCTTCTCCTTGGCCTCCGCTTGCCGCGCATGTTCCTGACTGTTGCGCAGTTCGACCGACAGTTCCTGGAGCTTGATATTCAGCTCGCTGACTTCCTGCTGTTTGATTTCCAGCAGCTGCGCATGCCTGCTACCTTCAGAGGCGGCAGATTCAAGCTCCTGCACGCGGGTATTCAGATGGTTGGCCTCCTGCTCTTTGGCTTCGAGCTGCTGCACCCGCTCCCGGCTGTCATGCAACGCCGACTCAAGCGCCTGCAACCGGGCCTTCAGTTCATTGGCTTCATGCTCCTTGCTTTGCAGTTCATTAACCCGGCTATGTAACTCGTTGACCTCACACTCCTTGCCGTCAAGCTGCTGCGCCCGTTCCCGGGCCTCCTGCAGCTCAGATTCCAGTATCTGCATCCGGGAAGTCAGCTCGTTGAGCTCCTGTTCCTTGCCTTCCAGATCTCCTGTTCCTTGCCTTCCAGATGCTGGTTGCGTTCGTGAGCGTCATGCAGGCTGCCCTCGAGTTCCTCCATCCGGGCCTGTAGCGCGCTGACCTCCTGTTCCTTACCCTCCAGCTGCAGCGTACGTTCATGACTGTCGTGCAGAATAGTCTCCAGTTCCTGCAATCGGGTATTCAGTTCGCTGACTTCATGCTCCCTGGACTCAAGCAACTGGTCACGCTCATTCCCTTCCTGAATTGTGGCATCCAATGATTGAATCCGGTCTTCCAGACCGGCAATCTGATCAGCCTTTTCCTGCACCGCAGTGTTGAGCTGATCGATCTCCCGGTCTTTGGCCTCGAGCTGCTGACTGCGCTCCAGGCTTTCATGCAACTCGGTCTCCAGCTCTCGCACCCGAGCGCCCAGCTGAGCAACTTCTTGCTCCCTGGCCTCGAGTTGCCGGGTGTGTGCTGCACTGTCATGCAAGGCGACATCGAGTTCATGAATCTGGCCTTGCAGGCGGTTGATACGACGGTCCTTCTCTTCCAGCAGTGCCTCGCGTTCCTTGTTTTCATCCGCTACCAGACCCAATTGATGGATCTTGCCATGCAGCTGGATAATCTCCTGTTCCTTGGCCTCGATTGTCTCTGAAAGCTGCTTGATCTCCTGCGCATTAATATCGAGTTCCTGCTTGACCAGACTCTCTCTTTCAAAATGCTCGGTTTTCAGCCGCTGCACCTCTTCATGCAGATCCATGAGCTCCCGGCCCTTGGCTTCGAGCTGCCGGTCTGCGCGCTTCTCGCTATCAAGCAGAGCGGCATTGAGTTCGTCGACCTCCAAGGTCAGTTTCTCGATTTCCTGTTGATTATTTTCGCGGCTTTCGAGGCGCTGCTCGCTGGCACGCAGCTCTGCGCCGAGCACGTGCAGCTTGCCGTGAAGCCTGGTGATCTCTTCATCGCGTTCCTCGACATACATCTCCAGTTGGGTGATTTCCTTTTCCCTTACATCAAGCTGCAAAAAGCGGGCTTCGCTGTCACGCAGGGCTTCTTCCAGTTTCTTGAGCTTGCCGTTTAACTGGTCTATCTCGAGTTCCTTGAGATTTATCAGGCCGGCACGTTCCTGGGTTGCACGCAGCGTGGTGCCGAGATCGTGCATTTTCCCGTGCAATCGGGTGATTTCATCCTCGCCTTCCTTGACCTTGACTTCCAGCTGACCCATTTCCTTCAGCTGGATCTCGAGCATTTCGGCACGGCTTTCGCTCTCTCGATAGGCGCTATCCAGGTAATGTACCTTGCCATGCAGCTGTTTGATTTCCTCCTCTATCTCCGAGACCAGTGGCAGTGATCTCGGCTGGTCATCGATAACAGGTAAATTGGTATGTGTGCCAGACGCCGCGGACCCGGTCTGCTCGATGCCCGAATTCCGGTTGCCGGGTTGTACTGTGCCTGATTTCGGACCCTGCACCGCCTCTGAATACGCCCTCAACCGCTCTGCGCCACTCCTCCAGAACTCAGTCTTAGTCATTGATTTCAATACAGATATGATGGCAGCGATGAGGCCAGCCAGCACAATGAACATACCGATCAATATACGCATGGTTATTCCCTAGACAGGACGATTTTTTTGTCTTCTACATTAACGACTAAATTCCTGAAAACCTGAATTGATTCAGAAAAATTATCCAGCCGCTCAGAAACGGCATCTGCGGGACCCGCGCACGAACGTATCGGCAAGGGATCGGCCACCGGGAAAGTAAGACTTGCGGCGGCAACTGCACCGCATGATAAGAGGAGAAAAAACAGGAAATCAGAAGACCGGCCGTGGATAGCCGGGAGATGACCCGGCACATGCGTGCCGAGCCAGTATATGCAGCGTGGTCAGGTGTTCAGGACTTGTAGCGGGTCGCCTCCACGCTCATACAGAGCCGGACATCGTCGCTGACCAGCGAGGTAAGTGATGTCATGCCGAAATCCGTGCGATTGAGTGTGGTGGTTGCCTTGACCATGATCTTTTCATCAACACCGGTATTTGCCGAACTCATCTCGGTCAACGTCACATCAAAGGCTACGGAGCGGGTCACACCACGTACCGTGATATCGCCTTTCAGTATCGCCGTGGTATCACTTGTCCATTCAAAGCCGGTACTGATAAACAGAATTTCCGGGTTGTTCTCGACATCGAAAAAACTGTCACCCTTAAGTATATTCTTGATGAAGGCCGCATCCGTATCCACGCTGTCGGTCCTGATCACGACCATTGCCTGGCCATCGCTGGTGGTCCCGGAATCAAGCGCCAGACCGCCCCGGAAGTCCCGGAACGACCCCTCGACGCGTTTGAGCTGGCTATCCACGCAGAACCCGATCCGTGAACTGTTCCGGTCGATACGGTACAAATGACCGTTCTCGGCAGCCGACAGCATCGAGGACAACAGGGTCGGATCGACCTTGCCATCCATGAACGGTTCACACAGTTCTTCTTCAGCCGCCGTTAGCACCGCCGGGACCTGCAACAACAACGCGGCCAATAACAGGCGCTTGATTAATTTGATCGCGTTCATAAATGATCTCCCATGAATCGCATTAGTATTTTATTAAATACCAATACTCCAGCAAGTCAAGCCTTACTTACGGTCCATCAGTTGTATTCCACAGTCGAAAATGGGATTTTGATTATTTTAATCTATATAACAGTAAGTTACATTCTAGGATATTGAGATGGGGATATACATCGATAAAAATTTTTAATGGCCACAGCATCGGGTGAGCACAACAAATGACGTCATGCAAATGGGAATAATTCTCATCTGTATGCGTGCGTTGCATAGAAATCTTCCGGTTGAATATTGACCTGAAACAGCTGTTTAAAGCTGGGATACCGTGTGACCGATACATCTACTAATCATTCCGCCAATCTGTGTATGGATTTGCCGCAATACGGACAGGAAATAACCATGGAAACACTGAACCTGCTGGCCTCACTGTTCGGGCTGGTTGCGTTGATCGCGCTGATATGGCTTCTGGTCAGGGCGTTCAAGCGGAACATCCTCTGGGGTCTGGCAGTATTGCTGCTCTCCCCGATCACGGCCACCCTGTATGGGATCATCTACTGGCGGGATGACAAGAAGCCGTTTCTCGCCTACATAACCTCGTTCACCGCTGCTGTCGGCCTGGGCCTGTATGTGTTTACCGCCTGGGGAGGCTGGGAGGTGGTGCGCACCGGGCTGGCAGTCAACCAGGGCATCCACGATAAAAGCCTGACCCAGCAGCAGGCCATGGCCTATATGAACAGCGGGCTTGATTTCCTCGAGAATGCCAATCCGGGCGAAGTGGACGCAGCGAAACTGGATTTGATGCGCCGTTTCATCAACCAGAATGAGTCAAATATGTCCGACGCAGACCGGCAGAAACTGCAGAATGAGATTCTTGACCTCATGGAGAAAGAAGACATCAGCGCGCAGGACCGGGAGGCCCTGGAGCAAATGCGTGCGCAGGTGTCGGCATCATCATCGGACAGCGCCATTACCCGAAAGAACAAGGTTGCAAGAAAACCCGATAATTACCGGATGATCTACCTGCCGATCGAGCTTTCCAAGGCCAGTGATTACGTCGGCAAGGTTGTCAAGGTGAAGCGCAAGAACAGCACGGAACAACAGGTCCTGCTGACCCGCGTCTCTTCTGCAGGGTTGCATTTCGAACGCCGCAAGTACGGCGGCACGTTCGCATTCTCCTACCGGAACCAGGACATCGAGGAACTCAAGGTCCCCATACAAGAGGCCTATTGATACCGGATCAGGCGCCTGGATGAATTCCTGGCGCTTGCAGGGTCCCGAGGCTATTCCTTCAACTCTATTTGCAGGCTGCCATCCGCGATGCGGATATTCTGCACCCCGTCCGACAAGGACTTCCAGAACCCGGCATCGGTACCATACTGTTCAACCAGGTCGATGTTCTTGAGGCCGCCCAGCCAGGCATTCGGAATCGGCACACCCATAATGCTGACCCCTTTCAGGATCACCACGGCCCGGCCGTCCTGGTAGGCCAGTTCAACTCCGGCCCTGACCTTCAGTATCTGGCCACCCATGATCGGGAAGTCTTCATCGACCGGTACCAGTAGCTTCGCGCTGACCAGGTCGCTGGAAAGATCGATGGCCAGTTTTCTGGCAAGGTCGGTATTCTTTGCTAGCAGCGCGTTGAGCTCGCGTTCGCTCAGGGTGATGGTCCTGTCGGCTCCTTCCTCGCTGTAAGGTTCCGGTTCAAGTGCGTCCGCTTCTGCGGGAACCTCCTGCTCGGTAGGGCTCTCCGTGCCTGTCGCTTTGTCACGTCGCTGTTTGCGGGACACGTACTGCATCGAGTCCAGCCGTTCGAGTTTGTCGTTCAGCACCTGTTCTTCCTGCATGGACAGCTTGACCGGCTTGAACTCGGAAGGAAACAGAAAATATTTGACGGCCAAGAGCGTGATACCCACCGTCACGATAATCGTTACCAGCACGATTACGAATATTTTGAAGCCGCTGCCGCGACGCGCCGGCTCCGTACCGATTGATGTCTCTATATTCATTACTGCATAGTGACGCAAAATATATTGTCCGTAAACCGGAACATGACGGAAGGTCACAGATATTGCGCTTTTTTACAAATACTCCCCTACACCGCGGTTTGTCGCAGCCCGCGAGGAATTCGAGCAGGCCGTTGCGGACATCGGGCTACCCTGTCTAGTTATGTCCATCATGAGTTATTCAGGCAAGGGCCAGAGCGCTATCAGGGAGGCCGCACTGCACAAGGCGCGACAGGCCACGGCGTCGGGACACAGTGCCCTGAGCCGACATCCGGAAAAGCGGTGAGAAATGCAGGCTGGCGACGACTGCAGTCCCTGCTATTGCCGCGATGCAGCCGGGAGCACTTTGCATCCCTGACACGGGTGGCGCATTATCTAATCGATGCCGGGCGGACAAGTAGCGCCTGACACAATGGCTATTGTCTCTCGTTGCAAACGGCCGGCAAGCGCCAAAAAGAAATACCCTAACAACAAAGGAGAATCCACCTTGAAACTATTGAGCACCAGCATTATGGCGGCCCTTGCCATCACCGGGGCACTCTATATCAACGCAGTTGAGGCCGGTATGGGCATGGGCAGCAGCAAACGCCCGGACAGCGGCTATGGTTCCGGTTACGCGCCTGGACCAGGTGACGGCAGCAGTTCCGGCTTTGGCATGGGTAACCGTGGCGAGCGCGGTTACGGACCGGGTTACGGGCGCGGCCCCGGCTACGGGCGTGGCCCGGGTGACGGCAGCGGTTCGGGCTTCGGCATGGGCAACCGTGGCGAGCGCGGTTACGGACCGGGTTACGGGCGCGGCCCCGGCTACGGGCGCGGC
>CAMYMI010000006.1:25681-97082 GCA_947259415.1 uncultured Ectothiorhodospiraceae bacterium | reverse complement strand
GGCAACCGTGGCGAGCGCGGTTACGGACCGGGTTACGGGCGCGGCCCCGGCTACGGGCGCGGCCCGGGTGACGGCAGCGGTTCGGGCTTCGGCATGGGCGAGCGCGGTTACGGGCCGGGTAACTGCGCTGGACGCGGCTATGGAAGAGGATCCGGCTATGGTTATCAATCAGGTCAGGGACCCTGCAAGCGTTCTGCGCCGAGTGACTGAATAAAACATGTCAGGGCGCGGTTTCTCGTAATGCAAGAGAGGGCGCGCCCTGGCAATCCCGCCAATTTGTTCTAATGGCTTGATACTTACAGCTGGTTACGCAGGCCCAGTTCGTCGGGATAGGGCCACAGGTACCACTGCATGCCGATGTAGTCGTCGGGGTTGCGGCGGAAGTGGTGGCGTAGCAGCGTAATCGGCACCACCAGTGGAACATTTCCGTGACGGTAGTTATCGATCACGGACACCAGCTCGGCCTTATCATCCGGCCCGATGCGGCGTTTTAGATAACCCATGATGTGATGCAGTACATTGCCGTGGCGACCCGGACTGACACAACGCGCCAGCGCCGGCATGAACTCGTCCAGGTAGCTGCCGGCAACCGCGTCGATGTCGAGGCCCTTGAGCTGCGACAGCAGTCGCCCCAGTCGCTGGTAGGCGGCCTGTGAATGCGCCATCACCAGGTATTTGTGGCGCGTATGGAAATCCAGTAGACGTTCCGCGGTCAGTCCCGAATCACGCAGCAACAACCAGCGTTGATAGGCGTACAGGCGGCTGACAAAGTTTTCCCTTAGCACCGTGTCGTTCAGGCGGCCCTCCTCCTCAGCTGGTAATTGCGGGCAGGCCTCAAGTATCGTGGCCGCATAGACCCCGCGTCCCTTACGCTCCACGCCGCCAGGCGTACGCACCTTTACCCGAAACAGGCCACAGCTGGGCGATCGGCTTTTGAAGACATAGCCGGCGACCTTGTCGAGTGACCCGGCCACCTTCTGTCCCTGCATCCGCAGGACATCGGTCACATCCAGTTCGGTTTCGACCACCCCCTGCACGCGCGGATCCGCGGGATCACCGGTCAGCTGTACCGGTTTGCGTGGTACACCCAGACCGATGGACATCTCCGGGCACAGGGGAATGAAATCGACAAACCGGCCTAGCTTGTCCACCATCCAGTTGTAGCGCGCGTGATTACCGTCATAGCGCACCGGGTTACCGAGCAGGCAGCTGCTGACGGCCACAAGCGGCCGGGGCACTGTGCTCAGCTGCGAATCGATACTGACCATGCCCCAGGCACCCTGTCGGTCTACCAGAACACCAGCAGGGTATCGCCCTCAAGCTTGTGTTCGAACTCGGTCAGCGGCCGGTTGCCGATATCGACACACTCACCGGTGGTCACGTCGAATGCCCATTTGTGCTTGGGGCAGGTCAGGCGTGTACCCTCCAGGGACAGGTGCGGAATGTTGGTGACCTGGTGGGGACAGCGGCTGTCGTAGACACGCAGCACATCGGCATTACGGTAGATATACAGGCTGCGGCCATCGCAGTCCCTGAATGTGATCTCTCCGCTCGACAGGTTGGCCAGCGGGCCGACCGTATGCCAGGTTGGTTCCGCGAACAGGTTCTCCGGCCGGAACTCCGGGATATCCATGTCCAGCAGGATCTCCACGGCCCAGACAATCTTGGCAAGGCCCAGTGTGGGGAATGCCATCAACAGGGCGTCGATGACCTCATTGGGGCTGGCGCCGTTGCGCAAGGCTCGGGTCAGGTACTGACGGAATCCGCCTTCGGTCTGGGCATCGACCTTGGTAATCACCGAAATCAGGTCACGGGTGCGTATATCCAGGTTCTTGCCGGCCTCCCTGAGAAACTTGAAGTACGGCTTGATGGCATCGGGCCGGGCGGCGATCAGGTAATTCAGTGCGTCACTCATGCATCTCTCCAGTTAAGTATTCCTTGCGCCGTCAATACTAATGACTCCGGGGTGAAGCGCCAAGCTCGCCCTTGGGCTTGTCGGGGTACAATAGTCATACTTGGGCGCAGGGCGTCCCGAATAACCGCCAACCCAGACCACAGCAGCGGACTATGACCGACACCGAACTGACAACCCGTATCGAGATGCTGGAAACCCGGCTCATGCACCAGGAAGGCGCGCTTGATGAGTTGACGCGCACCCTCCTGAAGCAGGAAAAGCTTGTTGCGGAACAGAGAGAAACTATCAAGCGGCTTGAAAACCTGATCAGGACACTGACACCCGCCAACCTGGCGCAACCCGGAGAGGAAACACCGCCACCCCATTACTGAGTGCACAGTCTGCGCTGCCAATCCCCTTACGATCTTCAGGAAATACCCTGAATGATTTGACCTCTTTCCCACCAAGTGCGATAAAGGTAGCCGGTGTTTATATGCATCCTCATACCGGGGCAGTGCCCCCGCCGACATTCGTGTCACTCATAATAATCCCAGGAGTAACCCCATGGAAAAAAAACCAGCACAAACGGTCAGTGGATTCCTTTTGGCAGCCGGTTTGCTGCTTGCCTACCCGGCCGCTGCCGTGGACTTCGGCAACATGATGAATCCCTCTAAATGGATGGGTGGTAACAAGGACAGGGACGATGATTACTACGACGGCCCACCACCGGGTTATGGCTACGGCGGTGGACCCGGCTACGGCGGTGGACCCGGCTATGGCGGGGCACCGGGCTACGGTGCCGACCCCGGTTACGGCTATGGCGGTGGACCCGGCTACGGCGGTGGACCCGGCTATGGCGGGGCACCGGGCTACGGTGCCGACCCCGGTTACGGCTATGGCGGTGGACCCGGCTATGGCGGTGGACCCGGCTACGGCGGTGGACCCGGCTACGGCGGTGGACCCGGCTACGGTGCCGACCCCGGTTACGGCCATGGCGGGGCACCGGGCTATGGCACTACACCTGCCTACGGCGCACCCCAGACCGGTTCCGATGCTGCTGAAATCGAAAGCCTGAAGCAACGCATCAAGAAACTCGAAGAGGGCAGCAAGGCGTCACAGCCTCCGTTAACCGGCGGCTCCCCTTATCCTGCGCCGCCAACGCCTTATGCCGGCCAAAAGGAATACATGTTCAAGTAGCTGGACAATCCAGCTCTTCTGACCGGGACGCTTGCGTCCCGGTCAGAAGCTGAAACAGCAGCGACCCTTGCGACCCGTACAACTCGCCCTGCTGGCATTGCTCCTGTCCCTGCCACTACAGGCCCGGGCACTGCCACCCTTCGCCGATGTCCATGTGCATTACAAATGGAACCAGGAAGAGCTCACCTCGGCCGGGCAGGCCATCCAGGTCCTTCAGGAGAACAATACTGTCCTGGCGCTCGTCATCGGCACGCCTGCCGAACACGCCCTGAAGCTCCAGCAGCTGGCGCCGCAGCGCATCATCCCGGTATGGAGCCCCTACCAGGCACCCGGCGACTGGTCGACCTGGGCCTTCGACAGGACCGTCCTGGAGCGTGCACGCAAGGCACTTGACAGCGGTCACTGGCATGGCATCGGCGAACTCCACCTTATCAGCGGGTTCACCCCGGCCTGGGAGACGCCGGTCATCAGTGGTTTGATGAAGCTAGCCATCGAGCATGATATCCCGGTGTTGCTGCATACGGAGTACAGCAGGACACAGCATCTCGACGCGCTGTGTCGTTCTCATCCCGGATTGAAGATTATCTGGGCACATGCCGGTGCCATCCTGGAACCCGCACAGGTCGATGAGGTCATGTCCGCCTGTCCCGCGGTCTGGACCGAACTCTCGGCGCGCGATCCCTGGCGCTATGTGGACACCCCCATCACCGACACGGACGGCCGACTCCTGCCGGAATGGCGCCAACTGATCGAACGCTATCCGGACCGTTTCCTGGTCGGCTCCGACCCGGTATGGCCGGTGGAGCGCCTCGATAGCTGGGATCAAGCGGATAGCGGCTGGCAGCAGTACGACCGCTTCCTTGACTTCCACCGCACCTGGCTGAAGGCACTGCCACCCGAGCTGGAAGAGAAACTGCGGCTGACAAACGCCCTCGGGCTGTTCGGGAAAGATGCGGCCACGGAACAATGACCGGGGCGGTCCCCGCTAATTTGTCAACGCCACACTGATACATTAATCTGGTCGGGTCATCGGTCATGTCCGACGATTAATAAATAAATACTGGGGGGAAACAACCATGCTTTCCTACGAACGCCACTTGCTGGTAGTCAGCGTGATCGCGGTGATCATCATCGTTGTCGCGGTCGCGGCAATCATTCTCGGGATTCCGTTGCCATTTATGAGCAACACCTGAACGGAATATCCCCCGCAGGTAGCCTGGTGTTGTGTAACAGCCGCCTGCCGGAGCCAGCTGCCGCCTAGTGCTTCCTGCCGATCAGTTCAATCGGGTATCCGTCCGGATCCTCGATAAACGCGATTATTGTCTTGCCGGCGTTCATCGGTCCGGCATCGCGAATGACCTTGCCCCCGCGTGACTGCAGTTCCCTGACCGCCTCATAGACATCGTCAACCTCGATAGCGATGTGGCCATAGCCCTCGCCAAGGTCGTAGCTGTCGGTATCCCAGTTATACGTCAGTTCGATGACGGTGTTGTCGGACTCGTCACCATAGCCGACAAAGGCCAGGGTGAATTTTCCATCCGGATAGTCCTTCTGGCGCAGTAACTTCATACCCAGCACCTTGGTATAGAAATCAATCGAGCGTTCCAGGTTGCCAACGCGCAGCATGGTATGAAGCAGTCGCATCCTTACATTCCCCGTTTTGCCCCCGCACCAGAGGGCAGTCAATGACTGGATGCCGTGCACTCGTGAAACACGGGCTTTGATAACGGTGAGCCTGGCCGGCCAGTGTCCGGTCTAAAGGACCGTTCGCCTTTACTTGTTGCGCCGCGACGCGATACGCATGCGCAGGGCATTGAGCTTGATGAAACCTTCGGCGTCTTTCTGATTATAGGCACCCTCGTCTTCCTCGAAGGTGGCGATTCGTTCATCGAACAGGCTGTCAGTGGCCGACTTGCGCCCGACCAGGATGACATTACCCTTGTAAAGCTTGAGCCGTATCTCGCCGTTCACGTGCTCCTGCGAGGCATCGATCATTTCCTGCAGCAGCCTGCGCTCCGGGCTCCACCAGTAGCCATTGTAGACCAGGCTGGCATAACGCGGCATGAGTTCGTCTTTCAGGTGTGCGGCCTCGCGGTCCAGGGTCAGCGACTCCATGGCACGGTGCGCCTTCAGCAGGATTGTGCCGGCCGGGGTCTCGTAGCAGCCGCGCGACTTCATGCCGACATAGCGGTTCTCGACGATATCGCTTCGGCCGATTCCATTGGCGCCACCCAGCTGGTTGAGTGTCTCCATCACCCGGGCCGGACTCATGGACTCCCCGTTAATCGACACGACGTCGCCCCGCTCGAAGCCCAGCTCGATATAGGCCGGCTCATCCGGTGCCTTTTCCGGGGACACTGTCCACAACCACATATCGTCCTCGGGCTCGGCCCAGGGGTCCTCGAGGATCCCTCCTTCATAGGATATGTGCAGCAGGTTGGCGTCCATCGAATAGGGCGACATCCTGCCCTGCTTGTGCTCGACAGGGATCCCGTGCTTGTCTGCATAGGCCAGCAGGGTCTCGCGCGAACTCAGCTCCCACTCGCGCCAGGGTGCAATGATCCTGATATCCGGGTTGAGCGCATAGGCGCCGAGTTCGAAACGCACCTGGTCGTTGCCCTTGCCAGTCGCCCCGTGGGCAATGGCATCGGCACCGGTCTCCCGTGCAATTTCCACCAGGCGCTTGCTGATCAGCGGGCGCGCAATCGAGGTACCCAGCAGGTATTCCCCCTCGTAGATTGCATTGGCGCGGAACATCGGGAATACATAGTCGCGTGCAAACTCCTCGGTGAGCGTCTCGATGTAGATCTCCCTGACGCCCATCGCCGCCGCCTTGGCACGCGCCGGTTCGATTTCCTCGCCCTGGCCGATATCCGCGGTGAAGGTTACCACCTCGCAGTCGTACACATCCTCCAGCCATTTTAAAATGACGGAGGTATCGAGCCCACCCGAATAGGCCAGCACAACTTTCTTGATATCAGACATAGTCAGGGTCCATTTGGATAATAAATCTCACCGTAGAGTCGCAGAGAGCGCAAAGTAAAATAATCAGAAATCACGGCTGTCCCAGGTAATTCCTTCTCCCCTTCAAGGGGAGAAGGGTAGGATGAGGGGTGAGAAACGAAGTTTCTTAACTGTATAAATTATCAACCCTCACCCTGGCCCTCTCCCACACATGGGAGAGGGAATTCTGCTTTGAACGGCATAGACAAGTTTCATGTCTTCGATCCAATTATTCTCACCTCATCTCAGTTTAATCAACCAGTTCCGCTAAACTCATACGAAATAAATGGGACAGCAGTGATTAGAAACAAAAAAAGATAATTGATTCCTGCTTGTATCGACTGCCGGGAATCCTGATCACGCAACCAGCAATTATTGGCGTTGAATTCTTTGCGCTCTCTGCGTCTCTCGGCAATTGCTCCCTGCATTGCTCTAGCTCCTCCTTCCCTGGAGTCGTGTGGTGAATATGTTTTTACGCCTTCGCCTTTTTCCGGCTGCGGCGCAGACGCGACAACAGGCGGCGCGCCATGTCGCCAAACAGCTCGGTCTGGGTCGGATGCGGGTGGATAGCCTCGGCCACCTGCTCCAGTGTCAGGTTGCCGGAGACCATCATCACGGCCTCACCGACCAGTGTGTCCGCGTGATCCGCCAGGAAATGCACGCCCAGCACGCGGTGCGTGACCCTGTCCGCCACGATCTTGATCATGCCGTGGATCTCGTTATTGATCATCGCCTTGGCGTCGATATTCATCGGCACCTTCACCTCCACGGCATCGATGCCACGCTCTTTTGCCTGCGCGACCGAGATGCCCACGAAGGCGGCCTGCGGTCGGCTGAAGATTACACCACAGTCCCTGTCCTGTTCGTAGCTCATGTTCTCGCCGAGGATGGTGGCGGCCGTGACCCGGCCCTGCTGCCCGGCGGTGTGCGCCAGCATCAGGCCGCCAATGACATCCCCCAGGGCAAAGATGTGCGGCACGCTGGTACGACAACGGGCATCGGTGCTGATAACTCCGGCCTCGCTGGCCACACCCGCAGCCTCCAGACTCAGGCCGTCAAGGACAGGGCGCTTGCCGGTCGCCACGATGACGCGGTCCACGGTGAGTGTACGTTTCTTGCCATCGGCATCGGTGTAGGCGAGCTTCATGGCACCCGGCTCGCCGGAGATCCGGTTCACCACGGCAGAGGTATGCACGTCCAGACGTGGCTCGTCAGCAAGGATCGCCGCCAGGTTTTGCGCGATCTCGGGTTCGACCTCGGCGAGGATGCGTTCCTGTGCCTCCAGCAGGGTGACCTTGCTGCCGAAGTCCTGGAAAATCTGCGCCATTTCCACGCCAATAGCCCCGGCGCCGATCACGGCGAGTTTCTTTGGCGGGTCCTCCAGGGACCACACGGTGTCCGAAGTCAGTACGCCGTTATTTTCCAGTCCTTCACTGACTCCCGGGATCGGCGGCACGAACGGAGGTGCACCTGTGGCAATCACGGCACAGCCGAAACTGAGGGTCTTTTCTGCCTTGCCCGTCGGTGTGGCTGCACGGGTGTGCGGATCATCCTGGTTGGTAGAGGTGTGAATGGCCACGTGATGGCCGTCAACAAACTGCCCGAAACCGTGAATGTAGTCGATCCTGACACCCTTGTCGGTCTTGAGCGCCATGCCACCGCGGGTCTCCAGCACACCACGCCGGGTCTTCTCGAGCTCCTTCCAGACCAGCCTGGCCTTGTTGGTCCCGGTCACACCGAGGTGTGCATCGTCGGCGCGGTCGCGCATGCGATCGGCTGCTGCCCGCCAGGCCTTGGAGGGTATACAGCCACGCCACAGGCATTCGCCACCCGGGAAGGGTGAGTCGTTGATCATGGCGACCTTCAGGCCATGACCGACCAGGTCACGCGCGCAGTCTTCCCCACCGGGCCCGCCACCGACAACCACCACGTCGTAGTCCCAGTCGCCCGCTGGTATGGCCGGACCACCCGGCCCCATCCAGTCGAATGGCTGTTCGATCAGGCCTTTCAGGGAGTAGAGGAATTTCGCGACATCCGCCCCGTTGATAACACGGTGATCAGCCGTGATGGTGAAGGCGCTGCCCTTCTCGGTATTCGAGGAGATTGCCAGGATGGCCGACAGCCCCGGCGTGGCAATCGCATCGAAGTAGCTGACGTCAAACATACCCATATTGGATATCTGAAAGGTGGCGCCGGTGAATTCTTCCGGGTTCAGGCGGCGACTGCGCGCACGCGCTACTAGGTCCTTCCAGTCATTGTTCAGTTCATCGAGGTCACGCGACTCGACATTACGCAGGATCGGCACGACCAGTCCGCCATCGTCGGCAGCAACCGCCATACCGATATCGACCTGCTCGCGTTCAATCAGTTTGTCATCCGGCTGGTAACACCAGTTGATCTTCGGGTGTTCCTTCATGGCCAGGGCACAGGCACGCGCTATTGCAACGGTCACCGATACGTCGTGCTGTTTGGCGGCCGTCATCAGTGTCTGCAGGTGGATATGAGAACTCACCCGGAAGGTCGGCATGGTGATCGATGCTGACATGGCGCGCGCGATGGCCTTTTCCATCGACTTCATGGGACGGCCTTTGCCGGGAACGGCGACCTCGAACGCGGCGGGCGCATGCTGGATGTCGGCGGCGGTGATCACGCCATCCGGGCCAGTGCCGCTCAATCGGTCGAGATCCGCATTGACCTGACCGGCCAGCTTGCGCGCCAGTGGTGTAGCCTTGCCGCCCTGCGGGCGCGGCGCCGGGGTAGCGCTGCCAGCAGCAGGCAGGTTGGGCTGGGCTGCAGCCGGTGTCAGCGCTGCTGCCGGAGCTGATGCTGTAGCAGGCGCAGTTTCGGTTGCCGCCGTCGTGACCTGTTCCGCCTCGCCGTGCACCACGTCATCGGCCGATTCGACCAGGTAGCCAATTGCATGGGTCACCGGGATCACGGCGTCCACCGGCGCAACCGGGCCTGAAAGAAAGCCGTCGCGGAAAACCTCCACATCCATCACGGCCTTGTCGGTCTCAACAGTGGCGACGATATCGCCGCGCTTGATTTGATCGCCGACATTCTTCTCCCAGCTGACGATAACACCCTCTGTCATGGTGTCGGATAGCTGGGGCATCTTGATTACATAGGGTTCAGACATGTAACGCCGTTCCTTAATGGAAATTCAAATCTCACCGCAAAGACACAAAGGACGCAAAGACTATGGACTGTAATAAATACAGTCATAGGTAGCGACTCGGGCAATTGCGCCTGGCTGATAATCCCGTGTCTTTATGTTCTTTACGTCTTTGCAGTGAACAGGTATTACAATTCAGCCTCAGACGCCGAACATGCTGCGCACTGCCTCGACCACGTCATTGGCATCCGGCAATGCCGTTTTCTCCAGCGAGTGATTATAGGGAATCGGCACGTTTAGCGCGGAAACCCGGACCGGTGCAGCATCCAGTTCGTAGAAACATTCTTCATTGATGATTGCCATTACCTCGGCACCTACACCCACCATCGGTTCGGCCTCTTCGACGATGACCGCGCGATGAGTGCGCGTAACTGAATCGCGGATTCCTGAACGATCAAGCGGGCTGAGCGCATACAGGTCGATCACCTCGGCCTCTATGCCATGATGTCTGGACAGCAGCTCGGCCGCCTGCAGGCACCAGTGCACCGAAATGTTATAGCCGAACAGCGTCACATCTCGCCCTGGCCTGACTATCTCTGAACCCTCGAGCGGGTGGAAGTAATCCTCTTCCGGCACCTCGCCCTTCATGTTGTACATGAGTTCGTGTTCGTTGATGAACACCGGGTCATTACAGCGCACGGCCGACTTCAGCAACCCATACGCCTGGCGCGGATTTGACGGTGTCACCACGCGCAGGCCGGCAATCCCCATGAAGACCTTTTCCATGCGCGCCGAGTGCTGCGAACCCAGCTGGTGCGCGGTACCGCCGGGTGAACGTATCACCACCGGCGCCTCCAGCTGGCCACCTGACATGTAGCGCACCTTGGCTGCGGTGTTGAATATCTGGTCCATCGCCAGCCAGGCGAAGTTCACCGACATGATCTCGATGATGGGACGCGCACCTATGAAGGAGGCGCCGATGCCCAGACCGGTAAAACCGTTTTCTGAAATCGGCGTGTCGATGACCCGATCTTCGCCGTACTTGTCATACAGTCCCAGCGTCGCCTTGTAGGTGCCGCCGACAACCCCGACATCCTCGCCCATGACCAGTACCATCGGGTCATTGGACAGTTCTTCATCATGTGCGCGTCGCACCGCCTCCCAAAACATGAGTTCAGCCATTACTGCACCCCGCCCCTGACCCATGGGTCATTCTCTGCAAGGACATAACGTTCGACATCCGACACATGCGGCTCAGGCGACTCGCTGGCAAAGACAATCACCTCGTTTTCAATCTCGTCCAGGATCTCGGTATCCATGTCGGTGTAGTCTTTCTTGGTCAAGTGACCATCCTCGATCAGGCGATCACGCAGCATGATAATCGGGTCACGTTTACTCCACATGCGTTCCTCCGCCCTGGCACGATAGGCATTGGAGTCTGACATCGAATGGCCGCGGTAGCGGTAGGTCATCAACTCGATAAAATAGGGGCCCTTGCCGGAGCGTACGTGATTGATGGCCTTGGTTGCGGCCTTGTATACCTTCTCGACATCCTGGCCGTCTTCCTGGGCCGACGGGATGTTATAGGCCGACACCCGCTTGTACTGGTCGACCACGGCTGTAGAGCGGTCTATGCGGGTACCGATGCCATAGAGGTTGTTTTCGCACACATAGAGCACCGGCAGATTCCAGAGCTTGGCCATGTTCATTGACTCATGGAAGGTGCCCTGGTTGTTGGCGGCGTCGCCGAGAAAGCAGATACAGATCTCCTTGCCCTGTTTCATCTGGATAGCCTTGGCGATGCCGGCTGCCAGTGGAAACGGGCCACCCACCAGGGCATAACCACCCATGAAACGGTTCTTGACGTCGAAGATGTGCATGGAACCACCGCGTCCCTTGCTGACGCCAGTCTCCTTGGCATACAGCTCCGCCATCACTTTCCTGGGGTCGGCCCCCCACTTTATGGCATGGACATGGTCCCGGTAACTGGTGATCACGTAGTCGTTATCGAAGTCCGCGGCCTCCAGTACCCCATGGGCGCAGGCCTCCTCGCCGGGATAGAGATGCAGGAACCCGCCGATATTGCGTTCGACATAGGCCTCGTAACAGCGTTCCTCGAAACGCCGGGCAAACAGCATCTCGCGCAACAAACGTTTTTTGTCAGCAAGCTTCATAGTGTCCGTTTCATGCCTTCGTCAGGAAATGACGTATTGTTGGTATCTTGTGCACGGCCAATCAGCGGGACAACCCTGCCACGGCCTCGAATTGCCGTGAAGGGCATCCATCTTGCTGAATACAAAGGAAACAGCAGTACCAGAAATACAATAAGCGCGATATGATCTGTGTTTTGCGTTAACAGGTCAAGGCAAAAAGCATGGAAATACCTTACCGACACACCGAAAAAATCAAAATAAATCAACACATAAAAGACCCTGACACCCGGCGCATCGATGGCTTTCGGGTGGCCGTGGTGGTGGTGCCCGATGCACCGCGCAAGCCCCACTGGGAACGACTGGCCTACGCCGATATCCTGAAGACACGTTTCCAGCGCCGCAAGCGCCAGGACAAGCACGCCGAGCAGTTGCTGACCGACCTGCCCAACGCAACGGGTACCCGCATCATCCTGCAGGCCGTGAAACCGGATACCAGCACCTTCGAACTCCTGAGCAGCGCACGCAAAATCGCCGTTGAGTTGCGTACGCAGGACCCTGCCGCGGTGCTGCTGCACATCGCCGGTTTTGACCAGCCGACGGCGTCTCGTCTCACCGAGGTACTGAGTGCGGCGATCCTGGCAGCGGTATGCCCGATGCCCAGCTATAAATCGGACACCGACAAACCCGCTGCATTGAAGCGCATCGAGGTCTACGGGCTGGAACAGCCGGCAGACCTCGCCCAGGTACAGGCCGAGAGCATCGGCAACCACCTGTCGCGCTGGTTGTCTGCCCTGCCAGCCAACGAACTGACCCCGACTGTCTACCGTGAATTTGTCGGCAAACTGGCTGCCGAAGAGGGCTGGAAAATGGACTTCCTGAACACCCGGGCACTGGCCCGCAGGAAGGCCGGCGCCTTTCTTGCGGTTGCCCAGGCCAGCCCGGTGGACGACGCCGGCATCGTGCACCTGCGCTACCGACCCGCCGTGCGCGGTGGCAAGCGCCTCGCACTGGTCGGCAAGGGTATCTGCTTTGACACCGGGGGCGTGAACGTCAAGCCGGCCCGCTACATGAACGGCATGCACGAGGACATGCAGGGCAGTGCCGTGGCCCTGGGGACCCTGCTGGCACTCACCCGACTGGGGCTGGAGCACCCGGTTGATTGCTGGCTGGCACTGGCGCAGAACCACATTGGCAGCAAGGCCTACAAGCCCAATGACGTGGTCACCGCATGCAACGGCACCAGTATCGAGGTGATCCACACCGATGCCGAGGGCCGCATGGTGCTGGCCGACACGCTGGCGCTGGCATGCAAGGAGAAACCGCAACTAGTGATCGACTACGCCACCCTCACCGGCGCCTGTATCTACTCCCTGTCCTCGCGTTACAGCGGTGTGTTCAGCAACCGGGATACTCTGCACGCCACCCTGACAACAGCTGGACGGGACAGCGGTGAACGTGTCTGGCCGTTCCCCCTGGACAAGGATTTCGATGAGGATCTGAAATCGAACATTGCCGACACCAGGCAGTGCACCCTGGAGGGCGAGGCCGACCACATTCTCGCCGCACGCTTTCTCAACCGCTTTGTTGACAGCGAAATCAACTGGGTCCACGTGGACCTTGCTGCCAGCAACCGCAAGGGCGGCCTGGGGCACATCCCGACGGATACTACCGGTTTCGGGGTGCGCTATACCCTGAACCTCCTGCTGCAGCAGGATGCCCTGGAGCAGTCATGGAGCTGACCCTGATCCGCCCCGACGACTGGCACCTGCACGTCCGTGACAATGCGGCATTGCAGCACGTGGTCCCACACACGGCGCACCGGTTCAAACGCGCCATCATCATGCCGAACCTGAAACCACCGGTCACCAGCACGGAACAGGCGCTTGCCTACCGGGAGCGCATACTCGCAGCCGCGCCTGCAGGCTCCGGCTTCACGCCCCTGATGACCTTGTACCTGACCGACAACACCTCAGCCGGGGAAATCCGGCGTGCAAAACAGAGCGGCCATATCCACGCGGTCAAGTTCTACCCGGCCGGGGCGACCACCCACTCCGACGCGGGGGTCACCCGAATCAGCAATACCTATGCGGCACTCGAGGCCATGGCGGAGGTTGGCCTCCCCCTGCTGGTGCACGCCGAGGTCACCGACAGCGATGTCGATGTCTTCGACCGCGAGGCCGTGTTCATCGAGCGCCACCTGGAGCCACTGGCGGCCCGCTATCCGCAGCTGCGGATAGTACTGGAACACGTGACCACCCGTGAAGGCATCGGGTTCGTCCAGTCGGCATCCGACTCGATTGCCGCGACCATCACCGCGCACCACCTTTTGCTGAACAGGAACGCCATGTTCAGGGGCGGACTGCGACCGCACGCCTACTGCCTGCCGGTCCTCAAGCGCGAGACCCACCGCGCTGCACTGCTCGAAGCGGCTACCAGCGGCAGCCCCAGGTTCTTCCTTGGCACCGACAGTGCACCGCATACCAGGGAGGACAAGGAATCGGCGTGCGGCTGCGCCGGCATCTACACCGCGCATGCCGCGCTGGAACTCTATGCGCAGGCCTTCGAGGAGGCCGGGGCCCTGGACAAGCTGGAAGGCTTCGCCAGCCGGCATGGCCCGGACTTCTACGGCCTGGCACAGAACACCGACACCCTCACCCTGGAAAAGATCGACTGGCAGGTACCGGAGCGTTATCCGCTTGCGGATTCAAGCGTCATCCCGCTGTGCGCCGGGGAGACCCTGCACTGGCGTATCAGGGAATGATGCGGGGGTCGGGTTTCGCCTGACGGCGAGGTGCTTTATTTACGCGGGCACCCACGCCCGCACGGCGGGCCCCTTTTCTTTGCTCGCCCAAAGAAAAGGAACGAAAAGAAAAGGCGCCCGGAGGCTTGATCGCTATGCGATTCCCCTGTGCTTCTCGCATCAATCGGCGCTCGTCGAACTCGCAATCGCAAACAACGCGATTACTCAAACAGGCGACTCGCATGTTCCGATTGATGCTGCGATGCTCGGCGGCGCCTACGGTAACGGGGCGGCAACCCAGTGGCCCGTTGGGCAAGGCTGCGAAGCGGCCTTGTATATTTATCCCGATGAGGGCAACGGGTGCCCTTCTCTTTGGGTACTTTCTCTTGGGCACGCAAGAGAAAGTACCTCGCCCATCGGGCGAAACCTGACACCCGAATCGCGTGGGTGCGCAAGCCCACCCCAGAAACCGCTAGTAAACCGCCCTGACCGAATACCCCCGCCGCTCGAGCAATTCGACCAGTCCCTCATCACCCGGCAGGTGGAGGGCACCAACTGCAATAAATGCGCCGCCCGCCTGTAGATGTTCCTGCATGCGCTCTGCCATACGCCGGTTGCGATCGAGGATCAGGCGTTGCTGGAAATCCCGGGCCAGGCGCTGGTCACCGGTCTTCATGGAAGTTTCACTCAGTGCCTCCAGGGCTGCCAGGTCCCGGTGCTTGTAGGCCGCCAGCAGGTCAGCGTGCAGGGCATCGATGCCGGGAAACTGTTCCACGGCATCCCTGACCAGGGCGACCTGGTCGTCCAGCGACATCCCCTCGAACACATCAAGTTGTTCGCGGATTGTCTCCAGCCCGTATACCGGCTTGCTGTTTTCCACGGCGAACTGGTATAGCGTCAGGTCCAGCACCTGGCCCGTTACGGCGGGTGGCATGGCCAGTGTAATGGCGACCGCCCACGGCTTCATGCGCTCCACTACCACCTCGGGGATACCACGCGCCTGCATCGCAGCCAGCGCCGATACAAACAGGTCCTCGCCCAGGATGGCTGACAACAGGCGCCCGTCGGTCATCAGCATGGCCGTACTGGTATAGATCATGGTGTCCCTGTCCATCAGCACTTCCAGCACGACACGACTGGCGTCATCCAGGGCCTGCTGGACTGCCCCGCTCAACTGCAGCACCTCCGGATCTTCCGAATGAATTGTCCCAAACAGGTAACCCGGCACCATGCCCGGTTTGCTGATCTCCCACAGCAGCCCGCGCTGCGTCGAGGCGTTGTTGTCTGCATAAACGGCCTGCACACAATACAGCACAGTCGCCAGCAGAATACAGATCATACGGCCTGACTGGATCATTTGCCTGGTCACACAGCGCTTCCTCACTGACACACTAATAAGAATACAGCAGGCAGGGTTTCTGATAATTACCCTGTCGAGCTTACTACAATCGGTGCTCTACATTGCAGTGGCATGACGTCGCCTTCGCAAAACAGCGGGTGATTCGGTATCCTTGCATGATGTCTGACCTGAATGACAAGTCTCTCATGGCACGGCGTTTTCGCGGATTTTTACCGGTTGTTGTCGATGTCGAAACCGCCGGCTTCAATGCCAAGCGCGACGCACTGTTGGAAATCGCAGCGGTCACGCTCGCAATCGATGACCAGGGCTACATCCAGCGCAAACAGACCTACGACTGTCATGTGGAACCCTTTCCCGGCGCCAACCTGGACCAGGAGTCGCTGGAGTTCACCGGCATCGATCCCTATCACCCCTTCCGCTTTGCAAAACCCGAACTTGAGGCTCTCGAGACCATTTTCAAACCGGTGCGCAAGGCCGTCAGGGAAAGCGGCTGCAACCGGGCCATCCTGGTGGGCCATAACTCGGCGTTCGACCTCGGCTTCCTGAATGCGGCAGTAAATCGCACCGGGGTCAAGCGCAATCCCTTTCACCCGTTCAGCACCTTTGACACCGTGACCCTGGCCGGGCTGGCCTATGGACAGACGGTGCTCGCGCGTGCCGTCCGGGCCGCGGGTATCGAGTGGGACAGCGACAAGGCACATTCCGCGGTGTATGACACGGAACGCACCGCAGACCTGTTCTGTACCATCATCAACCGCTGGCATGACTACAGTGGCGGCGTTATAACACCACTGCCATCCGAGGCTGCCTATGATGAGGCCAATACACCATGAGCGATCTACCCGAACATAACGAACAGATCCTGCAATCCCACGCCGGACTGATACACCGCGTGGTGATGCACTGCAACAACCCCGGTTCGGTGCCTGACCTGGAGCAGGTCCTGCAGCAGGCGGAACAGAATGAATGGACGCAGCTCGTCGCCACCATCCGTGACATCATGTCCGGCAAGCGTGATGAATCCATCCTGGCGGGTCTCGACAATGAGGACCGGGTGATCGTCGAATCCATACTGCGTGGCCTGCAGGACCCGAGCACCCTGCCTGACCTGCACGCCGACTTTGACTCCAGTATGGCCGCACCCGGGATCGCCGGACTGGTGCATGCCTCACGCAAAGGCAACGTCCAGGCCCTGCAAATCATCGCCAACATGGCCAAGCAGATGCTGGCAGCCGGCGGTGATATGGGTATCCTGGCAGGCCGTATTCGTCCCCTGGTAGAAGGCGAACGTGACACAGACAAGTTGACCGAGAATATGACCGAGAAAGGTCAGAAACTGATGGTGGACATCCTGGAAGAACTGCTGAGACTCGAGGCGAACTAGCCCGCATTTCTCACCGGGATCCCGGATGCTGGCGCAGGACTCGTGTGTCCGAACGCCGCGCTGGAGCGAAAGTGGTAGCCGTAGCTACCACTTGAGTGAAGCACAAGTGGCGGCCGCGACACGGGGCCGCAGGCCAGTCGCGGGAGCGGTCGCCACGCACCGGACATCTCCAGGTGTGGTTGGCCCGCGGCCGCGCGCGCCGTCTCCGTTGGGACTGCGCTCTCGAGATCCGGTGCGCGTGCGCGCGAACTAGTCAGAACCGGGATAGGCAATACCCAAAACACCCTGTCTTATCCCTGACCTACACGCTATTAATTACGTCAGTGCCCTGCATGGCTTTACCGCCGCCCGGTGAGAAATGCGGGCTAGATGGATTGTCGCCGGGGTGGCCGTGGCAGGGTGCGCATGGCGCACCCTGCCCTGACCGGTGGACGTATCAGGCAGCGCCCTTGGCTACCGCATCCTTTACCATCTTCTGCAATTCGCCCTTCTGGTAGAGCTCGAGGGTGATATCGCAACCCCCGATCAGTTCACCGTTTATATAGACCTGGGGAAAGGTTGGCCAGTTAGCGTAACGCGGCAGGTTCTCGAAGACTTCCGGATCGGCCAGCACGTTGACATGCGCAAACTCCTCCCCGCAGGCCATCAACGCCTGTGCTGTACGGCTTGAATAACCGCACTGCGGCATCTGGGGTGAACCCTTCATGAAGATAATCACGGGGTTTTCCTTTACCGCCTTGTCGATGCGTTCCATTATTTCCATGTTACTGATCCTCGTAATCGTGGGTTGATAAAAATCCTGTTGCCGCAGAGACGCAGAGATCGCAGAGTCATTGACCGATAATGAAAAAATGTCAGATTATTTCCGGCCTGCTCCGCCTATCTGCAATGAAACATCGGTTTTCATATCTGCAAGGATGTGAAAATTCTACTTGGGATAGAACCTTGCTAAAAGACACTATTCACAAGGATATAGCATCCACATTGCGTTGCAGCCAGAACTCCAGCAAGGCCAGGTGCCAGAGCTTGTTGCCCAGAATCGGCGTATGGTGCTGCTCCGGACTGCCCAGCAACCTGTCAACGTACTGAAGGTTGAACAGCCCGCGCTCCCGGCAGGCCCTGGCGCACAGGACCTCGCGCACGAACTCCAGCACTTCACCGCGCACGTATTTCAGCGCCGGTACCGGAAAGTAGCCCTTGGGGCGGTCGATCACCCTGTCCGGCAGCAGGCCTCGTGCAATCACCTTGAGCGGGTGCTTGCCGTCCGACTTGAGCTTGATCTCGGGCGGCATCCGGATAGCGAGCTCGACCAGCTCGTGATCGAGGAAAGGCACGCGCGCCTCCAGCCCCCATGCCATGGTCATGTTGTCAACCCGCTTGACCGGGTCATCCACGATCAGTGTGGTGACATCAAAGGCAAGCACCCGGTTGATGAAACGCTCTGCTGCGGTGAACTTCAGCCCCTGTTCGACCCGGGGGGAGGTGTAGTCGGGCCCGTGATAGCGGGCATTGACCGTTTCCAGCAGTTCCTCGTGGCTGCGGTCAAAATAGCGCGGCCGGAAACGCTCCAGGTCACTGCCCTGGGCTGCCTGCATCTGCGGATACCAGAAATAGCCGGCGAACACCTCATCGGCACCCTGCCCGCTTTGCACCACCTTGACCTCCTGGGAGACCCGTTCGCCCAGCAGGTAGAAGGCCACGGCATCTTGCCCGACCATGGGCTCTGACATGTTGTCGACCGCTTCCGGCAGGCGCGCCAGCACCTCATCGTTGGGGATCGAAAAACGCTGGTGTCGTGTCTGGTACAGCTCCGCTACAGGGTCCGAGTATTCGAATTCGTGCCCCCGTTCTTCCGGCTGGTCCTCGAAGCCCACGGAAAAGGTGAACAGATCTCCACCACCGACTTCGGCCAGCAAGGCGACCAGCAGGCTGGAATCGAGCCCACCGGACAACAGGATACCGACTGGTACGTCCGCGATGGTGCGGCGCCGCTCAACGGCCTTTTTCAGCACCTCGTGGACTGCCTCTATCCACTCCCACTCACTCAATTGCGTCGAGCGCCGCTGCGTATCGAGCTGCCAGTAGCGCCGCAGCTGCTTGCGGCCGTCAGGGTGGAAGGTGAGGCTGTGGGCCGGCGCCAGTTTGCGCAGCCCGCGCAACAGAGTGCGCGGGGCAGGTACAACGGCATGCAGGCTCAGGTGATGATGCAGGGCCACCGGGTCGATGCTGGTCTCGACGTCGCCGACATGCAACAGTGCGGCACTGGTCGAGGCAAAGCGCAGTCCGCGCGGGGTGATGCTGTAATACAACGGCTTGATGCCAAAGCGGTCGCGGGCAAGAAACAGGCTCTGTCTGCGGGTGTCCCAGATTGCAAGGGCGAACATGCCATGCAGGTACTGCGGACAGTCCGCGCCCCACTCGGCATAGGCCTTGAGGATGACCTCGCTGTCGCCACTGGTGAAAAACCGGTAGCCCTTCGCGCGCAGCCGCTCCCTGAGTTCCGGGTAGTTGTAGATGGTCCCGTTGAACACCAGCACCAGACCCAGTTCGGGATCGACCAGCGGCTGGTTGGAACGCTCGGAAAGATCGATGATCGACAGCCGCCGGTGCCCCAGGGTCACCGGGCCATCGGCATAGTCACCCGCGGCATCGGGGCCGCGGCGTTCCAGCCGGGCTATCATCTTCAACAGAGTTTGCCGGTCAGGACGCGACCCATCGAAGCGCAGTTCACCGCATAGGCCACACATGATTTACCAGTCCATGAAAAGGGGAAAATATTAGCGGGCGGAATTGCCGTCAGGGGGTCACTGTCAGCCTGGATACCACCCGCTTGACGCCGCTGGTGGTGCGCGCGAGCTCGACGGCACGGACCATGACCTCCGGGCTATCGACCGTGCCATACAGGGTGACCACACCCTGGTAGGTGATGACACGGATATCCAGCGCCCTGACCAGGCTGTCATTCACATAGCGGGTATTGATCCGGGACGTAATGGCCGCATCGGTACCGGTCTGCCCACCACTGGTGCTGCCGCCACCGGGCGACCCACCCCCGACGATCAGCGAGCCGCAGCCCTGGAGCAGAACGGTCATAACCAACACTATTGCACTGTTGCATAATATTTTCATAGACCCTGTCACTTTTGCCCCATAAATCCCCTCTCCTTTATGCCCGTTTTTTGGGTGCACCGCGAGAGGGTTGGGGAGCACCCGATTAAGCGCCGGGCATAAAAGGGGATAAAATAAAGTTTTCTGTCTGATTTTATATCCCCTCATCCTGGCTTCTACCCCTCAAGGGGGTACTGAAAAGAGTACCGAAGGGAGAAGGGATAGTGGTTTTCGCATCGATGATGACTTTCATGTCTCTAATCCTTCTGACGCAAAATTATACCTCTCATTGAGGAGCTAGCTGACACCATGATCGGTATTATCCGGGACAGCAGTGAGAATCTGTAACCACCTTGTTATTACTCATTGCATACCTTAATCCTCTCCTGCCTCGCCCCAGCCACCTCCACCGGGCGTGTACAGCGTCAGGCGTTCCCCGGCCTGGATCCGGAAGCTGGTCTTTGCGGGCAGGGGATCGCGCCCGCGCCAGTTTTCTCCGCTGGCACCGTCCTCGCCACCCACCAGCCCCCAGGGGCCGGTTCGACGCCGCTCCGTCAGCAGTGTCACCGTAGCCGGTTCGAGGAATTCGTACTCACGCACCAGGCCATCACCGCCCCTGTGTCGGCCGCCCCCGCCGGAACAGTCTCGCAACTGGTAGCGTTGCAGGCGCAGCGGAAAGTTCATCTCCAGCACCTCGATTGGCGTGTTGAGTGTGTTCGTCATATGTGACTGGGTTGCACTCAAACCGTCATGCCGGCAGCCGGCACCCATACCACCGCCCAGGGTTTCGTAATAATCCCAGGCACCACCCCCGTCACGGGATCCCATGGCCAGGTTGTTCATCGTGCCCTGGCTGGCCGCCGGGACCCGGTCCGGGATCGCCTGGGCCAGCGCGCCCATCACCACGTCCACCACCCGGCTGCTGGTCTCCACGTTGCCGGCCGCCACAGCCGCTGGCCGCCGCGCATTTAGCAGGCAGCCTTCCGGTGCCGTCAGGCTGATGGTACGGAAACTCCCGGCACAGGCCGGGGTATGCTCCGGCATCAGACAGCGGAACACATAATACACGCCGGCCGCCGCAACCGAGAGCGGACAGTTGATATTACCCTGCACCTGCGCGGCGGTCCCGCTGAAATCGACATCAATCTTCCCCTGGTCTACACAGATACTCACCGCAATCCTGATGTTAACGCCGCCCGCACCGTCATCCTCCATCATATCTTCGAACGCGTAGCAGCCATCCGGTATGCGTTTTAAAGCCTGTGTGGCCAGCCTGGCTGCATAGTCATTGATGGAATCCAGTCCGGCCAGGTAGCGGTCCGCGCCCAGAGGCCCGGCCAGTTGCAGCAGGCGCTGGACACCCGTGCGGTTGGCGCTGATCTGTGCGGCCATATCACCGTCCATCCGCAGTGGATTGGCCGTGGCCCTGGTAATCGCTTCAAGACACTCGACCACTATCCGGTCGTGTCGCAACAGGTGCCTGGGCGAGATGATCAAGCCTTCCTCGACGAGGGAGCGCGACACCGGCATCGAACCCGGACTGTGCGCGCCGATATCGGCATGGTGGGCACGATTGGCCACAAATCCGATCAGTACCGCCTGCAGGAATACCGGAGCGACCAGGGTCACATCGGGCAGGTGGGTACCTCCGAGGTAGGGGTCGTTAACCACCACCGTGTCACCCGGCGCCCACTGGATGCCGGCTATCAGGTCACGCATGGCGTAGGCCATGCTGCCTAGGTGCACCGGGATATGCGCGGCCTGGGCACACAGTTGCCCCTGCGGATCGAAAACGGCACAGGAGTAGTCCAGCCGGTCCTTGATATTGGTCGAGAACGCCGCCCGCCGCAGCACCGCGCCCATCTCGTCGCAGACGGCGGTCACCCGGCTGGCGAACAGGCTCAATTCGATGGCATTCATGTCGCGGGGCACGCCTGCAGGGGCGCGCGGCAGGTGTGATTTTTCATAAGGGAGCTACTCTAACCCAATGCTTTGCTGGCAGAAATCGGCATTCCAGCATATTGCAAATCCGCCTGTGCTCCCGTATCCTCCCATTCCCTAGTAATTTAGTCACCTATAGCAAACAATCCATAACGGCAAACAGCCGTGACTACACAGGGAGTCCATACCATGAATCCATTGAAATCCATAACGGGCACAATCATTTCGGGTTTTGTGCTGGCCGTTATCATCATCTTCCTGCTGGGTACAGCCGGCACCGTAAATCCGTGGGAATTCTGGGTTTGGATGCATGTCCTGGTGGGCATCACCTGGATCGGACTGCTGTATTACTTCAACTTCGTGCAGGTCCCGGCCGTCGGCCAGGCACTCGCCGAGGCTGACAGCGGTGGCCCCGGTGCCGCGGCAATCAACAAGTACGTCGCGCCGCGCGCACTCCTGTGGTTCCGCTGGGCGGCGCTCGCCACCTGGATAACCGGCGCACTGGCACTGGAAGCCATGCACACCGGAGAGGGCTCCGGCGTGGTTGCCGCGTTCACCCTCGCGGAAGGCTACAAGGCCATCGGCATGGGCGCCTGGCTCGGCACCATTATGCTGTTCAACGTCTGGGTACTGATCTGGCCGAACCAGAAAAAGATCCTCGGCATGGTCGAGGCCAGTGCCGAGCAGATCGCCGGCGCCAAGACGGTCGCCCTGATGGCCTCGCGCACCAACACGCTGCTGTCCATCCCGATGTTACTGGGCATGACGGCACAGGGACACGGCATGCCTTTCTAGGCTCGGCATCAGGGCTATAGCGCTATGGAGAATTACAACAAGATAGCGGCCTGAAGCCGACGTAACAGGGCACGCAAACCCGGCTTGATGCCGGGTTTGCGCTTTTCAGGGTGTTTGCCTGCAGACAGTTCAGGCTATAAAATCAGCGCTAATGAAGGATGGCAGTCTGTGACGGACTGCCTTTTTGTTTTTGGACTTTGTAAAATATGACAGACCATCTCATGTCAACCTATGCGCGCCTGCCGGTCCAGTTTGAACGCGGTGAAGGCGTCTGGCTGTGGGACACCGAGGGCAAACAGTACCTCGACGCACTCAGCGGTATCGCCGTGTGCGGGCTGGGACACGCGCATCCGACCGTTGCTGAGGCCATCTCGGCGCAGGCCGGCCGTCTGCTTCATACCTCCAACCTCTACGGCATACCACTGCAGGCAGACCTGGCAGACCGCCTGTGCCAGCTGTCGGCAATGAAACGAGTGTTTTTCTGCAACTCCGGTGCCGAGGCCAACGAGGCGGCCATCAAGATTGCGCGGCTTTACGGACACGGCAGGGGCATCGAGTGCCCGGCCATTATCGTCATGGAAAACAGTTTCCACGGCCGCACCCTGGCAACCCTCACAGCTACCGGCAACCGGCGTGTCCAGGCCGGGTTCGAGCCGCTGGTACAGGGCTTCATTCGGGTACCCTATAACGACCTGGATGCGATCCGCACCGTGGCCCAGAACAGCAGTGACGTAGCGGCCATCCTGGTTGAACCCGTGCAGGGTGAAGGCGGGATCAATGTGCCGGACCCGGGGTACCTGGCAGGCATTCGCGAGATCTGCGATGAGCGGAACTGGTTGATGATGCTTGATGAAATCCAGACCGGGATCGGTCGCACCGGTCAGTGGTTTGCCTATCAGCACGACAGACTGTTACCGGATGTTGTTACCGTCGCCAAGGCGCTTGGCAATGGTGTACCGATCGGGGCCTGCCTGGCCCGGGGCGCCGCCGCTGAATTGCTGCAGCCGGGCAGCCACGGCACCACCTTTGGCGGCAACCCACTGGCCACCCGTGCTGCCATGGCGGTACTGGATGTCATCGAGGCCGAACAACTGGTCAATCAGGCCACCGGGGTTGGTCGGCAGTTGCTAGCGGGTTTTACCGAGAAACTGTCCGGTCTCGACGGGGTACGTGAAATCCGCGGCAGCGGCCTGATGATCGGCATCGAACTCGAGCGCCCCTGCGGCGAACTGGTCAAGACAGCATTGCATTGCGGCCTGTTGATCAATGTCACAGCAGAACGCGTGATACGACTGCTGCCACCACTGATCACCAGCAAGAAGCAGGCGGCGATGATCGTCGACAAGGTCAGCGACCTGATCCGGGATTTCCTGACGGAATAGCATGATCATGACAAGGCATTTTCTCACCCTGCTTGACTTGTCAACGGAGGAACTTCGACAGCTGATGGCACGTGCAGCCGAACTAAAGGCGATCCATGCCTCAGGCAAGCTGCACGAGTCACTCAGGGGGCGCATCCTGGCGATGGTGTTCGAGAAATCCTCTACCCGAACCCGCATGTCATTCGAGGCCGGTATGGCGCAGCTGGGCGGCCATGCCATCTTCCTTTCACCGCGCGACACCCAGCTGGGGCGTGGTGAACCCATCGAGGACACGGCACGGGTACTCTCGCGCATGGCGGACGTCATTATGATCAGGACATACGAACATGAAAAGATAGAGCGCTTTGCCGAATACGCGCAGGTCCCCGTGATCAATGCACTCACCGACATGTATCACCCGTGCCAGCTGCTGGCCGATATCCAGACCTATTTCGAACAGCGCGGCGACATCCAGGGCAAGACCGTTGCCTGGATCGGGGATGGCAACAACATGTGCCACTCCTACATCAATGCCGCACGTCGCTTCGACTTCGAACTGCGGATCGCCGCACCCCGCGGTTACCACCCGGATGCCCGGATACTGGCAGATGCCGGGGAACATGCCGCGCTGGTGGACAACCCGGTCGAAGCAGCACGCGGTGCCGAACTCGTGGTAACCGATGTCTGGGCCAGCATGGGCCAGGAAGAAGAGCAGGCCAAACGCGCCCGGGCCTTTGCCGATTACCAGGTCAATGCCGATATCATGGCAGCCGCAGACCCTCAGGCATTGTTCATGCACTGTCTGCCGGCACACCGCGGCGAAGAGGTCGCGGCGGATGTCATCGACGGCCCGCAGAGCGTGGTATGGGACGAGGCAGAGAACCGCCTGCATGCCCAGAAGGCCTTGCTGGAATTCCTGCTGCTCTGATCAGCGCGATTGAAGACAAACGTCAGGCCTCGGCCTTCAGCCCCCGCTCATTCAACCGGGGCGCACCGTGCACTGACCTGATCGCGCCTGCGGGGCGCTCCTACACCCCATTTTTCACACTTCACTGCGCACTGACGCCGGCCGGGTCAGCACCAGCGAGTAATAGCCGTTGTCAGGCTGGTAATGCCGATCCAGCGTATAACCGGCCGCCGTCAGCATGGCCTGGAGCGACTCGAGGGAAAACTTGCGACTGATCTCTGTCAGCATAGACTCACCGTCCAGAAAACGGATTACACTACCGAGCGCCCCGATTCTGACCTGGTGCCGCTCTCTGGCCACCAGGTACATCTCGATCTGCTCCCTGGCGGCATTATAAACAGCGCTGTGGCTGAACCTGCCGGGATCAAAGTCTGCATCGAGACCGCGGTTGAGCACCTTCAGCAGGTTGAGATTGAATTCAGCGGTAATGCCGTCGGAATCGTTGTAGGCCGCATGCAGTACGGCGTGCGCCTTCACCCGGTCGGCCCCCATGACGAGGTGGTCCCCCGCTCGCATCCTGTTGCATGTCTCTTTCAGAAACCGGTGTGCGTCCGGGGAATCAAAGTTTCCGATCGTGCCACCGAGAAAGAGATACAGGCAGGAACCTTCCGGAACCGGCAGCGCATCCAGTCCGGCATGGTAATCGCCAAGCAGCGGCCTGACGTTCAGCCAGTCGTAGTCCTGCATCAGGGCATGGCTGATTTCACCCAACACGGGTTCGCAGACATCGAATGGCCAGTAGGTCACCGGCCTGTTGAGTCCGGCACAGGCATCGAGCAGGTGGCGCGTCTTGCGCGAGGTACCGCTGCCAAACTCAAGTATATGGTCGGGTCTGGCCAGGTCGATGATTTCCCGGGCATGCTGTTGCAGCAGCGCATCCTCGGTTCGAGTCGGGTAGTACTCCCGCGTATCACAGATTGCATCGAAAAGGCGCGCACCGCGGTCGTCGTAGAAATACTTCGGGGGCATGGAACGCGGCCGCTCAAGCAGGCCGGAACGGGCATCCTGCAGCAGGTTAGGGACCGGGCGTGAGGGCGCCACCCGAAAACAGTTGATCCTGTCCGGCGGTAATTGCTGCCTTGCGCCGTCTGTTAGCGTCTTGTGCATGGGTCTGCGTCTGCACTGCCCTGTTCCAGCCGCGGTTGGAGAGGCAGGCCGTTTAGGCTAACATCGATTGGAATCCAATGAAAACCGGTCAACGACGTATCAACGGCCTGGGACGACTTTATGTGCAGACTCGCTGCCTACCTGGGGCCTGACATTCCCCTGAAACAGTTCCTGCTCGATCCACCGCACAGCCTGTACCGGCAGTCGTGGGATCCCAGGGAGCTGAAGTATGCGAAGATCAATGCAGACGGCTACGGGTTTGGCTGGTACAGCCCGGACAGCATTCCATCTGTCTACAACAGCGTCCTGCCCATCTGGTCAGACGCCAATCTGCCCCACCTCGCCGGCACCCTCAGCAACCCGCTGTGGATCGCCGAGATACGCAGTGCCACACTCGGCCACCCGGTGCACCAGTACAACACGCCGCCGTTCTTCGACGACCGGCACCTGTTCGTTCACAACGGTTTTGTCCGCGACTTTCACCAGCAGGTGCGCCCGCTGATGAACCGGATGCTGTCAGCCGGCGTGGCCGGTGACATTCAAGGTAATACCGACTCGGAATATCTGTTTGCCTGCCTGCGGCAGCTGCTGATCGAAAAACCGAAATTGTCGCTGACCAACGCATTGCGGACACTATTTGACAAGTTGGAGGACTGGGTTGGCGAACAGCCGGCCCTGTTGAACATCATCATCACCGAGGGTGAACGGATTTACGCCAGCCGCCACGGCATCAACCATGAATGCCCGTCGCTGTACTACACCACGGATGATGAGCTGTTCCCCGGCGGCCAGGTGGTTGCATCGGAACGTTTCACCGAGGACAGTTTCTGGCAGCCCGTGCCCGAACACCACATCCTGGTCCTGGACGCAAACAATCCGCCCGAATTACTCGCGCTTTGATTGATACCGCCCTTCTCGGTGAACTGCAAACGGCGCAGGACCTCGTCACCGGCCTGGTCGAAGACCTTGACGACGCCAGTCTGCGGCAGCAGTACCACCCTGAACTCAGCCCCCTCGGCTGGCATCTGGGCCACTGCACCTTCACCGAGTGCTACTGGTTACAGGAGATCATCCAGGGTGATGACCGTTTCACCGCAGCGGTTGCCGAACTGTACACGCCACCGCAGGTTCCGAAGCCGGAGCGCGGCGCACGGCTGCCAGTACGCGAGACGCTGCTCCAGTGGGTACAGGGACTGCAATCTATCAACCTCGAGACACTCGCAGAGCCGCCGACGGTCCTGCTTGAGCACCCGCTGCTGCAGGACGATTATTTGGTCCACTTCCTGATTCAGCATTACAGCCAGCATTTCGAGACCATGGTTATGGTATTGACCCAGCGCGCACTCGTGGCGGACCCGGTTGACTTTCAGGTGCGGGAACCGATCACCCCGGCAGCACCGCAACCGGACACCTGCACCATGGTCGCCGGCCACTACCGGGTCGGCGGACAGGCCCCGGCAGCCTATGATAATGAACTGCCGCCGCAACAGGCGGACCTTGGGCCCTACCGCATTGCACGCCATCCGGTCACCAACAGTGAATACCTGGCCTTCATGGAAGATGGCGGCTACCTGAGCCAGTCCCTGTGGACTGAACACGGCTGGCACTGGCAGCGACAGCAAGATGTCCAGTGCCCCGTTCACTGGCGCAGCGATCCGGCCGGCCGCTGGTACGGGATTGGCAACCGCGGTCCATATGCACTGACAGGTAATGACGTCCTGCACGGCATTTCCCGTTTCGAGGCCCAGGCCTTCGCCAGCTGGGCAGGCGGGCGACTGCCCCATGAGCACCAGTGGGAAGCTGCCTGTCGACTGCAGCTGCTGGAACAGACCGGCCGCGCGTGGGAATGGTGCGACAACTCCTTTTATCCCTATGCGGGTTTCAAGCCGTTCCCCTATGCGGAATACTCGACGCCCTGGTTCGACAATGGTCATTACAGCCTGCGCGGTGGTAGTCTGTACACACGCCCCGCCATCAGGCGCCCCAGCTTCAGGAATTTCTACCAACCGCAGATGCGCCACATTTTCGCTGGACTGCGGTTAGTTTTTTAATGCAGGTGAAAAGGGGACAGATTTATTTGTTGCCCTTTTCACCTTTGGCAGGAAATGAGGGTCTGTTAAAGAGAAAAGGAGAAAAAATAAATCTGTCCCCTTTTCACCCGCTATAATCGCCTGATGTCTGCATCACAAAAACCGAAGGCATCCCCGCAGCGACTGGGCAAGGGTATGATTGTCGCGGCCTGGGTTCTGCTGCTGGCCTTGCTGACCTGGTTCTTCAGTACGCAGCTGGAGCGGCAACATAATCCCAACCGACAGGTCATGAGCGCTACAACGGCCGACGGCTCGACAGCAGTCCAACTGGAACGCAACCGCTTCGGCCATTACGTGGCCAGCGGGGTCATCAACACCCAGCCGGTTGTATTTATGCTGGATACCGGCGCCAGCGATGTCTCCATTCCGCTGCAGGTAGCCGAGAGGCTGGGACTGAAAAAGGGGCGCAGTGTTGTCTATCAGACTGCCAACGGGGCCATCACCGCCTGGCAGACCACGCTGGACGAAATCCAGCTGGGTGAACTACGTCTCGGACCGGTGCGCGCCAGCATCAACCCGCATATGAGCGGTGACAGCATACTGCTGGGCATGAGCTTCCTGAAGCAACTGGACTTTAGCCAGCAAGGCAATACACTGACGCTGAAATATTCAACCGCACACTGAGACAGACTTGGATAGTTTTCAGCAACTGACATCCTGGAGCGGCGAACTCTCCGGGCTGCTGTGGGGCAACCCCCTGACCCTGCTGATCCTGCTAGGTACCGGCTTCTATCTGACGCTGCGCATGGGCCTGGTGCAGGTGAGCGGATTCCGGCACGCGGTCCACCTCATCGCAGGCAAGTACAGCAGCCACAAGGACGTCGGCGAGGTCTCGCACTTCCAGGCCCTGTCGACGGCGTTGTCCGCTACCGTCGGGACCGGCAATATCGCCGGGGTTGCCACGGCCATCTCGCTGGGCGGGCCGGGCGCGCTGTTCTGGATGTGGGTAACCGCTGTCTTCGGCATGGCCACCAAGTTCACGGAATGTACCCTGTCACTTAAATTCCGCTCTGTGGCCCCGGACGGGGAAGTGGCCGGCGGTCCCATGTACACCCTGTTGCACGGTCTGAACATGCGCCGCACCGCGGCGGCCTTTGCCAGCTTTGCACTGATTGCCTCATTCGGTATCGGCAACATGGTGCAGGCCAACTCCGTGATGGACGGCCTCGGTTATATCTTTCCGGAACTGCACCAGTCCGCCTGGCTGATAGGTGCCGTGCTTGCCATGCTAGTGGGACTGGTGATCCTGGGCGGTGTCAAGCGCATTGCACGCGTGGCCAGCGCCCTGGTGCCCTTCATGGCGACTCTGTATATCGTGGCTGCGCTGCTGGTGCTGGCGAATTATGCCAGCGAGATCCCGGCCGCCTTTGCCACCATTTTCGATCATGCCCTTAACCCGTGGGCTGTCGGTGGCGCCGCCGTCGGCGAAGCTATCCGCTGGGGTGTGGCGCGCGGCCTGTTTTCCAACGAGGCCGGATTGGGTTCCTCGCCCATGGCACATGCCGCGGCACGCACCAATGAACCAGTACGTGAGGGCCTGGTCGCCATGATGGAGCCGTTTATCGACACCCTGGTAATCTGCACCATGACGGGATTGGTCATCGTGGTCACCGGGGTCTGGCAGGAAAGCTCGGACTCCCTGATGGGCGCGGCGCTCACCGCCCATGCCTTCAGCGGCACGCTGGGGACTGCCGGCGCCTGGGTGGTTGGTGGCGGCCTGACCCTGTTTGCCTATTCCACCATTATTGCCTGGTCCTATTACGGTGACCGTTCCGCCTACTATTTGTTCGGGGAACGTGCCGTACTGCCCTACCGGGTCATCTATACAATGCTGGTGGTGGTCGGAGCAGCAGTCCCCCTGAAACTGGTCTGGAACATCGCGGATATCACCAATATCCTGATGGCCCTGCCCAACCTGCTGGGCCTGATATTACTGGCCGGCCTGGTCAAAAAACTGAAAGACGATTATTTCTCGCGCCCGCATGAGAAAACATAAACGGGTTCTTTAACCGCAAAGGCGCAAAGGACGCAAAGTCAATTAATCCATAAATACAAGAACAACGCCTGCCCTGCATTTGATCTACTGTCAGAAAAACAGGTTTATAATCCATTTATTGTATTTTTCTTTGCGCCCTTTGCGCCTTTGCGGTGATTAATTATTTGGGAATGAAAGCATGACCGAAACAACCACTGACTCCGGATTGCGTTACGAGGACATCAAGACCGGCAATGGCGAACAGGCCACCGGTGCAGGTCAGACCGTGATCGTGCATTACACCGGCTGGCTGGAAGACGATACAAAGTTCGATTCCAGCAAGGACCGCAATGAGCCCTTCAGCTTCCCGCTGGATTGCGGCTTTGTCATACCCGGCTGGGATGAAGGCGTAAAGGGCATGCAGGTCGGCGGCATCCGCCGACTCGTGATCCCGCCGGACCTGGGTTATGGTACCCGGGGTGCCGGAGGTGTCATTCCACCCAATAGCACACTGGTATTTGAAATCGAACTGCTGGAGATCTCTACCTGAATGCTGCTCGAGGTCCTCGATGAAGCACTGCTGCACAGCGTGCGCGAAGCCTTGTCCGAAGACATTGGCGGTGGTGATATCACCGCCGCCCTGATCCCGGCGGACGAACAGGCCAGCGCCACTGTGGTATGCCGCGAACCGGCCGTTCTCTGCGGCATGGCCTGGTTCAATGCCGTGTTTGCGGAACTTGACACCGATATCATCGTCACCTGGGCAGTTAAAGAGGCTGATGCCATTCACCCCGGCCAGACACTCTGCACGCTCAGCGGCCCCGCTGCCCCCATCCTTACAGGCGAACGCACTGCGCTCAACTTCCTGCAGACCCTGTCCGGCACGGCCACCCGGGCACGCCGCTATGCGGACGCCGTGAAGGGGCTGCCTGTCAGGATACTGGATACCCGCAAAACCATTCCCGGTCTGCGCCAGGCACAGAAATACGCCGTCCGCACCGGCGGCTGTCATAACCACCGCATGGGCCTGTATGACGGTATCCTCATCAAGGAAAACCACATTGCCTCGGCTGGCTCGATACACGCCGCCGTGGAGTCCGCAAAGCAGGCCAATCCGGATATCCCGGTGGAGGTCGAGGTAGAGAACGAGGACCAGGTCAATGAAGCATTGCAGGCCGGCGTGGATATCCTGCTACTGGACAATTTCACCCCCGCGGCACTGGCAGGGGTGGTGAAAACTGTGAACAGGCGCGCAAAACTGGAGGCCTCCGGCGGCATTACCCTCGATAATATCCGCGAGTTTGCGGCCACGGGTGTCGATTTCATATCCATAGGCGATTTGACCAAGGATCTGCAGGCCATTGATTTATCGATGAGATTCTCTTCGTAGGCGCGACGGCCCATGATCTGACACGGATCGTCCGCAACTTCCCGGCCGCCCCGGCCCTCCATTTCAGAAAGTACCCACTTCGCCGATAACCACTTGCAGACAGAAAGGTTTGCAGATCTTCCGAGTGGTCAATTATGAATCTGTTTCAGGAACGGGGATTCACCATCCCTGAAATCGTCATAACCCTGGGCATCGTCGCCATTATCCTGTCCATGGCCGTACCGACCGTCAGCTCGACCATCAAGGACAACCGGCTGGCCGCCACGCTGAACCGGGTAGTCACGGATATCCATTTGGCACGCAGCGAGGCCGCCAAACGCGGGGTGCGGGTCATCCTGTGTCGCAGTGCCAATCCCAATGCCCCGACACCGAGCTGTGGAGGGACAACACAGATCTGGACCAGTGGCTACCTCATCTTTGCCGATGACGGTAATTACACCAACAACACGTATGAGCCTGCGACGGACATCCTGCTGCGCCTCGGACAACCCGTGAACTCAGGCGTTGATTTGCACACCAACTCGACATGGAACAACAACCTGGAATTCAATTTCAACGGAAGCACGAATGAGGGTGGCTCCACCGCAATGATGTCCATCTGCGATGATCGCGGCCCCGGGAAAGGCCGCCAGATCAGGGTGGGGCCGAACGGGATCTCAAAGACCTACTATAAAAATATCCCGACCTGCGACCCCTAAGCACCCTCTGACAGATAGAACCGGAGAGCCCTCGCAATGAGGGCTTTTTTGCTACTGTTGTCCAGTTGGCAAACCGGGAGACCTGCCAACTCAACGATACTTGATTAAATTAAAATATCGTAAACCTATCCCCTGGTTGGTGTACCAGACCATGTAATCCAACAGGCCCCCTGACCCTGCCAGTCACTTCGACTCAAGCATCACAGCGCTTTTTGATGATACTAGAACAGCATATATCGGAGTGTGCGACAACCACGTCACCTTATCTTCGCGAGTATTCATCAGGGTATTTTTCAGAGGCATCCCGGGCACTCGTAGACCCGAAAAATTATGCTAGTCTTATGACCACTACCAGATCATTCTGGCGGTTGCCGTACATGCTTGTGCATGCGGGCCATCAAAAAATATCCTGATGCCGGGCCCATGGAGTACCGACCTCATGACCGAAACCGAGCATCTTGGAGCAGGTCTACTGAACCGGGGTGTCAGCCGCCGGTCCTTCATGAAGTACTGCGTATCGTTGACCTCTTTCATGGCCTTGCCGGGCTCCCTGGCACCCGTTATTGCGCAAACCCTTGGCAAGGCAAGGCGTCAATCCGTGATCTGGCTTTCTTTTCAGGAATGCACCGGCTGCACGGAATCGCTCACACGTTCCCATGCACCTGCAATTGAAAACCTGATCTTTAATTATATTTCTCTTGATTATCACCACACCTTGCAGGCAGCCTCTGGTGAAGCGGCGGAGGCTGCACGCAATACTGCAATGGCCTTGTCATCCGGAAAGTATCTGCTCATCGTGGACGGCTCTGTTCCTGTCAATGACAGAGGCGTTTATTCCACAATCGCCGGCATCTCCAATCTGCAAATGCTGCTTACCTGCGCAAAGGATGCAGCTGCAATTATCGCAGTGGGCACCTGTGCAAGCTTCGGGGGCCTGCCAGCTGCAAAACCCAACCCCACAGGCGCGGTTAGCGTGCGCGAATTAATGCATAGAGGAATAATTGCCGGTAAACCACTGGTCAATATTTCCGGCTGCCCACCCCTGCCGATCGCTATCAGCGGCACTCTTGCGCACTACTTGATGTTTGGTCGCTTCCCCGGGCTTGATGATCTGGGCCGGCCCCTTGCAATTTATGGAAATACAGTCCATGAGAGATGTTCACGCCTGCACTTTTATGAGCAAAAGAAATTTGCAAAAAGCTTTGACGACGAGGGTGCACGCAAGGGATGGTGCCTGTACGAACTTGGTTGCAAGGGCCCCTTGACTCACAACGCCTGCTCCACCACCAGGTGGAACAGCGGCACCAGTTCCCCAATCGAGTCGGGGCATCCCTGCCTGGGTTGTTCGGAACCGGAATTCTGGGACAGAGGCGGGTTTTATGAAAACCTCATACCAGAAAAGGCGCCTGCCGGAAGCGTCGCCGCAAACATCGCAGAATCAGGCGAAGCCGTGTTTGAAAGCAATTGCAGCTATTGCCATGGACCGGGGCCTGGCTCTTTCCGCACGCTGCCCGAAAAAATACCGGAACTGTTTGGACCCGAGGCACCCGGCGTGCACCGCTTCAATATCTCTGACGAGGAGTTGAACAACCTGGTTAATTACCTGAAAAGTCCTGACAAAAGGGGTCGACTCTGAAGCGCAGAAGGCACTGGCCGGCGAGGCGAATTGAACATGACAAAGACAATAATGGATCTGTGCAGAATGTTGTTCTTTGCGATTGCGCTATCGCTGTCTGGCACAGCACACTCGAGCGACATGACCCGTAACCCGGCACCGCCCGCCAAATTCTCCATATACGATACTGATAGTGATGGTTATCTCAGCAGCAAGGAATACGAGGTATTCTTCCGTGATTTTAAGGAGCGTCACGAGCAAGCTGGACGGCCGGCCCACCGGATGTTGAGAATCCTGAGCTTCGAACAAATCGACTCCGATAAGGACGGCCGTGTTTCAGCGGACGAAATGGTGTCTGCCCTGCGAGAGCGGAGACAAGGTCCTGGCTGGCGCTGGAAGGAATCGACACATTAATTAACAGCATTCCAGGCAGTTAGATACTTTCGAAATAGATATCGTGTCCACCTTACCTGTGCATATCAGCTGAGAATATACGCTAACCGTCCCTGATTGAGCACAGTCTCAAAACCGGGCTGCCCGGCAGGTATTTACCGCAGGCGATCTGCTCCGATCATCATGATGAGTGATTGAATGCTGCCACGGGATATTCGAACAGTACTTACTGGTTCGCTGCAGTCGAATTCGAGTTCAGGCTGACGAAAACCTGATGATATATTGAATGGTGCCGGAGAGGTGAATCGAACACCCGACCTACTGATTACGAATCAGTTGCTCTACCGACTGAGCTACTCCGGCTTGGGGCGAGTGAGTATAAAAGGGAGGAATCAATTAAGCAAAATTCACCGGTTGTTGTGCAACCAGCTTAGTGCATTTCCGTGTCGTTACGCACGCGGATGATGACATCGACGCCTTCGCACTTAGTGCCCTGTGGCAATTCGGGCAGCGATTCGATTGCCAGCTCAGACGCCTCGATGTCCCTCAATTCACCGGTATCGACATTGTAGAAGTGGTGGTGGTTGCTGGTGTTGGGATCATAAAACACCCGGGTGGGGTCCACGATGACCTCGCGCACCAAACCCTTGCTCGCGAACAGGCCGAGCGTATTGTAGACCGTCGCCTTGGACACATGGTCCTTATCGTCATTCACATACTGCATGACCTGGTCGGCCGACAGGTGCTGGTCACGACTGAACAGGACATGGGCAATCATCAGGCGCTGCTGGGTCGGCAGAATGCCGGCATGTTTTAGCCGGTCCGTCACGTCCTGCGTGCTAAGCATTTGTATGGAGCGATGTTTTTCCATTTGGATTAAGTATAATCCCGGCGCCTCCAAATCGTCTACGCCAAGCCAGTCAGACTATTATTTATCTTATCTATCAATAAGATAGGGACTTTCATCGATAAAACTCGGCTGCCCCAGCATGCGATCAACCAACAGCCGGGCCGAGGCTGGCGCCATCACCACGCCATTGCGAAAATGCCCGGTATTGATATACAGGCCCCGGATGGCGGGGTGCTCGTCGATGTAGGGCACCCCGTCTGGCGAGCCCGGCCGCAGTCCGGCCCAGTGCCTGACAACCTCGTATTCGGAGAGTGCCGGCAGCAGCCCGGTTGCCCTCTGAACCAGCAGGGCGCGCGCCTCCGGCGTCGTGGTGTTGTCATAACCGGTCTGTTCAAGGGTACTCCCGCACAGGATCAGACCGTCGCGGCGCGGGATCAGGTAATGGCCCCGGTACAGCACGATGTGATTCAACAGGCCGGGACGGGCATCGAACTGGATCATCTGGCCGCGCACCGGTGTGACCGGAAGCTCCAGCCCGGTGGTCTGCAGAAGCAGTGCACTCCAGGCACCACCGGCAATCACCACCCGGGGTGCGGCTAACTCACCCTGCGATGTCCTGACGCCCTGTACAACACCGGCGCGTTCGATAATTCCGGTGACCTCGGTGTGCTCTCTAAGCGTGACCCCCTGCCCCTGCAGGTCCAGGGACAAGGCCTGGCACAGGGAGGGATTTCGTACCTGCGCGACATCCGGCAGCAGGATAGCTGTGCCCAGGCCCTCGGCCAGTTCGGGTTCCCGGGTATGCAGCTGGGACTCACCAAGCTGCTGCAGGCGGCAATGGAATTGTTCTGCCCACGCCTCGGACCCGGTACCAGGCGCCATACCCACCAGCATCAAACCGGACCGGAACCATTCAACATCAATCCCGGTTGCCTCCTGCAGTTCCCTGGCCAGCACCGGGTAATATTGCTGGCTCCAGGCCACCAGTTCGGAGACAGCGTCGGGGTATTCCCAGGGGACCAGCGGGGAGAGGATGCCACCACCCGCCCAGGAGGACTCCCGGCAGGTGCCCCCGCGTTCCAGCAGGGTGACCCTGAACCCGGCCTGGCGCAACGCATGGGCCGTCAGCAGCCCCACCAGGCCGCCACCCACCACTATGCTGTCATTCATGCCGTATTCGGACATCTTCGCTACTGGTCATCTTGACGGCCGGGGTTGTAGTCGGGACACACACAAGGGACGCCGGTAAAGTGTTAACCGCCGCACACTTCATGTCGAAAAAACTTAATTTGTTCAGTCAGATACCGATAAATCCATAGTGAAATACACCGCCCGTCGGGTTATATAAGCCGCTTATCTTATAGCGAATGACACCGGTGAGCGAGGTTAGTAAAACATATATATGAACATGGAAAACGGAATGAGCATTAATCCCGCAGCCATCACATTCTCCATGGTGGCCGATGACAGCAAGCTCGAGCAGGCTCGCAATATCAGGATTGCCGGGATGGGACAGATGACCATCTCGAATAAACCCTGTCCACATGCCGGGGAATGAAATCGTGAACCATGCCAATAAACATCTAATCAGGAAGGACACCGGCTTTACCCTGCTGGAGGTGCTGATCGCCTTGCTGGTACTGTCCATCGGACTCCTGGGCCTGGCCGCACTCCAGACCAGTGGACTGCGCTCCAATCAGATGGCCAGCATGCGTACCCAGGCCACACAGCTGGCCTACGATATTACCGACCGCATGCGGGCCAATACGGTAGGTACTGGCGACGGCGACTATGTCGTCAATAACGCCACTCATCCGACAGCAACAAAGAATTGTGCCTCTGCCAGTTGTTCCCCCACAGAGCTTGCAACATTTGACCTGGACGAGTGGAAAGATTCGCTTGCCTTGTTGCCCGGCGGAGTGGGGGAAATCGTCCAGACTGCCGCGACCCCGCTGACACACACCATCACCGTACGCTGGAATGAGGCACGTGACCCGAGTGTCACGGGAACAACCTGTCCACCTGCCGCAGATACGGATCTGCGCTGTTACCGCCTGGTATTTTCAGAATGAAGATAAGCAAACATAACACTCTGTCTTTTTTACATCCGGTTTGCCGTGGCTTCGGTCTGGTCGAACTCATGGTCGCCCTGGTCATTACCCTGATCATGCTCGCGGGCATCGGGCAGATTTTCCTGGGATCCAAAAAAAGCTTCAACATCCAGGACTCCCTTGGACGTATGCAGGAGAACGGCCGCTATGCCATGGAGACCATGATCAGTGACCTGCGACGCGCCGGTTACTGGGGCGGGAATACGGATATCGCAGAGATTGTTGGTACAACGGGTGTCGTTATCGATACAACGGGAGCATGCTCATCCGGTAATACCGACTGGGTACGGATGCTCAACCGCCGAATATTCGGAAAGAACGACTCCAAGGGAACTTATGCGTGTATACCTTCCAGCGGCACAGCCCCTTATACCCGTGGCGATATCCTGGTGCTCCGCTATGCCGCGCCCTGGGAGGTCGGCGGCATCACAACCCCGTCTTTTGAAAACAACCGCTACTATCTGCGCGCCTCACTGTTCAAAGGAACCCTGTTTACCGGCTCCCAGGAAAGTGATGCCAGCAACGCGGTCACCGGGTCTGTTGTCAGAACGGCCGAACTGATTGCCAATGCCTACTATATCGGCGACTCAAGCACAGACTGCCCGGCAGGTGCCGCGGTCCCCTCACTTTACCGACGGACAATCAATGATGCCGGGACAATGGTATCCGAGGAAATTGCCACCGGGATCGATCACCTGCAGGTGCAATACGGCATAGACGAAGAAATCACGGCAAGTAATCCCAGGGGGGATGACACCGTCAACCGGTATCTCGATGCCAACGCCGTTACAAACTGGGACCAGGTCATCGCCGCACGCCTCTGGCTGCTGATCCGCTCGGAATGCCCGGAAACCGGCTACACCAATACCAACAGTTATGAAATGGGGGATCTGACCGGGGCTGCGGCTTACACACCCAATGACGGATATCGTCGTCAGCTCTACACCTCAACCGTCAGGCTGCGCAACAGCAGTTTCAACTAGCCGGAGATTCAGGTATGCATTACAGACAGCGCAATACACGACTCACACAAGGCCGGCAGGATGGCGCTGCCTTGTTCATGGCGCTGGTTTTCCTGTTGATCCTGACGATACTCGGGGTCTTCGGCATGAACGTCTCACGGCTGGAAAATATGATGGCCGGCAACACCCAGTTCCAGACTACCGCACTCAGTAACGCAGAGTACACGCTTGCCAGGGGAGTCGATGATGTGCTCGACCTGGAGGCCAAGGGTATTCCCTACCCCTCCGGTGACCAGTATCACAATTTCGGAACAATCACACCGGCAAAACTCGTGTGGGATACCTTCACAAGTGCAGCGGTTTCGATCCCGGGTGGCGACTCGGGCCGCTATGTCATCGAAAATGCGGGACTGGATAATAATGAAGGCGAGGATTCTTCCTTTACCGGTTTGATCAAACCCCTGCCCGGTGCCACGGTGCAGGTCTTTATGGTCTCTGCCCAGAGTGAAAGTTCGAGGGGTGCCAAACGCATTGTTCAGTCAGTGGTCATCACCGACCCGCTTGCCCCCTGATTGCAGGAGAAGTGTTATGAAGATGAAAACAAACAATTTTCAGCTGAAGGCCATTGCCGTCACAGCGATGGCTGTCAGCGCCCTGGTCTACGCCGTCGCAAACTTTTACCCGGACACCCAGCCACCGGTGCTGCTGGGCGAATATGCCCTGAAAGAGAATGACCTCCTCAAGGGTGATACCAAGGCCTATCGGCCATGGTTCGAAAACGGGGCCTATATGGGTGACGTCATCGAGTATGACATCGTCGGTAAGTGCCTGACAGGATCATGCACGGGTACACCGGGCGCTCGTACAACGACGGCCCCTGTCGGCGAAACCGACAATAGCGTGCTACTGGCCTATGCCAACGATGCAGGCTACGGCAGCACCAAGAACTGGATGGCACGCGCCACCTTCCTGCAAAAGGAAGATACCGTCACTGATTACTGGAAGACTCGCAATATCATTACCTACAACGGTGGCCAGGTGGATTTTCTCTGGAACAATCTGACAGCGGCCCAGAAGATCGCGCTGGATTCCATCACACTGGATGACCCGGACGGTGATCCGACCACCAGCGACGCGGAAGACCCTAATGTCGATCAGCCCAGCGATTATTTCAGTCCTGTCCTGAATTTCGTTCGTGGCGACCGCAGCAACGAAAGAGACAAGCCCGACGGATTTTTCCGCCGACGCTACAGCCTGCTGGGTGATATCACCAACACCCCGGTCTATATCGGCCCGCCCGAGGAACTCCTCGTTGGCCTGAACGGCTTTTCCAATTTCGCCATCAAGATGGACCCGGCCAGCGCCACCCCCTGTTCGGGTTACAGTGCCACTGGCCTGAAGCAGGGTTGCCGGCCTGGCCGTGTTGCCGCACCCACCAATGGCGGCACACTGGAGGTCTTCGACGAGGTCGACGGCTCCGAGGTCTATGCCTATATCCCCTCCATGGTGATCGGCAAGCTCGACCGGCTGGCCGCCCGTGATGCCACCTATGAACATACCTTTTTCCTCGACGGAAAACTGCTGGCAGGTTCGGCACAGGTCGATCCCGATCATGCCAATTGTTCGGATACAGGCACGGTATACACTGGCTGCAATTGGCGCACTATCCTGACCGGTGGTGGTGGCCCGGGGTTCGCCGGCCTGTTTGCGCTGGATGTGACCAACCCCGACTTCACCGGCAACAAGGTCCTGTTCGAGAAAACCGGCAGTGATATCGGCCATATCTACGATCAACCACGCATCGCACCCCTGGGCAGCACGGCCGCGCCCCAATGGTATGTCTTTACCGGCAACGGCTATGGCAGCACCGGTAATGTAGCAAAGCTCCTCATGGTCAGCCTGGACGGTTCTCATAGTGTCACCGCAATATCCACCGGTGCTGCGGGCGGTCTTTCCTCACCTGCACTGCTCAGCACCGATAGCGACCTCATGGTCGAGGTTGCCTTTGCCGGTGACACCAACGGCGACCTGTGGATGTTCAGGATCGACAAGACCAACCCGGCCTCCTCAACGGCTCATAAGATCTTCGATGGTGATGCCAGCCAGCCAATTACCAACACCCCCTCCCTGGTGGAATACCCGCGAGACTCCGGCAGCCTTTTCCTCCATTTCGGCACAGGCAGCGTCTTCAGTGAGCTCGATGCCCTGGACGACACCTCAAAGCAGGCCATCTATGGAATCTGGATCAAAAAGGAATGGATTGCCGGCACGGAAACTATTACTACGCCGCTGATAAAATCCAATCTGGTCGCCCAGACAGTCAGCGAGGTGGCCGACACCTTTTCACCGGATCCGGACGTGCTTCGTGTGATGTCGAGCAACAATGCAGTCGACCTCAGCACAAACAAGGGTTGGATGCTGGAATTCCCGAGTTGTGGCGAGCGCCTGGTGGGGGCACCCTTCGTTCGCACAGGGCGCGTGCAGTTCGTGACCAGCAATCCCACCGGTCTGGTGTGCTCGGGACCGGACCGGCAACTGGACGGTGACAGCTGGATCATGTCGCTGAACTTCACTACGGGTGAAGACGCAAACGTCGTCGTGTACAACCTGAACGGTGACAGTGTCCTTGATGACTCCGACAAGGTTGGCGGCAAGGCGCCGGTGGGCTTGCATCTCGGACCTGGCAATATCTCGCAACCGGTACTTGCCCGTCTCAGCAGCGGCATCGACAAGATGTACATCAACGGGCTGATCCTGCAAATCCCGCTGCTTCCCAAACCCGGCCCCCTGCTCAACGGTCACATCGAAGTGCAGACAGACAGCCCGGCCAGCGGTGAGACAGCCGCGAATGCCGTACTTAAACACAGTGAGGGCTATAACATCGAGAGCAATGACGGTCTGGCAGGTGGCATTGACGGCCATGTGCATGAATACGACACCATCCACGGCGTCGACCATGTCGACCTGTTCGAACTTGAACCGCGCCGCGGACTGGGCAACCTGGCAGCGTCCTCTGCCAGTACACCTGGTCCCACTTGCAGTGATGCAGAGAATGAAAAACAGATACTGGTTGACGGGCGCTGCATCGAGGCCGTTGAAGGCGAATTGAACCGGGCCTATGACACCTATACGCCAATCGATCACATCGGGGTTGATATTGACACGGGTGACCTGATCTGTGCAGCAGATGACATAGAGGTTTACGATGATGAAAGCGGCCTGGTCATCGGCTGTCGTGAGGCGCCGGTGTCTGAGGTCATGGCCCTGGGTTCCGGGTCGCCCCTGGCTGATAACGAGGAGTTCATCGTCGTGCTGGCCAATGCCGACCTGTCGTTTGCCGGCACCCTGCAGATCGGCTGCCGGGTCTGGCCGGTGGTGGAATACCAGGACAAGGTCACCGAGATCCTCGAGAGCCCGACAGGTGGTGGCGTGGCAGCATTAGGCGCCGAAGGCCTGGTCTTCACTTTGGACGGTATCCTGAATGATTCAGGTACCTGTCCCAGGGTCGGAGACGATGGCGAGCTTGGCAATAAGGGTGATGCCATTGATGCAACCACGCAGATCTCGAAAGGTCTCAGCAGCAAGCCCACGCTGCGCGTTGGCTTCGGTCGGCGCGCCATCCTCGATGAGGGCGTGCATGGCACACGGGCCCAGTGCGTACTCGGCTTGCATGATTACCGTGACCCGGTCTGCTATTCCGACGAGGCGGTTTTGAAAGAGGCCGGCACCGAATCAGTGGTTATGGACAGCGACGGCAGTTACCCGGCAATGACCTGCAGCGCCGGTATACCCGCCACGCCGCCGGACGGTTATGTCAAGAACCCGGCCCGTAGCCTGCATATCACGGAAGTGCCTCCTGAAGTGGGCAGTGGATTCCGCTGGCGCAACGGAGCACTCACCTTGCAGTTACTGGAAGTCAATTCAGATAACACGGCGGCATTCACACTGCAGGATCCAACGACTCTGCCAAGATCCAAACGAGGTAATAAGCGCATCGGCGGCACCTTTGCCAAGGCCTTCCGGCTCAAGACAGTCGGCAAGGGTAAGGATGCCGTAGATATTCCCGATCCAAATACCGAAGCAGGTGACCCCGTCAAGGATGCCAATGAAAGCGGTCTGCTGTACGAAGCCACCATGTACTGGCATTACAGCTCCCTGGCGGACGAGCTGCGCACGGGCGACCCGGCCAGCACCCCCTGTTACGGCGATCCCAGCTGGAAGAGCCGCGTCAACATCGAACTCGGTGGTCTCACCCTGGGTGAATACAAGGCACTGACCGATCCCCTGCTGGCGGAGTGTGAGAATACACCCGAAGGTGAGGAGTGTCCGCTTGATGCCTTTGTCAGGTTACTGGGTCTGATCGAGGCTGCCGAGAACGAGGATGAGCTCAGCGCCTTGTTAATGGAACTGAACGATCTGCTGTCAGATTCTACAAATGACAAGCTGGCGCTGTATGCCAAGTATCGGGACTACGCCCCCGGCCATATCCCCGAGCAGCACCTGCTGCCCTGGGATGTTGATTCGACTGATCCAAAAAGGAAGAAGTCCGGCCTGGATGCGGTACCGGCCAAGGTGATTTCCATCGAGACCATCGATTTGGAGACCAAGGGCCCCAGGACCAGGGAAGGCTATTTCATCTGGACCGACATTATGCAGTAGTCAAAACGGTCAATCCCGCACGGTCGATCAATACCGGCCGTGCGGATTGAGTCAATCAAAGGTAGTCTGAAATGATGAATCTGAAAAGGCCGAACGGCTTCACCCTGATCGAGCTGATGATCGTGGTCGCGATCCTCGGGATCGTTATCGCCTTTGGCTACCCGGCCTACCGCGACCAGATAGTAAAGGCCCGCAGGGCGGATGGCATGGCCTTTATCCTGGATATTGCCGATCGCCAGGAGCGCTTCTACGCCGACCGCGGGACCTATACAACGACCATGACAGATCTCGGCTATGCTGATGCAAATTCGCCTGAAGGGGCCTATTACACTGCCGCGATCACGGATGATCCGGCCAACGACTTGACCATCACCTTCACCGTCACCGTTACCCCACAGAATGGCCAGGAGGCGGATACCAGGTGCGGTGCATTCACCCTGACCTCACTGGGCGTTAAAACAATAGGCGGTTCATCGACTGTACAGGATTGCTGGAAGTAATCGTCGGCGAGGGTGAACAGCAGCGCTCATGGATCGACCTGACGCCCCGATCATGGCGACCCGGCAAGTTCTATAGTTGGCGGCAAAGACTCAACCCACAGGATGGGCATGGAGCACCCTGCCCATCCTGTTATCTCAAGGTAACTACTTTAATGCCCGCGGCAGGGAGAAGGTCACGTTTTCGGCCTTGCCCTGTGACTCCTCGACCAGCTCGGCGCCCCATGCGCGCAGTTGTTCCACCACCCCATTGACCAGTGTCTCGGGGGCTGAAGCGCCGGCAGTGACGCCGATGGTCTGCCTGCCCGCGAGCCAGGTCTTTTCGATCTGCGGTGCCTCATCAACCAGGTAGGCCGGCACACCCTGCTTTTCGGCGATCTCGCGCAGGCGGTTGGAATTGGAACTGTTGGGTGAACCCACCACGAGCACGACATCACAGCGCCCTGCCAGCGTCTTGACCGCGTCCTGACGGTTCTGGGTGGCATAGCAGATATCGTCCTTGCGCGGGCCCTGGATGCGCGGGAAGCGTGCCTTCAAAGTCTCAATAACCCGCGCCGTGTCATCGACCGACAGGGTGGTCTGGGTCACGAACGCCAGGTTATCCGGGTCCTTCACCACCAGCTCCTGCACGTCATCCGGTGTCTCCACCAGGTAGATCGCACCGCCGCGCGAGCTGTCGTACTGACCCATGGTCCCCTCCACCTCCGGGTGCCCCTTGTGCCCGATCAGGACACACTCACGGCCATCCTCCGCATGGCGGCTGACCCCCAGGTGCACCTTGGTCACCAGGGGGCAGGTCGCATCAAAGACGCGCAGGCTGCGCGCGGCTGCGGCCTCGTGTACAGCGCGGGAGACGCCGTGAGCACTGAAGATGACGGTCGCGCCATCCGGCACCTCATCGAGTTCATCGACAAACACCGTCCCGCGTTCACGCAGCCCCTCGACCACGTAGCGATTGTGTACCACTTCGTGACGCACATAGATCGGCGCACCGAAGAGTTCCAGGGCGCGCTCGACAATATCAATGGCCCGGTCGACACCGGCACAGAAACCCCGGGGATTGGCGAGAAGGATTTGCATGGGAGTGAGTCTTTATGAATCAGCGGTGATTATACGCCATTAACTGGTACTGATTAATGCCAACATTCACCGAAGAGGCGCGAAGTTCGCAAAGAAAATCAATTATTCACCGCAGAGGCGCACGACTGCAGGGATGCAGGAGGTAGAGCAACGCAGGATGCAGTTGCCGAGAGAGGCAGAGAACGCTGAGAAAGAAGAAACTAGAACAAATTATTATTGTTAAAAAACTCTCAACCGTTTGAGTCGAAACCTTGGTAATCAGTGCAGCCGTTCACTGCTGCCCCATAAACACTTTCTTCCTGGCGAGGATGTTGCAAAAGTCCCCTCTCCCTCCGGGAGAGGGTCAGGGTGAGGGGATAAATTAGAATAACTGCCTGATCCTCTACCCCTCATCCCAGCCTTCTCCCGGAGGGAGAAGGGGTGCACTGTTTGTAGTGTGTATTAGATTTATTTTGTATTTTTAGGGGTTTTTCTCTGCGTTCTTTCGGTAACTGCATCCTGCGTTGCTCTACCTCCTGCATCCCTGCAGATGAATAATTTCTTCAGCTCATCCAGTCAATCACTCTCACCCTGCTCCGACTGGACCACATCGATGATTTCCACGTCGAAGGTAACGGTATGCCCCGCCAGCGGGTGGTTGAAATCCACCTCCACTGACTCATCGCCAACCGCGCGCACCATGCCCGGGATTTCCTCGCCCTCGGGCGTCTCGAAGCCGATAATGACACCCGGCTCCAGCACCATCTCGTCGTCGAAGTCGGCACGCGGCATCCGGTGTATCTTCTCGGGGTCACGCAGGCCGAAGGCCTGCTCCGGGTACAGCTCCAGTCGCTGGGAATCACCGGGGCGCAGGCCGTAAAGCCCCAGTTCCAGACCGCGTACCAGGGTGCCGTCACCCATGACTAAGTTCAGCGGCTCATCGCCGAATGTGCTCTCTGCGACGGTACCGTCTTCCAGGGTGAGTGACAGGTGCAGGGTGACGCAGCTGTCGATGTCGATCGGTATATTCATCCCTTCACCGCCCCACTCAGCTGGATGGCTGCTGCTTCCGGGTCAGCAGGGCATCCAGCACCAGCAGGCAGGCACCTACGAAAATCGCGGAATCCGCGATGTTGAAGGTCGGCCAGTGCCAGCTGCCGTAGTACATGTCGATGAAATCAATCACATGACCGTAGACCACGCGGTCGATCAGGTTGCCCGCTGCACCGCCGAGTATCAGTGCCAGCGCGAGGGCGGTACGCGCCTGGCTGGCGGCGATCTGCCGCAGCCAGACCACCAGCACCCCGATGACCAGCACGGCAAGCGCGATGAAGAACCAGCGCTGCCAGCCGGAACCGTCGTGAAACAGGCTGAATGCGGCGCCGGTGTTATAGGCCTTGCGCAAGGCAAGGTACGGCATCAGGTGAACCGGGTTGTGCAGGGACAGCATGGCATCCGCGATCAGCTTGCTGCACTGATCCAGGACGATTACCACGCCGGAAAGCCAGAACCACTTCATTTGATGTTGCATCAGCGCATCGGCTCAGGCATAGCGGCGCGTTTCACCGTCGCCCGCAACATTTTCGACGCAGCGACTACAGATCTCGGGGTGTGCCGGATCACTGCCCACGTCCTCGCGGTGATGCCAGCAGCGGATACACTTGGCATGCGTGGAGGGTGTGGCACTGATCCACATCTGTGTATCGGGGATAGCAGCATCGACGGCATCAGCGGGACGTTCGTCAAGCGCATGCACACGCGCATAGGAAGTGATCAGCACGAAGCGCAGTTCATCCTTGACGGCCTTCAGCATGGCAGCGGTTTCCCCGTCGGTATACAGGTCCACCTCGGCATCCAGGGAGGAACCGATCCTGCCGTCCGCGCGCAGCTTTTCCAGCTCCCTGCTGACCGCATCGCGAATTCCGATGACCCGGCCCCAGAAATTGACACCCATGCGCTGCAGGATCTCGCTTTCCGAATAATAGGCCGGCGGCAGCTCATACCAGTTCGAAAGAAACACCGAGTCTTCCCGTTGCCCCGGTATGTGTTGCCAGATTTCCTCGGCCGTGAAGCTGGTGATCGGCGCCAGCCAGCGCACCAGGGCCTCGGCCACCTGGTACATCGCGCTTTGCGCCGAGCGCCGCGGGATGCTGTCCTCGCGCGTGGTGTACTGACGGTCCTTGATGATGTCCAGGTAGAAGCTGCCCATATCCACCGCGCAGAAGTTGTGCACCAGCTGGTAGATGCGGTGAAACTCGTAGTCCTCGTAGGCCCGTTGTACCTGCTCCTGTAACTGCCGGGTGCGCTCCAGTGTCCAGCGGTCCAGGCTCAGCATCTGCTCCGGGTCCAGCAGGTGCCGGTCGGGTTCAAAGCCGTTCAGGTTGGCGAGCAGGAAACGCGCGGTATTGCGCAGGCGGCGATAGGCCTCGGCGGTGCGCTTGAGGATTTCGTCCGAGACGCTCATCTCGCCGCGGTAGTCGGTGGCCGCGACCCACAGGCGCAGGATATCGGCGCCCAGCGAGTTCACCACCTTCTGCGGCGCCACCACGTTGCCCTTCGACTTGGACATCTTCTGGCCTTTGGCATCGACCGTGAAGCCGTGGGTCAGCACCGTCTTGTACGGCGCCGCGCCGCGCATCGCCACCGCGGTCAGCAGCGCCGACTGGAACCAGCCGCGGTGCTGATCGGAACCCTCCAGGTAAAGGTCCGCCGGGTAAGTCAGTTCGTCGCGCTGCTCCAGCACGGCGAAGTGCGAGACACCGGAATCGAACCAGACGTCCAGTGTATCGCCCACCTTCTCATAGTCGTCAGCCTCGTTGCCGAGCAGTTCGGCCGGATCCAGCTCCAGCCAGGCCTGGATGCCATGCGCCTCGATGCGCCGGGCAATCTCCTCGATCAGCCTTACGCTGTCCTTGTGGGGCTCACCGCTCTGCCTGTGCGCGAACAGGGCAATGGGCACACCCCAGGTGCGCTGCCGGGAAATGCACCAGTCGGGACGGTTCTCCACCATGCCCTTGATGCGAGCCAGCCCCCAGTCAGGCATCCACTTGACACTATAGATCTGGGCCAGTGCGTCGGCGCGGAGCCCCTTCTGGTCCATGCTGACGAACCACTGCGGCGTGGCACGAAAGATGATCGGCGTTTTGTGGCGCCAGCAGTGCGGATAACTGTGGCGCAGCATTTCCATATGCACCAGCGTGCCGCGGGTTTTCAGCACCTCGATGACATCGGCATTGGCCGCGAACACATGCCGGCCCGCGAACAGCTCGGTGTCCGGCAGGAAGCGCCCGTCGTTGCCGACCGGGTTGTCGACATGCAGCTTGTAGCGGCTGCCGACCACGTAGTCGTCCTGACCGTGCCCGGGCGCCGTGTGTACCGCACCGGTACCCGCCTCCGTGGTGACATGCTCCCCGAGGATCAGCGGGACCTCGCGCTCGTAAAACGGGTGCGCCAGGGTTTCACCCTCCAGGTCACTCCCCTTGCAGTAGGCTAGCACCTCGTAGTGCTCCACGTTGTAGCGCAGCAGCGTGTCCTTCAGCAGCGCATCGGCCAGCAACAGGCGCTCCGGGCCCTGGCCGGCATCGCATTGCACCACCGCATAGTCGAGGTCGGGGTTGAGCGCGACCGCCCGGTTGGCCGGCAGGGTCCAGGGCGTGGTCGTCCAGATAACCACCGACAGCGGTCCTTCACCCTTGTGTCCATCGACATGGTGACAGCGCGCCAGCAGGCCCTCCTCATTCGGCACCCGGAAACGCACATCGATGGCGGGCGAGTCCTTGTCCTCGTATTCGACCTCGGCCTCGGCCAGTGCCGAGCCGCAGTCCGTGCACCAGTGCACCGGCTTGAAACCCTTGTCCAGGTGGCCGTTCTCGACGATCTTGCCGAGTGCCCGAATGATATCGGCCTCGAACTTGTGCTGCATGGTCAGGTAGGGGTTCTGCCAGTCGCCCAGCACGCCCAGGCGGATAAAATCCTGCCGCTGACCGTCGACCTGCTTGTTGGCATACTTACGGCAGGCGTCTCTGAAAGTCTCGGTGTCTACCTTGACACCCGCCTTGCCGACCTTCTTCTCGACGTTCAGCTCGATCGGCAGCCCGTGGCAATCCCAGCCAGGGATATAGGGTGCATTGAAGCCTTCCAGGGTCTTGCTCTTGACGATGATGTCCTTGAGGACCTTGTTGACCGCATGACCGATGTGGATATCACCATTGGCATATGGCGGCCCGTCATGCAGGACAAACAGCGGGCGTCCCTTGCCGCGCTCGCATAGCTTGCCGTACAGGTCCATATCCTCCCAGCGCTTGAGGACTTCCGGTTCGCGATTGGGCAGGTTGCCTTTCATGGGAAAGGCCGTCTTGGGCAGATTGAGCGTGTCTTTATAGTCAGTCATTTGTATTGTTACCGCAGAGGCACCGGGAACACAGCGTGATCCACTTATGAAACTTTATGTTCACCGCAAAGACGCAAAGGGCGCAAAGAATTACAAATCATTAACCAGCCGCTTGATACCGTTCTTCATAAGCACTGCATTAAAATTCAGCAATATTCCCAGCTTCATCCTGGAGAGTTTCAAATAAGTAAGTAGCTGGGCATCATGGATCGACTCCAGCCTGTTAACCGCCTTGATCTCAACGATGGCGAGTTTATCAACAACAACATCAAGGCGATACTCACATCCCAGCCTCACACCCTTGTAGCTTACCGGCAGCCTGGCCTGTCTCTCAAAATCGATATTGATCTCGGTCAACTCCTTGCAGAAGCATTGTTCATAGGCCGACTCAAGCAAGCCCGGACCTATGTTCCGATGCACTTCAATGGCGGCAGAAATGATCTTCCTTGATAAAGCATCTTCCTTTTTCATCATTGCCCTCCATGGCATTTGCTGAATCTATAGATGCATCATTATATGTAATCACCACTCCTCTTTAGGTCCTTTGCGTACTTTGCGCCTTTCGGCAATTGCTCCCTGCATTGCTCTACCTCCTGCATCCCTGCAGTCGTGCGGTGATTTTATCAGCCCCCGAAATACTCCCGGGCCTGCTTCACATCCGCATCGATCTGCTGCTTCAGCGCGTCAAACGAGTCAAAGCGCTGCTCATCCCTGAGTTTGCGCAGGAAGTTGACCTGCACATGGCAGCCGTAGATGTCGGCATCGAAGTCAAACAGGTGCACTTCCAGCAGGGTGCGGGTACCGTCCACGGTCGGGCGGGTACCGATGTTGGCCACACCCTCAACCGGCTCGCCCTTGATCCCGAACATCTCTACGGCGAACACCCCCTGTAGCGGTGTTGCCGAACGGTGCAGGTGGATATTGGCCGTCGGAAAGCCGATGGTGCGCCCGCGCTTGTCGCCGTGCGCAACCCGGCCGCTCATCCGGTAGGGGCGCCCCAGCAGCGACTCGGCCGTCGCGAAATCACCCGCACTCAGGGCCTCGCGTATACGAGTGCTGCTGACACGCGCGTTATCAATATTGAAAGTGTGCATATTGACCACCTGGAAGTCATGCACCTCGCCGGTGCGCACCAGCATCCTGAAATCCCCTGCCCGCTCCTTGCCGAAACGGAAATCATCGCCAACCACGAGGTATTTCACCTCCAGACCGTCCAGCAGGATGAGGCGGATGAATTCATCCGGTGGCAGCCCGGCGAGGCGGTCATTGAATCGCAGGCAGAGGACCCGGTCCACGCCGTAGCGGCTCAGTGCCTCGACCTTCTCCCGGAATCGCGTCAGCCGCGGCGGCGCCAGATCCGGGCTGAAGTATTCACGCGGCTGCGGCTCGAAGGTGATCACCGCGACCGGCAGGTTCAGTAGTGCGGCGCGTTCCGACAACTGTCCCAGCACCGCCTGATGGCCCAGATGCACGCCATCGAAATTGCCGATGGTGGCAGCGCAGCCCCGGTGCCGCGGGCGCAGGTTGTGAAGACCGCGAATCAGTTCCATGGGATTAACGACTCATCAAACCGTGAAAACCGGCGATTATAAAGCAGCCGGGCATGGATTCACGCCTCCCCGCCAGGGGTGTGTCCGCTGTGCCTGAAGGCCGACAAGCGCAGTCCGCTGAGGCGCAGGCCGATAAAATAGGCGAGCGCACCAATGGCCACCCAGAGCAAGAGATACGCCACTCGATTGGCAACATCCCACGCGATCCACTCCGCCAGAGCCGGCAAACCCCAGACCAGCACCGCGACCATCAGGGCGGCGGCCAGCAGCATCTGCAGGGCAAATCGGCCCCAGCCCGGCCGTGGTCGGTAGAACCGGTCACGGTACAGGACCCGGAATAGCAGGCCGGCATTGACATAGGCCGCGATCGTGGTCGCCAGGGCCAGCCCGGCATGCGGGCCGGATATTCCGAGCCGCACCATGGGAACCACGAACAGGAGATTGAGTACCATGTTGGTCACCAGGGCGATGATGGCAATGCGTACCGGGGTTCGCGGATCCTTGCGCGAGTAGAAACCCGGTGCCAGCACCTTGATCAGCATGAAGGCCGGCAAACCGATGGCGTAGGCCATCAGGCTCAGCCCGGCCATGTCGACATCGGCCGCGGTGAAATCGCGGTACATAAACAGGGTGGTGATCATCGGTCGGCCCAGGATGAACAGACCCAGCGCCGAGGGAATCCCGATCAACAGCACCAGGCGCAGCCCCCAGTCCAGGGTTCCTGAAAACTCGTCGGTCGATTCATTGGCATGGCTGCGTGACAGGCTGGGGAGGATGACCGTCGAAAGTGCGATGGCGAACACGCCCAGCGGGAATTCCACCAGACGGTCGGAATAATAGAGCCAGCTCACGCTGCCGGCGACCAGGAAGGACGCGATCAGGGTGTCGAACAGCAGGTTGATCTGGGCAACCGAGGAACCCAGGATACCCGGCAACATCAGTTTCATGATGCGACGCACGCCCTCGTCGCGGATACCCCAGCGCGGCCGTGGCATCAGCCGGATGCGCTGCAGCGATGGCAGCAGGAACAGAAGCTGGACCAGGCCGGCCACGAACACCCCGCCCGCGAGTGCCAGCACAGGCTGTTCGAGTTGCGGCGCCACCAGCAGCGCCGCACCGATCATCACCACGTTCAGCCACACGGGTGCGAGTGATGCGGCCGCGAACCGGCCGAAGGTATTGAGGATTCCCGCCGCGAAGGCCACCAGCGAGACAAACAGGATGTAGGGAAAGGTCAGACGCAGCAGCTGTGCCGCCAGCTCGAACTGGGCGATGTCGCGGTACAGGAAGCCCGGTGCAAAAATGGTGATCAACACCGGACTGGCCAGCACACCCACCACGGCCACCAGGGACAGGATACCAGCCAGGGTCCCGGCAACCTTGTTGACCAGGTCCTGGACTGCGGCTCGCGAGCGCTGCTCCTTGTACTCCGATATGATCGGCACGAAGGCCTGTGAGAACGCCCCCTCGGCGAACAGGCGGCGCAGGAAGTTCGGGATCTTGAAGGCCACGAAGAAGGCGTCCATGCCGGCATTGGCACCGAATCCGGCTAACACGACATCCCGCACCAACCCAAGGACCCGGGAGATCAACGTCATCGCCCCTACAATTGCAGTATTTTTCAGAAGCTTACGGCTCATGCGCGGGCATGCTCAGGTTTATGGCCATCCAGTCGGGTCAGTTGATTGCTCGAATGCATTGCAGGGATATAAAGGACGCTGTGAAAACAAAAGCTTATCAGCAGCGCCCGGCCTATGCACCCATGTTGGCCGGTCACGATCACCGGCAGCTCATCCCCACACCCGGACATTGACAAAGACGCCCAAAATCCGGATGATACGCCGTCTTTCGAATGGCCCCAGGCAGGAGCAGTCCCTTGGCAAACTCAGCACAAGCAACCAAACGCGCACGGCAGGCAGAAAAAAGCCGCCAGCGGAATGCCGGTCAGCGTTCCAAGCTGCGCACGGCCATCAAGAAGGTGATTGCCGCGATCGAGGCGGGTGAAGCCGACGCCGCCAAAGAAGCCTATAGCGCCGCCATGCCGATTATCGACAGCGCGGCCGGAAAAGGGCTGATCCACAAGAACAAGGCTGCGCGTCACAAGAGCCGCCTGAATCAGCACATTCGCAATATGTAATCACAGGGCAGTCCAACTTTTAAAAGGCCGGTCGATGACCGGCTTTTTAATGTCCGTCATTCAACCCGTCAGGACCAGGTTGTCCCGGTGAATGAGTTCCGGCTCATCGACATAGCCCAGGATCTCCTCGATCCGCCGGCTCGGGTGGCCGATGATCTTGCGTGATTCGGCGGCATTGTAATTCACCAGGCCACGGGCGATCTCGTCGCCGTGCGGGCCATGACACACCACCAGATCGCCACGCTCGTACTGGCCTTCCACGCGGGTGACACCTACCGGCAGCAGGCTGCGACCGGCACTGCGCAGCACGTTCATTGCGCCCTCGTCCAGTGTCAGGTGGCCCTTGACCTGGAGTTGCCCGGCGAGCCACTGCTTGCGCGCCGCCAGCGGCACGCTGGCCGGGTAAAGCCGCGTGCCCACCGCCTCATCCGCGGCGATGCGCTGCAGAATATCCGGTTCCTGACCACCTGCAATAACGGTCAGGGTACCGGAGCGCGCTGCCAGTGCCGCCGCCCGCGTCTTGGTCAGCATGCCGCCGCGTCCCAGCACACCCCGGCTGCCCGCCGCCATAGTTACCAGAGCCGGATCCCCGGCCTGCGCCTCGGGGATCAGGGCCGCATCCGAATTGACGCGTGGATCACTGTCGAATAAACCGGCCTGGTCGGTCAGTAGAACCAGCAGGTCGGCCTCCACCAGGTTGGCTACCAGCGCGGCAAGGGTGTCATTGTCGCCAAAGCGGATCTCCTCGGTGGTCACGGAATCGTTCTCGTTGACCACGGGGATGACATTCAGCTTCAGCAGGGTACGCAGGGTACTGCGGGCATTGAGGTAGCGTTGCCGGTCGGCCAGGTCGTCATGGGTCAGTAGCACCTGCGCGGTGTGCAGTCCGTAGCGCTGGAAGCGCGACTCGTAGGCCTGTATCAGACCCATCTGTCCGACCGCGGCGGCGGCCTGCAGTTCGTAGAGGGCATGCGGGCGCTGCATCCAGCCCAGTCGTGTCATACCCTCTGCCACCGCACCCGATGAGACCAGCAGCAGTTCACGACCGGCCTTTTTCAGGGCCACCATCTGTTCCACCCAGCCCTCGATGGCATTGGTTGCCAGGCCGCGGCCGTCATTGGTCAGCAGGGAACTGCCGATCTTGACAACCCAGCGCCGACACTGACCTGGTTTAAGTTTTTCCGACATGGTGTGCGTTGTGATAGTGAATCGACTAATAACCCCCTCCCCCTCAGGGGGAGGGCTGGGGAGTACCCGATTAAGCGCCGGGCATAAAAGGGAATCAAAACAACATATAACCCGTTAATTCATATCCCCTCATCCTAACCTTCTCCCGAAGGGAGAAGGAACACTTATTTCGAAGTTGCAACAATACCTGATGGCATATCATTCGCAATCTACTGATCAATCCGCAAATGTCGGGGGTCTTCGGTTTAGCTGTCGTGAACTTCGGAAGACTCGCCTCGCGCTCCGGATAGAGATTATCCGCCTTGTATATCATCCGCCAATGTATCCTGCTGCTCAATGAAATCCATCACTGCGTGGACCAGCGCGTCTGTACCGTCCCTGTTCAACGCAGAGATCTCGAACACCGGGCCGTGCCAATCCAGCGCTTGCACCACTTCGCGGCAGCGCTGCTCCCGGTCCTGCTCTGGCAACAGGTCGATCTTGTTCAGCACCAGCCAGCGCTCCCGCTGGGCCAGTTCCGGGCTGAAGGCCGTGAGCTCGTTCATAATGATACGGACATCCTCCGACGGATCGGCGAGCGGGCTCATGTCAACCAGGTGCAGTAGCAGGCGCGTGCGCGACAGGTGCTTCAGGAACTGGATACCCAGCCCGGCACCTTGTGCGGCGCCCTGGATCAGGCCCGGTACATCGGCCATCACGAAACTGCGGTGCGCCGACACGCTGACCACGCCAAGGTTGGGATACAGGGTCGTGAACGGGTAGTCTGCCACCTTCGGGCGTGCCGAGGACACGGCGCGGATCAGGGTGGACTTGCCGGCATTGGGCATGCCCAGCAAGCCCACGTCTGCCAGCAGCTTGAGTTCCAGGCGCAGGTGCCGGCGCTCTCCCGGCGTGCCGGGTTTCGACTGTCGCGGGGCACGGTTGGTCGAACTCTTGAAACGCGTGTTGCCGAGGCCGTGGAAGCCGCCGCGCGCGACCAGTAACTGCTGGCCATCACGCAGCAGTTCGCCGATCGTTTCCTCCGTATCATCCTCGTGCACTATGGTCCCGACCGGCACCTTGATGACCAGGTCCTCCCCGGACTTGCCAGTGCAGTTACGACCCATGCCGTTGCCGCCGCGCTGTGCCAGGAATTTACGGTTGTGGCGGAAGTCGACCAGGGTGTTGATACTGCTGTCGGCCTGCAGGTAGATACCACCGCCATCACCGCCATCACCCCCGTCCGGTCCACCGAAAGGGATGTATTTTTCGCGTCGGAAACTAACGCAGCCATTACCGCCGTCTCCTGCACGGACCTCAATGGTGGCTTCATCAACGAATTTCATGGCGCTACCGTAACTGGCTATCAGTCAAAAGATAAAAAAGCAGGCCAGCCGTCTTCATGTGTATCTTTTCCCGTTCGACTTTTACCGGCCATAATAAAAAACCCCGCTCGAAGGCGGGGCTTGATGAATTACGCGAGCTACCTGGCTCAGCCGGTAACCACTTCAACAAACTTCCGCTTCCTGGGACCGCGCTGCACGAAGCGCACGCTACCGTCCGCCTTGGCGAACAGTGTGTGATCCCTGCCGCAGCCAACATTCTTACCCGGATGAAAATGCGTGCCACGCTGCCGCACCAGGATGTTGCCCGCGAGCACGGCTTCGCCGCCAAAGCGCTTCACACCCAGTCGTTTTGATTCAGAATCGCGGCCATTACGGGTACTGCCGCCTGCCTTTTTATGTGCCATTGACCAATCCTCTGTTCGTGTGGCCTATCAGGAGATGCCCGTGATTTCCACTTCCGTGAAGTCCTGACGGTGTCCCATCCGTTTCATGTGGTGCTTGCGACGACGGAACTTGATGATATCGACCTTCTTGCCGCGGCCCTGGGCCCTGACCGTGGCCGTCACCCGGCTGCCTTTCACGTAGGGGGTGCCGATCTTGACGTCTTCACCCTCGCCCACCATCAGGACCTGATCGAATTCAACGGAATCACCTTCACCGGCGTCCAGCTTCTCAACCCTTAGGGTGTCCCCCTGGGAGACGCGGTACTGCTTGCCGCCCGTCTTGATTACCGCATACATATCTGAAACTCCAAGTGCATCATCTGTCTTCAGAAAAAGGCCGCTAATTCTAATGATTGCGCCCATCGAGGTCAATGAAATACATTCTGGTACCCGCTGGTTAACACCATTAGACTATCCGCTAGAGCATTGTGCGCTCCGGGCAGCAGCGCCCGGCCCGTGGGAAATCCTCGCAGACACCAGGCAAAATGAGAGAAGTTCTTAAAAAACATAATGTTATAATGAGCGTCGACGAGCTCCGTCAACTGGTCGACGAGGACATACAGGCCGTGGACGAGCTCATCCGGACGCGCCTTTCCAGTGATGTGGCCCTGATCAACCAGCTCTCCCACTACATCATTAATAACGGCGGCAAGCGCCTGCGCCCTCTGCTGGTGCTGCTTGCGGCCCGTGCCTGTCAGTACCAGGGTGACCAGCATATCAACCTGGCCGCGGTCATTGAGTTCATCCATACCGCCACCCTGCTGCACGACGACGTGGTCGATGCCTCGAAACTGCGGCGCGGCAACATGACCGCCAATGCCGTCTGGGGCAACCAGGCTGCGGTACTGGTCGGCGATTTTCTCTACTCGCGCGCCTTCGAGATGATGGTCGAGGCCAACGACATGTACATCATGGAGGTGATGTCACATACCACCAACACCATCGCCGAGGGCGAGGTCCTGCAACTGCTCAACTGCCATGACGCGGAAACCACCGAGGTACGTTACCTGGAGGTGATAAGTCGCAAGACCGCCAAGCTGTTCGAGGCTGCTGCCCGCATCGGCGCCATCCTGGGCGGACAGCCGGATACTACGGAGACCGCCCTGGCCAGCTACGGCATGCACCTGGGTATCGCCTTCCAGCTGGTCGATGATGTACTCGACTACAGCGCCTCGCCAGAGGACACTGGCAAGAACCTGGGCGACGACCTGGCCGAGGGCAAACCCACCCTGCCCCTGATCCACGCCATCAACACCGGCACGCCGGATCAGGCACGGCTTATTCGCAAGGCCATCGAAAACGGCGGGCATGACAACATGTCTGCGGTGTGCGCCACCATTGAATCAACCGGGGGCATCCCGTACACTGCGCAGGCCGCGCAACGGGAGGCCGATCTGGCAATCGCCGCACTGGACCCGCTGCCGGCATCACCGTACAAGGAGGCGCTGTACAGCCTCGCGGAATTTTCCGTCAACCGTACCTATTAATCGGGGTGTAGCTCAGCCTGGTAGAGCACTGCCTTCGGGAGGCAGGGGTCGGAGGTTCAAATCCTCTCACCCCGACCAATTCGTTTCCTTTCCCGAGTCTTCCTGGAAATAGTCCGCCCCGCGCAAGTGGGAATCCCTTTGCCCGGTAGCCATCTTTTACTTTCAGATTGACGCAGACCTAGCTATGCGTGACTGGCCGATAGCGTCTAGCAGAAAATTACTACCGGCAATCCTGTAACCTGGTTGATCTCAAACTGTTCGCCACACCCGCAAGCCTGGCGAGCAACAAGGACATGCGCTGCCATCTCTCGGGGTGACCTTTGTCTTGATGAACGACTGAGAGCGGCCAAGAAGAAACATTCGACCAATTATTGCAGATTACTCAAGGTGGCACGGCCGATGAGGCTGTATCTACAGGATGCCTCGGGTTTCGTTACGCTTCACCCTGGGTACGTGTTGACCAGGAGGCACGCCAGCGGGTGGATCGGAATCATTTCTGCCCGCGCCCCGAGTAAGACGCGCGCGGTCTCACTCGGGGCGCGCCATATGGCGCGCGATAATCTGCAGGCTCTCCGGCCGTGCGAGATGGGCATGCGGGCCTGTGTAAATCCCTATCCCCGGATATTCTGAATAATAGGTCCAATAGCTCCAGTGCAGACCTCCGGTATCCATAATGTCGAGAATGTCGTTCAGGTACTTGGTCACGCTGTCCATGGACGGGTTCTCATGAGCGGTGAATTCGCCGACATATACCGGCACCCCGTACCAGGCCTTGAAACGCCTGGCATAGTCGATTCTGTCCTGGAGCGTTCTCTTGTTGAACGATGCCAGGGTCTTGCGCTTGTGCCAGGAAATGGCAAGATGATTGTCCCCATGCGCGTCGTCTGTCTTGACCCACGCTGAGAGCGTATAATTGAAGCTCTCCGCTTCGATGGGGCTACTGAGCACGGCTGCCTGGTTCGCGCAATCGGAAAACATGATCGAATGTCGCCCGCTCATTGCGGTTCCATCGATTACCCTGCCGCAGGAGCCACGGGTCTCCCAGCTGATGCCCGGATAATCGACCTCGAACGAGTTGTTCGACACAAGTGGTGCGGGCAGATCAACGATCTGTCCGTCGGCCTTGAGGAGAATATCGTCGAACCATACGGCGCCGCGTTGTTCATCGGATGAAATGACGACCTGCATTATTTCGGCACCCTCAGGCGGTGTCGCCCGAAGCGTCAGACGTCTCCAGTCGCCACTTCCCGTGGCAGGTTCCGATTCTACCGAGTCAATTGCCTCTCCATTAGTCACCATCTCTCCTGGATAACGCGTTATCGGCCGTTCTTCCGTGGTGGTGTAGAACGTAAACCGGGGCGGGTAGAAAAAATGAATGCTGTAGATGACATTGTCATCGGCTATTGGCAGCAGTTGCTTCGTCCTATTGCGCAGCAACGCCTCTTCGACGATCAAGATATGATGTTCATCGTACTGTCTAACCTTACGTGCAGCGGTATTCATGATCTTGAGGTATTTTGGCGCATCCGGTGCCATTCCCTCGTTGAGCAGGTCATAGCCCGCGATTATTTTCCTGTCCGCATAGCGCTTGGCGATCACAATCCACAAGGCATAGAATCGTTCCTGGTATTGATCTTCCTCCCAGAATCTGTACGACTTTTGCCGGTGAACAACGAAGTCGTGGGGATTCTGTATACCGGGGGCGAGGTGCATGTCGAGGATCAAATAGACCTTGTGTCTCTCACACCATGCAATGATTGAATCGAGCAGTGAAAAGCTCTCCTCGTTGTATTCGAAGGGTGATGACTCCAGCTGGCGATAGTCGAGCACGAGCCGGATGCTGTTCGCCCCAGTATCGGCAATACGTTTTATGTCCGTCTCCCCAAGGGTCCGCTTGAAATCCTTGAAGGCGATGTTGAAGCCTCTTAGCATCAAGGGATTACCGGCACCATCGAGCACCGCGTCACCGCTCACGCGGAGAAAACCGGTGGACTCGCGGCTTTCGAATTTCGTGAAAGACACGAGCAGGGAAAGGGACAAGATGATGACCACTGCGACCGTGCGCATGCTCTCTCCTCTTCGCGCTTCAAGCGATCAGCGTATCTGAAACCTATGGGTGTAGAGTAGCGCAGTTACTGCATACGGTTTGCATAAACCCTGATAGGATTGATTTCTCCAGGCTATACATAGATCTATTGACATATAGCAGGGTTTTTTAATCTAAATAAAAGGAACGGCCCAATATGTTTGTATTTGCCAATTAAATAATAACGGCGACCTGAAAGTCGCCACATGAATGTCGCATCTGGTCATGATGAGGCATTCACACTTCAAAAAAATGCGGCAGCCATCATATCGTCAGCTACAGTTTGCCGGATATCAGTCTGGCTATCTCTCTCGAGAACAATATTCTTCCTTCTCTTGCAGCATCGCCCGGGACCTTAAAAATCGGGTACTTACTATAACGCCCAGGGCTTATGACCTGGATATGCCATAGAGAACTATCTGAGCAACGGAACGCGCCAGCGCATCCAGCTGTTCAGTGTCATCAGGCTCAACATCCAGTGTCGCGCTGTCAATCAACATGGCCAGGCCGTGCATCGAAGACCAGGCCACCAGTGCCAGTTCCCGCGGTTCGCGGTCACGATAAGCGCCCACTGCCAGTCCTGCCTTGATGATCCCGACCAGCACCTCCCGGACTGAACTTAGTCGCAGTGTAATGTCGTCATCCCCCTGTGCAGGGATGACGCCGCCGAACATCAATCGGGTCATCCCGGGGTCCTGCACGGTTGTCTGCAGGTAAACCCGTGTCGCCGCAATCAGGCTCTGTTCAGGACCCCGCTGGCCTGCAACCGCGTCGGCCAATGCCGCTCGCAAGCGTTCAAACCCCCGCCCGGTCAAGGCCCGCAGCAAGGTCCCCTTGTCCCTGAAGTGCCGGTAGGGGGCGGCGTGGCTAACGCCTACAGCCCGAGCAACATCGCGCAGACTGAACCCGCCGACGCCCCGTTCCTGCAGCAGCCGCTCGGCGGCCTGCAACAGGGCGTTCCTGAGATCACCATGGTGATAGTGGTCAGTTGTTTTGAGACCCGCCATGATCAGCCCTCCACCGAACAATGTTTACATTGTAAACTTTATCCCGGGGCTGATCTTATCTTGTTGATATTTATTGTCAAATTGAATCAATTCGGTCTTGTTACCGATCCCGCTGTGCTTCAGCTCCCCTGGCACCAGGCAGGTAACTCGGATCAGTAGTCCTCAGTCCTGACTCAGCGGCTATTTCCGGCCTCCTCCTGTCCTGCAGAGCCGGCCATCCAGGCCCCTTATGGAGGTCATGCAACTAGCTGATAAAAATGGGTTTTATTATCCTTCATACGTTTAAGAAGAGGTCAGGCCCGCCGATAGATTGTTAGTACCCGACACGTGGTGCAGGAAATCAGCGCTCCGTGGCACAGCAGGGCCATTTGTTTACAGGGATTGGGTAACGGCAACACGAAGGGGCACAGGCGGTTGTTGAAATTATGTCAGGGGGATTGGGGCTTCATCTTTGCCGGTCAGGTCATGTATGCAGCAAAGGCGAACTGTCCGACTCGGCGCTACCGCCATGCCGACATGACACTTCTCTTCCTGCTGGCACTCCTGCCGGCGTCACTACCGGCAGCCGGCCCAGACCACCTCCCCGAAGACCTCACATCGATGAGCCTGGAGGACCTGATGGACATCGAGGTGACCTCTGTCAGTAAGAAGCCCCAAAAGCGCTCAGAGGCAGCTGCCGCGATTTTCGTAATCAGCAATGACGACCTGCGCCACTGGGGCGTGACTTCAGTGCCCGATGCCTTGCGCCGCGTACCCGGTGTGCAGGTGGCGCGCATCGATGCCAACAAGTGGGCCATCAGCGCTCGCGGATTTAACAGCCGTTTCGCCAACAAGCTGCTGGTCCTGATCGACGGGCGCAGTGTCTACACACCGTTATTCGCCGGCGTCTACTGGGAATCGCACGATGTTCCGCTGGAAGACATCGAGCGCATCGAGGTAATCCGCGGTCCTGGCGGCACACTCTGGGGTGCCAACGCGGTGAACGGTGTGATTAATATCATCACCCGGCATGCTGGCGACACCCAGGGGACCCTGGTCACGGCAGGCGCCGGCGATGTGGAGCGTGGCTTCGGCAGCGTGCGCTACGGCAGCCAGCTGGAAAACGGGACGAATTACAGGGTGTACGCGAAGCACTCCAGTCACGCCGAAGGCGGCAATTCCATTGGGGCGCATGATGACTGGGAACTCGGGCAAGTCGGATTCCGCTCGGACTGGGAGCGGAACGCACGTGACAGCTTTACCCTGCAGGGTGACTACTATGAAGGCAAAGCCGGTGAGCAGGTAGAGGTCGCCAGCGGCATGGTGAACAACCCACCCGCGACCTTCACGGATGATACCGAGCTGTCGGGTGGCAATCTGCTGTTCCGCTGGCAGCGCAAAGTGAGGGCAAATTCGAGCTTTACGCTGCAGGCCTATTTCGACCACATTAAACGCGACGAGATCGTCCTGTACGAAGACCGCGATATCCTTGATTTGGACTTCCAGCATCACCTCAACCCTGCCAGTGACCACGACATCCTATGGGGGATCGGCTACCGCCATATCCGGGATGCCACGCAGAACAATGCGACTTTCAGCCTCGATCCTTCAACGCGTGATGTCGATCTGTTCAGCGCCTTCATTCAGGATGAGATCAGCCTGGCACCGAACCTGCGTCTCGTCCTCGGCTCCAAGTTCGAGCACAACGACTTCACCGGCATCGAGATTCAGCCTAATGCGCGTATCAGCTGGCTCATGGAGGATGGTCACACCCTCTGGGGTGCCGTGTCCCGGGCCGTGCGCACCCCCGCCCGGGGCGAGCATGACGTCATCCTGCGACTGTTACCGCCACCGGCACAGGACCCGGGGGTACCGCTGTTTGCGATGGGCAACGCACTGTTCGAGTCAGAAAACCTGACGGCGTATGAACTGGGGTACCGCATCAACCGTGGGAAATGGTGGTCTCTTGACCTGACGGTTTTCTACAACGAATACGACGAGCTGCGCACACTCGATCCTGCCGGCATGCCGCCCGCCGACATCCTGCTGCCATTCGATAACCGCATGGAAGGCGAGACCCACGGCATCGAGCTCGCGGCACAGTGGGAGGTTCAGCCCGGATGGGATGTGCATGCATCCTACAGTTACCTGGACACTTTCCTGCATCTCGTCAATGGCAGCAATGACAGTGCTGCGGAGAGCGGTGAAGAAAGCGCCCCTCGGCACCAGGCTGCTGTCTGGTCTTCATTCGAGCTGGGCAGAAATTTCGAGTTCGATGTCGCCTTGCGTAGTGTCGATGACATCAGTATCAACGGAGTCGAGGTTGACGGCTATACGGAGTTGGACCTGCGCCTGGGCTGGATAGCACGCACCGGTATGGAGATCTCGCTGACAGGTCAGAATCTGCTGGACAGCCAACATACCGAATTCCTGCCCGACTTCATTGCGACCCAACCGACCGATGTTGAGCGCAGCATACACGTCAAGGGTATTTGGAAATTCTGATCATGGCCGGCCTTCAGATACATGCAAAACGTATCGGGCAACCGGGGCCGACAGCGATCAGACACATCAAACTTCTGGTGCAAGGCCTGTTGTTTGGACTGCTATTCTGGCAGAGCAACGTGAGCCAGGCCGCTGACCGGCCGACCAATGAGTACAGCATCAAGGCCGCCTTCCTCTATAACTTTTCCAGCTTTGTCAGCTGGCCGGAGAAGGTAGCGCAGCACCATGACGAATTCGAGCTATGCGTTGTTGGTAATGACCCCTTCGGCAAGACGCTTGATACGCTGTCGGGAAAATCCGTTCACGGCCAGTCACTGAAGATCAGGCGACTGACCGACTGGGCAATAACCGACACCTGCCAACTCGTCTATATCAGCGAGTCTGAGACCAAGCGTTTCGCGAGGCTGCTGAAAAAGGTCCGGGCAAGGCCGGTACTAACTGTCAGTGATATAGATGATTTTGCCACTCACGGCGGCATTATCCGCTTCAAACTCGATAGCAATAAGGTCCGTTTCGATATCAACGTGGATGCTGCGGATCGCGCCGGACTGAATATCAGCTCAAAACTGCTGTCACTTGCCACCATCGTCAGGGAAGAGAAGGTGACGGCGCGATGAAAATAATCCACCACATGCCGGTACGCCGCAAGATTACCTTGATCATTATGCTTGTCAGCATGGTATCGCTTACTCTTGCCGTATCGGCATTCTTGTTAACAGAACGCTCCAATGCGCGCCAGTTCGCCGCCAACAACCTGCAGACGATGGCCGAGATTATCGCCGCTAACAGCAAGGCGGCGATCCTGTTCAGGGATAATATTGCGGCAGAGGAAACGCTCGAGTTCCTGCACTATCAGGACCACATACTGGCTGCGATTATCTACGGTCCGGAATTCGAGCCGTTCGCGGTCTATAAAAGACCGGGGATCAATATCGACATGGTTGCCCCGTCTGCACAAGAGAGCAAAACTCTTTTCTGGAAAGACCATGTTGAGCTTGTCAACAGTATCAGCCACGAGGGCGCGCATGTCGGCCACATCTATCTACGCTCGGATTTCAGGCTTATCCATGATCAGCTGTCACGGTATGTCATTATTGCCCTGCTGGTATTTTTCGCATCCCTGCTGATCTCCTTCCTGCTGAGTGCAAGAATGCAGCGGATCATCACCGAACCCCTGCAGCGCCTCTCCGAGATTGCCCGGCAGATTACAACAGAGAAAAACTACTCTCTGCGACTCCAGGGGGAGAGCAGGGATGAAGTCGGTAACCTGTTAACCGACTTCAACGAGATGCTCAACCAGATACAACTGCGCGACGAGGAACTTGAAGTACACAGAACGGCGCTTGAGGACCTGGTGGCCCAACGGACTGCTGCCCTTGAATTGACCAACAGCAAACTGGAAGCTGCCAAGCGGGAAGCCGAGAGAATTGCGGAAAGAATGGAATACCACGCCCATCACGACGCCCTGACCGACCTGCCTAACCGCCCCCTGCTGATCGACAGAATCGATATCGCCCTCTCCCATGCACACCGGGAACAGACTCTTGCGGGCATGCTGTTCCTGGACCTCGACCGCTTCAAGCTCATTAATGATTCGCTGGGACATGCCATTGGCGACCGGTTGCTGCGGGTCGTGGCCCAGCGTCTGAAAAACTCCATCCGCGAGGATGATACCGTCGCACGCCTGGGTGGTGACGAATTCATGGTACTTCTGCCGACTATCGAGAAAACCTCGGATGCCGGTTATATCGGCAAACGGATTATCGATGCCCTTAATGAACCCGTCACCTGCGATGGCTATGAACTGAACATCACCACCAGTATCGGCGTCAGCATCTATCCTTATGACGGCAAGGACACGGACACGCTGATCAAGAACGCGGATATCAGCATGTATCGCGCCAAGAGTCTGGGACGCAACAAGCTGGTCTACTATACGGCCGAGATGAATGAGGAATCGCGCAAGCGACTGCTGCTTGAAACCGACTTGAGAAAAGCACTCGAAAAACAGGAGCTCGCACTCCTATACCAGCCCATTGTCGATACCCGCAGGAAAAAGATCATCGGCGCCGAGGCCCTGATACTCTGGAACCACCCGAACCTGGGCATGGTTCACCCTGCGGAATTCATTCAAATTGCCGAGGACACCGGACTTATCATCCCCATCGGAGAGTGGGTCATCAGGAGCGCCTTTCAGAAACTCAGGGAATGGCATGATGCCGGGCATCTGGACATGCGAGTGGCCGTCAACCTGTCACCAACACAATTAACCCGTCCTGGACTGGTCAGTATTGTCGAGCATGCTATAGATGAATTCCAGATCAACGCCTACAAGGTTGATTTCGAAATCACCGAGAACGTAGCCATGCAGAATCTGGACACCGTGATCGTGACGCTGGATAAACTCAAGCAGCTGGGGATCTCAATATCGCTGGACGACTTCGGCACGGGTTATTCATCGCTCAGTCACCTGCATACCCTGCCAGTCGACACCATCAAGATCGGCCAGTCGTTTGTCAGAAATATCCCCGACTGCATGGGTGATATGTCGATTGCCCAGGCCATCATTGCCATGGCCAACAGCCTGGACCTGTCAGTCATTGCGGAAGGCGTGGAGAATATCAAGCAAATGAACTTCTTCAGGCAGCAAGGTATCCATGTTATCCAGGGACACTTCTTCAGCAAGCCCTTGCCTGTGGATGAACTGATGGAAATGCTGGAGACCCGCAGCACCCTGTTCCCGCTGAATGTCGTTAACTAGCCGACCTTCCTACTCGAATATCTGTTGCTTGACCACGCTGCCTGTCGTTTCCGGTAAAACGAGCGCTGGCAGCAAATCGTGTCTGACAACCGGGCTATGCAGTGCCGGAGTATAGCGGAACAGCGGGTACCCTACTGCGCCAAAACCTGCAGGTGGGAGTCGCTGTGAATAGTGACGGTCGCGATGCTTGCTGCCGGCGCCCGCACCAATCGAAAAGCAGAAGAAAGCCTGCACAAGCGATGACCATGTCAGGCTGAATATTACCAGCAATGTCATGGACAGCTTGTGCGCCTTCAGATTCATGCCTGGTTCTACATCAGCCTGTAGGGTTCCTCATCACTGAGGTTAAGCAGTTGACCCACAATCCCCAGGGCCTCTTTGGCGAAAGCATCAAGATTATGCCAGTCACTCGATGAACCGATTGCCTCGGCACCATCCCGCATGACAATACGCATAGTATAGTCAGTGCCTCCCTGACCTGCCGCGCGGTCCTGCTCTGCGGTGATGTAGATCCCCGGTTCCGGATCAGCGCCCTTGATAACCGCCATGATATAACGATAGTTTATATCGTCATTGCTCTCTATATCACCGAGTATGACCACACTGAATTCACCATATTTAAAGCGTCGCCTGGGTACCGCGGTTACAATTCCTGGCTTATTCATGCCTGCTGTACCTTGAACTTGTTGAAACCAGGTATGATGATTACCCATACACCATGAAGGTGCAATCCGGCAGGGCGTCATCTGCACACCGGATCAGGAGTAATTAACTGTATACAAATCGGAAGCTGCCACCATAAGTGAACTTATCTGCCCGTTCAGCGCCACTCTGGTGAAGGAGGATTTTGGTTGCTCCAATGCCAATCCGATCGTGCGCCGGGGCGGCGCCGAGATCGCCTGCGTGGCGGAGCAGGCCCACGCACATTGCATGAATCTTTTCCAGAGATTAAAGGATGTCGCACTGCCGGAATTCGGCGTGGAGGATGACTTGCTGAAGATGCCGCACAGTGTACTGGTCAAGATCCAGTACGGCGGACTACTCGGCCTGCAACGCAGCATGAAGCTGTCCGCCGAGCCTAGGTCGGCCGTTGATGACATCAACAGCCTGGTGGCCGCCGCAGCTGAAAGGTTCGGCTCCGTTGACGCCATACCCTGTGGAGATTTCTGCGACGACATCGTCAGCTACAAGCTACCCGGACGCCGCAAGCGAAAATAATCATAAGACTGTCATCCAGAACCCGCAGCCCTGGCAGCGGTTTGATAACGAATGACCCGAACAGCGTGATATCAGTCAGTGCGCTCCGATTCCCGCCAGGCAAATGAACAATCGAGATGGGTGCGGATGGTAATTAACCCGCTCAGGCCATCCTCGATCATGATATCCAGGGGACGGCGCCGGCGAAGCCGTTTGCAGGGTTGTTTCAGCCATATCAGACCAATACTGGCATTGCGCGGGAAGGTGGTGCGCAGGGCATCGGCAATCCCCAGCAGGTGTTCGACCCGCATCAAGACATCCGGGTCGTCCGGTAGCGGGGTGTCCTCATGGTAACGGCGCAGCATCCGGGCAGGTGTTCCATCGGGCAATGCCAGCACGTTCACCTGGTCGGAGGGCTTGATACCCCAGTCATCCAGCATGTTGACCACCATGCGGCCCAAATCCACCCGGTCTTCCTGGGTTAGTCCTGCCATATGCAACACACCGTTATTCAGCGAATCATGATCATATAGATGAGGAATTTTAACATGACGATCGACTGGATACTCGGGAATTTGTCGTCACTGACCCTGCTTTTCAGCATTGTTATCCTGATCTGGTTCTGGCTGGCCAGCATGAATTGCCGGGGCATCGCCGTCCAGACCGCACGTGCGTCCTGTGCACACCAGGGATTCCAGTTTCTCGATGGCACGGTTTCCCTGAGGAATATACGACCTTACTACATCAACGGCGATGATCTCGGTTTCAGGCGCACCTATGTATTTGACTACAGCAGCGACGGGATCTCGCGCCAGACCGGGTGTGTCGTCCTCCACAATAAACGCATAACCAGCGTCGTACTCGAGGCAAGCCGCAGTGAGTGACACGATCAGGTGCTTTAAAAAGGGACTCGACCGCGACAGTGAGGACTTCCAGCATGTCGAACCACCCGAAGCCGGACAAGCACACATCCGGTTTACCGGTATCTTCCGGGGCAATGAGGTGATATGGGATGCTGTGATAGTCACCCTGGCCCACTACTTCCGGGAACGATATCCAGCCGGGAAACAGCCCGGCGCGGATTTCTCACTGCCCCAGTTCATCGAGGTGGGTGCAGCGGCAGACGGCATGCGAAAACTCAAAGTGGGGCTGAATGTGTCCTGCATCGATGAGGCGACGCTGCGCAAAACCGTCATCATGATCAGGAATTACAAGCGACTGCACCCTGGCCTGCATGAATACGAACCTGCTTGGAAACCGGGATAACGGCATTGTTATAATAGCGAGGACATCACGGACATTACCTCTTACATCAACGGACCAATACCATGACTTACTACTACATATACAAGGTCACACCCGGCGAGACTGAAACCGCCAAGTCCCTCGAGCTGGTCAGGGAATACGAAAAATACCAGGATGCCAAACGGGATGTGAGGGCGATGCGGGCCGACCAACCAGCAGACAGTAACCATCAGTACAAGATAATCTTTGCAGATAACCAGGCCGAAGCCGAGGAAAGATTGCTTGAATTCCGCGAGCAGCCCATCGTCAGGGAATGGGAAAAATAACCGTGTCGGGGTCTTCCGGCGCCTGCGCCTGATGCCTGTTGTTACGATGGAAGAACAGGAATACAAGGCCACCTACCATGCCATCAATCAACGGCGCTGCGTGTTCGAAAAGGCCATCAATGCTCGCCGCTGCGCCTGTGAACAGTCCGCACGTTTCTGCCTGGCAGACCGTGAAGGTGTTGCCTGCAAGTCCGATGCCGGTAATGAAATGTGTACCGAACTGCTGAATACCCTACGTCGAAATGCGCGCTTCACCCTGCGCCTCATGCACGCTGACGGACCCCTGCCACATGCCAAGGAAATTCGCGTACAGGCCGGCGGACTGCAGGGGCTGCAGCAGCTGATTGATCCTGACAGCGACGCCCCCGAGAGCGTTGACAATATCTATGCACTAACCAAAGCGGTATTTGCGCGCTATGAAGGTCTGCAGGGCCTTCCCCTGGATCGGGTCATGCAGGCCATCGTCAGTTTCCAGGGCCGCAGGAAATCCAGTCGTCCCCTGAAACCCTCTTCCTGAGAAACCGGTCACAGACCCAGGCTGTCTTTGGCGTTTCCATAGAGGTATATGGATTCGGGACAAGTCTGATGCAAAGAATCTTTTCGCTCATAGCCGTCTTCGCCATACTTGCAGCACCGGTGTGTATGGCCGAACCCGGCCCGGACACGGGCCAGGTCAAGCGCGCGAACTTTTCCAGCGCGATCCATGAACGCGAGCCCCTGGACAACCTGACGGAGCTGATCGGTAATACCGAGCAGGTCTATTTCTTTACCGAACTGAGCAACCTGACCGGCCAGGTCGTCGTACATAGCTGGGAATACCAGGGCGAGACTATGGCAGAGGTGCGTTTCAAGGTATCAGGTCCACGCTGGCGTGTCTGGTCAAGCAAGACACTCACACCCGAGATGCATGGCTCCTGGACGGTGCTGGTCATGAATGCGGCTGGAGAAATACTGGCCGAAAAGGCCCTTGACTATAACCCGCGTGACCCGGCCCTCTAGCCGGTTCCCGCCCCGCCACGCTCAATTCACCCAGCGAATCTCCCGGGCTGTGATGCCGCCGATGACTGTTTCGCGCAGGGAGTCCGGCATAACCGAACGGGTTTCGGATTCGGGTATCCTGCCCCCCATGATCTCCGCCCTTGGTTGCGGGTACAGGGGCCTGCGCTCCGGTTCGGCATAGCCGGCAGGATAAGCGGGCTGATTGGTATCCAGGTTGTACTTGTCCGTCGCACCCAGAGTGTGCAGCAGTTCGTGGGCAATCACCACGTTTGTCCTTCCCTGATAAGCACGGCTGGCGAAGGCATTGACCACGCCAACCAGCCCTTTCTGCAGGCCCAGGGAATGGGCCAGCTGGCTGCGCCACTCAGAATCGTAGAACTTGACAAAGATACGGATATTCGCAGACGGACCGTCATAGCGCCAGCGGGTACGCATGACCCAATATCGCAACTGCAGGCTCCACAGCCCAATCGAAAATACATTCCGCACGACCGGTGGTTCCGGTGGAATTTCGTGCACCTCGGGCCCAAGCCTGATATTCAATAGCCCTTCCCCCGGCAGGCCGTAGCGGTCTGCCTCTTGGTCAATAAATTCAATGATCGGCAGCAAGGAGCTATCCGTCAGATTCGCGATATAGGTGGAGGTACTGCCGCGGCTGTCGCCATTGATCGGATAGACCACAACCCACAGCGTATCATCCCAGTCAGTTGTGCCTGCCTTGGCCAGCCAGGTGTCCACGGCCACGACCAGCAGAATCATCAGCAGCGTAAGGATCCTGAGCTGCCGGAAAAGCCGGCGGGATACCATAAGTCAGAACGTCAGGGGAATAATACCGGCTTCACGGAATTTTCACGGTTATGGAGTCACGCACCACGGGGGACAATGTCTGGATATCTGCACCATTCACCTTCGAATAACGGCGCACCTGTAAATAGACCACCTTCCGGCCACTCCCCTGACTGAGTTCGAATGCAGGCTTGGCTATATACGACTGCCAACGGGCACCGCTGAAGTCCGAATTCTCGCTGGCCCGGTAATGGGTAGGATGCCCGTCCAACGCGTGGTTTAGAAACACGTACCGGCTGGCGGTACTCTTCGCCCCGCCGTTGATCTTGAGATATTTGACCTGCAGGCCGGCAGCCTTGCCACCTGTGTCGCTCACGTCCAGTCCGCAATTGGGACCACCGCCACCGCTGGGCAGAGAGACCACCAGGAGCCGTTGCATGTTGGAGGTGACCAGGGATTCCTGCTGCCCCCGGTACCCAGGCTTCGATGCGGTAACCACCAGCGGTGCACGCGGAAGGTCCCGGAACTCAGAATAACCGTCATGATCGGTGCTGGCAGTGCCAAATTGCATGGGATTGGCCGGTGTGCCCACACAGACGGAAACACCTGTCAGCGGTGCCTGCCCGCCCCGTTCGAAAACCCGCACCCGCAGGTCAGCGGCCGAAACCGGTGCTGCCAGGAACAGAGAAAGGAATAATATAAAGAACAGCAACATAAGCCTGTCAGGCCGTGCCGCGCTAGCTGGGCCAGGCTGTAGAGGCAGCACCAGTGTGGAATAGTCTTTGCCTGTCATTTTTTCACCTGCTTTTCCGACTGACACAACAGTCAGCGTTCTTGTTATAACCACTCTAAACAAGTTCCGGATCAGGCGTCAATGTTTTGATCCTCCTCGAACGCCTGCAGGCAGGCCTTCAGGGCCGGTTCTTCGATGGGAAATGCCAGCGCCGCATCCACCGGCAGGCGGGCCCGGAGTTTTTCAAACTGGGGCTGGTATTCCTCGTCGAAGAACACGACCACCCGGACACCGGGCAAGCGTTGCACCACAGCCATTAATGACTCGAGGCTGCTGGTACGGTCACGGAAATCAGACTGGAAATTGAATTCCGCCACAATGACGGCGGGCCGCTGCTTCTTTAGAAAACCAATGGCCTTGCGCATGGAATGCTCGACCGCCACCTCATAACCAAGGCTTGCATACAGGGGAGCGAAATTCGGATAGCCTCCCAGCTCCACGATCGATAACAAGAGTTTTTTCACTGGTGCCCCCCTCCCTCAATCATACCGTCCAGAACGGCGGGAGACGGCCCGAAACGCCCGCATCCTGGCCGCGTCTAGCCCTGTTCTGGTCGGATCCGGTTGCAACAGGAGCCGAAAAAACCGACTACAAAATCAATATCTCATTGAAATATAAGTATTAAATATATTTATAGGAACAAATTCAGTATTTTCTTAAATTAACTATTGCTAATTTAAGAGATTGCTAATATTATAGTCCCCGTCATTGCAAAGACTACCAAACCACATTATTCAACTTTTATGCTTTTTGGAGAACCCACATGAAAACAA
>CAMYMI010000006.1:19452-25596 GCA_947259415.1 uncultured Ectothiorhodospiraceae bacterium | reverse complement strand
GTTGCCCCTCAGGCTGCTGATACCCAAAGCAAGTAAGTAACCCTTACTCGCCAGAAAAGCCAAACGGGGGCGACTCTTTCGAGTCACCCCCGTTTTTTTTCCCCCAGAAAGCAGGCCCCCTATTCCGGGGACATATCATCCAGGTTTACATGGCATAGCACGGAACGCATCGTGCCAATCAGCTCCAGAAGCTGGTCATTGCGCACCCTGTAGTAGATGCGGTTTGCATCGCGCCGTGATGTAACGATGTTCTTGTTGCGAAGCTGGTCGAGGTGCTGCGACACATTACTTTGTGAGGTGCCAATCTTCTCGACGATCTCCCCGACGGACATTTCATTGTCGCCCAGTGTACAGAGGATCTTCCAGCGCAGGGGATGCCCCATCGCCTTCAGTGCATCTGCGGTTAAAGTGATGTCCTCTTCAGGTGTCTTGTCCGGTACCGAGTCTTCCATTTAATGCTCCAACAATAGTCTGCCACGAAGTTTACCGGACAGGGCCCGGCTTGCCACTATTCTGCACTGACACGCGTATAGCCAGTCATATCCTTGGCAATGCATATAATATCAGTTATCTCATCGTAATCATTCTTGATGGCCGTCCTTGAAAACAGGATGGGCACCCGGCGCTGGTCCCTGGCAATAAAACTGGCCTCGATTCTGCTGATCGTGCCGGTCCTGATCAGCGCCTCCAGCCAGGTCCCCATGAAGGCATTGGCCTGTTCCTGCTCTTCTTCCTCGAAGACGTCCCCGATGGACATGCCGATGAGATCATCCTGTTCATAACCGAGCATCCTGCATGCGGCTGGATTAGCTGCTTTTATCTTGCCAGATGGCTTCAGCAACAGCAGTGCCTCACCCATGTTGCCGATAACCTTCTCCAGGTAGCTCTTGGCTTGCTGCAACTCCTGCGTGCGTTCCACCACCAGTGCCTCAAGCTGGCGGTTCATCTCACGTTCTTTTTCTATTAGCTTGAGATAAGTGCTGATCTTGTTGATCAGCTGGTTGTCATCGATAGGTTTGAGCAGGTAGTCTGCCGCACCCACCTCGTAACCCTTCTTCTGGAATTCGTCGGTTTTATAGGCGGCGGTCAGAAAAATAATCGGGATGTCCCTGGTCTTCTTGCGGACCTTGAGCATGGTAGCCGTCTGGAAACCGTCCATTTCCGGCATCTGGATGTCGAGCACAATCAGGTCGATGCGCGGGTCATTCAGGGCGATATCAAGGGCCGCCTGACCGGAGGCGGCCTCGAGCACCTCCACGTCCATGTACTTGCTTATCAGGGCATGCAGACTGTACAGGTTATTCTCATTGTCATCGACAATCAGGATCCGGAATCCGGCATAACGCTTCACAGCTCACCCCTGCTGTGTTCTCCCGGCACAGTACGCCTGCCGGTTCCAGAGAGATACTTATCCAGCAATATCTTCAACTCCTCAAGCTCGATGGGCTTGACCAGATGATCGTTGGCACCGGCCGCAAGGCACTCCCTCAGGTCCTCCTCGCCGGCCCGTGCCGTCAGTGCTATCACCGGCAGGTCGGTATTCGCGGGCTTGCTGCGGATCTCCCGGGTCACTTCATAGCCATCCAGACCGGGCATCATTATATCCAACAGCACAATATCAAAGTCAGCTTCGGTTTCCAGTGTCTCCAGCGCCTCCCGTCCGTCACCGGCTGCCATGACCTGTATACCCCAGTGCTCCAGCACCGGGGTCAGGGCCAGCAGGTTGCGCATATCGTCATCCACCAGCAGCGCCCGGGCACCCGCGTAATCCGCCTCGGGAAGGATTGCCTGCTGTTCTCCGGTTCCCGCTACCGCGGCCGACACAGGCCTGCCGCCTTCCCCGGCAACCGACGGTATGCGTTCGGGCAGGAGCACGGAGAAGGTAGCACCCTGTCCCGGCTGGCTCTCAAGCCGGATGTCACCCCCCATGAGATGGGCGAGTTCACGGCTGATCGTCAGTCCGAGCCCTGTGCCTCCGAAACGGCGGCTGGTTGACCCGTCCGCCTGTTTGAAGGCCTCGAATATAACCCTCTGTTTGGAGTCGGGGATGCCGATCCCGGTATCGGTCACGCTGATACAGACGGCATATTCCCCGGCGGGTGACCCGGCAAATTCCTGCAGGCGTATCCTCGCCCCGCCACGCGTAGTGAACTTCACCGCATTCGAGAGGAAGTTGATAAGAATCTGGCGCAGTTTTTCCTTGTCGGTCTCAATGTAGTCAGGCGCGTCCTTCTCGATCTCGACCGCCAGTGTGAGTCCCTTCTCCTCGTATTGCGGCTTGAGCAGCTGCCGGATATCGTCCAGTAGTCTGTACAGGCTGATACGTTCCGGGTGCAGGGACATCTGGCGCGCCTCGATACGCGACAGGTCAAGAATGTTGTCAATCAGCGCCCTGAGATCATTACCGGCCGCATGAATCACCCGCGCCTGCTTGAGGTCTTCCTCAGGCTGTCGCTCCCTGCTGTGATCGGCAAGCATCTTGGAAAGCAGCAGGATCGAGTTCAATGGCGTGCGTAGTTCGTGGCTGACATTGGCGAGAAACTCCGACTTGTATCGGTTGGACTCTTCGAGTTCGCGGGCGTAGTCACGCAGGGCCTTGCTATGCTCGGAATGCGTGAGGGACAGGCGGGTGAGATTGTTGCCCAGGGTATGAAGTTCCTCGGGCCGCTGCCAGGTGAAATTGACCGGCTCGTCGCGTTCCATGACCCGCGAGATTCCGTCTGTCAGTTCGCGTCCCAGGCGCTCGGTACGCAGCGCGATCAGTCGAGCCACTATAAATACGAATATCAGCAGGCCGAGCACGATGGTCACAACGCGTATCTCGATTGCATGGCGAAGTTTCGCGATCGGTGAGGGGTCGACACTGCGCCCTACCCATAAGGGGCCTGCATCCTCGGTGATAAACAGCGGCACCCAGAGTACCTGCTGCTCGTCCTTTTCCCACAGCGCCAGCTCACCCTTGCTGAAAATATCTCCCAGCCCCGGAAAGTCATCGAAGGCCGAAAAGGCCGTCGACTCCGGCTCGTCCTGCACCAGGTAGCTACCGTCATTCTGGACCCAGGACACGCCGGGATAGGCATCGACCAAACCGCCGATATCCAGATAGACAATAACAACGCCGTGCTTGCTGTCCACACTACCGGCTTCGGGTGCAGCAGCGGCATAGACCGGGCTGACGAGACCAAGCTGCATGAACTTGTGAGGCGCATCTTCCCCTGCCTCCCGGTTGAAGATTATCGGTCCGTTCAAAACCCTGCCTGGTTGCAGCTGCATGCCGGCCTCGATGAACTGCGGATTGCTGTAACCAGCCATGTCCTTGTGCGATTCCAGTCCTCCGGAAGCAAGGCTCTTTTCCAGCCAGTGCTGGACTTGACCGTCTTTATCCAGAAACAGTATCCGGACGACATCGAGCTGGTCCAGAAGCAGCTGATTGATCCATTCCAGGTAACGTGAACGTGCCCCATCCAGATCACTTGCGGCAGGCCGCCCGCCACCGACAGGCAACATACCGGGCTCGGGAAACTTGGCAAGCAGCCGGACCGTTTCATGGCGCCGTGCGATATGCTGATCAAGATCGCTGAATCCCGCCCGCAGGTTCTGCAAATAGGCCTTGTGATAGAGCAGTTCGATACGGTCGAATATCAGCGGCACATTGATCAGGATGGCCGCAAAAAGGGGTACAAGACCAAAGAGGAACAGGAACAACGAGATCTGTGTACGCAGCTTCATTGATGATTAGTAACAGCAGACTTGCCGGGTCATACAAAGATTATTAATGACACTCTATCATGGCCGGCACCACAGCGTCTGCTTATGAAACGGCTGAACAGTGCTTCCGAATGGTCAGTCGAGGTAGCGTGATTGCCATTCAAGGTATTTGCCGTGTACGTATTCGGTATATGCCGTCTTGTCAGTAAACCGGCCCGGGTCGATGGCGTCATAGACATAGTAATTCGCCCGGTTATTCTGCGTCGTCATCATATGCCAGAGTTTGTCAAGCAGGGTCTGTGGTGCGCGCCACTCGAAGTCATCCTGTGTTTCGTAATGCAGGAACACGGGAAGAATGGGGATGCCGGTGCGCAGCGAGATATCAAAGGCACCAAAACGAAATGATTCAAAGATACGTCGTCCCTTGCACCCTCCCTCGGGATAGAGGGCGATATTTTTCCCATCCCGCAATGCCTGCGCGATCTCCTCAGCGGCCTGGCTGCGGGACTCGCGCGACTCCCGGTGCACGTACAGGGTACCCGCTGCGCAGCTGATGCGCCCGACAATCCACCAGTCCTTTACTTCTATCTTTGCCAGGGAATGCACCGGGAACAGTGCCGGTATGCCGATATCCTCGAATGCCGAGGGATGGTTCGCGACCAGGATGTAATGCTCCGGGAGTGGCAGGGTATTTTTCTGGTGCAGCCGCAGGCGCACCCCCAGGGCACGTACGAAGCTGCGACACCAGAAACGGAACAGGGGATAGTAAAAGGGACGCAGCGCCTCCGGCAGATAGGACAGCACATACAGGGCGGCTGTGAACAGCGCCAGCTCCACCCAGTTGATCAACCGCCAGAGCAGCACGGCAACAAATCGAATCACACCCTACCCCCGTCCCGGACCGCCGCAGCCGCTCTGCCTGGGCCCAGCTGTAAGTTTATTTAATTTATAACTCAGTTAATTACGATAATCCAACGAAAACTCCCGCACACCGGACAACACCCGGCGATGGTGATGCCGGCCTCTGGAGCGGATACAGGTTATGGTGTGGGCTCTGCCTCTGCAGCCTCCCGCTCCCGTTTGGGAACTTCGGCTACCGGCGACTTATCCAACTTCCATGGGCGCAAGAAAACCGGTGCTGTGCCACTGCAAGCAACGCAACCGGACAGGAGGACACCCACATGAAGGCCGTATGGAATGGTATGGTCATCGCAGAAAGTGACCGGACTCTCATTGTCGAGGGCAACCACTACTTCCCGCCTGACTCCGTCAGGCGCGAATTCCTGGAAACCAGCGGGACACATACCACCTGCCCCTGGAAAGGAATGGCTTCTTATTTCAATATCGTCGTCGCAGGACGGACCAACCCGGATGCGGCCTGGTATTACCCTGAACCGAAACCGGCGGCCGATGATATCAGGGATTATGTGGCCTTCTGGAAGGGTGTCGATATCATCTAGCCACACCGTCAAACTAGGTGAGGTCGGCCAGCAGGCTGGCAATTACGTTCCCGTCGAGCACATCCAGTCCATGCTGCCTGGGAATCAATATGCGCGCTGACTTGCCACGCAGAACCGGCACGTTGTTCATATCCTGGCTGTAACCCGACACAACATAGTCACCCGACATGACCGCATCCTTGCCACGCATAATGGAGAAATACTGGATATCGGGATGTGGTTCGTTATTCAGCCAGAACAGCAGGCTGCCGGGCCGCGGCCGAACCAGGTCCACGTACAGGCTGCGCGAACGCATGGCCGTATCATAGGTCTCGCCGCCCAGGATATCGGTCACTATAGAAAAAGGGAACGGGATATCGGTGGCGTCCAGCGCCTGCTCGGCACGGTGGGTGCCTAGATGTGGCGTGGCGATAGTAATCAGGGCCTTTACGTTGCGTGCCTGACCACGCACCAATGCCGCACGCGCCACCACACCGCCGGCCGAATGCCCCACCACGATGATTGATTCACCGGCATGTGATTGACCGATGGATTGCAGGACCTGGCGCAACTGGAAGGACTGTACCAGTACGGGCGCCTCGGAGGGCAGGTCAACCGTGTAGAACCTGTGTTCCGCGCCCCCGCTGTTCACCGGCACCAACTGAATCCCGGCGGGCCCGGCCGCATATACACCCGCACGCTGCCAACCATTGCGTCCCAGCACGGCAGTGACGCCGCTCGCATCCCAGGACTGGGCATCGCTCAGGTAACCGTGTACCAGCACCAGCACATCGGCACGCGCAGCCGAATTAAACAGCCCCGCGACGATAAACAACACTGTGATCATTCCCTGTTTCATTGGCCTACCCCGCTCGATTCAATGGAATTACAGTCCGTTAAAAAAACGGGGGTGACTCGAAAGAGTCGCCCCCGTTTGGCTTTTCTGGCGAGTAAGGGTTACTTACTTGCTTTGGGTATCAGCAGCCTGAGGGGCAAC
>CAMYMI010000006.1:0-19414 GCA_947259415.1 uncultured Ectothiorhodospiraceae bacterium | reverse complement strand
TTGTTTTCATGTGGGTTCTCCAAAAAGCATAAAAGTTGAATAATGTGGTTTGGTAGTCTTTGCAATGACGGGGACTATAATATTAGCAATCTCTTAAATAAGCAATAGCTAAATTAGATAATTTTAAATTATTAATCTTTATTCTAATAATCTAATTTAAAAACAATAGGATACGTATTTTCTTGTGGCGAGATTTTTTCATCATCAAAAAAACAGGCGCTTCCAGCGCAGGTCCTCACTACGGGGAGGCAATTGCTGATGGAATCACTGGGGCCGGACGCCCAGTGGCCGGGTGTTGGGTCTGCAGTCCGCACCAGCCAATAACGCCAATCCTGGAGGCGTCAGTGACGTCGGCGATGAGGTACTGTGGCTTAACCACCGCCCTGATGGCTATTACGAACTCCCGTCAGATATCCCAAGACATGTCACAAAATATATATAAATTATTGTATATTATAACTTTATTGTCTTCGTCTCGCTGAACCGAGCCACAACGATTGTGGATACCCGTTAATCCTGATGCAGGTAAATGTCCTGTATGAAAAGATCTGCAGCAACCCTATGGCACACCGGGTACTGGCATTTTTCGTATTTAATTTCAGCCACTTAGCCCTAAAGCGGGGCAGCACGCCTGAACCGCATGGCGGCATCCGGATCCGTCCCGGGATGATCTCTGAAAAAATAAAAAAGCATCATTCGAATATTCCAAAATTAAGCAGATCCGATATATACGGATTTTCAGGCACCTACGCTTACCCCCTCATTTCTAACAAATATTCGCGTCAATCTATTGTGGTTGACAGGTCTCGCGGATGGGGGCGTAATTAGTGTTGTCATTGGTCAGGTCTTGCTAGGAGGAACGATCGCCTTGGAAAACATTAACCTCGATGTTGAAGAGTTATCGTGTCTGAACAAGATTGAACAGGCGCAACGCTTCGAAGAAGCAGAACGCCGGATCGATGAAGTCCAACGTGCTGCACCCGGCGACCCGGATTATCAGGACTGGGTCGAGACCCAACGACAACACCTCAAGGAAGTGCAGCAATTGATATTCGAATGTTAGCCCAATACCAACCTCCTTTTCTCCCGCTCCTGCAGCGGGTTTTTTTTATCCGCATCTCAAGCACTACCCGGCCCTGCTAAAGCCTAGAATCCGGGGCGCGCTCCTTTAGAATAGTGCCCTGATACGGGACATGCGGCACATTGCAATGCGCGCTCAAATAATCACGGAAATCCTCTTGCTGCTGGTAATCGCCAACGGGACACCGGTGATCATGGCTATCCTGCTGGGTGCACGCCTTGACCGACCGTTGGACGCCAACGCCCGTTTCCTGGACGGCAGGCCCCTGCTGGGCCGTTCAAAAACGATCCGCGGGATTATTGGCGCAGTGACTGCCACCACCGTGCTGGCACCCCTGTTCGGGCTGACGCCTGCCCGGGGGGCGGCCTTCGGACTGCTGGCCATGTCAGGTGACCTGCTCTCCAGCTTCATCAAGAGGCGCCTGGGAATAGCACCGGGTCATTCGGCCCCGCTGCTCGACCAGCTGCCTGAGACGCTAGTGCCGCTGGTTATTATGTTCCCGCTGCTGGGCGCAACAGCCTGGGAGGCACTGGTTGCCGTACTCATCTTCATTGCCATCGACCTGGTATACGCGCGATTGCGTGAACGGGGAAAACCCTAGCAGCCTGAGTTACCGGCGCCCCGCAGGTGGTGCAGGGTTATTTCCGGCGGGCAGTTCAGCCGGACATCCACAATACAGGCCCCGGATCCGGCAGAGGTGTAGCCAACCAGCTGGTGGTAACCCCAGGCACCGGAACAGATGGCACGCGGGCAGCTGGCATTACACATCAGCGGCAGGCCGCCGGGCAGGCAGATCTGCCCGCCGTGGGTATGGCCGCACAACATGACGCTGAAGTCCGCGTGGGCGGCATGCTGGTAGATCTCGGGTGAGTGGGCCAGCAGGATCGAAATGGCGCCATCCGGTATCGGGTCAGCGGCCTTCTCCAGATTGTCGGCCCGGTAATAATGGGGATCGTCGATTCCGGCGAGGTAAAGGCGGTCGGCATCGCGTTCGATGACCACATGCTCATTCAACAGCATGCGGATATCCATGGCCTCCATGCCGGGTACCATCTTGATGGTGTCATGATTGCCCAGGATCCCGTAGACCGACCCGTTGAGGTGTTTGCGGACCTGCTGCATCCCCTCGATCGCGGCCTGGAAGGGACCATGGGTATTCGCCCGAAAATCCCCAGTCAGTACGCACAGGTCATACTCGACCCCGGTGACGGCCTCGATCAGGGCCTGGGGAAAATCACTGGCCATGTCCAGGTGCAAGTCCGAGATCTGCAGGATGGTATAACCCTCGAAGGCCGGCGGCAGCCCGGGGAGGGTGATGACATTATTACGCAGCTGGATTCTGCGGGCATTTCGTGTGCCGCGCCCGTGCAGCAGGAGCAGCCGCAGGCTGTTTCTGATGACGGAATGGATTGAATACCAGTTCTCGATATGAAAGAAATTTCGCCCCCGGCCGAACACCCTGAGCTCATTCTCCTTCTCGATCCCGAGTCGCTGCTGCAAATGGATCTTGCCAACCCGCTGCTGCAGCAGGTCACGCATTGCCGAATCGATCGAGTTAGTCGTCATACTGGTTCCATGCAAGAATCGGTCTGCCCGTATCCTATAAATTAATTGTTATCCCGGACGGACTATTTTTCAAACCCGCAGTCTGGGTCGGGCGCGGGCTCTTCAGCCGTATTTGTGATAGGTTCCCGCCTTTGCTAGGTTTGACGCCTGATCAGCATATAAGAACCACAAATGGCATCCAACGGAGGTTGACCATGAATCTGGAGAAGGTGTTCTTCGCATTTTTCATCGTTCTGTCACTGACCCTGAACTTCGGCTTCTTCATCGGCGAACTGGACAACCCCAACCACCATAATGTCTATGAGTTATTTGCGGCCCTGATCGTCAGCCTGATTGCCACCATCATGAAGTTCGGGGACCGCGCCCATATCGGTGCTGTGCTGCTGGCCACCAGCCTGGTCGCCGACCTGCAGCTGATTGCGGCGGTGATCGTCTGGGGGATCTTCGTCTATGCCACTGATACCGGGCTGACCTCGATGGTAATGGCCAGTATTGTGTCCCTGTCTGGCGGGGCCCTTCTGGCGAATATCATATCCGTGGTTATCCTGGTCACAGAAACCGTCATGTTCCGCCGCTGAGCCCGAGCGGCCCGGTCACCATGCACAACATCATCTACCTGTTGTTGCGGCGCATGCGCGCACCACTGATCGTGGTGATCCTGGCCTATGCCATTTCGATACTGGGCCTGGTCCTGATTCCGGGAGTAGATGACCAGGGCAATCCCTGGCGCATGGATTTTTTCCATGCCTTCTATTTTGTCAGTTTCACGGGATCGACGATCGGTTTTGGTGAAATCCCCTACCCGTTCACCGACGCCCAGCGGCTGTGGACAACCATTGCCATGTACACCACGGTACTTTCCTGGCTGTACGCCATTGGTGCAATGTTTGCCCTGATACAGGACCGCGCCTTTCGCAGCCTCGTCGATTATTCGAACTTCACCCGCAGTGTCCGGGGGATCAAGGAGCCCTTCTACCTGGTGTGCGGACTGGGAGATTCCGGACGCCTGGTGGTGCGTGAGCTGGCCGCGCGCGGCATACGCAGTGTTGTGATTGAGCAGCAGGAAAGCAAGCTGCACGCACTTCAGCTCGAGGACCTGCCCGTCTATGTCCCCGGCCTGTGCGCAGACGCCTCGACATCAGCCTCCCTGACCTCCGCCGGCCTGAAAAGCGCGTACTGCGTGGGAATCATCGCGCTCACCGACAGTGATCACATCAACCTTACTATCGCCATCACCAGCAAGCTGCTGTCACCAAAACTGCAGGTGATCTGCCGCGTGGAGACGCATGATACCCAGGCCAATATGGCCTCCTTCGGGACCGATTACATCATTCAACCCTTCGATACCTTCGCTGACCGTTTTGCAATGATGTTCCAGTCACCCAGTATGTACCTCGTGTATGAATGGCTGACCAGCATCCGGGAGGCACCTCTCAGGGATTTCGTCGAGCCACCGAAGGGAAAGTGGGTTCTGTGCGGTTTCGGGCGCTTCGGCAAGGCGGTGCAGAAGAGTCTGTCCTTCGAGGGAATCCGAACCGTCATCATCGAGTCCGATATCACCCGCACCCAGGCGCCCGAGGGCACTGTCGAGGGACGCGGCACCGAGGCTATCACCCTGTACGAGGCGGACATCGATAATGCCGTCGGCATCATCGCCGGAACCGATGATGATTCCAACAACCTCTCGATCATTATTACCGCACTGGACCTCAACAAGAACCTGTTCACCGTTGCCCGCCAGAACCGCAGTCGCAACGATGCCATCTTCAAGGCTGCAAACATCGACCTGGTAATGCAACCCGGCACCATAACCGGCCGACGTATCGTCAACCTTATCACCACACCCCTGCTGAGCGATTTCCTGCGACAGGCACGGCAGCAGAGCGATGACTGGGCAAATGTCCTGGTCAGTCGGGTCGTCGGAGTACTGACCGACAAGCCGCCGGAGTCCTGGACCCTGCTGGTCGGGCACAGTCAGACCCCGGCGATAATCGAGGCCACCAACAAGGGCTGCCCGATCAGCCTGGGCATGCTGTGCACCGACCCACGCGACCTGACTGACTGCCTTCCCTGTGTACCCCTGTTGCTAAAGCGCCAGCATGATGACTTCCTGGTGCCCACTAACGACACCCTGCTGCAACCCGGCGACCAACTGCTGTTCTGTGGCCGCAAGGAGGCGGAAATCCACATGCGCTGGACCGCCAATGACTTCAATGCCCTCAACTACGTCTGTACCGGGCTCGACCGTCCGAGTGGTCTGCTGTGGCGCTGGCTATCCGAACGCGAGGTTACCGAATAAATGGCATAGTTAATGCATCGGTTTTTATGCACCAAGAGCAATTCCCGCTGCCTCGGCAAGGTACCGGAAAAGACGGAGGTCTTGACATGAAAACCCTTGAACTTCAGCTAGTTACTGTTGGTCTAGAAAACGGTGAGCAGGGTGTCTTTGTCGGCTGGCCACTGGTCTGCGCGCATTCCGAACCGGGAGACGGCCAGATCGAAAACATCTGGTTTTCCAATGTCCAGGAGGTCCCCGACGACCTGACCCTGAAACAGTTGATGGAACTGGTCCGGAAACAGCTGTGCGCCTGCGAGGCGAAGGTTCAATAGACCTGAACGTCAATATAATGGCGAATAAGGCCAAGGCCAGTGGGCATCCTAGGACGTAAAAATGAGTTAACTGGGTCACGCTTGCCCCGCAGCCTGCGGTACCGATAGCGGTTCAGCCCACCCAGCGCCAGTCACGGACTTATCCGGTTCACCGCGTCGGAAAAGAGTGCATAACCTGTCATACAACTCACCAGTCTGGCAAGGTCCCCAAGCTTAACAAGCCGCTCCACTCAGCCTGTACTCTCCATCCCAGGCTCATCGAGTGGATCAACCGGGAGCACAGCATGCATAACAGTGCAAGCCGGCACATATCATCACCCAGGCCCTAAATACTGGAGCCGGAAGGAAACGATGTATATCCAGGTGCCGCTGCCAGCACAGCGGTTACCGTACAGAGGGTGTTACTGGAAAAGCTGGTGAAATCATCACCGGTCACGGCCCTGCCGACGCTGTCGTATGCGCCGCCGGCAACAGCGGAACTTACGGCATCAATAACGCCATCACGGCTGGCAGAGTGCGCCGCACTTCCCCGTTTCATTGTGCCATCCGCACGGCCAAGTACCGGTTAACCATGGCATATTTTTCTGTTATTTATGCGGATATAATAAAGGGCTCGACAATAGCGCAGGAAATGCAGAGAACCACAAATGGCCAGGATAAAAATGTACAGTACGGCTACATGTCCCTTTTGCGTCAAGGCCAAGCGACTGCTCAGCCGCCTGAACATCCCCTATGAGGAGGTGCGTGTAGACCGGGAGCCGGATGCGCTAAAGGAGTTCGCCAGGGCGACCCGCGGGGCCCGCACCGTGCCTCAGATCATCATCGATGGACAATGCATCGGCGGCTTCGTAGAACTCACTGAACTGCATATGGATGGTAAACTGGACCAACTGGTGGAAGGCTAGCCTGTCGGCAGCCACCCTGCTGCTGCAGTTTTCCAGAAATCCTTGCCTGAAAGCGAATTCCCCCTGACCATGAAAGAAGACAAGATCTACAGGATCGCATTTCACAACCGGGGTGACGTCTACGAGCTCCATGCCCGCAAGGTTCACCAAAGCGACATGTACGCCTTTGTCGAGATCGAAGATATCATTTTCGGTGAACGCACCTCGGTGGTGGTTGACCCTGCGGAAGAGCGCCTGAAATCGGAGTTCACCGGAGTGAAACGGACCTACATACCTGTGCAGGCCGTCATCCGTATCGACGAGGTTGAACGCGAAGGCGCCAACAAGATCACAGCCTCCGGTAGTGACGGCGGCAAGATCACACCCTTTCCGCTACCCACACCACCATGTGACACCCAGCCCGACTCAAATTAACCTGTTATCCAGTCAGTTACCCATACTCCCGGCCCTGTCTGACGGCGGAGGAAGAACCGTGCCAGCTTGCCATCAGGCCCCAATTATCGTCCAATAGAAAATGGAAAAAGTCACAATACTAGGGCGGTATCAGCAGTGACCTCAATAATCGAGAACTAGAAATCCTGGAGAAATCCTATGCCTTATTCGAATGTCATCGAACCCAAGCGCCTGACTGATATGCAGGAAATGGAGGTCTACGTCAGCGGACCCGACGGTGCCAACCGGTTGTTTATCCACTCCGGTATGGCGGAGGTCGAACTCTGCGGAGGCTTGCCGCACCCGCGCTGGTCACTGGAGGTCATCTGTTTTGATATCGGCAGGACCTATGACATTGCAAATGAATCAATAGTCAAGATCACCGCAACCGCTGCACTGGCCGGCAATCGCACCGATGGGGTCGCCAGCTTTGCAGGCTGGCAAATCTTCGGTGCGGCCGCCGAACTGGACGAAGAATCCAACCGCGTGCGCATGAACATCGCTGCAGGCGCGCGTGACACCCAGGCGTTCCTGGAACAGGTTTCCTTCCAGTTACACGTCCTTGCCCGGGTCAAGGAGTGAGATTGCCGGGGCTACCCGGGTCGATGCCCCATACCACTGGCAACACGAAGTAAACAAACAACGTAATCAGTAGTACGCCCAGCATGTTTAGCCACACGCCCGCCCTCACCATCTGCGGAATGGTGACATAGCGACTGCTGAACACGATTGCATTCGGTGGCGTAGCCACCGGCAGCATGAAAGCGAACGAGGCGGCAACCACGGCGGCCACCATCAGACTGAACGGATGCACATCGATCGCAGCTGCAAGCCCCCCCATAACCGGCAGTAACAAGGACGCCGTTGCCGTGTTGGAAGTCACCTCGGTCAGGAAGATCACCAGTAATGCCACGGCAACAATGATCAATACCATGTCGACCCCCTGCAGCACCGACAGCTGCTCCGCCAGCCAGTGGGTCAGGCCGCTGTCACTGAAACCCTGCGCCAGGGCGAAGCCCCCGCCAAACAGGATAATGATGTCCCAGGGAATGGTGACCGCAGTCTTCCAGTCCAGCAGGAATTCCCTTCTCTTGAGGTCGACGGGTATCACAAACAACAGCAGCCCACCGCAGATCGCAATGGTGGAATCCTCGACCATATTCAGCACCCCGGGATCAAGCAATCCACGCAAAACCCATAGCAGGGCCACCGTTGAAAAAACGGCGGCCACGTATTTCTCCTCCCTCGACATGGGGCCGAGCGAGTCGATCTGCTGCCTGATGAACTCCTGACCACCCGGCAGGTGATAGATCTCGCTGCGAAAGATTATTTTGGTCAGGTATACCCAGGTGACCAGCAACATGACCATCGACAGGGGCACGCCGAAACTCATCCACTCAAGGAAACTGAGGCTGTAACCATAGGTTTTCTCCACTACCCCGGCCAGGATCGCATTCGGCGGCGTACCTATCAGGGTGGCAACCCCACCGATCGAAGCGGAGTAGCCTATACCCAGCATCAGCGCCGTACCGAAGCGCAGCTCGCCCGGTTGCGTATCGATGGCGTTCGCTCCCCGCCCGATTTCGCTTGATACCTCGCGCAACACGGCCACCCCGATGGTGACCATCATCATGGTGGCGGCGGTATTGCTGATCCACATGGACAGAAAGGCGGTCGCCAGCATGAAGCCCAGCACGATCCGGTGGGGGGTGACACCGACAATGCGGATCGTGTGCAGCGCAATGCGGTGATGCAGGTTCCACTTCTCCATGGTTACCGCGATCAGGAACCCGCCGAGAAACAGGTAGATGAGGTGGTGGGCATAGGAGCGCGTAACTTCACTGCCGCCCATGACACCCAGCAAGGGAAACAGTGCGATCGGCAACAGCGCCGTGGCCGGTATCGGGATGGCCTCGGAGATCCACCACACAGCCATGAGTACGGCAACAGCGGCCACATGCATACCCGCTGTGGACATACCATCAGGCACCGGCAGCAGCAGGACCAGCAGAAACAGGGCCGGCCCCAGCAGCAGCCCGATCTGTGAACGAAACCTGAACAAGATCAGTGGATCCGTTTTCTCAATCGTTGATGGTCAAGACGAGCTTGCCCTGCATATGCCCTTGCTCCAGACGCCAGTGCGCCTCGGCCGCCTGTTGTAGTGGCAGGGTCTGACTCACATGGGCTCGCAGCTGTCCGCTGCTAAAAAGTGCCGCGCATTCATCGAGGATCTCTCCATGCCGGGCGAGCCCCTCCGGCAGGTCGGAGAGCATGGGTGTCAGCATCAGTTCAAACCCGATACGCAGGTTGCGGTTACGCGCCTCCTTCCAATCGACCCCCGCCCCTGGATCCAGCAGGGTCACCAGGTCGCCGTAGTGCGCGACCGCACGGATGCTGTTACGAAAGGTCTCCCCGCCGATACTGTCCAGCACCACGTCCACCCCTCGGCCATCCGTCAGCCCGGCAACCGCTGCAACAAAGTCCTGTTCATGGTAGAGAATCGCCTCATCAGCCCCCATGGCGGCCACGAATTGCGCGTTTTCAGCGGAACCGACCGTGGTCAGCACGCGCGCGCCGCCGTGTTTTGCCAGCTGGATCGCAACATGACCCACACCACCGGCCCCTGCGTGGATCAGTACCGACTGGCCCGGCTGCAGCCGGGCCCGGTCGAACAGGGCCTCCCAGGCCGTGATCAGTACCAGCGGCATGGCCGCAGCCTCGGCAAAATCCAGGCCTGCAGGTTTGGGACGCGCAACAGCTTCCTCGACCACGGTGAACTCGGCGTAGTTTCCCTGGGCGCCGCCCAGACCGCCGTTGCAGAACCACACGGCGTCACCCGGGTGGAACCGGGTTACCGCACTACCCACCGCGGTGACAACACCTGCCCCGTCACAACCGAGCACCGCCGGCAGGGCATCAGGATAGAACACACCACGGCTGCGCAGTTTGGTATCAATCGGATTCACACCGGCCGCCTTCAGCTGCACCTTGAGCTGGGTTGGGCTGCTGATCGCGGGCTCATCCACATCGACCGCCACCAGGACCTCCGGGCTGCCGACGGCGGTCATCTGTACGGCCTTCAAGGTTTAGCCCCTGCCGTGTTTTCCATTGCTCACTTTATCCCGTGCATTCGTCATGAAACAACTGATGGAACAGGCTCGATTCCCGCTGGTAGAAGCCTTCGGTATGAAAGGACTCTGCCAACCGAAGGTATTCATAATCAATGTGGTGGCAAAGCTCGTGCAACAGCGTTCTCAGGAACGACTTGAAGGCCACTACCTGGCGGCGTTTTGCTGTACGCATCCAGACACAGATTCTTGCCGGACTGCCACCTTCCGCCGGATTGTAGAGCCCATGCAGTTCACCGCTTTCATCATGCGGACGTGCGGTGAGCACCTGCACCTCGACCGTAGGAATGGACAGTCGCTCGGTGACCCCCTGCGCCAGCACCTGGCATGCGGCACGCGTCGTGCGCCGATCTTCCTCAGATAGCGCTGCTTGCAGTGACTGACTCGCCATCTGCAGGGGCCGAACATCGGCCAGGGGAATGGACACCACCCGGGCACTCTTGCGATAGATTGCCTGCCTGGTTTTCGACAGCCTGTTGTAATACGCAAAGGCCACACACCACCCCATCCTGATGTTCCGGGTCTGTGACCTGAAGAATACGTTGCTGACCCCACCGTCTCAAGCCGGATCACAAGGCTGACACACTCGGTGGAATAGGCGGGTAACAGGCCGTGCGGATGGCACCGGCCAGGATAAGACATATGCTCGGAGGCAGGCCCCGCTGAGAAACGGGCTGGAGTTTTCGTCAGGCGGCCTTCAGCCGCATCTTCCAGCGCGCGGGAAAATCCAGGATGCCCTGGTTACGACGCAGCTCGCGCAGAAAGAGCTTGGAAGCGCGATAGCCCTCACGAAACGAAAGCCGCATGTATTCCACCTTATCCAGCTGGCCACCCCTTAGACCGTGTTCAAAACCGGCACAGAACCGGTCGGTCTTTAGATGGGGGGCAATCCGGATGCCGACTTCCTGCGGAGTAGGGTAACTGTAATCCATCTTACCGACCTCGCCTTGGTGGCTATGACTCTATAGACACTATCGGCAGCGGGCGATGCCGGCTTGACCTTACACAAGCATTTGTAATGTATGGCAAGTACATGATGAAACAATTACTTCCGGATGTTGTCCATACCCCTGACAACACTTTCTGGATTCAGACTATGCCGAACATCCAACAACTCCGCCTGCTCCTGGTTCTCCTGATCGCCGCGCTGCCGGGGATACTGCCGGCTGAACCGGAGCCCGCAAACCCGGAGCACGCCATCGCTACCTTTGCCGGGGGTTGCTTCTGGTGCATGGAACCGCCCTTCGACAAACTCGAAGGCGTAATCTCTACGACCTCGGGTTATATCGGTGGACACAAGGACGACCCGACCTACAAGCAGGTCTCGCGTGGCGGAACCGGACATGCCGAGGCCGTGCAGATTGTTTTTGATCCGAACAGGGTCAGCTACGCGGAACTGCTGGATACCTTCTGGCATAACATCGACCCCACCATGGCCAACGGGCAATTCTGCGACCGGGGCGACCAGTACCGCAGCGAGATCTTCTACCACGATGAATCACAGCGGCAGCAGGCACTGGCATCGAAGCAGGCGCTGGATGAGCTGAAACCGTTCAAGGCACCGGTTGTGACAGGGATTACGGCAGCCAGTACTTTCTATCCGGCCGAGGCATACCATCAGGACTACTACCAGAAGAATCCGATACGCTACAAGTTCTACCGCCATGGCTGTGGACGCGATAACCGCCTTGAAGAACTTTGGGGGAAAGGCGACTAGCAATGGGGCATATCCTCTACCCGTCTGTACAAACACAGGAGGGGGATGGCGCCGAGGTCAACCGCCTGTTCCCGGTTCCCGGCCGTCTGATGAATTATGATCCCTTCGTGCTCTGGGACAATTTCAGGATCAGGCCCGGGGCCGGCTTCCCATCGCATCCGCATCGCGGCTTCGAAGCGATCACATACCTGTTCGAGGGCGCGATCAGCCATGAAGACAATCTCGGCAACCGTTCAACGGTGACCGCTGGTGGTGCGCAACGGTTTACCGCCGGCAAGGGGATCGTACACTCGGAGATGCCGGGCAAGGACGAGGAAAGCCACGGCATACAGCTCTGGATCAACCTGCCGCAACGCCTTAAATCCATCGACCCCGCCTATCAGGAAGTCATCACAGGTGACATCCCCCGGATGGACTTCGAGGGCGGCAGCGTCAGACACATTGTCGGCGACGACTCACCGCTGCGGCTGCACACCGAGGTCATCTATCAGGAAGTCCGGCTCGAAAACGGTGCCCACTACAGCTTTGACATGCCGGTGACCCACAAGGGATTTCTTTATCTTGTCGACGGGGAACTTTTGCTTGGTTCAACGAAAATAACGGCCGGCAGTGCCTGCTTTCTGGAACCCGGCCAAGCACATGCATTCCATGCGACAGGTGACAGTCGTTTCATGATCTGCAGCGGTACGCCCCATCATGAACCGATCCACCAGCACGGACCCTTCGTCGACTAGCTAGAATCACTGCTGTCTTATAAACCTTGATTAGAATTGTCAGTAACCTCATGAATGAAAAATTTTATACAGATTTTTATTACACGCTGGACCTGAATGCCAGTCGCTACAATACAAACAGAGTGTACCTTCTCCCTTCGGGAGAAGGGGAGGATGAGGGGATATAAAATCAGGCAGTTAGATTTATTATATTCCCTCTCCCCAGCCCTCTCCCGGTGGGAGAGGGAGTACATGGGACAGCAGTGAGCTAGAATCTGAAAAAGAATTCGACTGTCGGGTTGTCGAAGTGACGCCGGTGCTTGCGGTTGTAGTGCGCCACTGACAGCGCCATGGCCCCGGCGAGGATCAGAAACGCGGCCACGATAATCGACAGCAGTGGCGGATAGACCACCAGTAGAATCCCGGCGGCAATCAGGATAATTCCTGCGATCATGCCCTTCTCCTTGAAATAACCACTCATACCCTGAGGATGGGTGCGACCAGCGAAAAATTCAAGGCGTGACGAATAAAGGGCGCAACCTCACTGCTCTCCCACATTTTTTACCCATATGAGCATTAAAATGCATGTAATTATGGTCTCGAACTATCCAGGGATATTCGACGAATCAAAAGAATATTGCCTGTGATTCAAAAAACATCCCCTCTCCCATGATTGGGAGAGGGTTAGGGTGAGGCTTGATAAATCACGCAGTTAAGAAACTCCGTTTCTCACCCCTCATCCTCGGTAACTGCTCCATGCGATACTCTACCTCCTGCATCCCTGCAGTCATAATCTTCTCCCCTTCAAGGGGAGAAGGAATTAACTGTACAGCAGTGAGTGAATAAAAAGGGGGCATTCTGGTTTTTATTGCTATCAGGTAGTACAGGTGGGTGAAAAAATTAAAAACCAGAATGTCCCCTTTTTTTCTTTTTCTTCTGCTAAGTGCAGCTCACCCCGGTGCCGCCCAGGCCGCAGTAACCGGCCGGGTTTTTGGCCAGGTACTGCTGGTGGTAGTCCTCGGCATAGTAAAACTCCGGGGCAGCGAGGATCTCGGTGGTGATGGTACCGCAGCCGTGTTCGCTCAAGCGTTCCTGGTAGCGCGCCTTCGATGCCTGTGCTGCGGCGGATTGTCCCCTGCCGGAGGTATAAATGCCCGAGCGGTACTGGGTACCGATATCGTTACCCTGGCGCATTCCCTGGGTTGGGTCATGCGCCTCCCAGAATACCTTGAGCAGATCCTCATAGTTGATGACCTCGGGATCGAAGACCATCCGCACCACCTCGTTGTGTCCAGTCATACCGGTACACACCTCCCGGTAGGTCGGGTTAGGCGTCAGGCCGCCGGCATAGCCCACTGCGGTAACGTAGACCCCGTCCAGTTCCCAGAACTTGCGCTCCGCCCCCCAGAAGCAGCCCAGCCCGAACAAGGCAGTTTCCATACCCTCGGGATACGGCGGCGTGAGTACGTGACCGTTGACATAGTGTCGTTCCGTCACCGGCATCTTCTCAGCGCGGCCGGGCAAGGCCTCGTGCAGGGCCGGTAGAGTGGTCATTCTGGCCATTTATCCACTCCTGATATCCATCACCTGAAGTTAATAATAGCACCGGAAGTACCGGTCGCCCCCACACTACCTGTATAATTTCAGCATGCGTAGCAGCAAAACACCCTATGCGGGCATCGACAAGGACACCGACGGCGGCATGACCGTGGCAGGGCGCATCATTCGCGATGCCTGGGCCTTTGGCATCTTACCGGAGACCGAGACCTGCGCCGGATGGAACACGCAGGCGCTCGAAAACCTGTGGACCAAAACCCATGAGGAATGGGAAAAATACGGCCACCAGGTCAACAACCTTCCGGATGACATCCGGGAGCGTTATATGCGCATCCAGAAAGACGCCTTTCAGCGGGCCCGCGATGCCGGCTGGGATGCCAGCCTGGATGACAGCGATTGACACCAGGGCGGTTCGGCCACTCCAGGAAAGCCATAAACTGATCCCGCTCTGCCTCGTCCGCTGCCTGGCGGCGATGACGCGGAAACCGCAACCATGAGTACACCACCCGAAATCCAGGTCGCCGTCGGCGTCATCAGGCGCGCCGATGGCAGGGTGCTGCTTGCCGAACGGCCGGCCGGCAAGGCCATGGCCGGCTACTGGGAGTTCCCCGGTGGCAAGATCGAACCCGGCGAGTCACCCGTTGACGCGCTGGCACGTGAACTGCACGAGGAACTGTGCATCGATATCGACACTGCACAACCGTGGATCACGCGCACCTTTCATTACCCGCACGCCATCGCTAATCTGCAGCTGTTTCGTATCGCCGAATGGCGGGGCGAGCCGCACGGGCGCGAGAACCAGCAGCTGAGCTGGCAGAATCCGCACCGCATCGATGTCGAACCGTTACTGCCCGCGAATCATGACATCATGGACGCCCTGCGCCTGCCGCCGGTGTACGCCATCACCCAGGCAGGCAAACTCGGTATCGATGTCTTCAAAGAGCGCCTCGAGGCCGCCTTGCTGAACGGCGTACGCCTGGTACAGGTGCGCGAAAAGGACATGGACGCGGCCAGTCTGCGCCGTTTTGCGGAGGATGTCGTTACCCTATGTCATGCAAACGGTGCCCGGGTGATGGTTAACGGCGATATCGGGCTTGCGAGAGACATTGACGCGGATGGCGTGCATCTGCAGACCGAACAGTTCATTGAACTCGATGCACCGCCAGTGACAGACATGATGTGGGCGGCCTCGTGCCACAACCGCGATGAACTGCTCAAGGCCGCCCGGCTGGGCGCAGATTTTACGGTGCTCTCGCCGGTGTTACCGACGCAGTCGCACCCGGGCGCGCCGGTACTGGGTTGGGAGGGATTTGCCGCGGCCTGCCGCGACCTGCCCATGCCGGTATACGCACTGGGCGGTATGAAGGTCGACCTGCTGCAGACGGCAGTCGAACACAACGCACACGGCATCGCCATGCTGAGCGGTATCTGGGAATAAACCGGGGTCAGATCCCAGTTTTTGCTAATATTCCATGTCAATATTAGGAAAAACTGGGATCTGACCCCGGTTATTTGACCCCGGTTATTCCCGGTTATTCGGAATCCGCTGTCCCCGCGTTTTCGTTTTCACCCTACACATCTGCATTGGCCGTACCGGCCGGCCCGAACACGGCAAGCTGGAGGGCATTAGCCCTGTTATCCTGGAAGTGCCTGGGCGGTATGTGTTCCAGCAGGCCGAGGTTTTCCATGCGCTTGCGCGGCTGTTCCCCGGCGCCGGCCACGTACACGGCCTTGCCCGCACGCACCATGTCAAGGATGGCCTGTTCCAGCGCCAGGGCGGACGATACGCCAAGATGCTTCATATCGGTCATGTCGACGACGAGCGCCTCGCGTCCCTCGACTTCCGAGTTCTTGCGGCTGATGGCGCGTGATGCGCCGAAGATGATCGATCCGCGCATGGACAGCAGCAGCACCTTGTTACCGGCCTCCTGGAGCATGTCTTTCTCGTAGGGCGTCAACTCGATATCGGGACTTTCAGGATCGGTCACCGCCTTCACATCGGCCGCCTGCAGCTCCGACAGGCGCATGACCGTCATCACGTTGGCGACGAACAGGCCGATACCGACGGCGACGATGAGATCGACGAACACGGTGAGCAGGATAACGCCGTAGGTGATCATGCTGCCCTTGGGCGAGATCCGGTGCGCCCGTTTCAGGAAGCCCCAGTCGATGATGTTGATACCGACTTTCAGTGCGATGCCTGCCAGCACGGCAAGCGGGACGACGGCCGTCAGGCCCGCAGCCCACAGCACGACCACGATGAGTATCGCCACCCTGACCAACCCGGCCAGGGCGCTGCGGGCACCGGCCTGGATAGCGACCACCGTGCCCATGGTCGCGCCCGCGCCCGGCAGACCGCCGAACAGGCCCGACATGACATTGCCGATACCCTGCCCGACCAGTTCCTTGTCCGAGTTGTGCTCCTGGCGCGTGAGGCTGTCGGCCACCACCGAGGTCAGCAGCGCATCGATACAACCGAGGACACCAAGCACGATGGCGTCGACAAAAATGATCTGCCACTGGTCGATACTGAAGACGGGCAGCCTGAACTCCGGCAGCCCGGTCGCTATCTCGCCAATCCGGCGTACATCATCCAGATCGAGCAACACCAGGGAGGCCAGGGTGACGACGACCAGCGCGGCCAGCTGCGCCGGTATGTAGCGGGTCAGCCTGGCAGGCATCAGGAACAGGATGGCGAGCGTGGCGCCGGCCAGCAGGGTTTCCGGCGGCTGGATGCCGGCCACCAGTTCAGGCAGATTTTGCAGGACGCCGATAACCCCGCCGGCCGGCACAGGCTCGCCCAGAGAGGGGGCAAGCTGCAGAATGATCAGAATGATGCCGATGCCGGACATGAAACCTGATACCACCGTGTACGGCATCAGGGTGACGTACTTGCCAAGACGCAGGACGCCCAGCAGGATCTGGAACAGTCCGGCGAGGATAACGACCGTAAAGGCCATCGCCATGCCGTTGACCGGATCAGATGCGATCAGCTTGGCGATGACCGCGGTGAATACCACGGTCATCGGGCCGGTGGGCTCGGACATCAGACAGGGGGAGCCGCCGAACAGCGCGGCAAACAGGCCGACCAGTATCGCGCCGTAGAGCCCGGCCTCCGCGCCGGCGCCCGAGGCGACACCGAAGGCCAGCGCCATCGGCAGGGCGATCACCGCGGCCGTGATGCCGCCGAACACATCGCCGCGAACGTTGCGCAGGTTTATTTCATTGAACAGTTGCATGCTGTCGGCGCCGGTCGCTGTCGATGAAGGACCGGCACATCCTCACTTTGTCTTTTTTCTGGCCGTCTTTCTGATAGATGACTTTTTTCTGCTGCGTGCGCCGGTCTTCTTCGGTTTGTGCAGGTACTGCTTCATAGCCGGCCACAACGCCTCCATGCGTTCGTGAATCATGTCCTCGCTGGCGATCGCGAACTCCAGGAAGGTGCGCGCGACCAGCGACAGTTCCTTGCCCTTGGGGTAGACAATGTACCACTGCCGCATGATCGGGAAGTCCTTGACGTTGAGGATGGCCACTGCGCCCTCGGTACCCTCCAGCAGCAGGGTGTGCAGCGACAGCACGGACAGGCCGAGTCCGCCAACCACGGCATGCTTGATGGCCTCGTTGCTACCGAGCTCCATGCGCACCTTCGGGCGGCAGCCGTGCGCATTGAAAACGCGCAAGGTGGCGTCACGGATACCGGATCCGGGCTCGCGCATGATGAAAGGCTCCCGACTGATTTCCTTGAGCGATACGTTTTGCTTCCCAACCAACGGATGCTCGCGTGGTGCGATGACGACCAGGGGGTTGGGTGCGAAGGGAAACGCCTCGACATTCAGATCCTCTTCCGGCAAACCAGTGATGTACAGGTCATCCTCGTTGGCATGGAGCCGCTCGATGATGCGCTCGCGGTTGGTGACCTTCAACGACAGCTCGATGCCGGGATAAAGACGGCTGAACTGCCCGAGCATCTCCGGGGCCAGGTACTTGGCTGTGGTGATTACCCCGATGCGCAGGTGGCCGCGCTTCAGGCCTTTCAGGTCGGCGACCTTCATCTCGAGGTTGGCGAGGGTCTCGAATACCTGACGGCAGGCTGCGTACAGCTCCATGCCGGCTTCGGTAGGCGTGATATTGCGACCGATGTGTTCGAACAGCTGCAAGCCGAGGACTTCCGACAGTTTCTTGGTCTGCATGGAAACCGTTGGCTGGGTCAGGAACAGTTCCTCGGCCGCGCGCGTGAAACTGCCCAGCCTGACGATGGCCTCGAACACCTGCAGTTGCCGCAGGGTGGCGTGCCGGATCAGGTAGTCCGGCATGGTCAAGGGTGGTGTGTAGCCTACATCATCCGAAACGGGCATGGACTGACCCCTTGAATTAGAGCGCAATTCTCATCATGACGGAATCGTCCCTCGCCGCGCACGGTCAGGGCAGACACTGCCATCACATATACAATGATATATGATTCTTTATAGAAGTATAGATGAAAGATGATCCCGGTCGGGCGCTCAGTCAGGCCAGATCCTGCCGCGGCTCTGGTAAGGGTCGTCGCTGGTTTGCCGGGTAACAGCCAGCATTGCGGTCTCGGCCGGGGCAGGCCGCTTCGGTGCAGCGGCCTTCTTTGCCGGCGCGCGACGGGCGGTGGTCTTCGGGGTGGTCTTGGCACGGGTACCGGCTGCCGGCTTGCGGGCTGCGCCAGATTTGCTCTTGCGCATGGAATCAAGCAACTGCTGCTTGGTCTTGTCGGCAGTGGTCATTATACGGTTACCTCCAGGATAAGTTGTTCAAGTTCTTCCACCGCAGCCGCGCCGCGCGCACCCATATCGAATACGCTCTTGCCTTCAAGGGCGCTGTTGCGGTACACCGCGCGCCGTCGCAAGGCCGTCTTGGCGACGGGCAGGGAAATCTCGGCCAATGCCTCGCGCACCACGCGGGAAAGGATCGTTCTGGTTTCCAGCTGATTGATCACCAGCATGGATCGCAGCGCGGGGTTGGTTTCACGGGCTTCGGCTATCGCCCGCTCTATGTGGACCGTGGCCCACAAGTCAACCGGTGAAGGTTGTACCGGTATCAGCGCCAGATCGGTGACTACCAGTATGGAAATGGTTTGCGGAGCGTGGACTGACGGTGGGCAGTCGACCACCACGTAGTCAAACTCGCGGGCAAGTTCCGCTGCCTGGACCTGCAGATTTTCGGTTGCAGGGAATACTGAAAGAGAATCCTGAATGTCGGCTGTTTCCCGCCATTGTATGGAGGCGCCCTGCGGATCGGCGTCAAGAACTGCGATACTGGCCTGCTTGGCCAGCCCTGCGGAAAGGTTGACGCTGAGCGTGGTTTTCCCTGCGCCACCCTTGTTGCCAACTACGGCAATGACGGGCATTCCGGGAGCCGCTCAGTGAGTGGTTTCGTCGGCAAGCTGATCGAGCAGCTCGGCGAAGCGGTGCTGAATATCGCCCAGAGCCTCGTCGCCCTCTTCCACGTGAATGGTGATATTCACGTAGTCGCGGCCAAACCCCATATCGGGATACAGGCCTTCACGCTCGGACAACTCGGCAGCCCGCTCCAGGAAGTCACGCAAGGTACTGTAATCCTGGAACTCATAGCGCCCTTCAAGACGTACAGGACGGGTGCGTTCCTGCCAGTTTTGATTCATTACCAGTCTCCGCTGCAGCTGACCCTAGTATTCAACACCAGAATACCCGGCTATTGCA